>JADZAP010000051.1 GCA_020852705.1 Ignavibacteria bacterium | reverse complement strand
TTCAATCAAGCGATTTTGTATATGTACCAAGAGTAATAAATCGTGATTTTGCTTATGATATTGATTTGATAGCAAAAGTAGCAGGTGTAATTGTAAGCGTAGTTTCGTTGACATTATTGGTAATTCAGACCCAGAAGTAGGATATTTTAGTAATAGATTTAATAGAAAAATAAATTAACATTGAATAATCAATCATTAAATATTGTTGATGTAATATCAATTTTTTTAAAAAATAAAAAATCGATATTATTATTTACATTATTCGTTTTTATATTAAGTATCATACTATATTTCTTTGTATTTGACTTAATTTTTACATCTACAGCGACTGTTAAAAGCAGTGGTAAGGGAGGCAGTTTATTAAGTGGTTTAGATATTGGGGGAATATCTGATTTTGGTGGACTTGATGATATTGGATTAGGCAGCGGAAAAACAGCAAAAGAACTAGCAGGTTATGAAGAAATCATTTCAAGCAGAAGATGTTTAGAACCTCTGATCAATAAATTTGGTTTAATGGAGCGTGAAGATTATAGATTTATTGAAGATGCAATAAAAGATTTTAGAGAAAATAAACTGAAAATTGCTACTGATAATGTATCAGGTGTAATGAGAATTAGTGTATTAGATAAAGATAAAGATCTTGCTAAAGAAATGGTTGAGTTTATCTTGGAGCAATTGAATAAAATTAACATTGAAATGAATGTTTTAAATGCAAAAAATAACAGAGAATTTATAGAAAAAAGATATTATTTAGCTAAATCAGAATTAACAAAAGCAGAAGATACACTTAAATCCTTTCAACAAATTTATGGTATTGCACCGGACTTACAGATTAAAGCTTCAGCGCAATCTGTTTTTTCTCTTGAAGCTGAATTGAAAGCAGAAGAGGTAAAATTGGATGTTGTAAAAAAAATATTAAGTGCAAACGAACCTGAAGTTAAACTTCAGGAAGCAAAGGTTAATTCATTAAAAGAAAAAATATCCGGTATTCAAACCTCTACAGATATAAATGATTTATTGAGATTAGGGAATTCACCTCAAATAGCTTTAACATTTATTAGATTAACAAGAGATGTTGAAATCCAAAATAAAATACTTGCATTTATATTGCCTTTATATGAACAATCAAAAATAGAAGAAAAAAGAGAGACGCCAACTGTATTAATTCTAGATAACCCGGTTGTTGCGGAAAGAAAAACCAAACCTAAAAGAGCAACAATGGTAATAATTTTTACATTTCTTAGCCCATTTGTAGGTACTGGTTTTTTTATTCTTAAAGGTAAATATTTAACTTTGAAAACAGAATTAAAAAATCACGCATAAATTGGTATTCAAAAATAGAACAATTATTTTTATTTCCCTTATTTACATTTTTATATTAATGTATAAAATATCCTGGTTTCCTCTTGCTGGATTACTAGAGGGAAGAGAAAATTATCTTTTTCTTAGTTTTTGTTTAATTATAGTATTATTTACATTTGATTTAGAAAAATTAAACTTAAAATTAATTAATCTGAAAAAACTTGATAATTTGTTTCTATTATCATTATTTCTTATTGCATCATATTCAACAATATTTTATAATACCAATGAGATAATAAAAATACAGAATGCAATAAATTTAGTTTCAACAATATTTATGATTTTACTTTTTGGGATTATTTTACCTAAGTTTATATACAACACAGGCTATTTTTTAAAACTTGTAAATATAATTTCAACCTTTGGTTTTTTAACAGCATTATTTGGCTTTTTTTTATATTTTTCAGGGTACAAGCCACTTGCTACTGCGGAGTATTTAATTTCTTTTATCCGGCATCCCAACGGTGTTTCAATTATTTTATCATTAACATCATTAGCAACTATATATTATTACTTTGCCAAATTAGATGAATTAACTTTATTTAAAAAATATTTTTATTTTATCTCATTTATTTTACAGTTTTTTGCAGAACTTTTAACTCAATCAAGAACTGGTATTTTGGCATTAGTTATTGCATTATCTGTATTTTTTTCTTTTTATTACAGAAAAAAAATTATCATTTTATTTCCAATTGCAGTTATTTCTGTAAAAATATTTATACTAGACTATATACTTAAGAAAGGAAGCGCTTCATTTATAAGCAGAGCTAGACTTTGGTTGGTAGCCATTGACTTATTAGAAAAAAGCAGGCAAACATTTATATGGGGATATGGTTATACAGAAGGTAATAAGCTATTTCAAAAAAATGCATTTTACTTTACAGAGATCGTCGAGCATCCTCATAATGCATATATCTCCTTAACTTTAATGTTTGGAATTATTTTTTTAGCAGTTTTTATATTATATATTTTATTTCTTCTGATTCGAAATTTTTATATTGAATTTAAACATAAAGAAAAAAAGATCCAATTATTTATAAATTTTATAACTTCTACAATGCTTTTAATATTATTGCAAGGAATATTTGAATCGCCAATGGTTTTGTATTGGTATTTTCTTATGCCAATATTTATTATGTTTCTTGGTTTAAATCATTTAATGAATAATAAAAATTACCAATTTGATAATTTCTTGAAAAGTAATAGTAATTTAATTTAAAATCATATTCTTAAATTTTTTAAAGCAACATACAAATTATCTGTATCAGTATTTATTACTTTCATTTCGTCGGTAATAAGAGTTAAATTATTTGCAATATTTATTGGACCTGTTGGGTTTGGAATTGTATCTCAGTTTAATACCTTTATTAATTTAATTACTTCTACAATACATATTGGAACTCCATTTAGTCTTTCAACAATTCTTCCAAGTTTTTATTCTGCAAATAATAGTGAATCAAGAATAAAAATATATAATTATTTCAAGTATTTTTCTCTCCTATTTATTATTATAACTCTGATATTTGTTTTACTTATTTTCAGCTTTTCAGAATTTATATCATATATATTAGTCGGGCAATATTCATATAAAAGTTTTTTATTAATATTATCTGTATCAATTCCGTTAACAGTAACATATTCAATCTTTGAAGCGTTTTTACGCAGTTCAGGTCAAATTAGCAGGATGGTTAAAGTTACTGTAATTACACATTTAATATCTCTGCCATTACTTTACATTCTTATAAAATATTATGAAATAATAGGCATCGGAGTATATTTTGCATTAGTAAGTTTAATTCCTGTTATTATTATGTTATTTTATTTTAACTCAGTTTTTCCTAAAAATATTCGGACTCAAAAAAGCAATATTAACAGATATGAAATTTACAGAGTATTCAAACCGGGGATTACTTCATTGTTAGCATTTTTGCTAAATCAACTTGCAATATTATACATTAGAAAGTTTATAATTGATAATTTTGGCACTGAACAAAATGGAATTTATCAAAGTGTTTTAGGTTTATCTTTTAATCTGTTTGCATTATTGTATTCATTTTTAAGTAACTATACTTTACCTCAACTATCAATTCATAAATCAGAATCTTCAGATAATCAAAATTTAATTACAATATTAAATGATACTTTAAAATACTTATTGTTAATTATTGTGCCATTATTAGTAATTACATTTTCGTTCCGTAAATTTCTAATAGTAATATTATATTCAAATTCATTTGGTTCTGCTGAAAAATTATTAATTTATCAGTTATTTGGAGATGTTTTTAGAATATTTGCATCTTTATTTAGCTTATGGCTTTTTGCACGATTTAAGATTTATACTTTAATAATAATTGATTTAATATTTAATTTATTATTATTTTTACTGCCAAATTTATTAATTACTGTAAAATATGATATTAATATTGTTCCTATATCATACTTAACAGCAGCACTAGTTCAGTTAATACTTTACTATATCGTAACAAAGAAGTCTATCAACTTTAAGTTTAAACCTGTTAATCTTAAAATGATAATGTTTTCTTTTTCCATTGTTTTGAGTACAATTATAATATCACAATTTAATACTAATATTGGAATGGTATTTTCAATTCCTGTATTATTATTATTTGCATATTTAGTAATAAGGTTTGTTGAAATGAAATCTTTTAAAGAAACTTACGTTCTATCTATCAAAATGATTAAAGACAAGATATTATCATTTTATAAGTCTGATTAAAATAGTTTTCAGGTGTGAATTTAGTATTTGCTTTGATTTTTGAGTTTTCTTTGAAATAATTATATTTTATTTTATTTTCAATCAATAATTTTAAATAAAAGCATAGTTCCGCAACGTTTTGGTGCTGATATAAAAATCCAGTATAATCATGGTCAATTAATTCAGAGGTACCGCCTGAATTAGTGCCAATTACCGGTATACCATTTTTCATTGCTTCTAATGTTACTAAACCATAAGCTTCATTTTTTGAACACATAAGTAATACATTGCATTGCCTAAGTATATATTCAGGATTGTTTAGGTGTCCAGTAAAATTAACATATTTATTTAATCCGTTTGAATTGATGTAATCCAATAATAAAGATTTGTATTCGTTATTTCCTGTTCCAACAATGTATAGTTTTATATTATATTTCTCATTTATTAAAATTTTTATTGCTTGTAACGCATCTAAATGTCCTTTTGCTTTATGCAAAGTCCCTATCATAATACAGTTAAATATATTTTTATTGATTTTTATTTTATCATTATCTTCATAATATTCATTTATATAGTAGGATTCATATAAGACTTTGATATTATCTTCATTAATAAATTTTGAATATTTATTCTTTACAGCAACGGAATTTGTTAAATATAAATCTGCAAGATGTCTTATTAAATATTTGGATAAATATCTCCCCAAATCAAAATTATACCCGTAATCTTCTTCTCCAAATTCTCTAAAATGCCAAATATGGGGGATTGAAAGTATTTTTGCTGAAATTGCTCCTGATATTATTGTGCTGGTATTTGTATATATTACATCAAAATTTATTTGTTTAAAATATTTTATGAAACAAAAAATTGAATAAATATTTATAATTAATCTTTTAAATCTTGAAAGAATGTTTTTATCTGAATTTAACCATCTTCTGTATTTTAAAATTTTAAACTTAATATTTTTTTGAGTTAAAACATTTTCAATTGGACCATTCTCCGGTAAAATAACATATACATTGATCCCCATTTTTATTAATGCTTCTAATAATTCGGGGAACACTTTTTCCGCTCCAGCAATACCAGAAGAATGAGAAATGAAACACATTTTTATAGTTTTATTGTTCATCATATTAAATAAAATTATAAGAATATAATTTATTAAATATTCTTTAAAAATATCATATTTATTGGATTATAACTAAATTTATCTACTGTTTTAATCAATATAATTTCCGATTTTTACAAATTTGTATATTGATTAATATATTATTTCATGAAAATAAAAAAGATTTCCCAGAAAATTAATCAAATTTTATATGATGAATATTTTTATTTCCAATGCAAAGGTTTTTGTCATTGTTGTGATAATAAAGTCTTGTTTTATTCCTATGATAGCTGGTTAAGAGATAATTTTTATTGCAGAAAATGTTTTTCTATTCCTAGGGAAAGGGCTTTAATGTATATAATAGAAACCAAGTTTCCTCATTGGAGAAGCCTTAATATACATGAATCATCACCTGAAAATAGAGGTGCGAGTACAAAATTAAAAAATAATTGTAAACATTACATAAGTACACAATTTTATTTAAATAATGAACTCGGCAAAGTTGTTAACGGAATTCGTAATGAAAACTTGGAAGAACAAACATTTAAAAACGAAAGTTTTGATATTGTCGTTACACAAGATGTTATGGAACATGTTTTAAACCCAGATGCAGCTTTTAAAGAAATCGCCAGAACTTTAAAACCAGGAGGAGCCCATATATTCACAACTCCACTTGTGAACAAATTCAAACCATCACAAAAATGGGCTGTACTTGATGAAAGTAAGAAACTAAAATTTTTATTTGAGCCGGAATACCACGGTAATCCGATTAATCCGGAAGGCTCGCCTGTTTCAATGCATTGGGGATATGATATTATTGACTTTATATACAATTCCTGCGGTTTAAAAACAGAAATAATTTATCTTGATAATCTTGATTTCGGTATTCGAGCTGAATATATTGAAGTTTTAATTAGTTCTAAAATTTAATTGAAAAATAAAATTAAAATAATTACTTTTTATTTACCTCAGTATCATCCGATTCCGGAAAATGATAAATGGTGGGGTAAAGGTTTTACTGATTGGCGTAATGTAGTAAAATCAAAACCCAGATATGTTGGTCATTATCAACCACAGTTACCAGCAGATTTAGGATTTTATGATTTACGAAACGAAGAAACAAGAATTGCTCAAGCTGAATTAGCTAAAGAATACGACATCAACGCATTTTGCTATTATCATTATTGGTTTAATGGGAAAATGCTTTTAGAAAAACCATTTAATGAAGTTTTGAAAAGCGGTAAACCAAATTTTCCCTTCTGTTTATGTTGGGCAAATGAAAATTGGTCCCGAAGGTGGGATGGTCTTGATTCAGAAATATTAATTAAACAAGATTTTGATAACTATAATTTAGATGAACATATTAGTTGGTTAAATAAAGCTTTCATAGATGACAGATATATAAAAGTTAACAATAATCCAATTTTCTTAATCTACAACGCATCAGGAATTCCTAATTTAGAAAGATTTATTAAACAATTTAGAGATAAATTAAAATCATTTGATTTTAAGGATGTTTATTTATGTTCTGTAAAAAGTATCCATAATAGATTGAAAGATTCTGAAGCAATAAATGTTGGATTTAATGCAGTTGTTGAATTTATCCCTGGGTCTGAATTTATTTATCCTCGTAAATTATTTGGTTTGCCAAAATATTATTTTTACAAATTATTTAATATTTTTATTGAAGCAACAAAGCTGGATAAATGGATTAATACTTTACCATTAACTATTATTCATGATTACAAAAAACTTTCGTCGCTTTACATGAAAAAGACAGTATCTAAAGTCAAAACATTTCCAGTTGTAATTCCTAGTTGGGATAATAGTTCAAGAAAAAAGAATTCAGCCTCTATTCAAAATAATGATCCTGAATTATTTCGAAATTGGCTCACAAATGCAGTTCAAAAAGTTCAGGACTATGAAAATGATGAACGAATTGTATTTTTAAATGCATGGAATGAATGGGCAGAAGGTTGTCATTTAGAACCAGATTTAAAAAATGGAAAAAAGTTTCTTGAAGTTATCAAAAATGTTATTAATAATTTGAATTAAATAAAAACTTGAAAACAGCACTTATTACAGGTATTACCGGACAGGATGGTTCTTATTTAACTGAGTTGTTGCTTGAAAAAGGTTATACAGTTCACGGAATACTCAGACCATCATCAGTTTTTACAACTGAAAGAATTGACCATCTATATAATAATGCAGAAATAAAGGACAAAAAACTTTTTCTGCATTGGGGTGATATGACTGATTCAAGCAATCTGAACAGATTGCTTGATAAAATCAAACCAAACGAGATTTATAATCTTGCAGCTCAAAGTCATGTAAAGGTTTCATTTGATATCCCGGAATATACGGCTGAAGTAGATGCAGTAGGAACATTGAGATTTCTAGATGCTATTAAAGAACTCGATTTAAAAACAAGGTTTTATCAGGCATCTACAAGCGAATTATACGGTAAAGCTGCGGAAATTCCGCAAAATGAAAATACACCATTTTATCCGCGCAGTCCTTATGCAGCCGCTAAACTTTATGCATATTGGGTAACAATAAATTACAGGGAAGCATATAATCTGTTTGCATGTAACGGAATATTATTTAACCATGAATCACCAAGGCGGGGGAAAACGTTTGTTACCAGAAAAATTACACAGGCAGCTGCCAAAATAAAATTAGGTTTACTCGATACTTTATATCTTGGCAATCTTGATG
>JADZAP010000057.1 GCA_020852705.1 Ignavibacteria bacterium | reverse complement strand
TTTTGCCTGCAACTACGCTCCTTTGTTTGACTAATCCAATTTCATATTCTTTGGCGATCTCGGGTGTGATGCCTCTTTCTTCCAGATATGGATCCCATTCAAGGGTAAGGTTAGGAATATCTCTTTTGGGTATTATCTCTTTGTTTTTAGAAAGAAACTGAACCTTAAGTAATGATGCCGCTTCTCTCAGTTCAATTTTTTTGTAGTGTGCTACAAAATTAATCACTGAGCCTTTAAGTTCATCGTGTTCCGGGCAAAAAAACAAATTCTTTTCAATATTTATTATAAATCCTTCCCCCCGTAACTCCTTATCTTTCTTCTGAAATGGAATATTTAGCCAGTTTAAGACTTCCTCAAAGCTGATTTGATTGCTTATTTCTTTAAAGTTTAAAAATTCATTTTTTGATTTTGACAAAGTACAATTCTCCTTTCACATTAATTGGTTTATTTAGCTTTTATTATAGCATACAAAAAAGACTGACAACCATTGATAGCTGTCAGTCCTTTATAAACCGCAAGAACGCAAAGAAGTTTGTTTGACGGTTCAACTCCTATGCCGCCCCAATAACTGAAGGAACCGTCTTTATATCTGCCCTAGTTTCGGATTACCGATGCCTTTTGCAAGGACGGGAGCATATAAATAACAACAGTTATTGGCAATTGGACTTGTGCCACAGCATTGCCGGGTTTATAACTTACCAGTATAGCAAAAATTTAAGTGCATGTCACGACCGTATAACTTTTCGGATAATAATTATTTCAATTATTGAGATGATTAATTATGGTTTTGTCTTCTTCTATCATCGCATCAAATTTCTTTTCGTTAATAGTAAAATCAAATTCAGGATCATTCATGTTATTGAGCATATAGGAATAATACTCATTAAACCTGTCAACGGCTTTGAGCATGTGGTTAAAGTTATTGGTATCTGTCAGAAGCCGTGTATGATTTGAATATTTTTCAGAGATGCTGTCCAAAAATTCACGTTTGCGTAAGGTTCGTTCATAGCTATCTTCTTCGGGGCTGCTGGTTATGCGAACCCTTTCTATATTGTGCATAAAGGTAATTAATACAAAAGCGTATGAACATTATATAGTGATTTATTAAATTATAAAAGGGGTGTACTTAATGCTAGAAGTTGATCCATCTATCGCCTAAAAAACTATAGGACTTCTCGGGTAGCGGGATTTCAAGTTGAACTGTAGTCGTGCTTTGGGTTATTTTAGGATTTTTTGGCGGAAATGTTTCTATAAGAGTATTATCCGTGCCTATTCTGACCCATGCCTGGTATTTTGGCAGGTTAAATATTTCAGGTGCTTTTACGCCAAATAACGGGGCAAAACGTTTGGCTTCCTCATCACCGCAGCGAAAACAAATTGAAGTTCCGACGTTGCCAAATATTGAGCCTAAGGTAGTTTTGGGAATTTGCAGGAAGTTTTGGTGTGCAAGTGTAAAACCTACCTGAGAACCCCGTGAACGGGCAAGCAGGTCGCTGAATGATTCGCTCACGACGATCTGGAACTCGTCCACATACACCATCAAGGGCTTATCTTTGCGTGGAGCAAAATCACAATATGACAGGACTGAGTACACAATCAGGTTAGAGAGGTAAATCCGGCTGTTTCTGTTCATGCGTGAAGTATCGACCAGTAATACTTTGCCTTTTTGAACAATCTCAGTAATATCAAGTTCGTTTTTGCCAATCACAAAGTTTTTCATTTCGCCATTAGATATTTCAAGCAATCGTGAAGCTACCCGTTGGGCGCATTCTACCCTATTTGAGCTTCTACCTTTGGAATCAAACTCATCCCAGTATTTATACTCATCACTTGTTGGGGGAAGATTATATTTAAGGTCTTTTCTAACGTTAGGGTAGAGCAATAATTTAGTCAGGTAGCCGAGATTCTTATCTTTCTCATTCCTGATTGATCTCATCGCCATATTTATTATTTCTCTCATTAGGACTGTGCTCTCAGGGTTTGATGAAGTCAGGGTAATGAGACGGTCAAGGATTTCAATGAACTCTTGGATTAAGTTATCAAGGCGGTAGCCTTCCTTATTAAGCGGGTTAATTACAATCGGGCTTTGAATTGAAATATAGTGCACTTTAGACTTGTCTTTAGCCAATTCATAGAGTTTTCGTGTGCTTTCGCCTTTCGGGTCAATATATATTACTGCTACGCCTTTATTAATATCATATTCAGCCATCCGTTCCATGAGTGCTGATTTTCCCATGCCGGTCTTGCCTATGATATAGGTATGATCAAAGCGTTCTTTTATGCTGTACATTTCGGCAGGACGGGCTTTAAAATCCTGCAGAAAACCAAAGCTTAGCTTATATTCCATTGTCCGTATAGCGTTTGCGTTCCCGTTTTAATTTTTCTTTCTGTGTTTCGGTTTCTTCTTTTTTTCCGTCTGCTTCATATTCTATCATTTTTGTCTCAGCTTTTTGCTTCCTGATAACAAATTTTTTCAGTTCTTCGTGCATTTCCATATCGGTGCTCGGGTTCTGGCTTGAATCACTGCCTAACTGCGCCACAACATAGGATTGCAATACAGGTGTTAAATCTTTATAGTATTTTGCGCCTTCCGCAAGGATATTTGCGATTTCCTTCTCTTTCTTGGATTTGGCTACAAGCAGCTTATACTCACCCCGGGTCTTAAGCTGAAGTGTCAGACCCCTTAGTTCAATTTCCTGTGCCTGTGCGTTCATTAAACGAATGCGTGCTTCCTGTTCAGCGTTATCCAGTTCGAGTTTTCTTACCCTGTGTTTATGTTCATCAGCTACAAAATCGAGGTTTACTTCTGAACGTTTGAGCTGTTCATCCAGTTCGTTTCTGCGGATTTTGGTAAGTTTTTCTATTTTCTCATAACTCAGGGCGGCATCAGCGTTCAGTTCCATGAGAGCCGAGCCAGTGTTCCTGATTTCCTGCACATAGGTACCTAATATTTTCACCCGTTCAACATCAAGTTCAAGCCTGCGGTTACCCCAGCCTTTGAAAAAAACAGGTCCCGGTTTTGTCATCTCAAATGCCATTTTTTTGACAAGTGTTTCCATAGTTATAGATGACAGGTCAAATTCATGCGCCTGTAAGCTTTCTTCATCAGTCATTGTCATTGATGTATCCTCCTTTAAATTACCTTTCAGCCTCATCCGTTTTGGGTTAGGCAGAAAAGACTCGTTAATTTTTAATTCCTTGTATGATTTGCCTGAAGCATAAAAAAAGATAAGTGATAACGCTCCGATAATAAGGGTTATAATACCCCACGTCGTATGGACGAAAAAATCTATTATACCGATATAGACAAAATCCAGAGCATCTATAATCGATACAATTAAGACTAATATAAGTATTATTGCTATTATTGCTCCCATTATTTTTTCTTTTTCTTCTTTGGATTTTCTGTAGGAGGTGGTTGTTTAATAATATATGTTCGGGGATCAAAAACGGTGTAATGGTATTCAACTCCTTCTTTTTTGTTCTCCCAAATCTCTATCTTTTTTGATTCAATATCATTCCACACCATTTCTGTATGTAAAAGAATTGCAAAATCAGCATCAAACGGGAAGGTGATGTTAAATGTGTTTTGAAGCTGGAAGTTTCTCAGGGCATAAAAGTTGTCCCTACCCATAAAATCGGATTTTGGTGCGCAAAAATAACTGCCATTAACATAAAAATATTCAACGGCCGAGCCGTGCAGGCATATTGTATAAGGAATGTTTCCTTTGAATTTAAAAACTTTTACTTTGGATTGATGATATACCTTTTCCACCCAGTGTGTAGGCTCGTAAGTCCTGTATCTCTCAAAGGTGAAATATGCAGTTGAAAAGAAAAACATAAATGCCAAAACAAATGCAATTACTCTCATTCTAAGGCGGAAGTAAAATCCTAAACCCCCAAACAAGCTGTATTTACCAATACCTCTATTACTCCAAATCTGTTTTAGAATTTGAGTTTCATGCTTCAAATAATTCGGTAGCTCTTTTATTCCCAAAAAAATGTGAGGAATAGCTGAAACTATAAGAGAAACAATAAATATGATACCCACAATTCCGCCTAAAAAAAGAATAGGTATTTTAATTATCTCTATTAAGAATGTCGGTACGGATACAACATTCTCACTCCATTTTTCTCCAATATTCGGAAAATAATTAATGGCAATTACTGCAAGAATGCTGCACGGTACTCCCCAAAACCATAAGCCAATATTCTCTCTGTTAAACATTGATAAATTTAAAATGTTCTCCGAAATCTTTCTTAATAGACCCATAAAATGAAACGCTAAAACAAAAGTCATCTACTGTCGGAACCGGCAATAACAGTTTCAAACAGCATCGTTTCCACTCGTTATATGCCTCAATATCTTGTGAGAGCTTGAGATAATTTCCTCGTTTTACTTCTATATAATCTTCCCACTTGGGTTTTTTAGCTTCAACTTCTATGAATGTCAGCTTATACTGTCTATTATCTTTATCCAGTTGAACAAGCAAGGCATCGGGGATGATGTAGCCAAATTGGGGATATAGAAGCGTATAAAAATGTTCTAATTTGCTCAGGCGGACAAAGACATCGGTATTATTGAGCTCATTAATGTTACCTGTGCCTGAGGACATTGACGGCAAAAGGTCTGTATTGTAACCCACTGCCTGAAGGATCGGCAATACCT
>JADZAP010000075.1 GCA_020852705.1 Ignavibacteria bacterium | reverse complement strand
TTTATAAGGTAAATAAACCTGTATATGAAACACAAATGGAAGAGCAAATTGAAAATTCAATTTCTAAACTTGGAAAAGGCAGCTTGGAAAATCTTTTATTTTCTGGCAATACATGGGAAATTAAATAGAATATTGTATTTATCAATAATGCAACATTAGCATAGTTGTTAAATCGCATATTAACAAGACAGCAACGACAGTTCATTTTAACAAGAAAATTGATTTAATTTGCAACATGAAACTTGAAAAAATATACAACGAGAATTGCTTGATTACAATGAAAAATATGTCTGACAACTATATAGACTTTGTAATCACATCACCACCTTATGACGATATAAGGAATTATAATGGTTATCATTTTGAATTTGAGAAAATTGCAAAAGAATTATTTCGAATTACAAAAAATGGAGGAGTTATAATTTGGGTAGTAGCTGACGCAACCATTGATGGAAGCGAAACAGGAACCTCATTTAAACAGGCATTATTATTTAAAGAAATTGGTTTTAGACTACATGATACCATGATATATTATAAAAATAATCCAATGCCTCAAACAGGGAATAGGTATCATCAACATTTTGAATACATGTTTGCATTTTCAAAAGGTAGTCCCAAAACATTTAATCCAATAACAGAGCCTACAAAATATCAAGGGCTTGCTAACATGAAAAATAGAGGACAAAATGGTACTCTAGACTATGAAAAAGTAGAAAGAACAACTGAAAAGAAAGTAGGGAATGTGTTTTTTTATTCAATAGGAGGTGGTATCTCCACTAAAGATAAGATTGCATATAATCATCCTGCTATTTTTCCAGAAAAACTTGTTGCAGACCAAATAAATACATGGACAAACGAGAACGACTTAGTTTATGACCCTTTTATGGGAAGCGGTACTACTGCAAAAATTGCACATTTATTAAAACGGAAGTGGATAGGTTCTGAAATTTCTAAAGAATACGTTGAGATTTCAAAAAAGAGATTAAAGGAACATACAGTGAATAATTTATTTACAGCAATGTAATATGAATTTAATAGAAAGAGGTTCTCAAACAGCAAAAGACGGCTTTAGAAATGAAGATGATATAGTCAAAAAGTTTAACGATTGGAAAAAAGATAAAGTTGCTCAAAAATGGTTAATCTTAATGAAATATAAACTTTCTGATATTGAGTATGTTAAAGCTGTAAAAATATCTGGTTACAAAACTGATGTTCAAGTACAAGTAACCATTAAACTCAAGAAAGTAATTGATGTTGAAAATTTACAGGTAAAATTGGTAAGTAATCCAAAAGGATTTAATCAAATTGATAAGCGATGGGTTGATAAATACACAGAAATGTGGAATATTCCTTTACAAGTTGTTTCAATTCTAAAGAGATATACAGGCGAAGTAAAACCCACAATCAAAAAGCTCAAAGACAAAAGAAGAATGTTTGCAAATGAATTTTCTGAAACTGAACAAACAGTAATTTTAAAATGGTTAAAGAAAAATCAATCTTTAATTGTTTCAGACATATTGAAAGGTCAAGGAAAATTTGCAGCAGAATGGATGTTGGTAGCTCAAAAAGTTGAGAAAAATGCAAGATGGATTCTTAAACCAATGAATTATTGCATGAACTATTTCGGAAACGGAAAAATTGAAATTACAATTAGAGGAAATTTTAAAATAGGAAGAATTACAATGCAAAGAAAAGGTGGTGATGGTGGAAGAGACACTGCAAAGATGTTACAATTTAAGATTAATCCAGCAGAATTGTTTGAGAATGAATATAATACGCACTATAACAAAGTGTATATGCAATGAGGGTTTCAGTTGGTATTCAAGCATTGTAACCCACTTGAATTATGGTGTAGGTGGATAGGAAACTGCTTCGCAATCCTTTACAGCATATACACTCGGCTGATAAATGTTTAAAAAAACTAAAGTGTGAGGTAAAAACCTGACATATAAAAAAATGGCGATCAGTTGAACGCCATTTTCATTTTTGTTATATTTTAAATTTACTGTTATATATTAAGTTTACCTTGTACCCTGTTTAAGTTTTCCCCGCATTATGAGACGCTCACCCACAAGATATATTACAGCAATCAGTACCACAACTAAAATAATATTAACAGAGCCGGAGCTTAATGAGAGTCCGAAAAATGAAAGTGCCTTTGTAAAGAAATCCTGTATATAAAAAACCATGTTTTCAAAAAATGAAGTAGATCTCTGCATG
>JADZAP010000050.1 GCA_020852705.1 Ignavibacteria bacterium | reverse complement strand
GCAACAGAAAATATTGCATAATCCTGAATAATACCGGTTTGTATTTTTCTCCAGTCAAGTGAAAGATTATTAAAGAATTTTGCAGTACCATTCACTGCACCATCAACAAGCTTTACATCAAATATTTTATAGAAAAATCCGGTAAGCCATAATAGGGGATTAACAAAGATCTTATCATAAATTTCATCAACGCGGTATTTATCTTTAAGAAGGTTATAAAATTCACCTGAAAATGCGTAAAGTTTTTCTCCGGTTTTGAACATTTTAAATGAAATCAGTATAGCAGCAGCTGCAAGAACAACTGAAAATACAATCAAACCAATTTCAGTTGATTCAACTGCATGATGCTGAGGCAGAATTGCCCAGGCAGAAGTATATACCGGCTCAAGCCAATGCTCAATGAAATTAGGAGCTATTATATGCGGCATACCAATAAATCCGCCAATAACCGAAAGAACTGCAAGTATTATTAAAGGAACGGTCATTACTGCAGGTGATTCATGCGGATGAATGTGTGATTCATCGTATCGAGGTTTACCGTAAAATGTTAAGCTAATCAGTCTGAAAATATAATAGGCAGTAAGGAATGCTGTGAATGCGGCAATTCCAAATACTATGTAATTTCCGCTAAAGAAAAGTTTTGAAAGAATTTCATCTTTGCTGAAAAATCCGCTGAAGGGAGGAATACCTGATATTGCAATACCGCCCATAAGGAATGTTATAAAGGTTATTTTCATTTTACTTTTCAAACCGCCCATTTTAGTTACATCCTGTTCGTCATGCATTCCGTGAATTACAGCACCGGCACAAAGGAACATTAAAGCTTTAAAAAATGCATGCGTAATTACATGGAATATTCCAGTTGAAAATGCACCGGCACCCATTGCCATAAACATAAATCCAAGCTGACTTACTGTTGAGTATGCTAATATTTTTTTAATATCATTTTGTGCAATTGCAATTGTAGCTGAAATTAATGCAGTTAATGCACCAATATACATTACGACATTCATTGTTATAGGAGCCATTGCAAAGAGCAGGGAAGTTCTGCCAATCATATAAACACCAGCTGTTACCATTGTTGCTGCGTGTATTAGTGCAGAAACCGGTGTAGGTCCTGCCATTGCATCAGGTAACCATACATATAACGGAATCTGTGCTGATTTTCCGGTAGCACCAACAAATAAAAGCAACGTAATGATTGTGAACATTGAAACTGGAACTGCAGAAGAGGGTATTGCAGCATTTATAGCCATAAAGTTAAGTGAGCCAAAGCTTGTAAAGATGAAAAACATTGCGATCATAAATCCCATATCACCAATTCTGTTAACCCAGAAAGCTTTATTAGCAGCATCACATGCAAATTTTTTCTCATAAAAATAACCAATAAGCAGATATGAACAGAGTCCAACACCCTCCCAGCCAAGGAACATAAGCATCATATTATCGCCGAGTACAAGGTTAAGCATTGCGAAGATAAAGAGATTCATAAACGAGAAAAATCTGGCAAAACCTCTATCTCCATGCATATATCCAATAGCATATACATGTATCAGAAATCCAACACTTGTTACTACAAGACACATTGTAACAGAAAGCGGATCAACAAGATAAGCTGCATTAATATTAAATGAACCTGCTGATATCCAGTTGAAAAGGGGAATGGTAATTGTTCTTGCTTCAGCCGGAAGCGAAGTTAAATGAAAATAAGCCATTACAGATATAATCAAAGAACCAAGAATCATAGCGGAACTGATTATACCGGATAATTTTTCATTTTTTAATTTTGAACCAAATATCCCGTTAAATAAAAATCCAGCTAAAGGTAAAACAGTAATTAAATAGAAATATTCTACCATTTTAAAATGTTAATTTCATTCAGGTTAATTGTAGGTTTGTTTCTGTAAAGGGCAATTATAATTGCAAGACCTATTGCAGCTTCAGCTGCGGCAACAGTCATAATGAAAAATACAAATATCTGACCGTTTAAATTCCCCAAAAATGATGAGAATGTTACAAAGACCAGATTAACGGAATTCAGCATTAACTCAATACACATAAAAACTACTATTGCATTTCTGCGGGTTAAAACGCCAACTACACCGATTGAAAATAAAAGAAGTGCTAGAATTAAGTAAAAATTTATATCCATATACAAAAATAACAGAATTTGAGGATTATATCAATTTATTTTGTAGAAAATTGAAAATAATTTAAAAGAAGCATAGAAGCTGTTAACACTAATTGACGCTGAAAAAATAAGAAAAAGATATGAATTATTTTTATGTAAATGTATAGAAACTTTTGAACCTGATTAATACAGGCAAAGTATGAAAAGGATATGAATCAGTTTGTGTAAATAAACAGATACTCTGTTGAAGTTGATTAACAATGAAATGTACGATAAAACTATTTTGCAGGGGATATTGGGAAAAAATTCAGACAGAAATCTATAGAGATATATATCATTTGATATAACATTTAACTTTACATAATATATATTATTTCTCGTTTTATCAACAATCACAAAAAAAATAAGCTTTTTACGCTTATATCTACAAATACTTCATTACTTATTAACATCCACTGTTAATTGATAATGCTGTTTAACCCCCAAAATGTTTAAAGAACAAATGATACTTAGTTTACTGCTTCGACCTGGTTATCGTTGATTCTTTTTAATATTTCTTTTTCTTTAATCTTGTTTGAATCCAGATCATTTATAAATTCTTCGAATACCACATTAGTAACCTTATGAAGTTCTACACCCAAAGTAATAGCAAGTAATTTTAACCTGTCTTTGTGTTTTTTTTGAACTGAAACCGTTGTTGTTTTTGAGTTACTCATATATTCTTATACAAATATAAGAATTGAAAGTTCCATTTGTCAATAGCGCTATACAATTATTTTGTATAAATGCCTAAAATCTTCTGTTTTTTATATTTTTGATTTCCCCCAATGTAAGTTTTGGAGTCTTGACTCTACCTTTTCAGCCATTTTCATTTTTTCCTTCTATGGACTAATCCAAAAGTTTCTACCACGCCTGCGCTTAAGAGCTCCGCTCTTTTGTGGATCGCTTCGGCACAAACTTTCAGATTGTCTTCTCTCGCTAAAACCCTTTTTGGGTTACTAATCAAAAATACACGCACAGTGTAAAAACATAGAAAGGATTAAAACAATGGATAACCGCATTAATGAACTGTTAGAACGTATCATAAAAGATATTGAAACAGGAACATTTAACTTTAAATATGACTGGAAGCTTACAGGAACTCCACCCCAAAACTTCATCAGTAAACATATTTATACAGGCTTCAACGCATTTTTACTTAAGTATTTTTCATCTGATACATACTTTATGACATTTCTTCAGGCAAAAGAAAGAGGAATTAAAATCAGAGCCAAAGAAAGCGGCTACAGGATTATTTACTGGAAATTATTAGACCGCATAGACCCCAAAGAAGAAAAAGTTACAAAATTCCCTTTTATGAGAATTTCTTATGTCTTCGGATTAAGCCAAACTGATAATTTTAAACCTGAGAATAATTCAGCCTTAACCATTCCCAAGCCCGAGGAAATACTTAACAATTACCAATACAAACCTGAAATATTAATCGGTGACAGAGACCCAGCTTTTAACAGAACACATAATTTTATAAGAATGCCTTCAATCGATAAATTTAATTCACCTAATGAGTATTATTCAGTTTTATTTCACGAGCTGGCACACTCCACCAAAATACATTTAAAAAGGGATTACAAAGATTACGCCAAGGAAGAATTACTTGCAGAACTCACCGCAAACATTATTTGTAATTACCTCGATATCCAAACAAGCTTCACAGAAGAAAACACAAAAGCATATTTAAAAAACTGGCTTGAACAGGCTAAAAAATCCCCCCGTTATTTAATGGAAGTAATAACAGATGCAGAAGCAGCATTCAGGCTAATATGTTTCAATGAACTTAAAACGAAAGGACAAAACAATGAAAACTAATCAGAACGACAACACCAAAAGAAAATATTATTTTTTCTTTGTAGAACATTCCAAAGTATCATCAGGACTTGAATTAACAAAAACGTTATTAAACCACAGGATAGAAAATCAATCACTTCCTTTTGATCAGGAAACAGTTAAAGATATTTTCAATGCTATAGACCAGGAAATTGAACGCCTGACAGACAGTAAAATGAAAGTATTTGTAAATAATGTAATGGATATTTCAGCAAGTATTAAAAATGTATGGATATCCAAAAACAAAATAACATTCAATCAATTTGTTTGTTTATTCAATTTATTATATGGTTTATCTAAATGTTATTAATATGAAAGATTATAATCTGAATTTATTCGATGAAGTAAAGAACGAAAAACAAGTAAAATTTCATAAACTGATTACCGAACTTGATTTTTGTATAGCCTGCGGGGAAGTATATCCCCCGCAGGAAAACCTTAAACTTTGCCCGGACTGTTTCGCTGAATGTTACCCGGGCGTAAAATTAGCCTGGCAATTTGAACGGGATGAGCTCCCGAAGTAACCAGGGCATATTTTAGAAAATTAAAAAAGGCTGCACTTCGTGCAGCCCTGAATTTCATTCCCGAAACTTACTTTTCTTTGGGAAAGAAAAGTAAGCAAAAGAAAAATATATCACATATCTACAATATTACCGGTAGTATCAACACCTTTTTTCTCATCATCACCTGCCTTTGACTTTTTAGTACCGGCGCCGTTAGAACTAAACAGGTTCATTTGACTTACATCGATATCCCTTGTCTCAACATCTTTATATTTTATCAGTAAATTTGCGCCGTCTTCATTATGTTTGGTCCTGATACTGAATGATACATCTTTCCTGAAATCGATCTTTAATTTAGCAGCATACCTTTGTATGAATTCCTGTATATGCTTTTGATCTTCTTCGGTCAATACACCGCTTGTTACAACGGCTTCCCTTGTTGTTTTTAGGTCCATATTAATATTATTTAATTACAGCCTTTGCCCTGGCTAAATACTGTAGCCGGTCAGAATAACCGTTTAAACCGCCGTTAACAAGCCTGGTGCACATTTCAGCATCATCCTTATCTGCATACCGGTTAATCCGTCTGAATATCGACCAGTACCATCCTGAAGCTTCCCAAGCCATACCCAGATCTTCTTCAAGGATCCTGGGATTATCTATCAGTTCAGGTTTACCGATGTAATTAAAGAATAAAGTATGATTATTCCT
>JADZAP010000049.1 GCA_020852705.1 Ignavibacteria bacterium | reverse complement strand
TTTTCAGTGAGCGATATATAGAAGAGCCGGTTAATAAAGTAACTCCTGTTACACCGGTAAAAACTACTGAAGTGGTTACAAACGGACCATCGGTAAGCCCCTCGCAAACAATTTCAGGCGGTCCGCTTGGTGTACAGATGACTGGCGCTGCAACTATAAAGAACATTAGCGTAAGCGAGGAAGTTGAAAAAATAAGACAGGCAAAACAGAAAGGATATACTGGCGATATCTGCCAAAGCTGCGGCAGTTTAACTATGGTACGCAACGGCACATGCCTAAAATGCGTAACCTGCGGAGAAACATCTGGATGCAGTTAGTTTTCAAACAGCAATTAATAATGATAAATGAACAATTAGGGAGGCAGGCGCCTCCCTTTTTTGGTGATTACATATTTATAATAAAGATAATGAATATTTGCACATATTTTTGAATATGACTATTCAGATTTTCTTTGAACCTTTGTGTTAATCTTTTGCCTGCCTTACGATAAATTGCGAAGGAAGTTTTTAATTTTTATGATAAATTACAACATCATCCGTTCACAGCGAAAAACGATAGCACTGCATATTAACAGTGATGCAACTCTCACTGTTAAGCTGCCGTATGGCGTTTCAATTGCAAAAGCTGAGAAATTCATTGCAAAAAAAAGCAGGTGGATCGAAAAGAAACAAGCCGAGTTTATTACAGCTCACGAAAAACATAAACCAAAGCAGTATATTAACGGAGAGGCGTTTTACTTCGTTGGTAAACGGTATGAGCTTGAGATAGTCCCAGGCAGCAAAGCAGGACTTTCATTAACGGTTGAAGGAAAATTCAAAATAACCGAAAAATGCCTTGAAGCCCCTAAGCATTACATTGAATGGTTCTATAAACAATTTGCTAAGCAATATCTTGTTGGCAGAACGGCAGAACTTGCCAATACTCTGGGGTATAGATACAGCTCAATTAAAATTAACAGTGCTAAAACCCGCTGGGGGTCATGCTCGCTTCGTGGAAACATAAATTACTCTTGGCGGCTTGTGATGTTGCCCGCTGAAATGATTGATTATGTAATTACCCATGAACTTGTACATCTTGAAATACACAACCACTCCCGCAAATTTTACAGCCGGCTTCAATCACACATGCCTGACCATAAACGCAGAGAAAAGTGGCTGAAAGAAAATGCAGGGATGGCAATACTTTGAGCGAAGGAACCTGTAAACCCCCATCTGTGATTATTGGATATTGAAGCTTAATATTAAATCCGCAATTAAATTTAATGAAAGTTTTTCATCCCCCTTCATACGAAGGGGGGACTAAATTCGTAATATTCTTTAATTGAAAATAGTTGTGTGTTCTATCATTATAGTTATTTTGCGCTGGGGGTTTATGCACACCCATTCATTTCTTCGGAGTGTTTAAGATTTTTTAAAAAACAGAATTAAGACCCCCGGGATAGAGTCCACTCCCCTTTTGTAAGGGGATACAACTTTCTTTCCTTTTAGACTTTGTGGCAGTCTTTTTGTTATAATTCAGTGTCAATTTTTCGGTGGAATAAATTTTCAATACCCTTTATTTTTGTATCAAAATAAATAATATTTAACTATGGAAATGAAGTATTTTCAATTGCCTCCTGCGGCAGAAATGAAACGTGCTGTTTACAATAAAGATAAAAGTTATGACGGCATTTTTTTTGTGGCAGTAAAAAGTACAAATATATTCTGCCGTCCGGTATGTCCTGCCCGTAAACCAAAAGAAGAGAACATGGTATTTTATTCCTCAGCCAGAGAAGCGCTGTTTGCCGGCTACCGTGCCTGTAAAAAATGCAGACCTATGGAGCTTACAGGTACTCACCCCGTTTGGGTGAAGAAATTGCTTGATAAAATTGATCTTTCAGCAGAAAAGAAAATTCGTGATGGTGAACTAAGAGCAATGGGCATAGCCCCGGAAAAAGCACGCAGGTATTTTATGAAGAATTACGGAATGACATTCCATGCTTATCAGCGCAGCCGCAGATTAGGTAATGCTTTTATGAACATTCGCGAAGGTTCTAAGATTGATGATGTAATTTTTAAGAATGGTTATGACTCACATTCAGGTTTTCGTGATGCTTTTGGCAAACAATTCGGCAAGCCTCCGGGTAAATCAGCCGGCACAGAGTGTATTGTTACTTCGCTATACCAAAGCAAGCTTGGTCCTATTATTATTGGCGCAGTATCAAAGGGAGTTTGCTTAGTTGAGTTCAGTGACCGCAGAATGCTTGAATATCAGATGAAGACATTACGGAAAAGATTTAAAGCAACAATTATTCCCGGAAGCAATAAACATATTGAACATGTAAAGCTTGAGCTTGATGAATATTTTATCGGAAAATTAAAGAACTTTAAGACACCAATTGTTTACCCTGGCACAGAATTTCAAATGAAAATGTGGGATAATCTGAAAAAAATACCTTACGGGAAAACTGTATCGTATGCAGAGCTTGCAGAAAAAACCGGAATTAAAGGTGCATCACGCGCTGTTGGCACAGCCAATGGTATGAACAGGATAGCCATACTGCTGCCCTGTCACAGAGTTGTGAATAAAGATGGAAGATTAGGCGGTTATGGAGGAGGTTTATGGCGAAAGCAGTGGCTGCTTGATTTAGAAAAAAATACACTCCGCGGTGAAGCAAAAAGTATTTAAGCAAAAAGGATTTAATTGCTGATTATTTATTTTCCTTTCAAAATCATACATTCATTTTTATTTTTGGCTGGTGAAGAAAATTAATTATATCAAATATCCGCTTCCCAGAATACGGCATCATGCAAATCCTGTATTGTATTTTCCCAAAAAACAGCATAAAGGCAATAATTTTATTTACCCTCCGGTTTATGATTCATTAAACTGGGAGGATGTTTATGCAAACGGCATGCATCCTGATATGCTTGATATTGGCTGCGGACTGGGAAGATTCCTAATAGAAATTTCATTATTAAATGAAGATAAAAATATCCTGGGATTTGAATTAAGGCATCATGCTGTTGAATGGATAGAAAAAGTTATAGCAGGAGAAAATCTTACAAATGTGAAAGCATTATGGTACAGTGCAGTTAACGGGCTGCATTTCATTAAAACAGGCACAATAGAAAAAGTATTTTATTTTTTCCCCGATCCCTGGGTGAAGAAAAAACATCATAAACGCAGAGCGTTTTCAGCAGAGCTGCTTGGTGAAATTCACCGTGTGATGAAACCAGATGGAGAATTTTACCTTATGACTGATGTTCCGGAAGTGGATGAATTTCAACAGGAAACATTAAATGATTTCGGGAAGTTTAGTTATAAATATATCAGTGATAATGAATGGATCCTGCCCGTACAAACCAATCACGAAGAATTCTGCATGCGTAAAAACATACCGTTTATCAGAATGATCTGCAGAAAGAAATGAAATCTTTTTAATTATCATTTAAAATTTACCTTTAATCAATATTCCAGACTTAAACTTTTAATTATGAGAATAATTATTAATTCCATATTTCTATTTTAAAACAAATTGCTTATTGCTAAATTTGCTTTATGAGAATACTTGTAATTGAAGATGAGAAGAAGGTATCAGATTTTATCAGAAAAGGGCTCGAAGAGCAGGCATACGTAGTAGATACGGCTAACGATGGAAACGAAGGCGAACGGCTTGCCGGATATAATGAGTATGATACTATAGTTCTGGATGTATTGCTTCCAAAACAAGATGGGTGGCAAACATGCCGAAATATAAGGCAAAACGGGGTAAAAACTCCTATTTTAATGTTAACATCGCTAGGTGAAACCGAAGATAAAGTAAAGGGACTTGATTTAGGAGCAGATGATTATTTAACAAAACCGTTTGCATTTGATGAATTTTTAGCACGCATACGTGCTCTTATCAGGCGCTCAGGAAGCGGAGAATCAACTCATTTTAAACTTTCAGATCTAGAGCTTGACCTGCTTGAGCGAAAAGTTATTCGTGCAGGCAAAGAGATACAGCTTACCCAAAAAGAATTTGCATTACTTGAGTACATGCTTCGCAATAAAAAAAAAGTAATGACAAGAACACAGATTTCAGAACATGTATGGGGAATTGATTTTGATACAGGGAGCAATGTAGTTGATTCATACATAAAAATGCTCCGCAAAAAGATAGATAAAGATTTTTCGCCGCAGCTTATACATACAATAGTTGGAGTAGGGTACGTAATGCGTGAAGAAAAATAATGATCAATAAATCAGATACAAAGAATAACCATAGAGTTAAACGCCGGTTTTGGGAGATATTTAAAACCATTCGAGGCAAACTTACCCTTTCATTCATATCAATTTTTGGCATCACGCTTATTGGGTTCAGTTTTGTTTTGTATAATGTTTTTGCAAAACAAAGCAGAGATGATTTTGATATTGTTATGAACGTACTTGCATCATCTATTTCAGAAACAATTCGCGAAAACGGGATTAATCAGGATATATTAAACGAGGTAAAGGAATTTAATAATCCGGGACTTTCAGCATTTTACGGCTATACTGAAGTTCTTAATTCCGCTGAGATGGTAGTAATGCAGTCTTCACAGCTTAAAGATATATCACTTCCGCTTGAAAGGAACAGGGTTCTTGCAGCACTTAACGGAAGCAGGGAAATTGCTACTGTATATACCGATGACCCGGGTAATTTGTGGGATAGCCGAGGTGCAAGAATACTATATGTTCCTGCAACACATCATCAGCATAAATATGCAGTTATTCTTATTGCACCTCTTTCAAGCGTAGAGGGTATGCTTGCCAATTTAAGACTGATAATTTTTATTGCTATACCTGTAACACTGCTTATAGCATCAATTGTCGGATGGGTTTTCAGTAAGCGGGCGTATGCACCGGTTGGTGAACTTGTTGCAAAAACGAATACTATAACCGCCGAAAAACTCCATTTGAGACTTAAGGTTAGCGATGCAGATGATGAAATTTCTCACCTTGCAGAAACTTTAAACTATATGATAGAAAGACTTGAGCAATCTTTTAATACTTTAAAGCAATTTACATCCGATGCATCTCATGAACTTAGAACTCCATTAACAATTATACGCGGAGAAATTGAAGTAGCATTAAAGAAACCAAGAGATAAACAAGAGTATGAAAATATATTGAAAGATAATCTGGAAGAGGTAAACAGACTGCAGAATATAGTTGAAGGTCTGCTGACGCTTAGTCAGTATGAAAACAACAGAATTACAATACAGAGTGAAAAAATAAACTTAGTTGATATTGTAATTGAATCTCTTACTAAAAGCAGAATACTTGCTGAAAAGAAAAATATTAAAATAATTCTTAAATTAGAAGAAGAAAACCCGGATGCAATATACATAACCGGCGATAGCAGAAAACTTATGAACGTATTTCTGAATATTTTTGATAATGCAATTAAATATTCAAACGAAAATACTGAGATACAATGTTATACAGGAATCACAAAAACCGATAACTTTGCTTATGTAACAGTTAAAGATCAGGGCATAGGTATTCCTGAGAGTTCTGTAAAAAACATTTTTGAAAGATTTTACCGTGAAGATTCTTCCCGTACACGAGGTGAGGGCTACAGTCTTGGGCTGGGGCTTTCTATTGTTAAAGCTGTTGTAGAGGCACATGGTGGCAGAATAGAAGTAAAGAGTGAATATAAAAAAGGATCGGCATTTACTGTATATTTACCATATAGTTCATAGAAACAGTCAATTACAGATTATATCTTCAGCCAAATGAAAATTTTTTCATTTCATTTTCATATCATTTTCAGAATGATGTTATATTTTTGTATTGTAAACATTAAATCCGGTTATTGCAATGACCTTAAACTAAATGGAGTAAAAAATGAAATCAACAAGCATTTTCAAAGCATCAATACTTGCACTAATTGCAGCAGGATTGATAGCAATATCACCGATACAAAATACAGTTTTTGCAAAAGATACTTCAAAAACTGAAGTAGTAAAGAAACATAAGCATAAGCGTAAACATAAAAAGAACAAAAAGAACACCAAAACATCATCAAAAACAAATAAAAACGGAAATAAAACCGGAGGTAATAATCCAAAGGATAATAAAACCGGAAACAATCAAAACAACGTAAACAAAAAATAAGTAATAATTTATAAAATAGAAAGTTAGCTGTGGTGGCTAGAATGCGGCGGACTAGTACCCCCGCCGCTTACAAAAAAGCCTGTCAATTATTGACAGGTTTTTTGTTTATAATATGTACCCAGTCCTGAAATAAGTTTACACAAATAATATCCTACAATAATATTTTGTTAACAAATAACCGATAAAAATGCTTTTTTTAGCCTTTTAAATTGTTTGATTTTAAGATATATTTACAGTTCAGCCTTTTGCAAAACCTATTTTCTCTGAATTTTCCATTTCGGTATTAAATACCTGCAAAAGGCGGTTTTGAAAAAATATCAGACAATTTAAATTAAACATTATAGATTTTAAAAGGCAGAGCGATTGTTTATGTATTTGCTGAAATATTGGTTTTATATAAAGCTGTTGTAATTTATGTGAGAAATTATTTTTGTTTTTAATATTATTAAGAAAGGTATCAAAGCAACATGTCAATGCTGAAAGCAAAGCTTTCTTCCCAAGTTCCGGATTTAAGAGAAAGAGTGCGGAATTTGGGAAAGAATCACGGTACAAAAACTATATCTCAGGTAACAGTAGAGCAAGTTTTAGGAGGAATGAGAGGGGTTAAATCCCTTATTTGTGATACATCCGAAGTGGGTTTGGATTACGGTTTGGTTATCAGAGGAATTCCAATTTTAAAACTTACTGAAAAGCTTCCCGAAGATGTTTTATGGCTGATGTTAACCGGTGAACTTCCTAATGAAAAGGAATCAAAAGATTTACAGAGTGAATTAAACTCGAGAATGGATGTACCTGAGCATATTTGGAATATTCTTGATGCATTCCCTGCAGATACACACCCAATGAATATGTTAAGCTCAATGGTTACAGCATTGGGATATGGTTCAAAGTTCAAACATGAATATGAAAAGGGATTAAAGAAAGATCTTTACTGGGAATATACTCTTGAAGACTCGCTTGACCTGATAGCAAAAATGCCGGTAATTGCGTCGGCTATTTACAGAAAAAGATTTGGGAAAGGTGATATAATTAAACCCAAGAAGGACCTTGATTGGGGCGCTAACTATGCATATATGCTCGGGGTTGAAGAGAATCTGGATGAATGGTATCGCTTGATGAGAATGTATATGGTGATACACTGCGATCACGAAAGCGGTAATGTAAGTGCATTTACATCGCACGTGGTTGGCTCTGCATTAAGTGATGTGTATTATTCACTTTCAGCTGGACTTGCAGGTTTAGCAGGTCCTTTACACGGTCTTGCCAACCAAGAGTGCCTAAAATTTATTCTTGAAGTATTAAATCATTTTGGCAAAGTTCCTGGTGATGAAGAGCTTCGTGTGTATGCAAAAGAGAGACTGGACAAAGGATTGGTTATTCCGGGTTACGGACACGCAGTGTTAAGAGTTACCGATCCGCGATTTACAGCTTCGCTTGAATGGGGTAAAAAAGTTATTCCTAATGATGACCGCTTTATGATGGTTGAAAAACTTTTCAGGATAGTACCTGATTTGCTAATAGAGCAGGGTAAAGCTAAAGATCCCTGGCCAAACGTTGATGCTGCCACAGGAGCACTGTTGTATCATTACGGAATAAAAGAAATTGAATATTATACCGTAATATTCAGTGTTTCAAGGGCACTTGGAATCTGCAGCCAGCTTGTTTTAAGCCGTGCCATGGGAGAGCCGATTACCAGACCTAAATCAGTTACTACGGATTGGCTTGAAAAGGAAGTTAGTAAGTAATTTAATATAATTTTGGAAGAGCAAAATAAAAATACAGCTAAAATTGAAAATGATATACCTCTAGAGGCAGAAGAAATTTCAATTGATGAACCAGAGACAGAAAACAGCTCAGGCTCAAAAAATGCGGTGTCATATATATTACCAATGCTGCTGTGTATATTTTTATTTTCCGGATTTGTTTCTGAACAGGAGGTTAAGAAAATTAACGGTGAATATCTGAATGCAGAGTCAGAAGAACTTTCAGAAAAAACAGAACCAAAAATAAATTTTACGGCTCTGCTTGCAGGTGAAGAATTTTCAAAAAATCTTAAAGATACTGTTTATACCGATAAAAATTTATGGCTGGAACTTCGTATTGACCAGCAGGTTCTTTACGTTCACTACAGGAATGGAAAAACAAAAACCTATAATGTATCTACCGGCAATAAATTTTTAAGCAAGGGAATTGAATCCAGACCCGGATTATTTGCGATATTCCTTAAAGAAGAAGTTCATAAATCATCACAGTTTAATAATGCACAGATGAATTACTTTATGCCGTATAATATGGGAATTGGTTTTCATGGGCTGCCGGGAAGCGGTTACTATGGTCATTTAGGCAAACAACCATCTTCGCATGGGTGCATAAGAATGCGCAATGAAGATGTTAGAGAACTTTTTAAGGAGACTGATGTTGGTACATTTGTACTTGCTCACCGAGGATATACAAACCGAGTAGTGGCGTTTGCTCCCGATGGCTTTAAAAATGGAATCGAATACACAAAGGATGACTATATGAATTTGCTGGCTTATAATCTTAGCTCTATAATGGAGGGCAAATATTTTACAAAACCTCCTAAAAAATTCATATTAGATGGTAAGGTGATTCCGAGAAGCGGGATAAATGTACTTTCAAATGAAAAAGCACCTGAAAAACAAATTCTGCCATTTACTGTTGCAAAAATAGTAATGCAAAACGACAGATTAGAAGAAAATAAATTTATCAGCAGTAATATTACAGAATCAGCAAACTATGAAAAGGAATTTGGAATTACAAAAGAAGATACATTAAGCAGCAGCAGTTCATCTGTGGCTGTTGAACCTGAAATGATAAAGAAGTACGTTTACAATCCGGTTGGAATATTACCTTATTTTCCGCCAAACAGATAAATTATAAGGAATCATAATTCTACTCTAAGCAAAACTACTCAAAATACAAATTTAGAAAAGTAAATACACATTAGGTAAGCGCCAAAGAAAACAATAATGGTAAAGTTAGTAGCAATGTATAAAACCCCTGCTGATATAGAAATGTTTGAAAAACACTACTTTGAAAAGCACATGCCGCTTGTTGAGAAAATTCCCGGACTTATAAAATCAGAAATATCAAAGTTAAAGGCTCTTCCGGGAACGGACTCTGAATATTATATGATGACAGAAATGTATTATGCTGATATGGATGCATTTAATGCAGCAATGGCATCTCCTGAGGGTAAGGCATCTGCAAAAGATTTGGTGAATTTTGCCAAAGGAACTGTTGATTTCTTTCTTGGGAAGGTTAAGTAACTAACAGCTATTATAAACGTTTTTTTAACAATTTTAGCAAAAAGTGGGCTTGAATTTATTTACTTTTTTCTATATTATGCACTTCCTGCTTTTGTAAAATGGAACAAAATTTATACTACTTATGTATAAATTTTAAGAATTTATAATTAGATTTTTATTTTAACGGAGGTACTATGGTTACCGATAAAATTGAGATCCTGCAAGATACAGGATACGGGGCTTCAGAGCTAAAGAAAACATATCAAAAATATCTTCAGCGCGGATTGATATTTGCTGTTTTAATTCACGGCTTTATAATAGGCACATATTTATTTGCCAATTATTTAAGCAAAATGGAAGAACAGAAAAAGAATGATAACCAGCAAAGAATCATTAATATTAGTGATCTAGAGCCGCCTCCATCTGCAACGGATGAGGAAGAACCGCCGCCGCCTAAAATTGAAGAGCCACCTGTTGCTCCCCCTAAAGATTTAACGGCTTTAACTCCTGAACCTGTTGCTAAAGAAAAAGCTGAGGAACAGACTATTAAAACACAACAGGAACTAGAGGAAATAAAAGCTCCGGTTGGAAATAATGATTCAGGAAAATTTCAATACAGCGGAAATGTTAAGGTTGAAGAAAAGAAGATAGAAGAAAAGATTGAAAAGAAGGAAAAAGTTGTTGAAGAAAAAACAGTATTTCAATCTTTTGAAGTTGAAAAAGCACCTGAATGCGTAAATCTTTCACAGGTAAGATCTTCAATGAGATATCCTGAAATTGCAAGAGAAGCAGGTATGGAAGGAAGAGTTACCGTTAAAGTACTTGTAGGACCTGACGGCAATGTTATAAAAGTTGGTTCAATAAGCGGTCCCGATGTATTTCATGATGAAGTAAGGGATAAAGCCGGGAACCTGCAATTTACCCCGGGTCTTCAGAACGGGAAACCTGTTAAGGTTTGGGTTACGGTTCCTTTCAATTTTAAACTGAATTAAGTTTTTAACTGCGGCAAAAGCCGGAAGATATATAAAAAATACGGTACGAACCTTAATGATTTATTTAAGATGCGATAAGATTGAAAGCATATAATTATTTTACATTAGGAATTTCCCTCATCTTTTTGGTGATGGGAATTCTTATTTTAACAGGTGCATATAATACCGCCGAGCTTTTTAAGGGTAATGAATCATTCCGCTGGATATTTGGCGGGATATTGGTTATATACGGCATTTTTAGGGCATATAATGCTTACTTAAAAATGCAGAATTCCGGGAGAAAGCTTAGGTATTATGATAACGATGAAGATGAAAAAGTAATTTAGCAGCGTGATTTAATTGTTAACAGAAACGAAATCCTCACTTAAAATGTTTTATATATATGATAACAGCATTAAAGAAAATAATATTTAGTACTGTAATAACGGTTTTAATAGTATTTGCAGGATGTGATTACACTATAAAGAAATCTGCAAGTACAACAGGCGAGCTTACTATTGGAGTTGATGAAGGAATTTCCCCGGTTGCTAGTGAAGAGGCAAGTGAGTTCATGCGGCTTAATAATGAATCTAAAATTACCCTTAGTGTAAAAACTACCAAAGAATTAATTGCTGATTTGAATAATGGGACTTATAAAACAATTTTAGTAGGCAGAGAGCTTACAAAAGAAGAATCAGATATATTTGCTCAAAATAAAATTGAAGTTAAAAAAACAGATTTTGCACGTGATGGAATTGGGGTTATTGTAAATCCCAAAAATCCGCTTACAAAATTAAATTTCAACGAGCTTAAAAGGATATTTACAGGCGAACAAAAGGAATGGGAAAACCTTGATGGCGATAATAAAGATGTTTATAAAGGGAGAATAAAAGTTTTTATTGCAAGAAAGAATGCCTCAATTCATGATATTTTTAAGCAGAAGGTACTTGCCTCAGCTGAGTTTGGAGCAAATGATGTGATATGCAGCACATCAACACAAATGATGCGTGAAATTAAAGAAAACGAAAATTCAATTGGATTTATTTCAATGGCTTGGATTACAGTTTCCAATGATACGCTGGATGATTCTGTAAAACCGTTAAAAATTGCATCAGTTGATCCTAACAGCGGAGCAATTGGAAATTTTGTTAGTCTGCATCAGGGGTATATTGCAAATAAAACTTATCCTTTAATTACTGAAGCATATATTTTAACAACCGATTTTTCAATGAATCTTTCTGTGGGATTTTCCAGCTTTTTAGTAAGCTATGACGGACAAAGAATTGTTTTAAAATCAGGTTTAGTGCCTGTAACACAACCGGTTAAACTGATTCAGTTAAATTAACACATTGTTTTCCCATTGTGTTATTTATAAAGATTACAAACTGTTACATTAATTGCTTTATTAACCCGAAACATTGATTTTAATTTAAAACTATAATTAATAAATTAGAAAAAGAATTATTAACTAATATAATATGATATGTTTACTAAAAATTTGTTAAGAATAGCTGTACTGCTGCTGATATTTACATTTGCTGTAAATGCACAGGATAACCTTGAGAAGGGTATTAGTGCTGTTAAGCGAGGCGATTATGTTGGCGGCTTGAACTTATTAAAAGGTGTTTCAAAAGATTCTTACAATGCAAACCTGTATTACGGAATTGCACTTTTCCAAACCGGCTCTGAAAAGGACGCTGAAAAATATTTAAAAGATGCAATTAAAAAAGATGATGAACGTCCGGAAGCTTATGCTGTGCTGGGTGAACTTTTTTCATCGCAAAAAAAATACAGTGAAGCTGCATCTGAGTTTGAAAAATCAAAAAAATATCTGCCTTTAAGCAAGACCAAAGATGATCTTGAAAAGGAAGAAATTGAAACTATAATTTATGTATTAAGCGCAGAAGCGGATAACTTTATTGCAGACGGCAAGGTTGATAATGCCATTAATTCTTTAACAATGGCAAAAACATACGATGATAAAAATCCTTTGATTTATGTTGGACTAGGTGATGCTTACTTAGCCCGCGGTGCTTTTGAACCCGCGGCAACAAACTACAATCAGGCGCTTAAAGTGAAGTCTAACTATGCACCGGCACTATACGGACTTGGCAAAATTGCTTTTAAACAGAAAAAATACAGTGCCGCACTTGAAAATTATATTAAAGCAACCGAATCTGATAATAACTTTGCACCGGCTTTTTTTGAAAAAGGACTTATGTTTTACCTGCTTGATAAATTTACAGATGCTCAGGATGCATTTGAAAGATATGATCAGCTTGTGCCCGGCTCACTCAGGGGTAAAACATATCTTGCTAAAACAAGATACGGAAAAGGTGAGTATGATGAAGCATTATCTATATTAAATGATGTGCTTGCCATAGATCCAAACTACAGTGAAGCAAATAAATATACTGCTTATGTTTATATTGAAAAGAAACAGTATGATAAAGCTGAAGAATACTTCAGGAAAGTTAAAACAGATGAACTGAATGCTGAGGATTACCAAAAATGGTCAAAGATATATGTTGATAAAAAAGAATATGCTAAGGCATACGAATTACTTGATAAAGCTGTATCACTTGATGCAAATGACGAAAATACATATTTTGAATACGGAAAAGCCCTTTTTGCTGAACAGAAATACGGAGATGCAAGAATTAAATTTGCTAAAGCAATTGAACTGGGAATACTAAATGTAGCCGCATATGTTTATGCCGGAATCTGCGATTTTTATCTTAACGAATTTGAAAAAGGTGCCGAAATTTTAACTAAGAGTATTGAGCTTAACCCTAATATTGCAAGTGCTTACCTGTGGAGAGCAAATAATTATGCAGGTATAACAAAAAATACAGAAGCATGTGCCGATTATCAGAAATATCTTTCGTTTGAGCCAAATGATACATTTGCACAGGAACAGGTTAAAAAATTCTGCGGAAAATAATATCAAATTAACATAAGCAAGTATCAGCATATTTATTTTCTGTAAAAACAAATTATATGAGCAATATTACTGAGTTTATTAAAAAAAACAATGAGCGGTATTTAAAAGAGCTTAAACACTTTTTAAGCTATCCAAGTATAAGTACAGAACCTGCAAATAAAAAAGATGTGCTTGAATGCGCAGACTACCTTAAATCTCACATGGAAAAAATTGGTATGAAAAACACAAGGGTATATCCAACTAAGGGACACCCTGTTGTTTATTCAGAGTGGCTTGATGCAGGGGCGGATAAACCAACAGTATTGATATACGGACATTACGATGTTCAGCCGGTTGACCCGGTTGAACTGTGGACTTCACCGCCTTTTGAAGCAGAGGTACGGGGTGAAAATCTGTTTGCACGGGGTTCTGCTGATGATAAAGGGCAGGTATTTATTCATCTTAAAGCAATTGAAGCCCATCTTTTGGAAACCAAAAAACTTCCGGTAAATATAAAACTGTTAATTGAAGGTGAAGAAGAAATTGGAAGTGTTAATCTTGATGAATTTATTAAAAAGAACACTGAACTTCTTAAATGTGATGTAATAGTGATTTCAGATACTTCAATGTTTTCAAAAGAACTGCCCGCATTAGGATATGCCTTACGCGGATTATGCTATATGCAGATTGATGTAACAGGTCCAAACCGAGACCTGCACTCAGGGCAATACGGCGGCTCGGTTGAAAATCCAATAAATTCCCTTGCTGAAATGATTGCAAAAATGAAAGATGAAGACGGTAAAATTCTTATAGATGGATTTTATGATGATGTAGTACCTTTGAGCAAAGAAGAAAAAGATAATTTTGCAAAACTGCCCTTTGATGATAAACAATATGCAAAAGGGCTGGAAGTGGATGAACTTTCAGGTGAAAAAGGATACAGCACTCTTGAACGTATTTGGGCAAGACCAACCTTAGACTGCAACGGTATATGGGGCGGATTTACAGGCGAAGGCGCAAAAACCGTACTTCCTGCTAAAGCATCTGCTAAGATTAGCATGAGACTTGTTCCAAATCAGGACCCCGATAAAATTGCTGAATTGTTTGTAAAGTTTGTTAAAAAAATTGCACCAAAATCAATTAAGATTAATGTTTACGGGCAGCATCACGGCAAACCATGGATTTCACCAATAAACAGTAAATGGAATAAAGCTGCAATTAAAGCACTTAAAGAGGGATTTGGGAAAGAACCTGTATTTATGAGAGAAGGCGGTTCAATTCCAATAGTATTTACTCTGGAAGAATTCCTAAAAGCACCTACGGTGCTGCTTGGTTTCGGTCTGCCTGATGAAAATGCCCACTCACCCGATGAACACCTGAATTTAAATAACTTTTTTAACGGTATCATTACAAGTGCAGTGTTTTATGAAGAGCTTGCAAAAGCTTGATTTATTTACATTGAAATTAGTTATGCATTAAAGTATCTTTGAGCTATAGTTTAACATAAAATTAATAATTACAGAAATTTATATTTAAATGCAGCCAAAAGTAAGAAGTAAAAAAGGTCAAATAGGCAAATCAAAGGGTCCAAAGAGGGAATTTTCTTTTCCGCTGGAAAAAGAAAATTTTATGATAATTGGAGCAGGTATTGTTTTACTTATAATTGGATATTTTTTAATGAATGAAAATTCAGTTAATGGTTTTTTGCCAACAGTAGTTTCGCCGGTTTTACTTGTTGCAGGGTATTGCATTGTTATTCCTTACGGAATACTAAAGAAGCCAAAGAGCGAAATAAGCATACCGGCAGAAACTTCTGCGGAAGCTCAAGCTTCAAATGTAAAAACAAGTTAACAGCATATTATATACTTGATATACAAATAAAAAGCAGGTCAATTGACCTGCTTTTTTATTGTGGGGGGATTAACTAAACATAACCCCGGCACCACAAATACCGGGGTTATAGCATCACAGTTTATGTTGTATATAGAAGGATGAAAAATTACATATTAAATTTAGCACCTGCTGTAATTTGAATACCATAGTTTTTTGCAGTTGTGGTTGTTTGACCTTTAAGAACATTTGAAAGTCCTAATTGATAACCAAACTGTACAAATAATGAAGTTTTGGTAGCGATTTTAAAATCTAATCCGCCACCAAATAGTAAACTAAAATCAATTGATTCAATTGAATTACTTACATCAGTATTACTTGATTGCTGACCATTGTTTGACTCTTGGTTTGCAGCAAGATTTATTCCTAAAACCGGTCCGCCTAAAAGATAAGGCTTTACTTCAGTTAATGGAAACCTAGCTTTTAGTAATGCCGGAATTTCAATATAATTGAGTTTTACTTTGAATGTAGTATTACCCTGCGAAGTAGTATAACCTTTCATTACATACCTTAAACCGGAAGTTACCCCCATAACCTTTCCTATATTAATATCTGCAATGCCGCCAATAATAAATCCTGTTCTAGAGTCTGTTGTAGCTGTAGGATTTACACTTACATTTGACAGATTTATACCGAACTCTGGACCAAACGCAAATGAAACCTGTGACATTGAATTAGATGCTGAAAACAATAATGCAGCTGCTATGAAAAGATAAAGAAATTTTGATTTCATTTTTTCTCCTTTAATTTTTAAATATTCCGTTAATGAAATTATGGAATTGTTAAATTTGCTGTTGATGTATATGCCTGATTACTTGAATCTGTTCCGGTGAAGTTAAATGTCCACTGCTGACCGGTTGTAACACCTGTATATTCATTGGGGTAAGCCCATGTTTGATTGCCTGTATATACTGTACCTGAGTTATCTGTAATTGTATCAGAAAATCCTGTGGTACCAAGTATAAGTTTAGTTACTTTTACGCTTTTAGAAGGTGACCAAGTGAACTGGGTTCCGCCATTGGGTCCCTGCTGTGTACCCATAGTAAATGTTACTGAACCCAAGCCAGTACCGGTTGTGTTATCACCGCAGGAAATTATTGCGATTGTAATGATAAAAACCGGTAAAAAAAGTAATAATGTTTTTTTCATTTTTTGTTTCCTTTTCTAAATTATTAATATAATAATACAAATAAAAATTATAAATTATAGTATAAAAAATCTAATCCCCTGAAGCCATAATTTCTGAAATCGTCGGCTATACGATGCTCCAGGAAGTGTTATGGAAATCTTCAGGGGATGTAATATTTTCTTATTGAAATTGAGCATCAAGTATAGCCTTTGAAAACAAACATAATAATAAAACTCTGCTAAATCAAAAGTTAAATTTTCTGTATTTTAGAAGTTGAAATATATTACGGTCTTAATTTTCCCATATTTTACCCCATTTTCACCATTTTTATACCTGTATTTTAGAAAAATTTTGTGAAAAATACTATACTATTACAATTACTTGAAAAAATTTGTTAAGGGATATTTAAAATTCATTGTAAAGTAAATAAATTTAAACCAGTTTTGGGATATATCACAATAAATAAAATAAAATAAAAGTTTGAAAAATGTATAAAACTTCAATCTTTCAGCTTCAGATAGTTTGTGATGGATGCAACAATTACATTACAGTATCGGGAATTACTGACTTTGATACCTGCCAGAATTGCGGGAAAAAAATTAATGTATTATCTGTTATAAATAATAACCTTTTTGGTATTATGCATAAAGATAAATACTTGACCGGTTTTCTTTCAGGAAGCATTGAACAGTTAGGCGGAAGCGGAGCATATAAACTTTCTTATTCATCAATGCAGCCGTATTGCGAAGAATGTTTTGTTACAATTGACGAAGATTCAGCAGTGCAGGCAATAAGCTCAGGAAATGTTTTTAAATGTACAAAGTGCGGGCATATAATGCCCGTAAGAGCAGCCGATAATTTACTTCTGGAATTTCATCCAAAAGCTGTTGGCGTTCTTAATGATGCTAATGGTATAGATTCAGGTGAACGTAATACAGAAAAAGATTCAATGTTAGTATTTAAATGTATGACATGCGGAGCTGGTTTAGAGCTGAGCTCAAAAACCAAAAGGACAATTAATTGTAATTATTGCGATAATGATAATTACCTGCCGGATTCTATCTGGACTAAACTTCATCCAAATAAAGAAGTTCAACCTCTGTTTTTAATACTTGATATAGATGAAAAGGATATTATAAACACAATTGAATACTTTTTAAGTGTAACAGCATTGAAAATATACAGCAAACATTTTGATAATTTTATTAGAGAGTACTTTGAAAGACCTTTTGTAAATGACGCATTAATTTGGTGGCTTAAAGAATTTTTAAGTGCAGAAAACAATAAGCAAGTAGAGTTCAATATGGATATGGAAAAAATTCAAAAGAATTTTTTAAACAATGTAAAACTTTCATTTGATTCTCACCCAATTGAAATAAAACTGTTAACAGCTGAATTTGGCAAAAATATGGATGAAGAACTTCAATATAAATTAGCTAAAGATAAAGATGAAAAAGTAAGGTTAGCATTAACGCAAAATAAGGGACTTACAAAAAACATAATTAAGCTTTTGCAAAGCGATAATTCAGCCACTGTTAAAAAAGCTTCGGCAAAAATGAAAACAAACTTTTTATCTAAGTTATTTGGAAAATGAAAAATAATATTCTATTTTTGTTCTATAATAAGTTTTTATAATAAGCTTTTATTTTTGTCAAAACATCCAGCCAAAACAAACCCATTTGCCCCTGTTAGAAATGTTTCATTTAGTTAAACGTGAACAGGTAAAAAAAATCTGTATAAATTTCGTTGTTAACTGTATATGCATTCATTCTTTCTCAGGTAAAAATTTTAACCGGATAACTACAAAGGATGTTAAATTGAAATAAGTTGTTAATTTTGAAAAATTACAACATAAATTAACAGTATTGGTATATTTTATGGATGAAAATGTAATAATAACATACAAAAAAAATTGCATTTGTTTATTTAAAAGGCTGCAATTCACAAAGAGGTAAAGTTCACTGTTTTTTATATGTTAATTAACTTTTAATAATGGTATTTTTGCTGATTAATCAATAAAATGGCACAACTTACAGAATCCAGATCAAATAAAATAGCCCTGATGCTGCTTGTTGTATCAGCGGTATTTTGGTTAGGCGGTATAAATATCCGTACTTTAATCGGCAACGAGCTTCTTGATTATGACCAGTTTGATTTCCGGGTATCTATACCTCCGGATAGGGAAAACACAATTTTCCAGATGCTCTCAAATGCATCTCTTGTTGTTGTTATCAGTTATGCAATAGTACTTATATCTGCAATCTGGTATATCTCCACTACAAAACTTAAAATGCGTGAAAACGGCTGGCTGTTAATGAGTGCAATTTTATTTTTTATGTTTGTACCTGTAGAAATTTACACCAACTTTCTAGATATAAAATTTATGCTCCTATTTTTTCAAGGTCCGCCAAATCATGATGAGCTGTTAAAAGTTTTTGGTGAAAGACTTGGTGCCTTCAGGGGAGTGCCTGTAATTGCAGTTTTATGTTATTATACTATCATTCCAATTGTTATATTTAAGCCCCTGAGCAAAAATAAAAAAACAGACGAGGTATCTGAAGACAAGTAATGCAGAAGAAAAAAAAGACAGTTGATCCTGAATTGAAACAAATGCTCAGCGAACTGGAAGATGTTGCAGATAAGCTTGGCTATAAGATACGTTTTGAAAAAGGTAATTTTGCAGGCGGTTATTGTGTGTTAAAAGAATCAAAACTTCTAGTGGTTAATTCCAGAAATGAAATTGAGCGGAGAATAATTATTGTGGCAAAATCATTAAAAGAAATAGGTATAGATGATATTTTTATAAAACCAAATATACGTGAGCTTATTGAAAAAGAAAGCTCCAGAAAACTGAAGGATATTGATGAAGTAACAGAACAAGCGGAGAGTTAATGAAAATTACAGTTCTGGGAAGCGGTACCTCACAAGGTATTCCCATAGTGGGCTGTAAATGCCCTGCATGCACTTCAAATGACCCCAAAGATAAACGGCTTAGAGTTTCGGTTTATATAGAAACTGACGCAGGTAACAAAAAACCTTTAAGATTATTAATTGATACATCGCCTGATTTCAGGCAGCAGATGTTAGTTAATAATATTACTGATATTGATGCTGTTTTATATACGCACTATCATATTGATCATATTATGGGACTTGATGATATTCGGCAGATAAATCAGCTGAATAAGAAACTTGTTGAGCTTTATGCAAACAAAGAAACAGCCCTCCGGCTAAAGCAGACCTTCAGTTATGTTTTTGATGAAAAAACATATAAAGGCGGAGGCATTCCGCAGGTAAACATGCATGAAATTAATACCGAACCGTTTGATATTTTGGGTGTAAAAATTATTCCAATAGAATATTTGCACGGTCCGACAATAGTTTACGGCTACAGAATTGGAAATTTTGCATATATCACAGATTGTAATTTTATCCCTGTAAGCGAATATGTAAAACTTCAGGGACTTGATGTTTTAATTATTGATGCTCTGCGCTACCGTAAACATGAAACCCATTTTTCAATTGATGAAGCTATTGAAGTTTCAAAAAGGATTGACGCCAAGCAGACCTATTTTACACACATGACACATGATGTTGTACACGCCGATACTTCAAAAATACTTCCTGCAGGCATTGAACTTGCTTATGACGGATTAATTGTTGAAATTTAATTACTAAATATACTTAAATGATAATTAGCTGTGAAAGGGAAAATTGTGGATTTAGATAATTTTGGCAAAATGTGGGCACAAATAAGACTTGTGCTTAAATCACATCCTTGGCACGGAGTGCTTATTGGAAGCACTATGCCCACGGTTGTAAATACTTATATTGAAATAGTACCATCTGATACTGTTAAATATGAAATTGATAAAAGCAGCGGATATTTAAAAGTTGACAGACCTCAGAAATATTCAAATGTATGTCCAACCTTGTATGGATTTGTTCCTCAGACCTTATGCGGAAATAAGGTGGCTGAGTTTTGCATGCAAAAAACCGGCAGAGCCGGAATTAAAGGAGATGGAGACCCGCTTGATATTTGTGTTTTGAGCGAAAAGGAAATTACCCACAGCGATATTTTTCTTAAAGCTGTACCAATTGGCGGTCTTCGTATGATTGATGGCAGCGAAGCTGATGATAAAATAATTGCTGTAATGGAAGGTGACGGAATTTTTGGGCACTGGGCAGATATTACCGATGCACCTGCCTCATTAACAGAAAGACTGAAGCATTACTTTTTAACTTATAAAGATGCACCGGGTACCACGAGCCGTAACGTTGAAATTACTCATATCTACCCAAAAGAAGAAGCTTTTGAAGTTATTAAAAGGAGTTATGAAGATTACCTTGAAAAATACGGAGATCTGGATAAACTTTTAAAAATGCATAGCAGCAGAAACAATTTGTAGGACTGTTCTTGTTTTATTCCTTGCTGGTTTATTTTCCAGCAAAAAATAAACCTGTAAAAAATAAACCTGTAAAAAGTTATTATAAGGTAATTTAACTCATTTACAGGCTTGCCTTTTTTTTACATTCAAATATAATAGAACAAAATATCTTATTTACCTTATCACATTAACCATCCAATAGTCCAATTTATTGGATTACCATTCACCAAACTGGAATGACTGCTGACCTGTTATTTTATGTCCTGAAAGCCTATCGGAAACCGATACCGTAAATCCAACATTATAGGGAGCATCTTTGTTATCTATAAAATTATCAAATGCTGATTTTGAACCAAATGCATTCATTTTAACATCATAAACACCGTTACCTTTATTTTCAATAGTTACCGGACCATTAAATTTTACATCAAGCTGTTCTGGGAAATCATCTGAAATAGTAACACGGAATCCAATACTTCTTTGCAAATCAGAAGCCCTTGCATCTTCACCCATTGAAGAGACTCGTTGTATATTAATTTTTGGTTTAGAGTTATCTTTTACATTAACAGTTTTGGATTTATCACCTGCCGAAATGGTTACAGTTGACTCACCGCCTAATTGCACCTGTTTAGTTGAGTGTGCCGGAATAGTTACTCCTGCTACAACAATAGGATTATTCCCTCTGTTGCTAACAGAATTAACATGATACTGATAAAGCTCAATATCACCTAATACAATTTCATTTTCTATTTTTTGCTCGGTAGTGGGATCAATTTTTTCAATTTTTTCATTTTTCTCAACAATCGGTGTTGTTTCAACTACAGGTGAACTGGAAACAAATGAAGTGTTTGAAACCATTGTTTGCCTTACAAGCTCTTTCATTTTCTCATTATCTTTTAAAAGATCTTTATCTACCAATGCAAAACGGTTTGTATCAACAATTATAGCTTTTTCCAAAAGTTTCTTTATAGAATCCATTTCTTCAGGGGTAAGTATAACTTTAGGTTTGCCGTCATCTTCTATTACCTGAGATAAATCAAGGTTTGCACCTTTAATGGCAACTACACAAACTACAAATATGTATAATGCCTGATATATAATGAATTTTACGTCTCTTTGTTTTTTCATTTTTGTATAAGTTGAATTTTTTTTTGATATACAAAAATAAAAATACTGTAGCGGGATATAAATAGAGAGAGATACTTCTTTTATATAAGTAGAACTACTTAATTTTAAACCTTTGATTTTAAGGAATTAAAGCTTTAATTTATGCTGAATTGCAAATAGCAGCAGTGCATGCGGACCTTTTAAGCCAAGTTTATTGCAAATATTATTTCGGTGGTTTTCTATTGTGCGGATACTGCGGTAAAGCAAGTCAGCAATTTGCGAACTTGTTTTGTTTTGTGAAATTAATTTTAATATTTCAAGTTCTGCGGGAGTAAGTATATCAAGACCGTTTTTGTTATCTTTTAATTTTTTATTTTCTATAAGATATCCTGAAATAGCGGAGCTGATATAATAATCACCTTCATATACTTTTATTATGCAGTCAATAAGGTCATTTGCAATGCTTTCTTTTAAAATATAAGCTTTAATATCAAGTTCAAGTGCTTCATCAAAATATTCCTTATCTTTGTGTATTGTTAAAATTACGGTTTTAGTCGGTAACTTTTCTGATTTGATCTTTCTTGCAATATCAAGTCCGCTTAAACCGGGCATATCAATATCAAGAATTGCAATATCCGGTTTTTTTTCTTCAATCAGCTTTAATGCATCATTTCCTGCAGATGCCTCGCCTATTACTTCAATGGAATTACTTTCTGAAACAATACTTAATACACCTTTACGGAATATATGATGGTCATCAGCGATAATTATTTTTATTTTTTGTACCAATTTATTTTTAGTAATAATTATTTAACATATTCAATTATTTTAAAATAACAGTTATTTTACAGGAACAGTAATTTTAAATCTTGTACCTTTATTTTTTTCTGAATTGAATTCATATACAGCTTTTATCATGCGGATCCGTTCTTCAATATTTATCAAACCAAATCCAAGTTTGGCAGGGTCGGCAGTTTCAAAACCAACACCGTCATCAATAATTTCTGTTACAATAAACATTACCGATTTATGTACATTTACAGTAACTGCTTTAGCCCCGGAATGTTTCATAATATTATTAAGCAGTTCCTGAATTACCCTGAAATACTGCACCTCTGCTTCGCGGCTAAGTATGTTATCAATGCTTTCAATATTGTAAATAAATTTAATACCCGAAGCTGCAGTAATTCGTTCTATCATTGCTTCTATTGAAATAGTTAAACCAAGTCTTTCAATCTGCTTTGGATAAAGCCTTTGAGATATTCTACGTACTTCATCTATTGTTTCAACGGTAAGCACTGATGCCTGTTTTAACCTGCTATTTTCATCAATTACAGCTTTGAGCTGCTGCTGCAAAAAAATATTTATAGCACTCAGATTTTGTCCAATACTATCATGCAGTTCACCTGCAATTACTTTCCATTGCTGTTCCTGTTCTTCAATAACTTTTTGTTTGAACTTATTTAGTTCATTTATATTTTTTTGTTTAGCTTTTAAGTAGTAGTAGAATAAAGCACCAAGTATTAAAAGAATAACAGCCAGCACTCTCCAAAGAAACCACTCGGTCTGCCAAATTGGAACCGTTGAGCTTTCAATCTGATAGTATGCGTCAATAACCAGAATTAACAGCAATATAAATAAAACCCATATATAACCCGAACGATTTTTCATTCAGCTAAAATAATATAAATATTGTGTAAATTAAGTGGATAATTTTTACTAAAACAGCTTAAAATTTGATATAGATTATTGTTTTAACTGTAAATTAGTGTAACAATTATAAATTTATATTGATTGTTAAAAAAGTATAACGTAATTTTATATAATATAAAACCGGTGATAAAGGTTAAAAGGAGTAAACATTAATGTCAAAAAAACTTTCAAGAAGAGATTTTATAAAGCGCTCGGCAGTTGGAGTTATAGCTGGCGGGGCAATGTTTTCAACTGTTAATATTGAAGCATTAACAAAAACTTCGGCAGCACGTAAAGCAATATACCGCAAAAGCGGAGATGATATTGTAGTTACGCTTAGCGAAAATGCTGCTCTTTCAAAAACCGGGGGCAGTGTAAGGGTTAATGATGAGCTGATGCTCATACGGAAATCTGAAACGGAGTTTACTGCTGTAAAAACTATCTGCACCCATAAAGGGTGCGATGTTGAACTTGAAGGCAATAAGTTTGTTTGCCCATGCCACGGCAGTGAATACACACTTGACGGGACTGTAACTCAAGGACCGGCAAAGGATAACCTGAAAACTTTTGAAACAATTTTTGACAGCGATAAAGGAACAGTTACTATAAAAGTACAAACCACAGATAATAATGAGCAGCCAAAGGATAAGAACGACAAGTCAAAAGATAAAAATGAACAACCTACAGATAAGAAGGAAGAGAAATAAATTTTGTTTTGAAAATCAAAGGGCTGTGTCTTATCTGATACAGCCCTTTTAATTTTTTACTTTATCAATACCACTTCTTAACATCTTTAAATGTACCTGCTGTAATAGAATAGAAAAAATTTGATTGCAATAACAAGATTAAAATGCGGTAATAACATAAAATCGGCAGATATATGTTATAATTTCTAAAGTTTAAAATATTCCATGATTAATTATTGACTAATTCACTTTTGATATTCCCATTTTCTATAAGCCGGTGGCGTTCACCAATTTGCTGACGCCACATTGCATAATACAATCCCTTCATCTCAAGTAATTCTTCGTGCCTGCCTTCTTCTGTCATCTGCCCTTTTTCAAGTACGTAAATTTTATCAGCATGCATCACGGTTGAAAGTCTGTGTGCAATCAGTATAGTGATATGATCTTTTTTTTCGGATACACTTCGTATAGTCTGGCTAATTTCTTCCTCAGTTAATGAATCAAGTGCCGAAGTTGCCTCATCAAACACTAACAGTCTTGGCTGCCGTAAAAGTGCACGGGCTATGGAGAGTCTCTGTTTTTCGCCACCTGAAACTTTAACACCACCTTCACCAATTACAGAATTAATTCCTTTATTTGCCCTTGCCAAAAGATTTTGGCATGCGGCTTTGTTAAGTGCATCCATAATCTGTTTATCGCTTGCACCGGGATTTACAAAAAGCAGGTTTTCTTTTATACTTCCTGCAAATAATTGTGTATCCTGCGTTACAAAACCTATCTGGTTGCGAAGTTTATCAAATTCAATTTCATTTCCAGCAACACCGTTGTAAAATATTGTTCCTGTTTGAGGAGTATATAAACCAACAAGTAATTTTACAAGCGTGGTTTTTCCGGCACCAGATGGTCCAACAAATGCAATAGTTTCGCCAATGTTTGTTTTAAATGAAATATTTTCTAATGCGTGGTTAGCTGCGCTTTGATGTTTAAATGTAACGTTATTAAACTCAAAAGTTTCTATCTTCCCAATTGAAACAGGGTTGATGGGCTTTTTTTCAACGGGTGTTTCAATTATATCTCTGAAGTTATTCAGTGATACTTCGGTTTCTCTGTAAACATTTATAATATTACCAAGCTCCTGCAGCGGTCCGAAAATGAAAAATGAGTATATATAGAGCGAAAAAAATTCACCCGCTGTAATTACTCTGGAAAATATAAGGTACATCATTATAAACAGAATAGATGTTCTTAAAAAATTTACTATGGTGCCTTGTATAAAACTTAAGCTCCTTACAAATCTTACTTTTTTAAGCTCAAGCCCCAGAATCTTTTCAGTTGTGGAATTCAGCCGGTTTATTTCCTGACCAGCAAGTCCCAGACTTTTAACAAGCTCAATATTTCTTAATGATTCTGTTGTAGTTCCTGCTAAAGCGGTGGTTTCGCCAACAATTTTTTTCTGTATATACTTTATTTTCTTACTTAGCTTTGAGCTTATAAATGCAATTAACGGAGCGGTAACTGCATACACCGGAAAAATTACCCAATGAATTGAAAATGAATATATAGTTACAAAAATCAGTCCGATTAAAGTAGTATAAACAATATTTATTGCAAGAGCTATTAGTTTTTCTGCATCAGTTCTCAATTTTTGCAAAACTCCAAGTGTTTCACCGCTCCGCTTATCTTCAAATACCTGATAAGGCAGCTCAAGCGAGTGTTTTATACCATCTGCATACATTTTGGCACCCAGCTTTTGAGTTATCATATTTATATAATAATCCTGAAAATTCTTAGCAATCCTTGAAACAAATGCTGCGCCTATACCAAGAGCCAGAAGGAATCCCACACCTTTAAAGAACTCCTCTGATGAATATTTATCAAATTTTGTAGCATAATCATCTATTATATATCTTACAATTAACGGATCCATCATTGAAAATAATTGATTTACAGCAGCTAAAACAAGTGCTACAATAATAAATCCGCGGTACGTTTTTAAATATTTTAAAAGTATTTTCATCCGGTTTATCTGGAGATTAACATCCTATTGTTTATCATATATATAGATATTCTTTTTATCAAGCCTGCAATGTTAATTAAATATGATTTATCAAAAAAGGTATTATTGTATTAATTTTTCAAAATATATCAATTTTTAATTATCTTGCATTATTATTTTGGAGAATTTTTACTTGAGTTTTAGTATATTTTCCATTTACATAAAAATAGTTCTGAACAAAGTACAATTTTATCGAATCCTTTAACCCTTATATATACTGTGTTTAAGACGTATTAAACTTGTTTTTATTTTATTAATAAATTGTTATCTTTGTGAAACTTCCATAAACATATTTAATAACTATTTAAACATCAATCAAATGACAAGAGAAGAAATTATTTCCAAAATGGCGGGTGATGCCAAAACAACAAAAGTATCAGCTAAGGCAGCCTTGGATTCATTTCTGGAATCAGTAACAAAAACACTTAAAAAAGGCGGCAGAGTATCACTGGTTGGATTTGGAACTTTTTCAGTTTCAAAACGCGCCGCACGACAGGGCAGAAACCCCCAGACCGGTGCAACTATTGAAATTCCCGCAAGAAAAGTTGCACGTTTTAAAGCAGGTAAAAGTCTCAGCGATTCTGTAAACGGCAGATAAGTTTTACCATTAAAATAAATTCAGAAGGACGGCAATATTACCGTCCTTTTTTATTTAATTGTTCCTATTATTCAAAGGGTATCTTTAAAAATGCTTTTGTTAAACTACTGTAAAACCAATATATATTTGACTGTAATTGTAATTATAACTTAGTATTTATGATTATGTTGAAATTTTAATTTCCCAAAATAAAAATCGCAGGTACTTTGCCAATTACAATTTTATTTTTTTTCCAGTTGATAACGGTATTTACTGCTATCATTTCATTTTCATTTGTAAGCTCCTTAGCAATGCAAAGTGAAATTTCATTTGCACATATTGAAATTATATCCTCAAACAGCTTATCATTTCTGTGAGGTGCTTCAATAAATATTTGTGTCTCACCGGAGAATTTAACTTTTTTTTCAAGTTCTTTTAATTTTTTCATCCTCGCAATTTTTTCAATCGGCAAATATCCGTTAAATGAAAATTGCTGTCCGTTAAAGCCGGATGCCATTAATGCCAGCATAATTGATGAAGGTCCTGTTAAAGGTATTACGGTAATTGACCTTGTGTGTGCAAGTTTTACAATAATACTGCCCGGATCAGCAATGCACGGAAGACCTGCTTCTGAAATTAAGCCCGCATTATTTCCGTTTTCAAGTTCATCAAGATAGGTGTAAATATCGTTTGGTTCAGTATTTTTATTAAGAACCCTGAACGTAAGATCTTTTATAGGTGTTTTAAGACCAGCTTGCTTTAAGAAACTTACAGCGCTTGGGATATTTTCAACTATATAATGGTTAATATTATTTATTATTCCCAAAATGCCTGAAGGAATTACCATTTGAACATTTTCGCTTCCCAATGTGTTGGGAATTAAATACAGTTTACCTTTATTCATTTTAAAATTTTTTGCATTAAAGTATATTTAATATTAAAGTATATTATATTTATTTAATATTAATTTTCTCTCAAAATCCTATAATGAGAGCAAACTTTGACGAAGATTATATGAATCTCATAATCAGCATAATTGCAATTTTCAGTTTATTTTCCTGCAATGAAAATAGAACTGAAAACAATACAGAAAACCGCACAAGTTACTCAAATTCTGAAAAAAATAATAAGGAAAACCAAACGGATAGAATTAAGGGGAATAAAAATATCCCAGAAGGCTTGCGTAAACTGCTTAAAGCATATCCCGATTTTTTAGATTCCGCTGATGATAACAACCTATATTGGAAAGATGGTACAATAATGCAATGGGATGACGGAATTAAAAACAAGACCCATGAAGAAATGCTTGATAACCCTGACCTTGAAGATATGATGTCGCAAAAGTATGTTAAGGGCAGTAACTGGGGCTCACCTCCGGATGAAAATTTTGAACCGGGCAGAATTCGCTATGAACCATTTTTCACGAAAATGTATGGTTCGTCATCAGGTGAAGTACAGCAAAATCTGGTAAATGTAAACTGGCTTCCTTCTATTTGCGGCTGCACCATACAGTTTAACAGCATAAACCAAGCCGCTGAAAAAATGCGGGAAGTTTCAGATGAAATTGAAGCAACACTTCCAGCGGATTTATACAAATATGTAAGTAAAACTTCCGGTACTTTTAACTGGCGAAAAATTGCCGGTACTAACAGATTAAGTACGCATGCTTTTGGCACATCTATTGATATTAACACCAAATACAGCAATTACTGGAAGTGGGAAGGCAGTACAACATGGCGTAATCAGATTCCGATTGAAATTGTGGAAATATTTGAAAAGCACGGATTCATCTGGGGCGGAAAGTGGTACCACTACGATACTATGCACTTTGAATACAGACCTGAATTACTTGTGGAGTAAATTAGAGTGCTAATTTGTTTAATTAAATTCTCTCACCTGAAAGAATTTTATATCTATATTTTAAGCGAAGATATAATTGCAGTATTTCAGCAACGTATTTTAATTATTTATTGAATGAGTTTTTACCATCTCCAGTACTTCGCCAACTGCATCTTCGTTATTTGTTGAGTTTGTAATATAGTCCGCTTTTCGCTTAAGCTCAGGTATAGCGTTTTGAACTGCTACATTATATGCACCGAAATCAAACAACGGCATATCGTTATGCCAGTCACCAATCACAGCAACATGTTCCTTTTTAAATCCAAGATATTTTACAAGCCGTTTTACACTTTCAAGTTTGTTACTGTGTTTCTTTTTAATGGTAAGCAAATAATAGTCATTTCGGGGTGATTTAGTAACAGAAAGGTGAATGCCCCGGGTTTCAAAAAAGCCAAAACTTTGCTTAATATGCTTCATGGAAGCTTTATCCTCACAAAAAATTAAGATCTCCAGTATATCTTTCACCCCTGTGAAATCATTAATTTCTTTTATAGGTGCTGAAAGTTTTGTGTATTCTTTTACTATTGCATTATTGGGAGTAACAAAAAGATTATGTTCATCGCACATCGTAATTTTTCCGTAATTCTTTTCCGCATGAGCTATTGCTTTATGAACAGTTGAATCTTTTAACACTCCTTTATATACAGCATCATCCTTAACGCCTTTTATAAGCGCCCCATCAAGTGTAACAAACGGAATATCAATACCCATTTCTTCGGCAATATGAGCAGAATAATTGAACGAACGTGCTGAGGATAACGTGCAGTAAATATTTCTGCTTTTAAGTTCTTTGGCAAGCTGCAGAGTTTTTTCACCAACATTTCCTTCATGGTCAACTAAGGTACCATCAATATCAATTACAATTAATCGTATGTTTTTTAATCTGCTGGTCAAAAAAGAATCAAAGTTAAATTCCTGCTATTTGTTAATATTATCTGCAGAAAGTATGCAAATTTAATGTATTGGCATATAAAAAAAAATTCATATAAATATTTATGTAATTGGTATATCGCTCTGAAATTTAAAAAGGCTTAATTATGTGTGGTAATTTAATCTACTGAAAATGAAGGCATAAATTAGTAATTTGACAGATTATGAAGTATAATTTCCGTGAAATTGAGAAAAAATGGCAGGATTATTGGGAAAATAATAATACATTTTCCGTAAAAATTGATCACAGCAAACCAAAATATTATGTGCTTGATATGTTTCCATATCCTTCAAGCGAAGGTCTGCATGTAGGACACCCTGAAGGTTACACTGCAACAGATATTATTGCCAGATATAAAAGAATGAAGGGTTTTAATGTACTTCATCCAATGGGATGGGATGCATTTGGGCTGCCCGCAGAACAGTATGCAATTAAAACAGGCATACATCCTCGAGTAACCACTCAAAAAAGTATTGATAATTTTAAAAAGCAGCTAAAGTCATTTGGTTTATCAATTGACTGGAGAAGAGAAATTGCAACTATTGATCCAAAATATTACAAATGGACACAATGGATCTTTGCACAGTTGTATAAAAAAGGTCTGGCGTATCAGGCAGAAATCCCCGTTAACTGGTGCCCTGAGCTTGGTACGGTTCTTGCAAATGAAGAAGTACCCGAACAGATTGAAAAGGGTTACACAGTTGTTCGCAGACCAATGAAGCAGTGGATGCTTAAAATTACGGAGTATGCTGAAAGACTGCTGATAGACCTTGACATGCTTGACTGGCCCGAGAGCACAAAAGAAATGCAGCGAAACTGGATAGGAAAATCAGAGGGTGCAAAGGTAATTTTTAAAATAGCCGGGGTGGATTTAGGTGTGGTAGAAGTTTTCACAACACGTCCCGATACTCTTTGGGGCGCTTCATATTTAGTTCTTGCACCTGAACATCCTTTAGTTGATAAAATTACAACAAAGGAGTGTAAAACCGCAATAGATATATATAAAGATAACGCCAAACAGAAAAGTGATCTTGAAAGGCAATCGCAGGAAAAAGATAAATCAGGTGTATTTACTGGATCGTTTGCTGTAAATCCGGTTAACAATGCAGAAATCCCAATTTGGATTAGTGACTATGTACTTATGGGATATGGTACAGGTGCAATAATGGCAGTTCCTGCACATGATGAACGAGACCGTGAATTTGCAGTAAAATTCCATTTACCCATTAAAGAAGTAGTAAAACCAATTGGAACAGAAAAAATAGATGTTACAAAAGCTGCTTTCACAGGCGATGGCATTGCTGTAAATTCCGGATTTATAAACGGACTAAAAACAGAAATAGCAAAGAAAAAAACAATAGCATGGCTTGAAGAAAAAGGGTTTGGTCATGGTACCACTCAATATAAACTGCGTGACTGGCTTTTTGCACGTCAGCGGTTTTGGGGAGAACCAATTCCTGTTATACATCTTGAAGACGGCACTGTAAAATTATTGCCTGATGATGTATTGCCTGTTATGCTTCCTGAGGTTGAAAATTATAAAATTATCGGAACGGGTGAAAGCCCGCTTGCAGGTATAACTGAATGGGTTAACACTACCGATCCAGAGACCGGTAAATCAGCAAAACGTGAAACAAACACTATGCCTCAATGGGCAGGCAGCTGCTGGTATTATTTAAGGTTTCTTGATCCGGATAATGATAAAGAGTTTGTAAATAAAGAATCAGAGAAATACTGGATGCCCGTAAATCTATATCTTGGCGGAGCCGAGCATGCTGTACTTCATTTGTTATATGCACGGTTTTGGCATAAAGTACTTTTTGATCTGGGATATGTTTCAACCCGTGAGCCGTTTGTAAGACTATATCATCAGGGAATGATACTTGGAGAAGACTCCAATAAAATGTCTAAAAGCCGCGGTAATGTTGTTAATCCTGATGATGTAATAAAAAATTACGGAGCGGATTCCTTTAGACTGTTCGAGATGTTCCTTGGTCCGCTTAGCGCCACAAAACCGTGGTCAACAAAAGGAATTGAAGGAGTTCACAGATTCCTGAATAAAATCTGGCGTTTGGTTGCTGATGATAACGGAAATATAAACAGCAAAATTCAGGATATTAATACTAATGGTGATGCTGAAAGAATTATGAACAGAACCATTATGAATATCACGCGTGATATTGAAGATATGGATATGAAGTTCAATACCTGTATTAGCGAACTGATGATTTATGTAAACGAAATTTCAAAACTTGAAATTATTCCGAAAGTATTAATAATAACACTTGTAAAACTACTCTCCCCGTTTGCACCTCATTTAGCTGAAGAACTTTGGAGCAAACTTGGAAATACAGATACTTTAAGTTTTGAAAAATGGCCTGAGTTTGATCCATCTAAAGTGCAAAAAAGCGTTATTACTGTTGTTGGACAGATAAACGGCAAGGTAAGAGCTAAAATTGAAGTTGATACTGATACTCCAGAGAGTAAGCTTATAGACCTGATGAAACAAAATGATAAAATTAAATCATACATTGATGGAAAACAAATAGTACGGGAAATTGCGGTTAAAAATAAATTAGTTAATATAGTGGTAAAATAACCTGAATGGATGAAATAAATAAATGAGCTATTTTCATAACATACATTTTACACTTGAAGAAGCTAACAATAAACTGGATAACATTAAGCCGGAAATTGAAGAAATGATGAGCTTAAAAAGAAAACTTGATAAAAAAGGATTTGATGTTTACAGTCACAGTTATCTTGGCGGCTCCGGTCCTAACGGCAAAGGTGCCTTTCCCGATGAAATGGAGCTACTTGTTGGTATTTTAAAAGGTCTGAATGATGATGGTGTTATGATTAAGGATATTGAAAACGGACTTGTTGACTTTCCGCATATAAGAAATAACGGTGAAGAGGTTTATTTATGCTGGAAATACGGTGAAAGCGATATCAACTGGTGGCATACTTTACCGGATGGCTTTAGCGGAAGAAGAGTTATCAGTGAGTTATAAAAAATACTGGAATAATATTGAATCCTTTTTTTATTTTAATTAATTATATATTTTCAAATCAAAGTTAGTTACACGGAATTATAAATTTTTCCTTAATATTTTAATTTTATTCTGCTAATTACTGTATTTAATGAGCATTCTAAATAAAATGGTGGTTGGTACCCTGCCTTATGTGCCAAGAAGAATTGTGAAATTTTTTGCAAAAACTTACATTGCAGGTGATTCTGTTAAAGATGCCGTTTTTGTTTCCCAAAAACTGAATGATACTGGTATTATGGGAACAATTGATGTACTTGGGGAAGATGTTTTTAACAAAGATGATGCCGCAAGAGCTACGGTTGAGTGTTTTGAAGTTTTGGATATGATTGTTAAGAATAAACTAAGTTCAAACCAATCAATAAAACTTACTTCACTTGGATTAAAAATAGACCGCGAGTTATGCTTAAGCAATGTTAATGAAATTTTTGCCAAAGCTAAAGAAAATAATATATTCATTAGAATTGATATGGAAGATTCCTCTGTTACCGAAGATACTATTTGGGTATTTGAAGAGGCAAGAAAAACCTACAGCAATTGCGGAATTGTACTGCAGGCATATTTAAAGCGGACTTATGATGATGCCCTACGGCTTATTGAAAGCGGTACAAACTTCCGTTTATGCAAAGGAATTTATATTGAGCCGGAAGATATTGCCTATAAAAACAGGAATGAAATACGTGATAATTTTCTTAAAATTCTAAGGTTAATGCTGGTTAAGAATTCTTACGTTGGAATTGCTACGCATGATGACTACCTTGTAGAGGGTGCTTATAAGCTGATAAAAGAGCTGAATAAATCTATTGAAAGTTATGAATTCCAGATGCTGCTTGGTGTGCGTGAAGGACTGCGTGATAAGATAGTTAATGATGGACACAGGATGAGGATTTATATTCCTTTCGGTACACACTGGTATCAGTATTCAATAAGGCGGTTCCAGGAAAACCCGCAGATGGCAGGCTACATTGTGAAAAGTATATTCACCGGCGGCAGATAAAAATTATCGTTTAGCAAAAAAGGTTGTATCAAAAGTGCTTTATCTTTCCTGTGAAAGCAGGAATATTTTGTAATTTTAAAAACATTTTTATTAAAGCATAGTTTGATACGGCTTCTTTTAGTTTATCTTTATTCTTATAATACTTATGGCAAAACTACCAGCAACCTGTTATACTTACATTTTCCCCTTGCTATTGCAATCTTTTTTTTTTTTTTTTTTTAGGTTAAGCAAAGGGAATTTTCTTATCATACTTCCTGTACACCTTTGCGAAAGATTCCATATTCATTTTTTTATAAAGCATGAAAAAAATTACCCGTTTTATTTTATTTGTTGTATTATTTTATATTACCGAGCGTACCCACACTCAATGGATTGAACAAATAACGGGATCTAAACTTACAAAATACAATGTGAAATTTGTTAATGAAAACACTGGATGGGTAACCGGAACTAATAGCTTAATTCTAAAAACAACAAATGGAGGAAATAATTGGATCCAAATGACCGGGTCAGCAACAACCAATAGCTCACTAAACGGAATAAGTTTTATTAATGTAAACACCGGGTGGGTTTGTGCATCATTAGGTGTTATCTGGAAAACAACGAACGGGTGTGCTACCTGGGATTCGTTATATACTGGAAACATTGGCACACTAAGAGATATACAATTTGTTAATTCTCAAACCGGCTGGGTAGTTGGCAGAAATAATCGGGCTTTTAGAACAACAAATGGCGGTTTGCAATGGGATTCGCTATCAATAATTAATGGCGGTGAAGTTATCAAATTTTCTAATTTTATGACAGGTTGGTGTGGAGGAAGTTTTACAGGTTCTAATCAGTCTATAATTTATAAAACAACTAATAGCGGTTTAAACTGGATTGAACAAAATCTACCGGTAATCTTTGGTTTTTGCGGGTCATTAGCAGTTCAAAACGATAGTAATGTTTGGGCTACTTTTGGGAATAAAATTCTTCATACAACCAATGGTGGAACATATGTAGGCGTAGTAGCCGCAGGCTATAATTTACCTTACGAATACAATTTAAACCAGAATTATCCAAATCCTTTTAACCCTGCTACTACTATTGAATTTGAATTGCCAATAGAGGACAATATTAAAATATTGGTACATGATATTTTGGGAAGAGAAGTTCATAAAGTAATTGAAGAACGGCTGAAAGCAGGCAGTTATAAATTTGAATTTGATGGTTCAGTTTTAAGTTCCGGGATATATTTTTATACGATGTATTACTCAAAAGGCAAGATAACTAAGAAAATGATTCTAAATAAATAGAAAGGAGGAATAAATGTACAATACGTCTTAAAAAATTCTTTTAATTAATTTAAAGCTGTTAAATTCAGGTTTAAATTAAAAGGCAGGCTCAAAGGTTATATAATGAGCTGACATACAATCAAAAATTGGTAAAAAATGAAATATGTTTCCAATAATGAAAAAAGTTAGTATTTAAAATCTGTGAATTTAGAGGGTTTCACCAAGAAAAGGTGATGCCCCTTTCTTGTTTAATTTAAAAGCGTGAATTCTAAATTGACTTTTAAAGATATTTTTATATGAGAAGAACTTTATATTTTATATTTGCTTTATTATTATTCCACCAGTTTGTAATTTCTCAATGGATACAACAAAACGGCGGAACAACTGTAACGCTGTATAACATCGATTTTGTCGATGCAAATACCGGCTGGATAGTTGGTACTGCAAGCAAGATCCTAAAAACCACAAACGGTGGTATAAACTGGATTACTCAGATTCCTGCAATACCTCTCAATAGAGAACTGAACGATATACAAATGTTTGATGCAAATACCGGTTATATTGCCGGGTGGACAAATACATTTTTAAAAACAACCGATGGCGGACTTAACTGGACAAACACAAATGTACCGCAGGGACAGTATAACGCATTAAGTTTCCTTAATGAACAAACAGGCTGGCTTTGTACATTCCAGGGAGTGATCAGAAGAACTACTGATGGGGGCTCCAACTGGGATTCTTTATCAACAGGCAGCGGGGGACCTTTGAGGGATATTCAATTCCTGAACTTTCAAACAGGTTGGGTAGTGGGTGATGGAGGATATATCAGAAAAACAACAAATGGAGGTTTAAACTGGTTCTTTCAATTTTTTGGTACAACTGCTGACTTTTGGTATAATTCTTTGCAATTCATTAATGTAAATACTGGGTGGGTTGCTGGTAGAAATAATCGAATTTTCAGAACAACCAATTCCGGAAATAATTGGGACACTGTTTCGTTAACTCCCGGTATTTGTTTACATTTTGTCAATAGCTTGACCGGCTGGACTGCCGGTGATGACGGCGATATTTATAAGACTACAAATGGAGGTTTAAATTTTTATCCGCAAACTATACCGGTCACCGGGGGTTTTTTTACAGATATTGAATTTGTTAACGATACTACCGGTTGGGCTGTAGATGTTTTTGCGATACTGCATACTACAAATGGGGGTACTTATGTAGCAATAGAACCGTTAAGCAATATCACTCCTTTAAGTTTTAATCTTAATCAAAGTTATCCAAATCCTTTTAACCCTGCTACTACTATTGAATTTGAATTGCCAATAGAGGACAATATTAAAATATTGGTACATGATATTTTGGGAAGAGAAGTTCACAAAGTAATTGAAGAACGGCTAAAAGCAGGCAGTTATAGATTTGAATTTGATGGTTCAGTTTTAAGTTCCGGGATATATTTTTATACAATGTATTACTCAAAAGGCAAGATAACTAAGAAAATGATTTTAAACAAATAGAAAGGAGGTTCTACAATGTATGATTCATCCTAAGAAATCTTTAAATTAATTCAAAGCTGATTATTTCAGGTTTAAATTAAAAGGCAGGCTCAAAGGTTATATAATACGTTGGCGCGCAATTATATATAAAATTCACTTTTTTACAAAAGGAATTCTTTCCTTTTGCCTGCCTTATTTTTTAACCGTTGCAATTTAAATAATGTTTCTATTTATAAACACATAAAAAATAATACTATGAAACATATAAAAATCATTATTTTATTGTTATTGGTTACAGTAACGGTAAATTCACAGTGGCTATATAATTTTAATTGCGGAATGCCTGATACTTTTGATGTTCCGGGCACTTCTTCATTTGGTGACGGAATGGCAAAACCTATGTCCACTTTGCCTTTAAACAATACGGATGTTTATTTTCGTGTTTTGCTTGTATATGTAGAGTTTAAAAATGATGATACCGGTGAAACAACCTATTGGGAACCGGGCGAAATTCCCGCCTATGGTAATGATCTGTTTGCACCGGAAAAAGAATTAGGCTTAAATGCTTATTCTGGTTATTATTTAAGCAACTATTTCAATAAGATCTCAAACGATAAATTTGATATGATAGGTGACGTAAAACATATCACTCTGCCTTATGAATACACTCATTATTCATCTGGAAATTGTTACACTGAAGCTATGCTTGATGTTATGAAAGTACTTGATACAAGTAGTAATTTAAGTGAAAGAGCAGACTGGCGAAATTATGACTTGTGGAGCTGGAACAGTTCAACTCAAGAATTTGAGATGACATCAGACGGTAATATCGATATGATGTATGTTCAATTCAGAAGAGCGGATATGTGCGGAATGACTTCAGGTGGTTATGGTCTGCTGGGAGTAAATTACTCAACTTTGAATTACAACAAACAAATAAACGGCTGCGGTTTATGTTATGAAGGCTCTGGCGTTATGGGAATCAATGGATGGAAAATGCCTGTTGGCGCTGCAATAGGTTACTTCAGACATGAATA
>JADZAP010000074.1 GCA_020852705.1 Ignavibacteria bacterium | reverse complement strand
AACTTATCATTTAAACTATAATGCCGGTAAATTATCTTCCGGTATATATTTATATACCCTTTCATCAGAAAAGGAAAAAGTAACTCGTAAATTTATTCTGATAAAGTAAAACAGAAAGGAGGATTAAATGTTATGCCGCCATGGTTTTAGAATAAAGGCAAGCTAAGGGATTCCGCGACCGCCAAGTTTTGGAATAAAAGCAGGACCGCTTAAAAAAGCGGCACTGCGCCCTTTTGCCTGCCATAATTTTTTGTCTGCAAAAATAGTTCAACTTTTTAATAAAAACTAAACAATTAAATGGTATGAAGACAATAAAGGTATTAATATTATTTTTTATTTTTTCATCAGTGGTTTTTTCACAAAACAGCAACCCGTTCGGGTTTAACTGCATTGTTCCCGGCACACCGCCGGAATCTGCTCCCTCACTGGAGGGTGGATTGTATAAACCTGAGAGTATTTCAGATTATACAACACTTCAAGATGCATATTTCCCTGTTTTAATAGTATATGTTCAATTCACAAATGATCCAGGAGGTGATGTTGAATGGTGGCCCAGCTCACATGACCAACCACCTACGTTTATGGGTGATGTGATCGCTACTGCTAAATCTTCAAACTTTGGTTCTAACTGGTGGGATGCGTACAATGGAAATACAGCAACTTTAAGTGATTACTGGATGGAAGTATCCCGAGGAAAACTTCATTTGGTAGGGCAGGAAGTTCATGTAGTCCTGCCTCATGAGGTAAGCTACTATAACCAGTATTCAGATGGCAAGGCAAGAGTAATGGAGGATCTTTTTTCAACGCTAGCAAGTAACCAGGATATTAACTGGTCTAATTATGATAAATGGGCAAAAGTAAACGGTACATTTGTTTACGGTGAAGGCGATGGATTTGTGGATATGATGTACATAGTAGCTAAAAGCAATCCGTGCAGTCCGTATTCTTCAGACGGGTATTTCAGGCCTTATGGTGTTCGGGATAATTGCACTCACGGTTCTGACCATACCGTTTATAATAGCGGAGGCACTGAAATAAAGGTAAGAGGAGCATTCAGTGAAACCGGTTCAGGATTCCAGATTTCGCCCGGCGGATGTGAAAACGGCGTTATGTACGCCCCATTGGATAAATGGGCTGTTGTAAGCTTTTCTGGGCACGAACACGGTCATTATTTTTTTGGTTACGGATATTATTTTGAATTTCATCAGCCGTATTCTAAGGTTAATAATTATTGGGGTTTGGAAGAATATTTGAGTCCGTATGAATTGATGCTGTTAGACTACCAACAGCCACAGGTTACAGATTTTAATACTATAAACCACAGTATTGGCGACTGGACTTCAAGAGGTAGTACTTCTCAAATGCTGAAAGTTCCGATAGGAAACTCAAACAGAAATGAATTTTTTATTATAGCTAACAGACAAAAGGAATCGTATTACGATAAAATAATGAGGGGCGATACATGTCACGATAATCCATATTTCCCTTTGGGCAATCAGGAACATTATGGCAAGGGTATTTATATTTATCATGCTTATCCGGGTGAATTAACAAACAATGGATATCCCTTTGGTATTCACATTGACCAGGAATGTGCAGATGGTTTATGGAACTGGACTCATTCATATAATGCTGCACCTGATTGGGATCCAACCAATTATTGGCTTCCGGTATTTGAAAAATCAGCTCCCATATATAATTTAAATGATCCAAGTCCTTTAAGTTATAGTTTAACCGCTCGTGACGGGAAAAATGTAAGCAAAACTATGGGAAGTTTCAATCATTTAAAATGGTTCAGCAAAGGTAAAAAAGAAGCTCAGCAATATGGTACAGGTACAGATAGACTATTTACAAATAACGAGGAAGATTGGACCTCCAGAGAGTGGAAAGGTGACAGATGGGATGCATGGAGAGTTGGTTATAATGAAGTATTTTCACCGTATTCTAGTCCTTCAACTGTAAACTGGGATAATCAAAATTCTGGTATTTTTATTTACCTTAATTCAATGTCTGGAAATACAGCAAATCTTGAAATTTATAAAGATGGGGAAGGTGGATGGAATTTAGATGCTATTTT
>JADZAP010000073.1 GCA_020852705.1 Ignavibacteria bacterium | reverse complement strand
TGAAAAATATATTCAATAAGCGTTATATAGGATTTATTAATATTAATGCAAACCCAGAGTTTCCCCGGGGACAGAGGAGATATTATGAACCGGGTGAGCCGCGGAATTATTATGTAACGCTAAATGCATCATTAAAGTTTTAATAAAACTTGTAAATTTACGGGTTTAATTGCTTATATTTACCGTTTGGTAGTGGGGTATTTTGAAAATGTGAGATAATTTGCAATAATGCGGTAACGGTAACTGGCAAAATATCTTATTGGGCGGTTTTGCAACCTTGAAACTAAAACAAAATAAAGACAAATTACAGAAAATTATTTATAATTGCCGATATGGATATTTTCAAGAAGGGTAAATATGAACTAATACCTACCGAATTTAGAACTCTTGGTTTAGTGTCATTACAAGAGCTTTCAACATTTCAAGATAAATTTAAAATGTATGATACGGATACTACGATTAACACAATTAGGGATTCAATTATTGCTAATTATTTAGGTTTTGATTTATTAAATTTTGATAAACACGGATTTGATGCTAAAAAAAGTAGTAAAGATGAATTTCTTGAAGTTAAACAATGTTCAATTACCTCTAGGAGATTAGGGGGAACATGGAATGATACCAATGAGGAAAAAGCAATAGCTTTTAGTGATAAAAGATTATTTACAACCGTTGCAATTTGGAAGGGAGCAAGTGATTTAAAATTTATGATTTATGGACAGCACAAGGGATTGGGGAAATACTTACTTGAGAGAGTGAGAAATAGAAAAGATGGTAGCCGTTCAACTCAAAATATATCGATTGAAAATTTGATTAAAAAGTATGGATTTAAAGTCATTTGTCCTCCTGATAAAACAAAAAAATATGTTTTAAAACTAATTGTAAATTATAAAAGAGATCTATATCGTTATGTCAAATTACCAGACATCAAAGGAATACAAGATTTTCAATAAAAGTTGTTATGGTTTAACGGAGCTAAAAGAAAACTCCATTGAAGCATTAATAACAGACCCCCCTTATGGAATTTCTTATCAAAATAATTATTGGGATAAGGATTTACCTAATAAACAAATTTGGCAAGATAGTTATAAAATATTAAAATTTGGTTCTTTTGGTGCAGTTTTTTCTTCAATCCGCTTAATGCACAGATTAATGGTAGATTTGGAAGATTCAGGCTTTTTAATTAAAGATGTATTGTTTTGGGTTTATTTAAATGGTATGCCAAAGAGCAGAGACGTAGCCCTTGATATAGATAAGGAATTAGGAATTGAAAGCACGAAGGTTGGATCTTACAAATATGTTCAAGGATATAAAAAAGAAGGGGCTGAAAGTTATAGAACAGAACAAGAAAAACATAAATTTGAACCTCTTTCAGCATTGGGTAAAAAATATAAAGGAAGCGGTTTAGGAGTAAAACCAGCATACGAACCAATAATTTTAATACAAAAACCGTTAGAAAGAAATTTAACAGTAGCGAAAAATTTAATAAAATATGGGACAGGGGCATTAAATATTGAGCAAACACGCATACCTTATGAAAAAGGGGAAACTAAAGTTGGGCATAACCCTCATAAATTAGGGAGAGTAACATCAAACATTCTACGAACAGACGAATTTAAAGATGGTTATGATAAATTCTTTGTAGTGCCAAAGGTTAGGCAACACGCAGAAGATTTCAACAATCACCCTACCTTAAAACCAATAGATATAATGCACCATTTAGTTAAATTATTAACTTGGGAAAATCAAACGGTATTAGACCCCTTTATGGGTAGCGGAAGCACAGGAATTTCCACTCTAACTTTAAAAAGAAATTTCTTTGGTTATGAAATTGACAAAAATTATTTTGATATTGCAGAAAAAAGAATAAAATATATTATTGCTAAACCTACATTTTTTGATACTCGCGAATCACATAAAAAAGCTATCTAAGCCACTTGTAAACCCGTTTTATTTTAATAATACAAATATATGCTAAGTATATGTTTTAAGGGTATCATAGTTTGATACTAATTACTGAAATAAAAATCAAATCTTGACGTGTTATTTAAGTTTAAAACCTTTATGTTTTTGGTGAAAAATCAAAATATCCCACTACCTACCGTTTTAACAGATAAATATACATTTGTAAAGAGGAAAATAATTAGTATATTTATTTACTTGAAAAATGTAATTAAATACTTAAAAAGTATCGTGGAGAGAGTTTTATATTCTCCTTTTTTCAGATATAACACCCGCGCACAGAATTTAACTATTTTGCTGCTTGGCGGATTATTTATAATAGCTGCATTTGATTTAAGCAGTGAACTTGCCAAAGAAAAAGGTGAAATTGATTCCGTAATAGCCGTTATGGAGAATTTTGATC
>JADZAP010000048.1 GCA_020852705.1 Ignavibacteria bacterium | reverse complement strand
CCGGTTTAACTTTCACCAATTTTTGCAAAATTATAGCTCCGCTGTCGTAAACTTCGTTTACAAAATGCACTGTTGCACCTGTAATAGTTTCACGGGTTTTTAAAACAGCTTCATGTACATGTATTCCAAACATACCTTTTCCCCCGAACTTAGGAAGCAAAGCTGGGTGAATGTTAATTATCCTGTTACGGTATTTTTTGATAATTAAAGGGTCAAGTATTTTCATATAGCCGGCAAGAAGTATCAGATTAATTTTATGTCTGTTTAATACATCAAGTATATTTTTTGTAAATTCAGATTGCGAACTGAAGAGTTTTTGCGATAGGTGTATATGTGGTATTTTATATTTTGCAGCTTTTTTTAAAGCTCCTGAATTTGAATTGTTGCTAATAACAAGTGCAACGCGGGAAGTGATTTTTCCTGTTTTAGAAGCTTTAATAATAGCATTTAAGTTTGATCCGTTGCCGGAGGCAAAAACACAAAGATTGAATCTCAACTTGCGGAATTTTAATGGATTTAGACAAAAATACTCATAAATGCAGAAACAATCAATTTAGTAAAATTGTTATATAATGTTGAAAATGCAATAAAACAACAGGAAAATGATTAACTAAATATGTTTATTGCAAAAATTCCGTAAAATTACTATATTTGTAGTCATATAAAAAAAGAACAGGATAAAAAGAACCATGAAAAAGGGAACGCACCCAAAATATATGAAATGTGATGTAATTTGCAACTGCGGAGAAAACCGCGGAGTATTATTTACAACACGCTCAACAGTACCTCAAATAAAGGTGGAAATATGTTCGTATTGTCACCCATTTTTTACAGGTAAACAGAAATTAGTTGACAGCGCAGGACGTGTTGAAAAGTTCAACAAGAAATATGCAAAGAAAAAAACCGTTACAGCATAATACTGTTTAAGGTTTATATATTTCAATATATATTAAAAAAATTAATGATCCTCAGATAACAAAAAAGTTATGAATATTTGTATATTTGAGGATCTTTTTATTTCTCAGCTTGCTCCATTAAACCTCTTAAGGCATACTTCAAAACTTATATGCGGCGCAGATACTCTGCTTGAAAAGATAACACGATTTTTTCCTTCAAAAACCAAACTTACACTTCACACCCGAAAATATTTACAGCAATACCTGAGGGAAAAATTCCCCAAAGCATTGATAAATGAATTAGCAGAGGGCGATTACATTTTCTTTAACTCACGTGTAGTTTTTAAGCAGGATGAGCTGAAGGGAATATGCAAACTATTTAAGAAAGAAAAGAATACAGCAATTCTTCAGGGTAAAATAATCATAGCATTTCATCTTACAGAAGATAAAGCTGAAATGTATAAACAGGTAATAAATAACACAGATGATAATCTGGTTTCAATGGGTGATATTGAGTGGCTTGGATTAAACAAAATTGAGAGAAACTCTTACAGACTGATAAATACACCGGCAGACTTAATATTATTCCATGAAGACCAGTTAAATTATGATCTTTCTTTAGAAATGAAGCCAAAGAAAAAACTTCATTTAGGAAAGAAATGCCGTATAGCAAAAAATACTGTGTTTGATACATCAAATGGCAGAATATTTATAAATGACGGAGTAACAATTGAGCCATTTACATATATCAAGGGTCCGGTTTACATTGGAGAAAACAGCACAATAAAAGCCGGCACACAGATATACGGACCGGTCAGGATTGGCGGCAAATGCAAAGTATCGGGAGAGATAAGCCACTCTATAATGCATTGGTATGTAAACAAACAGCATTACGGATTTTTGGGACATTCATATTTGTGCGAGTGGGTTAATCTGGGTGCCGGCACAACAACAAGTAACCTAAAGAATAACTTTTCAAACATTGTAATTAATATAAACGGTGAGAAGATTGATACGCATTCAATCTTTCTGGGCAGTATAATTGGCGACCACACCAAGACAGGTATTTTAACAATGCTGAATACAGGCACAATTGCCGGAATAAGCTGCAATTTATACGGCTCGGGATATCACAGCAAGAAAATTAAGTCATTCAGCTGGAAAGATGCAGCAAAAAATGAAGCCATGATTTATCAAGCAGATAAAGCGGTATCAACAGCCAAAATTTCTATGAAGCGAAGAGAAATAGAAATGAGTGAAGCTTATGAGGCAATGCTAATATATGTTTATGAAGAAATAGAAAGCACCGAAATATAAACTTTCAGCAAATCCTTTATTCAAAATGTTCTTAACTATATGAAATTTTCCAAAGATACAATAAAAATATTAAATGATTTAAAGGATTTTTCGGGAGGTAAGCTGAAGAATCCGGATGATATTGGAACACTGATGGAGCTTGCAGAAAACAATGAAAAGCACAAGCTGTTTTATGATATAGAGTTCACAGCAAAATATCTTAACGGACTAAGCAAGATACTGCAAAGCAATACGGCTTTATCAGCTAGTAAAAATCCGGGTTCAAACGGAGAAACAATATCCGGGGAAGATGAAGCACGAAAGAAGATAATGGATGAATATAAAACCAATATGATGAAGTTCACCAATTACCTTAAAAATCTGCTAGGCGAAGCGGATGAATTTACCAAAAAGGAAATGGAAGAAAAGTATTTAAAACTTTCACAGGAAACTATGAGAAACCTAAACATATTAATATATGATTTAAGCTGGCTAAAAAAGTTTAATAACAGCAGGAGATAAGAAAATAAACGGGCGGAATATAATAGTAAAAAAAAAGGACATTTTAAAAAATAGAATGTCCTTTAAAATTTTGAAACAATCCGAGTTTTGTAAAAATTTTATATCTGAAACTTAATATTTAACCGCCAATAGCCTCGAGAACTTTGAAGTCGGGTTCTTCCATCTTAGAAAAACTGTAACGTTTTTCAATAGCAGCACGGTTAATTTCATCCAAAACAGATATCATTAAATCATACTTGGCTTTACGGTGGAACTTGAGAATCATAATCATATCTTTGTTCTGGGTACCCCATTTTTCGATATACTGATTAAGCTGCTCGAGATTAACTTTAATAGGCTGTTCTTCCGTTCCATCAGATTTACCTTTTGATAAACCAATGTTTCCTTTTTCAGAAACCCTAATGAAAACAACATTACCCATATCAACTTTAACGGTTGTATTTTCATCACCTTTAGGCAGATTAATCTGCATAACCTGCGGCTGGTTTAAAGTTGAGGTCATAATAAAGAATGTTAGCAAAAGCATGATAACATCCACATAGGGTGTCATATCAATATGAAAACCAATGCGCTTTCTTTGCTGCCACTTATTTTTTTTACGGCCTCTATTTTCTCCGCCTGAATTGGCTTGTTCAACACTTGCCATTATAAATTTCTCCTGTAACTATATAAAAAAATAGTTAAATACTTTTAATATTAAAGAATAAACCAGTAAAACACCGGGGCACTTTATTTCTTTTCTTTTTCATCCGTTTCCAGATCGGTTACAAATGAGAACCTGGTATTTTTAGTTTCCTTAAGAATATCCATGAGGTCCTGCACAGTACCAATATCAGCATCTTTATCACCCTTAACTACAATTCTAAGATCCTTACCGACATTGCTCTTAGAAGAGAGCCTGAAATCAATAAGCAGCTTTTTGAATTTTTCCCGGTCTTTAAATGTAATAATGGGACGCTTCATTGTACCTTTGTCATTCAGATTAGCGGGGTTTAGCCAACCGGGCTGAGATGTGCTATCAGGGTGATACGCTGCAATTGCAATAGCATCACCAAGGACATCTTCTCTTACTTTAGTATTATCAACATCTGCAAAGATATCACCAAACTTATTGATAACCAGAGTCATAACATTTCTTTCGGGCAGTTTAGTAGTATCATTACCCGAGTTTGGAAGTTTAACCTGAATATCTTCGGCAAGCTCAGCTTTAAACTGAGCAGTAAGAATAAAGAAGGTTAAAATAAGCATGATAACATCTACATACGGTGTCATATCTATGGCTTGCTGTGGACGAACTCGTTTTTTGATTGCCGGCATATATATTTACTTTCTTATATTATCTTAAAATGATTATTAAGTAATTTGTTTGTTAATAAAATGCCCTATTTGGATTTAACAGTCAAAATCTGCATAATGTTATAAGTAGCTTCATCAATCATGTAAGTAAAGTTGCTTACGCGAGTAGCAAAGTAGTTATATCCTAAAATAGCAACAATAGCACCAAAGATACCGAATGCTGTATTGATAAGAGCTTCTGAAATACCTGTAGAAAGCTCGGTAGCATTAGGGGTACCTGCAGTAGCAAGTGCCTGAAAGGCACGAATCATACCAAGTACTGTACCAAACAGACCTACAAGCACTGAAATAGAAGCAATAGTTGAAAGAGCAACCAGATTTCTTTCTAAGAGAGGAACTTCCAGCATCATAGCTTCTTCAATTGACCTCTGAACCTCAGCCATTTTCTTTTCGCTTTCAATGGGGTCATTTTTAACCACATTGTATCGCTCTAAAGCCAAGCGGAGCACATTTGCCAGCGAACCCTTCTGCTTATTGCACTCTGCAATAGCTCCATCTATATCATTATCCATGACTAAAGTCTGGACTTTTTTTACAAACGGTTCAATAGCACCGCGACCTTTAGCTTTACCTAAAGAAAGCTGTCTTTCAATAACAAATGTGATAACCATAATGCTGATTGTCATAAGTGCAACAACAATAGGTCCGCCCTTGTATATCTGTCCAAAAACATTTACAGGAGTACCCGTTGCAACATCGCCGCCCTTAAAGTATTTAGGACTTCCGAATACAAACATGTAAATTAACAGAGATACCACAAAAGCAACAACAAGGACTATAGTGATAAAAACGGATTGTTTCATATTTTAATTATTCCTCCAATAGATTATTGAGTTTCGTTTTTCTTTTTAAATTTAATTAATCTGAAAATGATGCTACAGCTTCCATTTCTGAAGGGTAAGTATCAAAAATTAAGCTAAGTTTAGTTATCACAAATAAATTTTCAAGATTTTTGTTAAGCTGACAAAGTTTAACTTTGCCGTTTCTTTTAGTATAATTGGCATGAGCAGAAATAAGCACACCTAAAGCTGAACTGTTGAGGTAAGATACTTCACCGAGATCAATAACTAACTTTAAATTGCCTGAATCAGATAGTTTTTTAATAGTGTTTTGAAGATCATCGGTTTCATCACCGCCAACAAAGTTACCTTTTAACTTTAAGACGGTTATTTTACCTTCCTGTAAAGATGTTTCTTTAATGTTAGAACTCATATTATATATAAACAGAATTTAATATTTAGATATTTGTAATTTGGTTACAAAACGGATTGAATATTGGCAAAGATAAACGGTTTTTTTATTAGTTGCAATCAAAAACTGTTATTTTTTTACATAATTTTAAGAAATGTAAAAATTGCAAAACAGGTAAAAACTGTTAAATAATTTCATTTTAAAACCTTTAGAATCATATCATTTATATCGTTTATACTTCCAATTCCGTAAATATCAAATACTGCAGAAATAGCAGAATAATGTTCTTTAACCGGTGCAGTCTGCTCTTTATATACATTCAGGCGGTTTTTAATTGTTTCTACGGTATCATCTACCCTGCCTCTTCCAAGCATACGTTTTACTAATTCATCATCATCTAATGTAATATTTATTACCTTAGGAAACCCATAGCCAAGGGATT
>JADZAP010000072.1 GCA_020852705.1 Ignavibacteria bacterium | reverse complement strand
TAATGCACGGTTGATGTTGAGTTTTGTTTTCATTGAATAAAAAGTTTTAGTTTTAAAATCCGTTAATTAAAATCCAGATTTTAAAGCCCTGGAGCCTTACACTCCACTTTTTATTCTCTTCTGCCCTGTTCGGGTTTTCTACACTGTGGTATTGAAGAAGAATAAATTGAGGAACTTTTCAATCATAAGCAGTTAATAACCACTGCCCATTTTCGATAATTCCTGGCTTCTTTGTTCTTCCGTCATAACCTGCCCGTTTTGGGTTTGCTTCTCTGTGGAATTGGTTTTGTCGGATGATATCCCGTCTGGTTTACTGGGATTATCTTTTTGGAGTTTCTGAAGCAGTTTCATCTGCTCCTTGAGACTGAGTTTATGAAAATCCTTTGGCAGTAATTTCTCATTCTGTGATGATGTGTTATTGCCTCCGGTATTATTACTTGATGTTTGAAAGTTCAATCTGTTTTTAAAGTTTACTTCGTATATTATTTCAGGATCTTCACCGGTACGAAGTGCAGTCGTGATAATTTCTTTAATCATATATAGCTTCAGCTTATCTTCTTTACTTACTGAATCTCTTACCGCCGGGTCCGTTGATTTTAGCTTCTTATTTATTACATCGATATCTTCACTAGTTTTTATTTCAGGGTATCTTTCTTCAAGTTCCGTTCTTAACTGCGAAGCTGCCTGTTTTAATTCTTCTTTCTGAATAAGGTATATCTGTGTATTGGCGATCTTTTCGTTTTCCTGCATTGTTTCTGCAAGTTCCTGAAGATCACGTTTAGCATTTGCCCTTGCATTAATTGCTTCCGTCTGTTTAATCGGGTCATCGATATCATTAATTTCATCATCTGTTAAATTAGCTGATTTTTCCAACTGTGCTTTTAATGCTAAATTGGATTTAAGAACGTTTTCTGCATTTGTCTTAAACTCAATAACTTCTTTTTTAAAGTCCCTTTTATCATCAGAAAGCTTCTGCTCTCTCCTGGTAAATGATTTATTCCATGCGTTATTATGAGCAAGCTTTGTATATGCTTCATAATATTCCAGTTTTCTTTCATCATCCAGTTTACTGAAATCTACTTCTTTAAAATGTTCCTCAGCTTTTTTTGCTATTTCGGTAAATGAAAATTTCTCACCGCCAATTATAATTTCATCTTTTACATTATTAACTTCTGTTTTATTTTCCGCACCGGTATCATCAAGTTTTATATTCAGCTTTTCTGCTAACTGAGCCTTAGTCAATGTTTCACCGTTATAAGCAACAGTATCGGTATCTTTTAAACCCTTTATATAAGCAGCAGCTTCTTCTGGAGTATAATCATTATCACCAATTTTTAATCTAGTATCATCATTAGTACCGGCATCAGGTGGAGGAGGAGGATCATTCTTCTTGTCATCGGTACCTTCAATACCCTTTTCAATTGAATAATCGTCTACAATATCATCCGTAACGCTTTCACCTGCATCAGCAAATATCTTCATTGATGAAAACAACAGGTTTAATTTAACCAGGTAAAGAATACTGAATATTTTTGAAATTAATTTTAACATTTATTTTTCCCCTTTGATCATTTATTTATGCCGCTAATACTTGGTTTCCTTGACGCTTCGCTCCGAATGGAGCGGGTTTATTTTGGTTCTTTAATTCCTGAACCATTTGGAATTTCTTA
>JADZAP010000047.1 GCA_020852705.1 Ignavibacteria bacterium | reverse complement strand
TTCCTGCCTGAACTGCCGTTACGGCAGGCAGGAATCTTACCCACGACTTGTCCGCCCCCTGGCGGATTATCTAGACCCCAGATGTTCCATTGAGTTAATGAGCTACCGGAGTATATCGCTATTTCCTTGCCTGAAACATCACGGACATAAAATTCATCACTCTGCAAAGTCCAAGGCGGCGCGTCACCTGATAGGTCAAACTCAGGATCCGGTGTGCTTCCTGTGTATTTATATCGTACTTTCCGTATGCGGTTACATGTCGTAGAAACGGCTTTTGCCGTTTCGGAGAACTGGCTCTGCCAGTCTTCATCATACCTGTACTGCGTTAAATACAGCACATCAATAGTTGGCGTACCAAACGGATCCGGATTTGCTTCAGTCTTAATTGCACGAATTTCTGTCATCAGATTTCTGTAGTCATACTTAATACTTCCAGTTCTGTTAAGCTGGTCGCTTGTCATGTTGCCGTTGTTATCGTATGTGTAATTGTAATTGGTTAAACCCTCACCAGACCCCTCCCGCTCACGCCGATGGCGTGACCGACCTCCCCTTATTAAGGGGAGGATGCTTATCTAAGCCCGAAAAATATGAATACCCGAAATCATCTGCAAGGTTATTTGAAGAGCCGTAGCGTTTCATGCACACAAAATTGCCTCCTTAGGGGTTAAGCAGGTTGTGTCGTTATTGGCAAATTCCATGACTACTGAACAAGAGGAACAGCTTAAACAGTTTAGATATATTTTGTTATTCCCTGAGAGGCCTGAAAATATTATTAATAGGCTCTATCATACTAGTTTTATTAAAACCCCTGTACTTATAAAACTCTTGAAAGAGATGACTACAAACGAGTTGATTGAACTTATATATTCTTCATTATAATGAAGGCTTTATTTACAATTAGAAAAGGATAAGGTTCTCTCACAAAGCTGAGAGCCTTGTTACTAAGAATGATAGCCGACTTTACCTAGCTCTATATCCTGCACCAAAGACGATAATTTACAACAATATATACAAGTTACTTAAACAAAGTATTAGGACTCCAGGTTGCTTTTTCGAATCCAAATGGTTTTAGTTCGTCAGCTGGAACAGCTTTTAAATTCAAAACCGGAGAAATTGGAATCAAAAATCTTGCATTTTCATGTTCAACAGCTTTTTTCTTAATTTTCTCATTTGACTTAATGCTTTCAGTACAACTCAAATCTGTATAAAACATTGCAGTATAAAATGAAATTTTAAAAATATAATATCCTTCATTAGATAAGTTATCATAACTTACAAAACATACACTATCTTGGAATATTTGAGTTGTTAAAGATTTCTTCAGAAACGGGGCATTTTCCTTTTGATAATTATATTTATAATTTTCATGAAAACTTTTAATTTTCATAAAATCATATGAAGTATCGATTTGATACCACTTATTTATATAAAGATCAAACATTAATGTTGGCTGTACACAATAATAAATTGACTTACTTTCTTGAAAATTATCTAAACTATACATCCAGAAAATATTAGCAAAGAAAAAATTCGTATTGACAGAATCATTATTATTGTTTTTTGAAACCTTAAAAATCATAAAACCTTCAAAGTACAATGAATCTTTCTCTAAAAAAATAGGCGATGTGTTAATGCAAGATAATGGATGGATTATTTTGTATACATTTTCTATTGAATCAGATTTATGTTCTGGTGTATCTTTCTTGTTACCAACGGTACCCCCTCCTTTAGGTTTACTTTCATAAACACCTTTTATTATTTGTTGCCCTTTTTTATTTAAATCAATTTTTTTAATTATATCACGCACGTTATATTCCTTTGGTTTATGCCGCTTTTTATTATATCCCATTATGTCTTTTGATTTTTTTTGCTGCTTGCTACCTTTTGGATATGGATGTTTTAAACCCATTATGTGACCCATTTCATGAGAACCACGATATCTACCTTTATTCATTTCCCAATGTCTTCCAATTTCTATTACATTTCCTCTGACTCCAATTTCATGATCATTATCTCCTATAGCAACATTATAACCTTCTATTGAATTGGACTCTTTGAGCTGCTCATATGTGACCTCGATTGCTTTAAAATCAAACACAACATTAAATTTACTTTCGCTATTTTGTTCCTCAACTATAATGTCTTGCCCAGCTTGGTTCCATAGCCTATTAGCTTCTTCAGTATATGCTTCTAATAAATTTCCTCTACCCATTGACATATTACTAGAAAAATTTGGATCGCTTTCCGTTGTATAATAGATGTTAACTGTGATTGTAACTGTGCTACCTTCAACAGTAGCAATTGCATCTCTACCATCAACATCTTTTGCTAATATTGGGCTGCATAAACTATAACAATATGGCGTAATATCTGTATGTTTATCTAACATTGGCTCAACCTGCCCCCACCTGCCTATTCTGCTATCATAGTACCTTGCTCCGAAGTAATCATAGCTTGTCTCATCATCACGCTCTTTGCCTGTGAAATCATATTTCATTGCCGAGCTGTTGTATGTGCGGTTTTCCAATGGATAACCCCACGCATCATAATCCTGTGCTGAAATAACAGTATTAGTTGAATTAAGAACAACTCGTATGCTTCCTAAGTGATCTTTAAGGTAATAATTACGAGTTGTATCTGCATTTATCTTTCCTATATTATCTAGACCCCAGATGTTCCATTGAGTCAATGAACTGTCGGAGTAAATAGCTATTTCCTTGCCTGTTACATCACGCACATAAAATTCATCGCTCTGCAAAATCCACGGTGGAG
>JADZAP010000046.1 GCA_020852705.1 Ignavibacteria bacterium | reverse complement strand
TTTTCGCTAATATAACAAATTTTGTTGTGTAATAAGCAGTAATAAGTATTCGCAGTAATATGTATTCACAGTAATATGTATTCAAAGTTATATTCATTCTCAGTAATATAGTTTATAAAATAGAGATTTATATAAATTTCCCCAGCATAAAAACTGCCAAAAATATTTCGGTACGATTTTAATTTAAGTTAACGACTTGCTGAAGGCAGGGTATATATTCATTTTTTTAGATATTATTTTATTTAAAATAAAAGTAAGTTTGTAAAATTTTGTAAACAGCGGAACACAATTTCCGGAATAAAGTTAAAAATATATTAATGAAAAAAGTTAAAATTTTCCTTGTTTTAATGATTATAATGATGATTTCAGGTATTTTTAAGACATATTCACAGCCAACAGCAACGGTTCAGTTCTATGCCGGATACTCTGCCCCGTTTGGCGACCTTAGAGGAAAATTTGGACCAACATTCAATACATGGACAGGCGGAAACCCCGATACCAATACTTATTATATGAGCTCGGGGGTTAATTACGGACTTGCTGTTAAGTTCCCGATAAAAAAAAGAAGTCCGCTGCAAATTACAGGCGGAATTGGTTTTGATGCATTCAGCAACTCTGTTACTTATAATGATGCAGGCGGTACAGCAGATATTTCGCTTTCGCAATCGCATCTGAACATTGTTTTAGGTACTGAGTATAACTTTGCAAAAAAAAGATCAAAAATAAATCCTTTCGTAGGCGCTGAATTTATGCTCAGTGTAATAGGCGGTAAACTTACAATAGTTTTTCCCACTCAAACACAAACATTTAATATGAATTCAACTTTAAGGTTTGGTGTACAGTTTGGTGCCGGAACAGATTTTGTTGTTCATAATAATATTGGCATAACAATTGGAGCTAAATATGCATTTGCTAACCTGATTGGAAAATCATATAAAGAAGATATTGGTTTTACATATAATCTCGGTGATAAAGAGCATACAATGAACGGTTCCACCTATAAAAACAAAAACATCCAATACCTGCATATTTACGCAGGTATGTCATTTTATTTTGGCAGATAAATTTAATTTATAAACTATTATACATATATGAAATTAATCAAATACGTGCTTCTTGTGCTTTTTGCGGTTTCGGTTTCTTATTCACAGTTTGATAAAACTATTATACAGGTTGGCATTGGTATTACAGAGCCATTTGGCTCAACATCAAAAGGAACTTATTATTCCAACTACACACTTGGCAATTATTCTGTTTTAGGCATTGACTCAAACTTTATGCGTAACAATTACGGTTTAAAAACCGGTTTTGGATTTTTTGGCAAAGCAAAATTCAATTTTGATAAGTATGCCATAACACGCGGAGTTTTATTTGCCGGTTTTAATACTTTTAATACATTTGAACCATCAAAAAGCGGTAATATAGGTGTTCAGGTTATCAATATTAACAATCAGATTGATACATTGTTAACAAGTGTAAATTACACATATTCATTCAATTCATTTTCTTTTGGGCTGGGTTTTGAACTGGCACCAATTTCATTTACAAGTAAATTCAGCCCGTATTTTAATGCTAATTTAGCATTTAATATGCTCAACGGAAGACTTTCACGAACTGAAAACAGAGTTGATAGTGTAACAACAAGTTTTTCTGATTTCAGAATTGGTGTAAATTTTGATGCAGGTATGGAATTTAAGATAAGCAAGCAATTTGGGCTGGCATTAGGGGTAAAATATGATTTGGGTAATCTGCTTTTAAAAAATACAAACAGCGGTTTAGCTGATGCTATTGAATGGGGTAAATCAAACGGCTCGTTGAATGATGAAGAAGGTAGATTTTACTCAACAATATACGGACCGGTACTTACTTCGGTTCGCAGAGAAGTAAGAAGCCAGAAAAAAGATATTAACTGGGGTACAATTTATATTTCTGCAAATATTTATCTTGAAAAGCAGAAACCTACCAAGAAGAAAAAATAATTTTTCCATCAGGCAATGCATAGCCTGAAAATGAGGGCAAACAGGTGATAACTCAAATTGATAAATATATAGTAATTCAATTTGTTAAAAATTTCCTGTTTGCCCTTTTATGTTTTATACTAATTTTTATACTTGTTGACCTGTTTGAAAATCTGGATAAGTTTATAGATAATAATTTCAGTTTTTTAAGAGTGGCGAATTATTATTTTTATTTTATCCCGGAAATTATCCGTCTTATAACCCCAATTGCTGTTTTGCTTGCAACCTTATTTACTTCAGGCAGAATGGTAAATTTTAATGAAATTATTGCAGTTAAAAATGCCGGCATTAGTTTAATCAGATTTATGATGCCGTTTCTTGCTGTGGGGCTGCTGATTACAGGACTTTCAATGTATTTTAATAACTGGGTTGTACCGGAGGCAAATAAACATAAAATATTTATTGAGCGGAATTACCTTGGCAAAAATAAAAATATTGTTGGTTTAAACAAGCTGTATTTTCAGGATTCTAAAAACCAGCTTGTTTTAATTGATGAGTTCAAAGAATCAGATACAGCAGCAAACCGTGTTTCAATATTATTATATAAGCCGGACTCTCTTAACCATTTAATTGAACGGGTTGATGCAGCAAAAATGAAATGGCAAAACAACCGGTGGGTATTATATAAGGCAGCTGAAAGAAATTTCAGCACAGAAAAAGAGGTACTTACAAACTATGATAGTATTCCTGCATCAGATTTTGAGGGTTTAAATAAACTGAATTTAGTGCCGACACAAATTACAAGGCGTCAGCTAAAGCCGGAAGAGATGAATTACAGCGAACTGCAGGATTTTATTGTAAGTTTAAAAAAAGGCGGGCAGGATACAAACAGGCAGTTAGTTGATTTCTATTCAAAGGTTTCGTTTTCGTTTGCAAGTATTGTTGTGATAATTTTCGGGATTTCTATTTCAACGGGTTCAACCCGCCGTAAAGGTCTGGCACTGCAGTTTGGAATAAGTATTCTTGTTAGTTTTATTTATCTTGGATTTGTTAAGATATCACAGTCATTTGGATATAACGGCGATTTGAATCCGGTGCTGACAGCATGGCTTGCAAATTTTGCATTTGCAGGTTTTGGTATGATAAACCTATACATAAAAAATTATTAAATGTTCATTAAGAAGTAAAATCAAATAAAATACAGGCAAATTTGAAACGTAATTACACTAATGGATTTGAGTTTAAAAATCAGTAAAAAGCCGGTAAAAGCCATAAACAAAGGGAATTTCATTGATTTTATTTTAAGGTTTAAATATATTTGTAATCTTATAATTTTTCATTCCGAAGTAGCTCAGTTGGTTAGAGCATCTGACTGTTAATCAGAGGGTCG
>JADZAP010000056.1 GCA_020852705.1 Ignavibacteria bacterium | reverse complement strand
TTTTCAGTGAGCGATATATAGAAGAGCCGGTTAATAAAGTAACTCCTGTTACACCGGTAAAAACTACTGAAGTGGTTACAAACGGACCATCGGTAAGCCCCTCGCAAACAATTTCAGGCGGTCCGCTAGGTGTACAGATGACTGGCGCTGCAACTATAAAGAACATTAGCGTAAGCGAGGAAGTTGAAAAAATTAGGCAGGCAAAGCAGAAAGGATATACCGGTGATATTTGCCAAAGCTGCGGCAGTTTAACAATGGTACGCAACGGCACATGCTTAAAATGCGTAACCTGCGGCGAAACATCAGGATGCTCGTAAATAAATTACGAATTATGAATTAAGAATTACCTGCCTGCGGCAGGCAGGCGAAATAGGGGAGGCGGGAGTCTCCCTTTTTGATAGAAATTTGTATTTTATCTCTTAAACATAATACTGGATATTAATAAATTGAAGCAATGCTTATATTTGGAAGTTTAAGAAAGTTTTTTAGCCAACTCACTGTTGAAAATCCTTGGGATAAGCGACAAAAAAATGAAAGAATAAATTTTGTATCTAGATAAAATTATAGACATTAGTTTGCCTTATTTAAAAGAAACTTTTCCAAAAAAAGAAAGAATTGAAGAATTTTTGCGAGCACTGGACCCCTATAAAGAAGAAACTGATAATCAGAAGATTATTGATAATTTTACAAAAATATACATAAAAATGGTAAAGGAAGATTATCAAAATCAATACAATAATACAAATAAACAAATTGTTAATTTTTTAGAAAAAGAAGACGATGGAGTAAAAATAATTTGGGGAAATTGTTTCGAAGTGATGCGAGGAATGAAATCAGAATCAATACATTGCATTGTTACATCTCCCCCTTATTATAATGCAAGAGAATATACTCAATGGAAAAATTTAGATAGTTATTTAGATGACATGCGAATGATAATACGTGAAGCGTATAGAGTATTAGATAATCATCGTGTCTTTGTCTTTAATGTAGGCGATATCTTTGATAATGATAATATTTCTACAACTTCGACATGGGGTAAACGTAGAATTCCACTTGGCGCATATTTTACAAATATTTTTGAAGAAGAAGGTTTTACATTTGTAGATGATTTTATATGGGATAAAGGTGAAGTTCAAAGCGAAAGACATAAAAATGGAAATAAGCCATATCCCTTTTATCAATATCCCGCAAATTGTTATGAACATATTTTAATCTTTCATAAACACAGAAACGATATTGTGCGCTATCCTTGTCCTATTTGTGGTTGCTTGAAAGTTAACGGTAACGCTTATTCTGAAATCGGTTTGAAGAGTTGGGAGTGTAAAAATTTAGATTGTTTCAAACGAAGTAAGGCTAATCGAGGAAAAAGATTTTCGCTTAAAACCATTATGACACAAGGTAGACAAGAAGAAAAATATGCTATTGAAAAAGACTTTATTAAAAAATGGCGTAGAGATGTAGTAAAAATAAATCCTGTAATTAAAATTAATTCTAAAGGCGAAAACATATTAGGTCACACAGCACCATTTCCCGCAGTTATTCCCGAATTTGCAATAAAAATGTTTTCTTATCCAAATGAAATAGTTTTAGATCCGTTTGGCGGTAGTTTTACTTCTGTTATTGCAGCAAAGCAACTTGGTAGAATAGGTGTTGGAATAGAGTTAAATAAAAAAATGTTTAGGAAAAGTAGTATGCAAAATTTAAAAAAATCATTGCAACCGCAATTATTTAATAATATTAATATTAATATTTCAGAAATTGATTTAGTATGAACGAAATAGAAGAAAAGAAAAAACAAGTTATTGGGCTTTACGGTGAAATGCGGTTGTCTATGGAATTACATGAACTCGGTTGGCAAGTTCATAGAGCTTATATTGATGAAGGCATTGATTTTACTATTACCAAATACTATTGTACAAAGTGTAAAAAATATAGTAATCAATATGTTAAATATTCAACACGCAATAGTAAAAAAGTAAAATGTGTTACGAATTTGTGCGAACATTGTAGAAAAAATGAATTAGTAGTGATTTCTCGCTATTTACAGATAAAAACTTCAGAGGGAATTGAAACGAAAGTTAAAAATGTAAGGAAATTTAGTTTTCATCCCAAAATAAGATATGATATGGGTAACGAAGTTTTTTATGTTTGGATTGCAATATTTAACGACACAAAAGAGAAAAAGTGTCATTTTTACATTCTCAATACAAAAGACGTTGAAAAATTTGATAATATTAAGTTAGATACTTATCAAATTACAGATAATCAGAAAACTGAATTACCAATTAGAATTGACGGTGTCGTTTTAAAGAAAGGTAATCCGAATACTGGATACGATTATACGTACTTTAATAATAAATTTTATAACAATTTTGCAGCTTTCGAAATTGAATTAGTTCGCAAAACTCAATAATACTCTAATGCCTAGTACTATCTATCGTTTAACACATTAATAAATACTCGTACTAAAATTTCACTCTATAAGTTTTTTCCGAAAACGATTACTATAATAAATTTAGTGCAATTTGTGGTAGAGGCTATTGTAAAGTAAAAGGACTGTAAACCAGCCTTTGTGGGTATGACCTTCCTTCGATTCGCTCAGTAAGGTAGGTAAAACGTTTTGCCTTTCTTTGTGTCTTAATGCCCCTGACTTTCGCTTTTAGTAAGTTTTGTGCCAGGTTTTTTGTTTTGATTTTATTGCAGGTAAACCATGACGCCTGCATATGATGTTAATTTATGGATTATAAAATAATACGCTCCAAACGTAAAACATTGGTGTTGCATATTAACAGTGATGCAACGCTCACTGTTAAGCTGCCATACGGAGTTTCAATTGCTTATGCAGAGAAATTCATTGTTAAAAAACGCAGTTGGATTGAAAAGAAACAGGCGGAGTTCATTACAAAGCGGGAAAAGCATAAGCCAAAACAATATGTAAATGGTGAGGTGTTCAGTTTTGCCGGTAAACGGTATGAGCTTGAAATAGTCCCGGGAAGCAAAGCAGAACTTTCATTAACGGTTGAAGGTAAATTCAGAATTACCCAAAAATGCCTTGAAGCACCAAAGCATTACGTTGAATGGTTCTACAAACAATTCGCAAAGCAGTATCTTACTGGCAGAACAGCAGAACTTGCCAACGCTTTGGGGTATAGATACAACTCAATAAAAATTAACAGTGCTAAAACACGCTGGGGATCATGTTCATACAAAGGTAATATAAATTATTCCTGGCGGTTAGTTATGATGCCTGCTGAAATGATTGATTATGTAATTACCCATGAGCTTGTTCATCTTGATATTCACGACCACTCTAGCAGATTTTACAACCGACTTCAATTACACATGCCTGACCATAAACGCAGAGAAAAATGGCTGAAGGTGAATGCTTCTTTATTCTGAGGAACGAATTGACAATGAATCTCTTTGTCAGAGCAGGAAACAAACCCCCATTTTTGATAATTGGTTAGAAAAGTTTAAAGATTAATCTTGAATGTAATTAGAGTCAAGATCAACCTCCCCCCTTCAACTGAAGGGGGGACGAAGTCTTTTTTACGTTCAGGATACTGTAATTCAGTGTTAATTTTTCGGTGGAATAAATTTTCAGTACCCTTTATTTTTGTATCAATAAAATTAATATTTAAGTATGGAAATGAAGTATTTTAAATTACCTCCTGCGGCAGAAATGAAACGAGCTGTTTACAATAAAGATAAAAGTTATGACGGGATATTTTTTGTGGCAGTAAAAAGTACAAATATTTTCTGCAGGCCCGCATGCCCTGCACGCAAACCGCTGGAAAAGAATATGGTATTTTATGCAACTGCCCGCGAAGCACTGTTTGCCGGCTACCGTGCCTGTAAAAAATGCAGACCTATGGAGCTTACAGGTACTCACCCCGTTTGGGTGAAGAAATTGCTTGATAAAATTGATCTTTCAGCAGTAAAGAAAATTCGTGATGGTGAACTAAGAGCAATGGGCATAGCTCCGGAAAAAGCACGCAGATATTTTATGAAAAATTACGGTATGACCTTCCACGCTTATCAGCGCAGCCGCAGATTAGGTAATGCTTTTATGAACATTCGCGAAGGTTCTAAGATTGATGATGTAATTTTTGAGAATGGTTATGACTCACATTCAGGTTTTCGTGATGCTTTTGGCAAACAATTCGGTAAGCCTCCGGGTAAATCAGCCGGTACTGAGTGTATTGTTACTTCGCTATACCAAAGCAAGCTTGGTCCTATGATTATTGGCGCAGTATCAAAGGGAGTTTGCTTAGTTGAGTTCAGTGACCGCAGAATGCTTGAATATCAGATGAAGACATTACGGAAAAGATTTAAAGCGGCGATTATCCCGGGCAGTAATAAATATATTGAACAGGTTAAAATTGAGATAGATAAATATTTTGACGGTCATTTAAGAATTTTTAAAACACCTTTGGTTTATCCCGGTACAGATTTTCAGATAAAAGTTTGGGAGAATCTTAAATTAATACCATACGGAAAAACTGTATCGTATGCAGAGCTTGCAGAAAAAACCGGAATTAAAGGTGCATCACGCGCTGTTGGCACAGCCAATGGTATGAACAGGATTGCCATACTGCTGCCCTGTCACAGAGTTGTGAATAAAGATGGAAGATTAGGCGGTTATGGAGGAGGTTTATGGCGAAAGCAGTGGCTGCTTGATTTAGAAAAAAATAAACTCCGCGGTGAAGCAAAAAGTATTTAATTGCTGATTATTTATTTTCCTTTCAAAATCATATATTCATTTTTATTTTTGGCGGGTGAAGAAAATTAATTATATCAAATATCCGCTTCCAAGAATACGGCATCATGCAAATCCTGTATTGTATTTTCCCAAAAAACAGCATAAAGGCAATAATTTTATTTACCCTCCGGTTTATGATTCATTAAACTGGGAGGATGTTTATGTAAACGGCATGCATCCTGATATGCTTGATATTGGCTGCGGACTGGGAAGATTCCTAATAGAAATTTCATTATTAAATGAAGATAAAAATATCCTGGGATTTGAAGTAAGGCAGCATGCGGTTGAATGGATAGAAAAAGTTATAGCAGGAGAAAATCTTACAAATGTGAAAGCATTATGGTACAGTGCAGTAAACGGGCTGCATTTCATTAAAACAGGCACTATAGAAAAAGTATTTTATTTTTTCCCCGATCCCTGGGTGAAGAAAAAACATCATAAACGCAGAGCGTTTTCAGCAGAACTGCTTGGTGAAATTCACCGTGTGATGAAACCGGATGGAGAATTTTACCTTATGACTGATGTTCCGGAAGTGGATGAATTTCAACAGGAAACATTAAATGATTTCGGGAAGTTTAGTTATAAATATATCAGTGATAATG
>JADZAP010000071.1 GCA_020852705.1 Ignavibacteria bacterium | reverse complement strand
TCTCCGGCAGTTGCTGAGATAACCCGATTCATTCTGTCCGTTCCACTGAAACCGATCATTTCAAGGTATTTGCCAGTAAAACTGTTAACTCCTCCAAACTCACTCATTACAACACTCTCAATTGTATCCGCAAGAGCTCCGCTCTCAAAAGCATTTCTTCTAGCTTGGATTGTAAAGCTTTTTAACAAGCCTTTTATTCCTGCATTTAAATTACCTCTGGTCGTAGAACCTAAAAATCCCTGCAGACTGTTTCTTAAAGTTGTAAATGGACTGAATTTTGTAATTGCCTGAACGCTTTTCAATGGATCTATATAAGCCATTGCTCTTTTTTCTTCATCAGTTAATTTTCCCCGTTCATACCTCAATAATTTTCTTACAAAGGGTTCATCATTTCCTTCAGATTTAATTTTATCTAATAATGATGAAGCAATATCACCTTCAAGTCCAAATTGCTCTACATCTGCAATTCTTCTTGATATCTTAGTTGAATATTTTATTAATCTTGCTAATGGATCCTGTATATAGTATTCTTCAGGAAGTCGTACGTTATCAATCCTTGAATACTCCAGGTTACCAGCTTTAAATGATTCAACAGATTTTGCAAAGTATTGGGAAGTTTTCTCTATTGCTTCAGCTCTGTCTCTTGCCTGTCCTGTATCGACCATAAATTGATATGCACGCTCACGCTTATTTTGAATTTCGCTTAACCGGTTAAACTTACTTCTACCCATCTCTTTTGGACCCCCAAAAGTTTCCTTCAGTTTTTCCATATCTAAAACTCGAGGCTCATATACTAAACGTCCGGAAAAACTTCTTTTTTTCTGAGTAGATATATCATAAGTTTCAAAAGAAAGATCCTCAGCCTGTTTCTCTATACTTTTATAATAATCATTAAATTTCGAATTCAAATCCTTTACTTTTGGGGAAGTAATGGTAGCCGGTTCAATTTCTTCCAGCATCATTTTATTTCGTATTCTGCCAAATTCAATTTTCTCATCATGTGTAAGCTTCTTATATTCCAGATAAAGCAATGAGGGTGTACCCATTAATTCACGCTCCCTGTCATGCATCTTTTTTATCCTATTGGCAAATTCCATTCCTGTTTCACCCATTTTTGCAACAACTTTTAATGATTCACGTATTCCTGATTTTATCGCTTTACTGGGAAATAATTTTAACTTAGGTAATAATTTACTTGTTTCGGGTAAATTCTCATAATCATCTATGAATGGATTTTCTGAAATATTCAATACTTCCCGGGCTCGCGCTTTATAAAACTTCTGCACAGCTTCAATAACCTTTTCTTTTTCTGATGCTGTGAGTTTTCTGAATTCTTCCAGGTTATGGATATCCTTCCGTACTTTTTGCCTTACACGTTCAAGCAGATCAATATCATTCTTAATTTTACCTTCAGCTTCAATTTCTTTACTGTATTTGTTAACCAGTTCCGCAACTTTGCCAATTGCGTCCATCCTTATTTTTTCTGTGTGATCAGGACGCTCACCCTTCGGAGGAGGAAATCCCATGCTTAAACCGGTACCTGTTAAGCTTTTCTCACCGGTGAAGTAACCTTTTACTTCCTTCCATAACCCCTCAAGATGTTTTCTTATCTTACCGCCCAGCTCATCAGTCATTGCTTTAGCCCATTTACCGAACTTTACCGCTCCGTCCTTGGCTAACCGGCGCAGCTTATCAAAATGATAACCTGCAATATCATATACTGCCTTCAGTACTTTTGGCTGTGAGATATCCGAAAGCTTGCTTAAGCCGCCGAAATCAAGGCTCATATCATTTAAGGCATCACCTATGATTTTTTTATTTAGATTGTAATTATGTTCCCGGGCTTGCCGGTA
>JADZAP010000060.1 GCA_020852705.1 Ignavibacteria bacterium | reverse complement strand
CCGGCGGAATAATTGTACCGTTAAATATCAAAGGCTGTGAATAATAAACTTTAAAGGTTATCATAACTGACATGAATAAGGCAACTATCAAACAGGCTGTACCTGCTAAACGGGTCCAGGATAAACGGCCGTCATTTTCAGTGAAAAATTCTTTCATTTTGCTACCTTTCCAATTACAAAGCCGGTAGATATCGAGCCAACAATTATAGCGGCAAATACCCACCATTTAGTATTATTAGTTATTACTGCCGGTTTATTTTCCAATTCCCGTATCATCTTTTCTTTAAGCTCGTTTATATGCATTGCATCTTCAAGCTTCGATGATACCAGGCTTAGTTTTTCTTTTGTTGTTTTAACTATTTCGGTAAGAGTGTTATTTTCTTCGGTCAGATCTGCATTATCTTTTTTAAGAAATTCATTTTCCTTAAAAGCTTTAGCAATACCTCTTACTTCTTCATCAGTAAAACAATGTTGTTTACCCGTTGAATCAGTTTGAGCCCTTATATTTTTATTGTTTAAGCTGCCTGCGGATATAATCAGCAAGAGAATCAGCGCTAGTGTTTTCAATTTCTTCAAGCTCCTTTTTATAATTGGATTTATTTTGTTTACGGCGTTCTGTGATATCATGAAGCTTTGTACCCAAGCTATCAAGCTTTCTATCTTTTATAAGGATCTCTTTGTCCTTTTCGGACATACCTTTTACAAGTGAATCTATTTTAGCCTGATCTTCTTTATTACGTTCATACCTTATTGTTACCGGTACATCAGGTTTTAACCAGTTATAAATTCCCAAGCCGGTAGTTATGGCAAGGAAAATAATTATTACATAAAAAAATATATTTGATTTATTCATTTCTCTATACACCACCATTTCCGGTCAGTAATATTAATATTTTCATTACCCAGATATCTTTCCAACATCACCCAGGTTATATTCCAGTATTCATAATCCCGGGGTTTTTTATTCCAGGATGAAGGTTCTTCCGGAATATCCGGGCTTTTATATCTATTCGGTAACTGAATCATATAAAATTGCTGAATGATAAAAATATGTAACCAATTATTGCAGAAAATTCAAATCTTTCTTTTTTAAAATACGGCATAAAGAGCCACGCGCCAGCGAAGTAAATCCTTTCAAGCCAGTAAGTATAACCTGCTGAAAATATATTCTTCCTGGGAATTATCTTTGCCTTTTCTTCTGCTTCATCCAGAAGTTCTGTTTGATCCAGTACTGCATAATAGCCGTATTCCTTCAGCATGAAATATATTGCAAGTACCATTCCCCAAAATTGATGTGTACCCAGGTATATATCCCAAACAATTATTCCGGTACCATGAACCCAAAGATACCACAGAGCCAGAAGATCCAACGGCCATTGTATTAACAGCCTGTAGAAAGGGACGTAAATATTTCCCCTGAATGGATATTCCCGGAAAAGAAAATAAACTAATGGATTTAGAAATTCATAAAGGGATGATGAGAATTTATTGTTAAATATTCCGACCGGGTTTTTATCACCCTTAAGCCTGTGCTCGTAACAATAACCGTAGAAGAATGCATCGGTGAGTATCAGAAGTATTGTAAAAAGCATATTCATACAAATCAAAAATATACAATATATTTGTATATATCAATAGTCTATACAATATTATTTATTATTTAGCTTTTTTCTTCTTCTTTTTGGGCTTTCCAAATAACCAATCCTGGGCTGTTTTTGTTAATCCAAACGTTCTGGGTATGCTCATACCCGGGGTATTACTTATTAATGTCTGATATAATCCTTTAAGATGGTCCCGGTAATTGTAATCAAAATCATCACCAATTACTTCGGCTGCCGGTTCTACTACATTTGTTAAACCCGTTGTTAATGCAGATACAGACGGACCGAATACAGCGCCGATAACATTTGAAGCTTTACCGTATGCTGATTTACCGTACCCCATAGTTCTTAAGATATCTACAGTCATACTCAGTACTCCCAAACCGCCGTAATTATCCAGGAGACGTTTTACAATACGTTTTGAATTACCTTTAGCTATCAGTGATATTAATGATTTGTCGTTTGCTGTTTCTTTATCCTTATCATCCTTAAATGGATTAAAACCAAACATGCTCCTAATGGAATCTATAACGTAATTCACAGCTTCACCGGCAACACCATAGGCCGTTAGAGCAGTCAATAAAGGAAAAGGATTTCCATGCTGAAACAATTCCTTAATGATATGATCATTAACAAGCTGGCCCATCTTATAGCCGAATGGCTTCCATTGTGTTACAAGCTTCCCAAGCGGCGAGCTCCAGTATAAAGGAAGATCGCTAGGCCGTATATTGAACTGTGCATCACCGGCAAATTTACGCCTTATCATATTTATTTCATCTTTGGTGAACTCACCTCTTTTAACAACTTCTTCCGGATTCAGCCCTAATCTTTCAAATTCACGATAAGCCCTCTGTTTAAAAATGGAATTACTTTTAATACGGTTAAGCATATCTTTGTAGAATACTTCTCCGGCAGTTGCTGAGATAACCCGATTCATTCTGTCCGTTCCACTGAAACCGATCATTTCAAGGTATTTGCCAGTAAAACTGTTAACTCCTCCAAACTCACTCATTACAACACTCTCAATTGTAT
>JADZAP010000055.1 GCA_020852705.1 Ignavibacteria bacterium | reverse complement strand
CAAAAGTAATTATGAAATCAAATTATTATCTAACGATAGCAGCTATATATAATAATATACATTTATCACGTTAATATTTTTAACATTAATTAACTAGTATAATGATATTATAAATCAATAAAAAAAGGGTAATCTACCTGATTACCCTTAGATAAAAAATTTTCTATTATTTTTTATTTTCTCACAACCGCAACCTTGCCTGTACATACCTGGCTGGCATCTTTATTGTAACCGGCAACAATATATATGCCGCTTGAAACTAAATTACCGTATTGATCCCTGCCATCCCACTCGGCTATTCTTCCTCCCGGAGTCTCAAATTCACTTACAAGCGTTCCGCTTATAGTCATTATTTTAACCGTTGATTCGGAAACCAGGCCGTCAATCTTTAATTTAGAATCTGCCGGTATAATAAACGGATTAGGACCACATTTTATCTTATCGCAGTTTTCCAATGGTTTAACGGCAATGGTATTTAGAGCAACTAGTCCTTTTTCAGTACCAAAATATGCAACTCCTGATTGAGGAGATACAGCAATACTTAATATTTTATTTACGGGTAAAGGAGAGTTATCGGTATTATATCTAGCAAGCAGTGTTGAACCGTCCGGTGATACATACAATAATCCGTTTGATAATGTCCCTATCCATTTATTATTTAGTTCATCAACTGCAATGAACTGTACATTTTCCGTTAACGGAGTAGCTATACCGTTTTCAATCAGCCTCATTTTTTCGGTTTGAGGAATTGATCCCGGGTTATTTATTACCTGAGCCGGTTCCCTGATAATGGAAATTCCGTTATCAGTACCAACCCAAACTTCACCAGTCTTATCAACAACTACATGATTTACAGCGCTTATATCAGAACCAAGTGAAGCTGTATTAACTATTGAACCGTTAGGCATTGTGCTTTCGTTAAAGTAAACCACACCTCTTGGCTGGTTAGGCAGGTCATTTGGCAGTGTCATCCATTTAGTGTTAAAGTTATCAACAGCCATAAATATTAAAGTAGTTACTGTAGAATTAGTTGGTGTTGGGTAAGCCAGGCACTGCCCGTTTTCTGAAAATCTGATAATTGGCAAAGAATTACTTGGCGCCCTGTTTATCAGCCACAGCCTGCCGGTGTTATCTTCGGCAATACCTTCAGCAAGTGTAAAGTTGCCCTCAAGAGAAACAAGACAGGAATTCTGGTTATTATATAATAATACACTATCACCTTCAATTTTTAACAGACCTGAGCCGTAACCTCCCGCCCACACAGTATTGTTATATTTTGAAGCATATATATGCCTGAAATCATTTGCCTGCATCCATGGTTGGTTTTCAGTTGAAAAATTTTTCCAATCATTAAAGTTATATCTGTACACTCCAGCATTTAAACCACCTGAAACACCGTAAATATTTCCGTTCTGGTCTATAGAAATATCCTGAAATACATTTGAAGCAGGTCCATTAGGGTAAATATTGGAAATATTTCCGCTTCTGTTAATTTTTACTCCCTTATTTACCGTTCCTATTAAAAGATTACCTGATTGTTCGACTATTAATGAATTCACTGCTGTACCGCTTTCAATAAGTTCCGCATTATTTAGATTACTCAAGTTTGTTCTGAATATTCTGAAATTATATTTAGTTAATCCATCATAAGAAAATGCAGAAAAATATAAATTATTACCCGAAACAGATAGTTTAGAAACAGGGTCAACAAACGGATTTCCATTAACTAATGGATTGAATGAATTTAAATTACCGTTTTGAAAATAAACCAAGCCGCTATCAGTAGCCATAAATACTTTTGAATCAAAATATGCAACAGAATTTATTCTGTTATTTTTTAAAACTGAATTGCTAGTTGTATAAGTTTTCCAGTTAGAAGCAATTGGTAAATTAGTATTAATATTGGCATAAGCCAATCCATTTCTGGTAGCTGCCCAAATTGTATCATTAATTACTAACAGGTCATTTACCGGAGTGGGAGCCGTTAAATTTCCAAAACGGGTATATGGCTGATCAACAAATTCAAAGTTTGAGATATTAAATTTCACTATACAAAACTCTGAGGCAAAGAACATAAAGTTATTATATTCATAAAATGCATTTATCCGTTTGGAAGGCTCAGTTGAATTATATATATCAGTTATCTGCTGCCATTTTTGGTTACCGATATTAAATACACTGATTGAGCCGTCAAATGCTCCTGCCCAAACTCGGTTATCTGATGTTATACCCAGTGAAGTAAGTTCATTTGAACGAAGGCCATCGAGTGAATTATATTTTTTAATATTAGAAAGATTATTAAGCTCAAAATTAAATAAACCGCCTGATGTTGCAGCCCAAACAAATCCATCTTTATATGATAATGCCTTTACTTCTCTGTATGAGGTATAAATATTCCACAAGCTGTTAGAGCTTTGTGAAAATAAATTACCGCAAATAGCAAAAGCTGTTAATAATACAAGTTTTTTAAGCATTGTAATGTAATTTGATTAAGAAAATAAGTAGAGGAATGTATTATATGAGGTCCGTTTAGTTTTGTTAATTGAAGTATAGTTTATTAAAATTTAAAATAATTAAAGAAGATCGTTTAAAGCTTGTTCAAGTTCACTTTTAGTATGTGTATCATTATGAGAAGCAGCTACGTAAATTCCCTTTTCGTAAATTTTACGGGCACTTGTTTCATCACCGTTTAATTCATACACTTTACCAAGCTGATAATATACGGCAACATAGTTTGGGTCTAATGTACGTACTTCTTCAAAAGTTTCTGTAGCTTTTTGTATTTCATTAAGCGATAAATATTCTAAACCCAGAGCATAACGTGCAAAAGTATCATTTGGATCTTCAGCCAATTTAGCCAGAAGGATATTTATACGTTCATTGCTCAAAAAATAATAATTTACAGGTTTAATTTAAGCAACTTAAACTAAAAATAAAAATAATAAAAGTGAGAAAATTTGCAACAAATTGATATTTATTTGCTTATAAGGGAATTTTTTCCAGTTCAGAAGCAATTTCTGTATCTTTTTCAGTTACACCGCCTGCTGAGTGTGTTGAAAACGATACTTCAATTTCATTGAATTTTACCAGCATGTAATCAGGGTGGTGATTTTTCCGCTGGCAAATTGCTCCAACAGCAGTAACAAAAGCCAAAGTTAAAGGATAATTTTGCGTTTTAAATGTTTTTTTAATTGATCCGTTTGAATATACCCAGCCGGAAAAATTTTTTAATGCATCTGAAATTTGTTCTTCTGTTAATTTATCCATAACAACCATTAGCGGGCTTATAAAAAGCCCGCTTGAAGTTAAATTTATTTTACAAGAACCATTTTTTTAGTACTGCTAAAACTTCCTGCGGTAAATTTATAAAAATATACACCGCTTGAATAATTTGACGCATTAAATGTAACACTGCCGCTGCCTGCCTGTTGAACACCATTTAGTAATACTGCAACTTCCCTGCCGGTTACATCATAAATCTTTAAAGAAACCAATCCTTTTACAGGAACAGAATAATTGATAACTGTAACAGGATTAAAAGGATTTGGATAGTTTTGGCTTAATGAAAATTCAGACGGGGTTTCGTTATTGTTAAATGCAAAATTATCTGATGCATTAATTACCGGAAGCTCAATATAAGAATTATTGTTTAAATACATATAATTATAGCCATTGTTAAGCACAGGCAATACAAACGGGTTTGTCCCAAGAAACCACGTATCATCTGAATGCGTATCAAGATTAGTTACCCTAATTCTGATTCTGTTTCCGGCTTTAAAAATATGTGCATGTGCCTGCCCGTCAAAATTTGCATACCTTCTGGAGTTAGCTGTGTAATTTCTATCGGTATAGTTTATTCTGTTAATCAGCTTTTCTTTGCCATTTTGGTCAACTTCTAACACCTGAAAATTATACTGAGTAAAAACATTTGCAGTTGAAAGATAATCCATGTTAACCTTAGGAATACCAACCCATTTTAAATCTGAAGTTAAAACAGGTGAATTAAATATTACAGATTTTTTTGTGAATTTTCTGTTAAATGCGGAGCCGGTAAATTCTTCATCAACTGCTTCATGCATTGTTAAGCCACCGCTGACTCTGTTTCTTATAGTAACTCGTCTGGAAGTTGTACCTGCATTAGTTGTAAGTCGGTTGTTTGTATTAAAATATAATCTGTATGGAGTTGTAATATTCTGCAATGGTACAGTTGAGCTGTCATGTGTAAAGCTCCAATACTGCCCGTTAACAGGAAAGTTAGTGAAGGCATAATCATAGTCTGCGTGGGGTAAAGGTGAACCTATACTTGGAAAAAGCCAGCTGAAAAACCAGTCATTAAAAAAGTTCATGTGCCAGATATCTTCAGTTGGCGAGTGGTCGCCGCCATGCCCCTGAACTGCCCCAATATAGAGGTGAAACGTTGAACCTGTGTTAAGCATAGAAGCTTTCATTATTCCTGATGCATTAAAAAATTTATCCTGCCATGAACCTTCCATAATCAAAGGAACTCTGTTGTTTGGAATATTTGCCATAAAATCTCTGTTAATTGGAAGCCAATAAGCAAGACTATCCCAGTATTGTTTATTAGAAGCATAAATCCAATCGCTCATACGGTCAACTTGAGGAGTATATCTTGCTGTATCGGGAGTATATTCCACTGTCCACAGCAAAGTCATTTTAATGCAGCCGTTCTCAATCCAGCTTGAAGCAAAGTTAGGCGGAGCAAGAGCAGAAATTATAGTTTTTACGTTCATTCCCATAGTACATGCCATATAGGGAATCAGCCCGCCCTGTGAACCGCCCATAACAAGTATGTTGTTGGGATTAATGCCGTTTGGGGTATCTTGTTTAATGAAGTTTATGAACTCAATCATATCTTCAGCTTCTGTAGTTGAAATAAGGTTTGAAAGTCCGGTTGAATTTCCCTGCCCCCTCATACTGAAAGTTGTAGTATAGTAGCCGTATTCTGCCTGTGCTTTAGCAAAGCCCGCCAGAGTTTCTTTGTTATCACCATACCCATGAACAAATACTACAGTTGGCCAGCCGCCGGCTGGAGGTGTACCAACCGGAATAAATTTTAGGGCATCAAGAATTGTACCATCACGCAATGTAACAGTAAAATCAACCCGGGTTACAGGTAAATTATCAGTATTTGAATACTTTGGAAGAAGCTGCAGAAATTCGTAATTATCCCGAGCTCTTTTTTGCTGTGATTGTGTAAGCGATGTAAAAATAAAAATAGCTGTTACAGCAATAAAAAAATATTTAATCGATCTCATTTTATAAATATATAATTGTTTTAAATATAAATATACATTTTTAATACTTTGTTCCAATATAAATATTGCTTTAAACCAAATTATTATTCGTTAATAAAAAAAAGAAAAAAAGAAAATCAAAAAAAAACGCAATTTTAAAACCAAATTATTTTTCGTTTCTCTTTTTAACCTTTATTTGAATAATATAAAAATAGCTTTTTTGTGAGATATTTTAAAGGATGTTATTTTGTAGAATTTAAAAAATGACAGCAAAATTAATATTTTACTGTCATTTTGACATTGTAATATTAATAATAATCATTATTACTTAATTCATATCTAACTTCAATAATTTTCCTTCTTTTTGGTATTTGATAATTTGTTCCATCAGAAAATTGAATATCATAAACTTCTTGCTGAATTTCAATTTCATGTAAATCATTGATCAATATATTCAGTTCCACAATAAGAACATTTATCATAACTTTTATTATTCATATAGTTTTATATATTTATTTTTTAATTGCATTATTATGTTCTCTATAATATTCTAAATTCATTTGAAAGTCTTCATAATTATTTTCAATAAATGTTCCTTCAATCCATATTTCAGCTGTTTGAGCTAATGATCCGCAAAATCTACATTTTCTCCATCTGTGAATATAAGTATTATTCTCAGGGTTTTTGATGTCCTTATTTGCTTTAAAGGATTTATAAGGCTTCACATCAATGACATCAGTTTTGTGACCACACTTAATGCATTTATGAGAAACTGTGTTTCTCATTTGAACAGGGCTGACTTTATTTAATTTATTATTCTTATGCTTCATCAATCAGTAAGAATTGATTTTTTATCCAGGTCATTGAGCATATCATAAATGTCAAGAAGCAAATCTGCAAAAGCTCTTATGTTCTGTGATTTATCCAGCCTTATTGCAAGACTGCACATATTACAAAACAGCGGATTTTTAAACATAGCTTTTGCATCAGCCATGTAAATTCCCATTATATCCCTGTAGTCAAAATTGTCTGGGTCAAATGGTTTATCTGCAATTGAATCAAGAACAGTTCTGTGCTTCCTGAGGCATTTATTAGTAAATCTAATTACATTTACAATGTTCTTGTCAAGTCTCTCTGTTCCCTTTTGGAGCACAAGCTGACAAATGTCAGCAAATTCCGGTCTGGCAAACAAAGCTTCAAAATATCCAACTTCCAAATTTAATAAAAATTTTACCCTGTTTACAGTCTCAAAACTCATTCCTTCAGTTTTATCCTGTCTTACTTTATTTATATAGCTATTTGATAAGCCAGTGATTATGCTTACTTCCTTGACAGTCATTCAGATTTTTCCGCAATTGATTTAATAATTGAACTTAACACTGAAGGCTCTCCCACTTTCATTGGTGGGATCACTTCATGCTTGTGAGGGTCATATTTGAGTCCAGCTCTCTTCTGCTTCTGGAGCTGTGCTATTCTATAGGCTTCACTGTTAGGGTCTGGGGATTCCATTATCAATTCAAAACGGCTGACTAATACATTTAAGCTGCCATCCTTCTGAAGCCACTCTGGAGCTGTGCTAAAAGCTTTATGAAGCCATATTCTGCAAGCTTTATGCATCTGTTCTGTATTCAGCTTAGTATTATCCAGCTGCTTATAATAGGCTTTCATATACTGAATAAGCAATGCAAGAGACCTGTCATCTTTGCCTTTTTTCCAGACTCTGACTCCAGGCTTTCCTTGTTTTTCAGCATACCATTTATATGCTTTCAGATAGTCAGCTTTTAACAGTTCAAATAAGGAATCTCTCAATTTACAATTACCCCCTAATTGTTTTATTTTCTCTCTCTGTGTTCCGGCTCTACAAATGGAATTTTGAGAAGGTCAAAAACATCTTGCTCTTCTAATGTGAATATTTTTTCACCAGTCACGGAGAGCAAATATCCTTCATGGCTGGCTTTTACTTTATAGTCTCCAGCTTCATCTCTCTCAGCCGGAAAGCCATATATATTCCTGTAATGCTGCAAGGCTTTTTTATTCCAGTTACTGCTCCCAGTTCTTATAAAATAAATCCATCCCCAATTTTCAGGCTGACAAATAAAGAGATCAACAATCTGACCAGACCACTTAAACTGTTTATATAATTTTCCATTTTTAACGAAAAATATTTTGGAATGGGCTTTCATGTTATTTAAGAGCTGCTCAAGTCTGTATTTATCCGGAATGCACACAAGCTCAATATCCTTGCTCTCAGGTCTCTTCCTTCTTATACTTCCAGCAATTTCAATCCTTATGCATACCGGAGCAAGAATCCCCTTCAGCTCTTCAGCATATTTTTTTATTATATCAAATTTCATAATTAAAAAGGTAGGTCTTCATCAGGAATATCATTCATATTAGCTTGAAGCAAATCTTCGGAAAGATCGTCAAATTGATATTTAATGCAATCCGGACATTGACAATAATAATATTCACGAAATTCAATTTCATCTGGTGAAAAATATTCTTTGCAGCATTCACACTGCATTTTAAATTGTATGTAAAAACCCACAAAGGGGATCATGCAATATAATCTGTGTTTTCTTTTATCGTAAAAAAAAGCCAAACCACAGATCAAACCAGGCAAATATGAACTTTATTCTATTCATTTACTTACCTTCCTAAAAATTACATTATTACTTTTATCAATTAAAAATTCACAATCTTCTCCAAATTTTAAGATAGCTCCTTTTTTAATCTCCTCTCTAATTATAGGCTCTAACTCTTTGAATTTTGCTTTATATAAAAGGTCAGCTTCCTTCCTTCTGTTATGAAGGGAATATAAATTTAGTAATTCAATATAAAGATTCATAATTTTTAAAATATAAGTTCAGGCTGCAATATTACAGCTCTGTCAGTGGGCTTCCATCTGCACACTTTTGAATCCTTGCTCTCATAGCTGTCAAATTCAACATATTCAAGTTCAGGATAAAACACATATTCGCTCTTATTTTTAGCAGCAACAAACTCCCATTTATATCCTGTTAATTCCTTCCTTCTGGGAGTGACAACATTTATAGGAAGACCAGTCAGCTCCACAAGCTGCTTATCAGTCACAGGAAAATAATGAAGGATAGCTTCAAAGACCTTCTTTTTATTGCCTGAAAGCTTCTCAAGAATATTTAAAAAAGCTTCCTTTCTTGCAAGCTCAGCATGATATGTAGTCCTGTAATTCATTAATTCTGATAAATTTTAATTAAAATTCCATTGCCTTCTCTTGTGAATATCTGCTCTCCGGAGAGAATTAATAAATGGCTTTGATCCTGTGGAATAAAAAATATTCTGTCCTGTGCCACTCCGCTATTGTAATCAGTCAGAGTAGTCTGGCTCAGGTTAATTTTAATCCTGTATTTTTTTCGTGTTTTTTTTCTGTCCATGATAAAATATTTAATGACCAGCCCAGCAATAAAACAGCCCTAATACCATGAGAATGGCTGCAATGCTTAAAAGCAATATGCTTAGTCTGTTATTGCCGGAGCTGTAGTCATATTTATATAAGTCCTTCAATTAAGCAGCTGATTTATTTTCTGAGGCTTCCTTCTTAAATGTTTCAAAGCTGAAGCTTCCGGTCTGGGATTTCACCAGGTCAATTGCTTTCAGAGCTTTGTCATCAAGACTCTTTAAGGCTGCTTTGTTTATGTCTTCGGTGGTTTTTATATAAGTGGAAGCACTCTTTTTGAATCTATCCTTTATTTTCTGGATAACCTTCTCAAGTGTAGAGCCCTTTTTGATTTCCAGCTTTGGTGGATTAAGCCTGAATGTTATTTTCCCATAATTAAGGAGCTTCTCTTTTGTTCCGCTGAACTCAGCTTCATGAGCCTTGCAGAATGCATTCACTTCTGAGCTGTCCGAAGTAATATCTCTGTTAAGCATATCCAAAGTATCATTATATTTATTCTGCACAATAAGAAGCTTCTGATTCATTTCAGCCTGGACTTCATCCCTTTTAGCAGTGTTCTCAGCAATGCTCCGGAGCTTATTGTCAACTTCATCCCAGTTTTTTAAAAGTGGTTTAATCTTCTCAGCCATTATGCACCAGCCTCTCCGGAAGCTTCTCTCTCAAGTTCCTTCCTCTTTTTTTCAGTGGTGGGCTTTCCTTCCACTGTCATTGTGCCATTACCATTCCACACAATTTTTGAAACTGCAATGGAATGCTCTTTTTCAGCATGTGCTCTGATTAGCTCATTAACCATGCTTTTTGTGTAAGTGCCCTGAGTTTTTTTCACTTCCACAGTTTTTTTCTCGGTTTTGATACTGAACATATTTGAATCCTTCCTTTAAATTTAATTTTGGAATATTATTTAATAAATTTATCCTGGTGAGTTCTTATGGTCTGACCATTGAACTTTAAAACCAGACCTAAATAGTTTTTTATTGAAATTATCTGCTCTCTTGCTGCGGGATTGTCTTCAAACAATTCAACTCCATCACTGTTAAGCTCCAGTGTGTTTATTGCAAAGTGTGACTTTCCAAAATACCTGGATTGCTTATTTATTATTAATGCATGAATTGCCATTTGATTTTTTCCTTCTCTTATTATTATTCTCAATTAATTCCAGCTTTGTCAGAATTATATTCATATCTCTCAGCTCCATTGCTGCATAAAGTCCTTTTGTGCTCCAGTTCTTTAATACATTAGCACTGAGTCTCTCTTTAAGCTCCGGAAGCCACTCCAGACACTTCTCAATGAAGGTCTTCCTTGACCACTGGAAACGGTATTTATAAAGAGCCACCATTTTATTGATTCTCTTTAATCTTGCTTCATCCGGTCTGTTTAAAGCTTCATAAGCTTGCTGAATTATTTCACCCATCTTTTGACCTCTCAAATTCTAAAATTTCAGGTCTTCTGACCTTTAAATATTTTTTCAGAGCCGGAGCAAAAACCACCACAAGAGCTGGCTTTACTTTTGAAATGATTCCCACCCATGTCTCCCATTTAACACTTTTATGAAGGATGTGATCTTTTGCTACTTTCCAATAGCATAAATCTCCAGGCTTCACTTCTTTTGTAAAATCTCTTATCATATCAGCTCTCCTGGTTACATTTACAGGGCTGAGCCTCAATGTGTTCAGGGTCAATCTTAGAGCCACCACAATTGCACTGAGCAAGCTTCAGATGGCTCTCTATTCTTTGCCGGAGCTGATTCAGCTCAGCTCCGGTCACAATTCTCTTCAGGCTTTCAAGCCCAGTTAATAAGAGCTTCAGCTCCAGTGTGCTCAATTCCATTGTTATAAGTTCCATTTCAGTCTCCCTGAGTTAAGGCTTTTTTTGTTTTAAGCTCTACATCCATAGCTTTTGCTGCACTCTTCACTCCCATAAGTGCTTGCATAAGCTTGTCAGTGGAGCTCTTTTTTATTTTAATGCTTTTTTTAAGCCTCTTTAAAGCTTTCACTGGCTCTGTATTGTTAATTAAATCCTGAGCTTTTTTCTTTTTTACTTCCAGCTCCTTCATTTCAAGAAGGTCATTGCTGAGCTGCTCAATTATTTTATCATATAAAACCTGAAGCTTCTTGCTGTTAGATTTAGGAATGGAATTCAGAAGCTCTTCTACTGTTAGACTTCCAGGCTCTTCCTGAAGCATATCAATAACTTCAGGTAAATTTGTGTTTTTGGTGTTTCTCATTTTTTAGCTCCCTTCAGCTGTTTAATTTTACTGTATAAATATTTATGATACGTTTCAAAATCAATTTTATATGTAACTTCATTCTCTTCAAGGTCAGAGGTCAGGAAAATGTCAATCTGTATAAATCCTGAAGCTTCTGTAATTTTATATTTACGGCTCAAATTAAGATCATGAATAATGAGACTGATTAAATTCTCTTCCTTGATTCCATAAAACTTCTCACTTACCATTTTGCTCATGTTTCTCATTCAAAGCTCCGGTCTTACTCTTCTACTTCAAGCTCATTAAGCTCATTCATGGAGCTTTCAGTGAATTCAGGCTCTTCTGTAATTGATTGCTGAGCTCTATCCAGAGCCAGCTCAATTTTCTGCACAGGAACTGAGGACTTGAGTATTTTTTCTACTTGCTTAGTCTGCTCTTTTGCAATATCTATTAAGCCGTTATCACTGACTACAGAATTGACCAGGTCTTTTTGAGTTGCAAATTTAGCCCTGTAATTATTAGCAAGCTCTTTATAAGCCTTGTTTATTCTTTTGTTGTAAATGCTGACTTTTGCTTTTTTCTCATTAGAGCTGAGCATTGCAAGGCTTTCAAGTGTGCAGACATAATCTCCTTTTTTAAAATACTCTCCTGTCATGCTGTCAAGTATATCCTGAGCAGCATACATATCAATTTTATTAAGGTCTGTGGGGTCTGTGGCTATTATATATTTATAGGAAGGATCATTGAGCACAAGTGAGACCTCTGTGACTGGGAGATATACTTCTTTTTTATAAGTGATATAAAAATTCCGGAAGCTTTTAACTAAATCATATTTCATATATGCATATCTGAGCCGAATATCTGTCACAGGTTTTTTCTCGTATGTTCTGTAATAGTAGTCATAAAGAGTTTTAATGCTGATTCTTTTGGTGTTATCCAGCAAGTGTGGTGGAATGTCTTTGATGTCTCTTGTTCTGGGTCTCTCAAGATAATAACCATTTACATAATTATCATACTGTTTTTTTGCTTCCTCAATAGTTCTGAGAGTTTCATCTGGGCTCAGTTCTTTGCCGGAGTGCCTTCCTTCTGTGGGATGGTTAGAGCCCACAAAATCATTCATATAAACATCTTGCTCTTCTTTAAAGAATTTAAAAATTCTCTCATTGTTAGCTTTTGCTGTGGGAGTGTATGGTGGCTGAACTTCATGCACAATTCCCAGCTTCTGAATAAAGTCAAGACATCTCTCACTTGCAGCAAGCCCATTATCCATAATTATCTTTTTATTAGGCTTTCCATATTGCCTGAAGACCTTCATGAGCAACTTCACAATGTCTTCCTCAGTGAATGGAGTTGACTTTATTTCATAGCCCATAGGGAACATGGTCTTCATCTCCACTACAAACCAGGAATATATTTTTTTAGGTCTCCATTTGCCTTCATATTCATCCCACTCCAGAGCTCCGGCTACATCAAATTTATGGTCATCAAGTGAAATTATATCCATAAAATCAATGTCATCAGTGAAAGCTCCCTTCACATAAGCTCTCTTTTTATTATGTTTGTTATAATGATTAATAAAATCATGCAGAGTGTTAAGCTTAGATTCTTTGAAAGCCCTTCTGATATGTCTCCTGAGAGTGTGAATATACTTCTCACATGCAGCAACTTCATAATAATCTTCATTGCTTTTTGCATAATAGATGGCTCTGTCAACTGCTTCATTGACTGAGATCATTGCTCTCTGTAAATGAAGGTTACAAATAAGCTCCATTGCTTTTGGGAATGCATATCTGACAAAGTCATTCCGGATGGGCTTGGCTTCCTCTCTGGCTTTCCTGGAGATTTTTCCTGTTTTAACTTTTATCTGAAGTGATCTTTTGTCATACCCTTTAATTTTAAAACCAATATTTTTAAGGAAAGAAGCTTCGGCTTCAATGTTCTGAATAATATGAGTTGTCTGTGCTGTGGCTTTATTGTTAAGTTTGTAAATGTTATGAGCATTTTTAAGAGCTTCATTCCATTTTTTCATTTTAAGCTCTACAATAAGCTCTCTGTCAGCTTCACTGAGCCTGAACAGCTCTTCAGAGCTGTATATAAATTCTGTTCCTGGAATGACCTGAATTTTATTCTCTGACTTCATTCTGTAGAATGTTCTCTCAGAGATGTCCTTCATTTTGCAAAATTGTGTTATTGTTAGTAGTGACATGAAATGAATTTATTTTAAATGATTTTCCAATTGTGATTTTAAGTCTTCTATGGCAGCAAGAAGATATTGAGGACTAATAATTGCATTATTTTTGTTCTCATCAAGAAACTGCTTTTTATTTTTTATAACTTCCTCAGAATAATGAGCAAGAGCCTGAATGACAATAACTTCATTCAAATGAGTTTCTGACATAAATCTTTTTACAAATTGAATGTTGCTTTCATGTTTTTTCATGGTGATTAGCTTATTTAATTAATGGAAAAATGATTTTCTATTCTGGTGAGAACTTCCTCAGTAAATTTGGGATAGCGTAAGCCATTTAATATATGAGAGACAGTGATCCTGGACTTTCCGGAGACCTCTACAACTGCATTTATTTTTAAATGGTTATTTTTGAGGAAGTTTTTAATCTTTAAGGCTCTTTTCTTAAATACGGTATTTTGTTTTGACATAGCTATGTATTATCTTTGTAGTATTAACAAAAATGTTACACAAATATAATATGGAAAATCATATATTGCAAGTATATTTTAAGATATTTTTATAAATTATTTAATAACACTATCCAGCAATGGAAAAAAAGCATAAATTTGAAGGTTTTACCATACATAAAAACTGGGATAAAGAAGCCAGTGAGAGAATAAAAGAGCTGATTAAGTCTAAAAGGCTGTCAAATAAATTAATGAGCAGTTTATTGGATATGCCACTTCCCACATTTAATGATAAAATTGCAGCAAAAACTTCATGGAAGCTTGAGGAGATTGCAAAGCTTTGTGTCCTTTTAGCTGTGACCTCTGATGAAATAATTTTTGGGAATGCTATATTTATAACTGAATTTTATAATTATCACAGCCAGGAGCTCAAGGAAAATATTAAAAAATTCCTGGTTAAAAATGAAAATTTTGAAGCTCTGGGAAAGCTTACAGCTGACGGATTTTTCAATTAATTATATTATGGATTTGCATATTAATAACAAATGATATTATATTTGAGTAAGTAAATATTTAAAAACATGAAAGCCTATATTACAATATTATTCGTTTCAATTATTTTTTTATTTGCTTCCTGTGGTGAAGACAATATCACAAATAATTCCGGAAGCAACAATGATCCACAGTTTATTTTTGTCAGTGACTCTCTAAGCATCTGGAGCTCTGACTATGGTGTTCTATTATTAAAAGATTCAGTCAAATATCAGACATCAGATACTTCAATAAAAAAACTTAACATTACATTTACTTTGCAGTCAAATATGGATGACAGCTCAAGCAGTTTTTTTATTGCCGGAATTTACGGAGCTGACACTTCCTTCCATTCAATTGGTGGAGAGCTATTCAGTTACACTGACAGCTCTTACAATTATACAGTTGAATTCAATAGCAGGGATTTTATTAAATGTTATTATTATATTTCATTAACTTATAATAATACACATAATCTGAAATATATCAGATTTAAAGATATAAAAGTAAAAAGAATTTTTTAGCGTCTGCTTTCCCTATATCCCAGACTTACTGAAGAGACCTGAGAAGCTCCGGCTTCATTGTTATGGATGGGAGCAGTGTGCCAGACTAAGTATCTTATACAAGCTGAGTGGTGTCCCCACTCAGCTTGTTCATTTATAGCAAATCCCTTAGCTCCATCCTTCCAGGCTGTCATGTCAAATGTCCTCAGCAAATCTTTACACTCTACTGGATCAATAAGAATTTTCAGGCTTTCAAGCCCAGAGTTCACTTCATTAGCTGAATCCCTTATTGAAGGATTTGATTCATAAACAGCAATTGTCACTTTTATCTTTGCTTCCTCAAATTTATTCTGAATTATAAGCCAGTCAGTCAGATGGCTTCTTGTATCTCCATGCTTTCCGGTTGCATCTCCGGTTATTATAAAGCTTGAGCCGTTTAAGGAATAACCATCTTCTCTCACAAGACTGTTATCCTTCAGCCAGTTAATAACCTGGTCACAAAGCTCTCCTGTGGAAGACTTTTTTATTTTGAATGATTTGTTAAAATGAATCCTTCCAGGCTTCAGTGCAGCCATTACGCAAGTCATAGGATTAATATTAAAGTCAAAGCTCAGTGCAAATTCAAAATCATTTTCATTCACAAAAGGCTTTTTGTTTTTATCGGAATAGCCATAATACACTGCATCTCCTTCAGTCAGTCTGATGCATCTTCCCAGCAATCTTACTTCTTTTTGTTTTTCCGTGTATTTTTTATCTAAGTCATTTACATAATCAATAGGAAGGTATTTATTGCCATAAGTGATAATTGTGTCAGCATAAAGTGTGGGAGTTACAATTTTGACTTCATCAAAATACTCATGACCCCACTGCATAGATTCCGGAACAGCTGTGCCACCCCAGAGCCTTTTGAGTTCTTTGGCTGTGGGTGAGCTGATTCTTGCTCTCCAGTCCAGGAAAGCTTGATTCTTAATACTGAAGGGCTCATTCAGGTCTCCGGAAGCAGCGGTCACTCCCAGCCATTCTGAATCCATTCCATGAATTAAAATTCTTGCTGTGTCCTCTTCATGTGTTCCCCAGTATATTAAAAATAAATTATTGCTTTTATACCAGTCATAAGCCAGCTCATTAATATTGCAATGCATTTTCAGAACTTCCACCACAGTTTCACATGCATTGTCAAAAGAAGGACTTACAGAGAGATGAAATTCTGGTCTGTTCACAAATGAAAGTTTTATGGCTTCAGCTTCCAGTGGGAAAGTTTTTCCGGCTCTCTCACCACCCTTCAGACCTTTTTCAAGCTGCTCAGCATTGTGCCAGTCTTTTATATTGCCATCTTCATAATATGTGCCATTCCACTCCACAGGCTTTCCATTATGAATGCTCATATCATATTTAGGGAGCAGTAAATTAATAAGATTAGAGCCTTTAAGCGTTTTTCCTTTTGATTCAAGCTCTTCAAGCCTCCTCTGTATTTTTAATATTTTCCCTTGCTGCTTTAAAGTTAATTTCATAGCTTATTCTTTTGAGTGTTTTTCTACTAAAGCAAAGACTTCATCAAATGTTATGTCAGGCTTCAGCTCTCTGCAAGCTGCTTCAAGTGTTTCAAAATTTGGATTGCTGAATTTGGAAGGATCAAGCTCCAGTCTTTGAACAGCCAGAGTAAGTGAGTTAAATGTTTTTGAGTCAACTCTCTCAATAGCCAAATCTAAAAGCTGCTCAAATAAGTGCCATGTCTTAACTCTTCTTAAATATGTTCTGTCAAGCTTCAGCTTCTTATCAGCTGCAAACTGAGCCCTGTTATATGCATTCGTAAGTATCATTTGAATGTCTTTTATATCTTCCGGAGTTACTGGGAATTTTAACTTTCCTATTTTAAGAATTAAATTTTTCCCTTCAGGGATCAAGTCAAGCCTGAAATGAGCTTCAAGGAATTCCTTAAATTCCTGACCATATAAAGCTGGCTTTGCTTCAGCCTTCTTTTGTTCAGTTTCACTCTTCAGAATTTTATCTGCTTTATACTTAGAAATTTTTTTTCCGGAATTATTAATCACAAGCTTCATTGCTTCCTTCTTATTTTTGCCTGAACTGACTGCATCATGAAGCAGTGTTTTTGCTTTGCTTGAAATCTTCACTCTCTCTTTGCCACTGTCATTCCTGGTCTTCCTTATTGCCGGATTCCTTTTTTTTAGCCACAGCTGAACAGCCCTGACACTTACTTCATATTTATCAGCAAGCCTGTCTCTTAAAGCAATATAAGCCTTCTCATATTTGGAAGGATTCTTTTTCTGCTTTGCTCTCAGTTCCTTTAAGGCTTTTATATCAGCTTCAAATTTTTTTCCTTTATGTATCATAAAATTATAATTTAATTACTTGCTTAACTGCATTAAGAATTCTGGGAATATCACTTTCAGGAATGTTTGTGTGTTCCCTTTTGGGAATTATTATTGAATATGATTTTGTCTGTGTTTCTGTAAATCTCTTATGTCTTGAGCCAGCAAAGACTGTCCTTCTGCTTCCGTCTTTATATCTTTTTACTCTGTGCCTTATAGCTCTTGAAGGGATTTGAATGACTCCACCCTTGTCATGTATTTCAGCATATTCTCTGGCTCTGGGATCACTGACCAGTATTACACGGCTTCCGGAGAGCTCCACTGTGGCTCTGTAATTTTTTAATGCTCCTGAAATTACCAGTAGATTTGTTCCTCTTTGTCTTTTGCTTATTTTCCTTCTGGGCTTCCATTTACCTGGTCTCCCACCAGCAACAAAATTAGCTTTAATGGATTTTTCCCATTCAACTGCAAAAACATTCAGAACAGCCGGTTTAAGATTGCTGTTAATATCATTAAGCCTGGTCATAATATTTTCTATACCATTTATCATTTTACCCTGAACTCTTCATTTAATAATTTTTTAAGCTTTGCATATTCAGTCTCATTCATTCCCTGAAGCTTTTCATTAAGCCATTTATTCCATATACTTTGCTTCTCTCCTGGATTAAACCTGAATTCACTGGGAACTTCCTTGAGCAGCTCTCTGGATTTTTCCGGAGTGCTTATATCCAGACCTCTTGCTTCCTGAGCAGTTAAAAATGTTTCATAACATCTACATCCCCAGTCATTTGGTGGGAATATTTTAGAGCCTTCGGGATCATTCAGCCTGAAGACAGCTCCTTCAAGAACTTGATGCTCTTCTCTGACTCTTCCATCTTTTTGAGTTTCGTATCTCCATGCAATATAAACTCCGGAAAGCTGCGGATCATTCACTCTCTTCCATCTTGCTCCTGAAATACTTGACTTAATTGCATGGTCAAGATTAGTCTTGATCCATCCGGAAGGTGGCTGGTCTCCCAGACCTATTCCATATTGAAGCATTTTTTGCCTGACAGCAATTTCAAATGTGTCATATTCAGGAATTGTGCCATCCATGACACTGACTCCCAGCTTCTTGAGCTCTTCCTCAAGCTCATAAGTTCCCACTCCGGCAACTTTAAAAGCATTTATTTTGAAGTTCCTAATTGCTTCCAGGTCATTTCCGGTGTAGTTAATATCAGGATTGACAGCAAAGCTGGAAGCAGCTCCTTTCATTATTGAACTGATTCCGGTCTTGTAACCTTCATCAATTCCTTTTGCAAGGATTTTATAAATAGTATTTACAAAATACTTATTCAATTATTTTTAATTCCTCGTATATACCACCAGACCCCCCATGTAACACTTGAATAAACTTTTATCTGGAATCTGTCAACGATTTTTTCTAATATTTCAAAGCTCCTTGCTGAAGTATAGTCATCAATAATCATGTCAGGAGTTATGGCTGTAATAAAAGAATCTTTATAAATATCATGAAATGGGATTTTAGCAAATACTGCTTCATCATTTATATCTGTTCCTATATAAGACAAAACAATTAAGCTGTCAAATGCATATCCATTAGGGTCTCCCCACAAGCTCAATGTTAAATTTTTATACAGACCATCCAGAGTGATGTCAGCTAACAAATATACTCCGTCTCCTTGATTTTCAACTTGACCTTGTTTTTTAAAAATATTCTGAGAATTTAAAACAGCTTCAAAGCTTAACAAAACCAATAAAGCAAAGATTATTTTTTTCATTTTTAAAATATAATTTAGTTATAAAATATTAATACATATCTCTGTCAAGTCTGGGAGCATCTGTGAAGTAACTGATATTAGACTCCATTGCATCTCCGGCTTCCTCTTCCTCAAGTATAATATCAGTTTTTCCCTGTGCAAAATCCTTCAGCCAGTTAATCGCAAGGTCATAATTATCTTTTACTCTCTCAGGGATGTCATTATACTGAATATTCTCATGCAGAATATAACTGGCTATATAATAACTGTAGAGCTTTATATTATCCGGAAGCTTCTCTTCAGGAATTGGAAGTATTATAACTCCACCACTTTTAAGATAACCATTGATTATTGTGTCTGCTTCCTTAACAGCCTGAATCAGCTTGTCATAGTCAGCAGCTCCATCAGCATCTTTTACAAGATTGTCAAGCTCTGACTCTTTAAGCTTAGTTAAAAAAAATGTTTTATCTGTGTAAGCCATTCCAGTAGTCCTCTATAAAATTTTTAATATAATTCTCAGGGTCTTCAGAGCTTCCAGGATTTGCATCCGGAGCAGCTCCTGGAGTGTTTGCCTTCTCCACTCTCCACTCAAATTCCTCTTCAATGTCTTCCTGTATTACCCTGTAACCAGCAAGCATAAGATTCCTTGCAATTTCACTTCTCTTCAGCTTGTAGTCAATATCTTCCTCTTCCTCAAAACTGAATTCAGGATATTCAATCTGTTTTCCAAAATTTAAGATTATAACTTTTTTAGCAAGCTCATTCACTGCTTCCTTTACAAGAAGCATATCTGTGACCATTAAATCTCTTCTTACTTCATTATGAACTTGAGCAGCTGCAAAGCTTCCGTTTTTACCCACTTCAGAAGTGAGTGTTTGTCCTAACAGTCTGATTGAAATTGCATTATCCCAGTAATGAGTATAGCTCTCAAATACCTTCTGGGAATTTGCCTTGTCATTGTCTCCAGTGAAGTCAAGGGTTGCTCCATCCGGAATGACAGCTCTGAACAGATGACCAAAATTCTGAACAGCTTCCTCAAGAAGTCTTTTATCAGCTTTGCTCATTAGCGGTGGGAACTTTGCAACAATAGAAGGAATTGCAAATCTCTCTACATATATTGACCAGTCCTTCAGCCCATAGTTTTTAAACAGGAAAGCCCATATAAGTGAATCAATACAGCCATTCATAATTCCATTCTGTGCATTGCCATCCAGAGAGTGAACTTCAATCTTTTTAAATGGGTCAAGAGGGTCAGCTGCAAGTCCATCAAGTTTAATTCTCTGGTCAAGAGAGTTCCATCCCAGAGTCCTTAAAATATTTGTGTCAATCTTCTGAGGAAGTAAATGTCTGTATTCATTTTTCAAGTCATCAAAACAAAGCAAATGATTAGGGATATAATTCACACTGTCAATAAAAACATAAGAGCCTTCAGGCTTAAAAATATTTTCAAAAAAGGAGACTCCCTGAATCTGAGCTTCCACACAGTCAGTCATAAAGTTTACCAGCTTACAGCTCTTCAGATTTTCCAGGACAAAGCTTCTGATGTTTTTCTGAGTCTCTTCAGGAACAGAGCTTTCCTTGCTATATTTCAATTCCCATTCTTTATTTGCAACACTCAGCTTCCTGGTCTGGCAGTCTCCACCAATTTTCAGATCACGTCTCCTTATCTCCTCAAAGAATAAACTCTTAAAATAAAAGAGCCCCTTCATTGCAGTCATGAGATAAATCTTGAGCTTTGTGGGATTCATTCCAGAGAATTCTGAAGTATAAAGGTTATGCACATTTTTAGGATTCTCTACTTTGATAACAGCTGAGCTCATATCCGGTGGAGTTTTTTGCTCTTTATTCCTTGCTGTTTTTGTTATTTTTTTGACCATAATATTTTTCGTTTTAAAAAATTTATTCACACACTTTTTTGCTCACTGAAATTGTGATAAACCTTAAACACGGTATTTAATTTTCATAGTATTTTCAGTCATGCAAAATTTGAAAAACGCTTTAAAATCGTTTATAAGCCCTTAAAAGTGCTCAGGAATGGTGGTATAGCATACTTGTATAATTTCCAAAATTTGTCACTTTTGTGTAAAAGTGCATTAAAAAAGTATCTCATTTTTATTCTGTTTTTGAGGTTTTTAAAATGTTATTGTCATTTTTAAAAATTCATTTGATACTTTTTGCCTTCAATTTGTCACTTTTGAAAATGGATTTTAAGCACATTTAAAAAAGCACTGACAGCATATTTTGCATATTTAAGCTGTAATTGCATTTTTTGTAAAAACAGCCTGAAATTTCACACACTCACTTTTGATTTCATATCAAAACCAGCTATTTAAACTACACTTAAACTGAACACATAAGCTTCAAAGCCTTGCTGATATGAAATGAAATCCATTCCTTCAGCCATAATGGTCATTATGTAAGTTTTTCCGGAGCTTTCAATGGTAAGCTTAGAGCCATTTAAAAGCTCAATAACTCCCTCAGTAATATCCATAGCACTCTTATTCTGTTTTTTATTTGCTCCGGTATAAATTTTAAATATGACCTGTGACTTTCCGGAGCTTCCATCTGAATGCTTGACCACTGGCTTAAATCCTGTAAGCTGGATGAAACATGCTGAAGCTCTGGGATTCCAGTCTGTGCCTTCCTCAAACTCTCCATTGTATTGCTCCACAAGCTCCAGCTCAGTAACTCCGGCTTTTATATCCGCAATAAGCTGGTCAAATATTTCTTTTATCATTAAACACAATTTAAAAAATTGTGCTCAGGCAATATACCTGAGCACTCATAAAATTTTGAGATTAATGAAGTTTCATTTGCTCCATCCTTCCTGAAAATTATTTAATAAATCAAAGTGAATTTTCATTGTGTTCAGATTGATTAAGTCAACGGAACAAAGATAAAATATGACAGCTCTATATTAATGGCTATTTATCCAAAATAGGCTTTAAATAGGATGCATAGAGTAGTATAAAAATTGATTTGCTTTTATACTTGCTCATGCTTCTGAATGGAATAAAATATTATCATGTTTTTACGGCTGGGAATTACCCTCAAGGGAACTTCACAGCTGACCAGGTTGCTGACATTGCATTCTATTATGATCCTCGCTTCAGAGAAGCTCCGGTGTGGATAGGTCACAATAAAGATAAATCTCAGACACTGGGCTCTGAAGAGCCGAAAGCTCTGGGATGGATTAATCCGGTCATTGCAATAGATGGAAAGCTTTACATTGCATTCTCTCATATTTCAGAAGAGTTCTTTGAGCTTGTGCAGAATAAAAAGTTCAAATATTCCAGTGTGGAATTATATCTGTATGTTTTAAGCACAGGAAAAAAAATCTGGTATTTGGGAGCTCTGGGTCTTACTAACAGACCAGCTGTTGACGGAATTGAGCCGTTCTCATTTCAGGATAAATCAAATTTTACTCTCTCTTCAGGATTTTATGACCAGAAAAAATTTACTTATGAGCCTTCAGAGAAGTTTGATGTTGCAAGAATTGAATCAAAAATGACATTTACATTTCAAATAAATAATTTCAATAACCAAAATAATTCAAACATGAATTTAACAGACAACACAAAAAAGATTCTGACATCTGTGGGAATAGATGCTTCAAAGTTTGTGACTGAGGAAGCTGCTCAGGAAGCTATTACGAAACATTTCACAGATACTTCAGCCACAGTCACAAGCCTTCAGAGCAAAGTGACTGAGCTTGAAGGCAAAATCACAAAGCCTTCAGGAGAGAGCTCAGGTGATCCAAAATTCACAGAGCTTCAGAACAGGCTCAGTGATATTGAAAATAAAAGAGCTGAAGACTTGGTCAATAATGGTATTGCAGCAAAGAAAATCCTTCCGGCTGACAAAGCTTCTTTTGTTGAGCTTGCAATAAGCAATTATGAGCTTGCTGAAAAAACTATTTCAGCAATGTCAGTCCATCCTTCGCTTGCTTCAAAGCAGATTGACACAAACGCTCAAGCTCCGGCTGTGGATGTTACTGATCCTAAATTCACAAAAGCTGATGGAACTCCATTGACTTATGAAGAAGTGATTAAGGATGCTAAGCTCCAGAAGAAATTTACTTCAGAAGAGCTTGCTGAGCTCAGGAAGCAGTCAACTTATTTCAAAAAATAAAAAGCTCCGGCTTTGAACACAGTTAAATAAAAACTTTTTTCATAAACTAAAAAAAATAAAAAATGGCTTGGAATAAACAGGTAACAGCTGATAATGTGATTTTAAGATGCATGGAAGACAAAGGTCTTTATCAGCTGACAAACAGAAGTTATGACTCACTTGTTCAGCCTGGAGCAACTGAAGTCGTTAGACCTAAGCTTGCAAGCATGGTGGTCAAAAAAAATACAGGCACAGCTGCTGACGATGCAGACAGAAAAAAAACCAAAGATGACACTTCAATGGTTACTACTGCTCTGGATGTTTATGCAGTTCCTATTCTTGCTCAGATGGCTGCAAAGTTTGAAAGCAATGACATGCTGAGGACTCAGTATGAAATTTCAATGGCTCTTGCATTAAAGAGACAGTTTAATAAAGACGTTATTGAAGCAGCTCAGGCTACTACAAATATAATTCCGGCAGCTGCTGCTCAAATCTCCTTCAGGGATTTTTCCAGGATTCTGAAGCACTTTGATGACAATGAAGTTCCGGAAGAGAACAGAGTTATTGTCATCCCTTCAGCTCTTGAACAGGACTTTTATGAGATTGATGTTATAAAAACAGCAATCGGATTCAATATGAAAGCTCTGAGAGCCGGAGAAGCAAATGAAATGCTGGGAGCTAAATGGGTCATTTCAGGACTTGTTCCCACAATTGGCGGGAAAACCAATATTGTGGCATGGCATCAGGAAGGACTTGCTTTCATACTTTCAAATGAAGGTGAAATAAAAGAAGCTTATCAGCCCACAGTGTTAGGGGATGCAGTTGATCTTCTTGCACATGGAGCAGCTGAGCTTGATGGCAATGAATTTGCCTGTGTGATCAAATCATTGTAATTGAAAATTACTTGACATAACTGACATAGCTGAGAAAATCCTTCATAGTTTTGAAGGTTGACAGCCTGGAACAGACAGGCAAATTTTTTAAACTTCTAAAATCATTCACATGGAAAAATTTAAAGTCTATAAGGATAACACTCTTCTGGGAGAGTTTACCAAAGAAGAGATTGAGCTTGCAAAAACAAACGGAGCTTCATTCACTGAAGACATTGATGGTGGAGCAAATATCATTTATTTATTAACAGCCGGAGAGATATTCATTCCAGGCTCACAGTTAGCTCAGCAAACTCCGGATAGCAGCAAAGCTACGGAATCTGAGCCATCAGCAAAGAAAAAATTCACTTGCTATGTGACACTGAAAAAATATGTCATAGTGGAAGCTGAAGACAAAAGAGCTGCTTTTGCTGAAGTAAGGAAGCATGATCTGGGTCAATACCTGGAAGCAAGAGATGTAAGAATTGAAAATTAAATTTAATTAACCTGAATATATAATTTTTATTTTATAATGAGTCAGTCTAATTCAATCACGGAAAAAACCAGAATAAATGTTCCTCTTGCTGTTTTATGGTCTTTGCTTTGCCTGGTTGCAATAGGAACATTTTATGTTGCTTCATTTGCAAGTGATACTAATCATGAAATCAAAGCTCTTCAATCTGATAAACTTGAAGCTGACACTTTTTATGATTACAAAAAGACTCAGGAATATAACCAGAGAGAGCTCTTCAGGAAAGTGACAGTGGTCAATAATAAAATTGACAAGCTTTTGAAAAAAGAGAAAATAAAATTTGAGGCTGACTCATTAGAATTTAATGGAGATTGAATATGAAAAATAATTTATCAGATTTTTTAAGGGATGACACTGGAGCTTATTCCATTATGAGAGGGATATATTTTCTGTGCTTCCTTCTTGTGACTGCTCTTGTGATTACAATTATTATTATGGCTGTTAATATGCAGCCTGTAATAATTGAAACAGCCGGAGTGAAGACTGTTATTCAGCCGGATGTTTCTGTGCTCAAGGAATTAACATTCCTGACATTTGGGATTCTGGGAATCCCCACCACTGGAAAATTTATCCAGACATTTGGAGAGAGAACTGTGAACTCAGAAAAAAGTGAGGTGAAGCAATGAAAATAAATAAAGTTACTATTCACATTACAGCTTCTGAGGGAACAGTGGAATCCATAAGGAGAGCCCATAAAGCTCAGGGATGGAAAGACATTGGTTATCACTGGCTTGTTGACAAAGAAGGAGTCATTCATGCTGGAAGACCTGAGAGCCAGGTCGGAGCTCATGTCGGTGGTCATAATTCCGGCAATATAGGAATTGCATATATATCCAGAGGAAGTGACACTCAGTCTGATGCTCCTTATGGTAAATATATGACATTAGCTCAAAAGAATTCTCTTGAGTGGATCACTGCACAGGTTTTATACAGATATGACCTGAGCACAGATGACATTTATGGTCACAATGATTTTCCAGGTGTTGCAAAAGCATGTCCTTGCTTCAAAGTAAGGAAAGCAGCTGACTTCCTGAATAGTGTTCAGGAAAAACTTAACTGGGAAAAATCTGCAATAAATCCAAAGCCTGAACTTGCTGAACAGGCTGAAGCTGTGGATGGTGAAGATGGAGAGCCGGAGACTGATGAAGAGCTTCAGGCACATTCAGCCGGAAAGGAAGTGACTGAATAATGCAGCAATCAATGACTTCTATATGGATAGCAAGAATTATTGCAGTGCTTGTATTCATTTTCTGTGTCTGGTTTTTCTTTTTAAAAGACCTCAGCTGTGGTGGCTCTGATTACAGTTCTACTTCAGGAACTACAATTTATAAATATGATACAACTGTCATTGAGAGAGTGGTCACTAAAGCTGATACAGTCATAAAATGGCATGAAAAAATTGTTTATAAAAAGTCTGAGCCGGTGATCGTAAATTTTCAGAAGGTTGACACTGTCTTTATTAATAAAGCAAAGAAGCTTGACTTAGTCATGAAGCTGGAAAAAAAAGCAGACCAGATCACAGCATATACTATTAATATGAATGATACTCTTTTAAAAGAGAGCATTTATGTGGGAATAGGAAGAGACTTTGAAATTATATCCCAGCATGGAAAGCTTTTTGTGAAGTCAAAAAGATTTTACTTCAGCCCCTTTATTTTTGGATATGAGCACAAAAGGAAAGTGAATGATATAAAAAATAAATTCACTCATAATGTGCAGCTTCTTACTGGTTTTAATTACATGGAAAAATTTCATTTTAATGCTGGTCTTGTTTATGACCTCAGCAAATCAGAGGGAAGCATTCTGGATAAAACTGACTTAAAAGCTGAATTTATTTATAAACCATTTTATTAATCAAATGACAATAACAACAAAATTTAATATCGGAGACACAGCTTTTTATCTTGCTAACAATGGCGTAATAAAAAGCTCTAAGGTTATTGAAGTAATTGCTTCAGTGGCTGCAAAAGATACGGAGCTTAAATCAGCTCAGAGCAATCAGTTTATAAAATACAGGCTTCAGGATGCTCTGGGAATTACAAGACCTGAAGAGAAGCTCTTTAATTCTGACAAGGAATTGACAGAGAGCCTGGTCTCAAAGCCTGAAGCTCCAAAAGTTAAAAACACTAATTCATAAATTTAATTTTATAGCTAAATGGCAATAACAAAAAACACTGAACAGGAAAAAATTAATTCCGGAAATAATTTTCAGATAAAAGTGGGAAGCTCCTGGCTTACACTGGGAAACATAGTTTCCGGCTCTCTGGAAAAAATGGCTGACTCAATTGAGATCACTCATGCAGATGGGAACTCACACAAAAAAGCTTCAAAGCGGTCATGCACTTTAAGTGTAGTTCTCTCTCAGGTTGCAAAGGAGATAATGGATCAAATTGATGACATTCTCAATACTTCTGTGGAAGGTTACTTCTACAACGGAAGAGACGAACTGGGAGCAGACCAGGAATTTTATCTTCCTGAAATGAAGCCTATTGAAAAACTGAAGCTTGACATGGAAGGCGGTAAGCATCAGGTTTTAAATCTTGAGTTTTCTGTGGTGGCTCAGTCTGCAAATGTTTCTGTGACTCCGGACACAGGTCTTCCAGCGGATGCTTATGCTTCAGGAGCTTCTCCGGTCACTGGGAAAAATCCTTTTTATATCATACTTGAAACAATTGCTGCTTAAAAAACAATTTTAACATTATTTCATAAACCAAAATAAAATTCGTAATGAGAAAAAAAATCTTTTTTATTAAGGCAATCTTCACAGTCATGGTTTTATGCACTGTATTGCTTGCAGCCGGTTTCTACAGCTCTGATGCAATTGCATATAATAAAACCGGAGACCTGGTGGAGAGCCACAGATTCACTTCCGGAGACAGCACTTTTGAGATAACACTTGAGCCTGGATATGATACATATATTGAAGCTTATGACTCAGCCGGAAGCGGAACTGACACATTCAAGGTTTATATTGAAGCAGGATTTGCTGATGGTGCTATAAATACAGCCACTAAAACTCTGGCATATTTAAGCAAAGTGAATGACACAAATTCTGTAAGTATTTTTACAACTCCCACACAGTCAAATGGTGTAATTATTCCAGGAGCAAGCACTACTGTCTTTTATAAAGTGAATTACGCAGCCGGAAAAATTCTGATTGTCAGAAGCAATGCTGTGAATTTAACTGATGTAAGCTATGTGACAGTAAGGAAAGTCCCAAAAGCAAAAGGAGCAATATTAAATTCATTACCTTATGATTTTGGGCTTGCTGCTCCGGTCTTTAAAACCGGAAAGCAGTATCATTTAAAATTATAAAACAGCTTTTCTTGATCATATTGCTTATACAGTGCTCTCTCTGAATAATAGTAAGAGAGAGCACTTAAAATATAAAACAATAATACAAACTAACATTATTCAAAAACTAATATTATGAATTTAGAGAAAAAAGATTACCAGTTTAAGTGTGGAGTAAAAGCTTCACAAAAAGAAGCAACATATAAAACAGATAAGCAGCTTATTAAAACTGTTCTGACAAAGCTGAACATTAACACTCTTACTGACCTGAAGGAAAGCATGAAGGTCACTGATTTAATTGAGAAGCTTATTAATGAAGATATTCTGCTTGATGCAATTGATATTATCCTTGATGTTGAATCTGTTCCGGAAGCATTGAAGTCTGACAAATACAAAGCTGACTGGGAAAATCTGACAAGAGAGGAGATAATAAATATTGCAAATGATTTTTTTATTTTATCTCCCTCACTGAGCAAAAAGTTAGGGATTGGAAAATCCGGTCTGGATTCCCAGCCGGAATAATTCCGGATAAAAATGAGACATGGAAGCCGGATGCTAAATTTTATATTGATTATGCAAAATATAAAAAATTCCTTGAAAGCAAATCTCCGGCTTACATAAAAGGAACAGAAGAGGAACTGATTGAACAGCTTTGCAAAAAATATAATTTAACAGAGGAACAGGCAATGAATAAAACATTAAGCTTTATTCAGATAAGCCAGCTGATAAATGACAAGGAAGCTTTCATTCAATGGTATGCAATAAAAGATAATTAAAATTAATTTCAGTAATGAGCACTAACATTGGAAATATTGCTGCAATATTAACTCTGGATGTCAGACCATTTTCAGAAGGAATAAAGACAGCTCAGAAAATTGCACAAATGGGAGCTAAAAATATTAATGATATTTTTAAGCTGAAGCCACCCACTTTTTCATTTGACAAGCTTGATGCTGAAATTAAAAAGCTGGATAACACTCTTGACAAATACCAGACTGAGCTTAAACAAACACAGGCTGAGCAAAAAAAGACAGTAGCTTCCACAAATGAAGTTTCAGCTGCAAGTTCCGGCTTCAGCGGAAAGCTTCTGAATTTTACCCTTGTTTTAGGCTATGTAAGACAGGGATTAAATTATGTTCAGAGAGGCTTGAATTTTGTTACTGATGAATTTAACAAATCTGAAGTGGCTTCCGCAAAGCTCATGAATGGTCTGAAAAATGTTGGTGAAGGAATGGATGCTTACAGAAGACTGACTTCTCAGGCTTCTCAGCTCCAGCTTAAAACTCCATTTTCTGATGAAAGCATCATGAATGCTCAGTCAATGCTGACTACTTTCATGAAGAGCTCTGAAGAGATTGAAATATTAACTCCCAGAATTCTTGACCTTGCAGCTGCTTTTATGCAGAATGGTGAAAGTCAGATGGATGTGCAGCAAGTTGCTGTCATGCTGGGTAAGGTCAATGAAGAGACCCTCGGAACTCTAAGAAGAGTTGGAGTGGCTTTTACTCAGGAACAGGAAGCAAAGCTTAAATCTCTTAAAGGAACTGAACAGGCGATATATCTCAGCAAAATCCTTGACCAGAATTTTAAAGGGATGGCTGAGACTGTGGGCTCTACTTTTGCAGGTAAATGGCAAATTCTCAAAAATCAGATGGGAGAGGTTTTTGAGAAAATCGGTGGCTTTGTTGCCGGAGCTGGTTCTAAATTTGTAAGCTTCTTTATGGATTTGCTTCCGGTCATTCAGAGTGCAGCTGAAAAAATCCTGAGCTTTTATAAAGAAGTTCTGCAAATGATCTCAGCTACTATGGGAGGTCAAAAAGCAGCTGATGACTTTAAAAGGTCTCTCATTGACCTGGTTAAAAACGGAGTTGAATTCCTTCTCAGTAAAGCCAGAGAAGCTCTTCCCTATATTCTTGACCTGGTAAAATCTTTTAGAGATTTTATTCAGCAAAATCCCCCACTTATTGACCAGCTCTCTAAGATAGGCAAAGCATTGTATGAAATAGCATTCTGGATATTTAAAATTGAAGTTGCAATTTTAAGCAAAGTGGTGGATGTCACTTCATTCCTTTTAACTCAGGTCAAGAATGCAATAAAAATGATAATGGATTTTGCAAACTCTCCGGCTGGGAAAATTCTATTTTATGGCTCTCCGGTCACTGCTTTGTTCAATGCATTTTCAAGTGACAGCTCTCCGGTTACTCAGGAGCTCACTGGCTCAGAGCCACAATATCCATACCCACCACCACCACCAAAGAAAAACCCAGTGACATCTTCACCAAAAACTTCCACAGGAACTGGCTCAAATGAAAGTGTAACTGACAAAGAGAATAAAGCTCTTGATGAACTTCTTAAAAAAGTGAGAGAAGAGATTGAGAACAGAAAATATAAAAATACTCTTACAGCTGAATTCCTTCAGAGCCAGCTTCAGCTGATTGACCTCAGCAAGCTTAATTTAAGCACACTTGAACAGGAAAATAAAGTTCTTGCTGTAAGGAAGGATATTCATAAGCAGATATTTGACATGACAAAAATGATTCTGGGTCAGCCCAAAGTTATTATTGATATTGATCTGAGTGAAGAGATGAAAAAACATTTGGAGTGGTTTAAAAAATATCTTGATGAGCTTGAGGAACAGGCAAAGAAGGAAGCTGAAAGAATTGCTAAAATGTATAGTGAAATAAACTCAGTTCTGGCTTCAAGTCTCAGTTTGGTTGATGCTCTTGCTTCTAAATTGGAAAATGGCGGTAAATCATTTTTAAAATATATCAGCCTTGCATTAAAGATGGCTCAGCAAGCAATTAATCTTGCTCAAAAAAGCTCTTCTGATGAAGGCTTGAGCTTTGGGGATATTTTTGGCTCAATGGTTTCTATATTCACCACAATTCTGGGCTTCAGCTCAGGAACTAATTCTGTGATCTCAAGCTCTGACACTGTTCCGGCAATGCTGACTCCAGGAGAAGCTGTCATTAAAAAGTCAAGAGTTAATGAGCTTGTCTCTCAATACGGATGGAATTTTATTAACTGGCTCAATGGTGGCTCTCTCACTCCGGCAATTGCCGGTCATTACAATTCCGGTGGGATAGTCTCAGCTGCAATGTCTTCCGCTAATTCAAATCTTTATATCAATGGAAGGAAAATTGACAGGAACTTTAAACAGGAGATATACAAAGATGGCTTTATACTTGAAAGCCTGAGTTTAGGAAGGAAGTCAATGAATTGATATGCATTGCTTAATTCAAAAAGTATATAATAATTTTAATACTAAGCCTAATTATTTTAATGCAACTTATCAAAATAATAATGCTGTAAAAGATTATATTCTCTTTACAAAAATGTTGAGAGCAAATAATGTGATACCTATAGAGAGAAGCCAGCCAGGTCAGCCATTAAAATGGTATGCAAATGATTTTAAGGTAAACTTTGCGGTCACGGATGACTTTATTTCAAATGAAGGAAAAACCATTCAGCAATTCCTTGAGTCTGACAATACTCTCAATTATGCATACTGGCTTTATTATGGAACTTCTCTTCAAAATATTCAATGGGCTGGAGAGATTGATGTAAAATCAATTATTCTGAAATTATATCCTGGAGAGTATTCTATTGAGTGCAATGTAGTCTCTTTTGAGAAGCATCTTGAAGAGTATCTGAAGGGAACATTTTCAAAAAGACATCCTAATCCGGAAGACCACACTTTTTATATTACGGAGATATTTGATCCTTATATTGCAGGGAATCCTGTTTTAAGATTTGAACATCCACAATGGAATCAAGCCCATCCATTAAACACAGTTCCCTTTTTGTCTGTTCCTTTATATAATGCTTGGCTGGGTCAGCTGCTTGGAACAGAACTGGGAGCAAAATCTGCATGGGATGTATTTCAGGCTTATGTTCTTGAGACAGGAGCTGCATGGCGTATTGATCCACAGCCACAGCAAACTGTAAACGGCTTCAGAACTTACTATGTAAAAATATTTTTTCCTGTTCTTAATAATTCTGCTATTACAATTACAAAAACAAAAAATTATACTGAAGGAATTACTGTCTCAGAGAAGGAATCATTTATTCATTTACTCACAAGATACGAATTGCCTAATGATCCGGCTCAATATGTTAGTGGAAGATATGGTTATTATTTTATAAGAACAAAAGAAAAATTCTCAGGATATACAAGCCTTAATGCAGACTTGAATCCGGCTCTTATTAATACTGATATTGCTCTTGTCAGGTCATACCAGGAGGAAGCCTATGCATTTCCGGTCAGAGGTTTTGGAGCTCATAAAAGGAATTTGCTTGAAATGGATTCTCTTGCATACTGGAAAGATGTCAATGGCTATAAAGTATATGTCTCCTTTGCAAGATGTATTGTTTTAGGCTGGCAGCATGATCCAGGTGGGAATTATTATGATAGTGGTTTTAATCTTGTATTGCATGTAATAATGAGAAATAATGAGTATCTGGCTAATGGAAGGAAAAAAAATTGTCAGTTTGAAACTGAATATAATGCTAATGCAAAATATGCAGTCTCAGTCAATAATTTTAAAGGAAGAGACTGGTGGCTTGTGGGAGCTGAGCTTGATGAAAATGACAAAAAAATGCAGATTAAACTTATAGAAAAATAAAATGGCTGATAAACTTTATATAAATGGATGTAAGCAGATTAAAGTCACTTGCAAAAAAAATGGTGAAGCTGACAGAGTTTTTAATTTTTCCAGACATTTTGCAAAGCTCACAGAAACTTACCAGAGAAAAACCACAGTCTTTGAGTGGGATGACGGCAGCAAGAGCAAAATATCTCACCATGTAAATTATAGGTGGAGCATATCTCATGTGAATGAAATAATTGCTCCGGACTTGTTGAATTATGGAGAGATTGAAAATCTTGAAATTACCGGATGGGAGATTTATCTGCAAGTCCATCTGGATAACGGCTCAAGAAAATTCAAAGCTCTCATAATTGATGAAGAGAGAGATATTGATACAGAATCTTATTTTGATTTATATGATGACACTACTAATAAGGGCTTTGAAATAGCTTTCACAAATGCTGAGCCTATTCTGAATATTAACATGACTAATATGACTACTTATGCTGAAAATATTGGTGGAACACATGAAGCTCCGGCAAAAGGACAGGTGCAGTAATGAGAAGAGTGAAAAATCTGCAATATGTAATTATCCCACAGCATATTTATGCTGGCTCTATATTTCATGGTTTTATTTTTACTACTGGCTTAAAAGCTTATGTAAAAAAAGGGAATATTACAAGAAGGATTGACAGAGGTTACTTTGTGAAATTCCTTGAAATGATTGCTGGCTTAAATGAAGACCAGGCTTCAGAGCTCTTGAGAGCTGAGTATATAGATAACAATATTAAATGGGAAGTGTAGAATATTTTTGAAGGACTGGACTGGCAATAATAATTCTGTTTTTAAAACACTGGGCTCTTCAGCTCATGCTGTGGAAGATCGTGAAACTTATGATTTTTATGCTACTGAGCCAAAAGCTTTGATTGAATTATTGAAACTGGAAAAATTCAATTCTAATATTTGGGAATGTGCTTGTGGAGCTGGTCATTTATCTGAAGTATTAAAAAATGCTGGCTATAATGTGAGAAGCTCAGATATTATTGACAGAGGTTACTCACAAGAGCTTAAAGATTTTTTAAGTATTGATGTGCTTGAATGGGATGGAGATATAATCACAAACCCACCATATAAATACAGTGAAGACTTTGTCAGGAAAGCTTTGCAGATTATTCCGGAAGGAAATAAAATTGCTTTATTCATGGGCATTCAGTTTGTGGAAGGTAAAAAGAGAAAATATTTATTCAGAGAAGCTCCCCCCCAGACAATATATGTTAGCAGCTCAAGGCTGAACTGTGCAAAGAATGGAGACTTCTCTAAATACTCAGAAAATTCAGCCAGGTGTTATGCCTGGTATATTTGGCAAAAAGGATATTGTGGTGAAACAATTTTGAAATGGTTTAATTAATGAATATTCAATTAACTCATATTGACACTGATTCTTATTTTAACGATAAATTTATTTACTGTCCTGTCTGCCATAAGCTGGTCTGTGGGTCTAATTATTTATTTAGTGTCTTCCATCGGGATGAAAAATTGAACTGGCTGGCTAATATAATAACACATTTCAGGCATAACCATCATTCAATGTATAATGAAATTTGTAGAACTCACTATGTTAATCTCGGTAAATACTACAATAGCATTAAAGCTGAAATAAATGAAGGTATAAAACGAAAAATAATAATTAACCATGCAGAATTTTTAATTAAGATTGGAGTCACAAGCTCCCACTTTGCAAAGCTGCAAAATACAAAACCTAAAACAATTGAGCTTGCTAAAAACAAAATAGATACTTTTTTAAAACTAATTAATTAATAAAATGAAAAAAATATTTTTAACACTCATTTTACTTTTAATTGCTTCAGGCACATTTGCTCAGCTTGAAATGTCTCTTCAGCTGGTGGATAACACTGGAGCTTTTATAAATGGTTACACAGATACACAGATTAAATTCAGAAGGTCTCCCTATGGAGCTGGAGATGTGATCTCCGGCTTGACTGTCACTCAGCCTGGTGGGAATGCAACTGGGAATTATCTTGTTTATGGATTCCCTTCCTATGAGCCAGTTAGACTGTATATTTCAGGAACACTCCAGGAATGGTATGGGACAAAACTTGCTGGGGATGACAGGACATACTTCGGATGTATAAGCTGCAATAATACATGGACTGGATTAAACACTTTCCAGGATAACACTACATTCTCTGATGCAGTTTCAATCACAGCCACAGCCACAATAGAAGCTCCAAAAATAAATACAGGCTCAGCTGAATATATTGCTGGAACTCCGGAAGACAATAATTCTCTTGTATGGAAAAAATGGGTTGTTGATAACTTTATTCAGTCTGTCGGTGGTGGCTATTTCCCTGTTAATGCAAATAGAATCATAGTGGATTCAAAACAGACCACTGATGTTTCCGGTAAAATTTACAACACGATTTCAGAAGCTGTAAGTTATGCATATCTCTCCGGCTCGCCCACTTCTAATAACAGATGGCTTATTGTTATATTGCCAGGTCACAATGGTATATATACTGATAACTGGGTCTGGTATGACTACATAGATATGATAGGAATGGGATATGTCTCAATTAAAAACACTTTTAATGAGCCACCCTATTCCATATTTACCAGAAGCGGAGGGATGACTGATAGGAATGTAAAATGTGTTAATCTGAATTTTGAGCAGACTGATGCAAATATCACATTTCAGAAAATGATTGTTATAAATTGCTCTGTCAGAACTATTGAAGATAATTATGCTCCTAATATATCGCTTAATGGCTCACAGTTTGAAAATTGTGTTTTCACTCATACTGGCTCAGGAAGCTTCACCACTGTCAATGCAAATAACATTGTAAATTCTGTCAGCAATACACTCATAACATTTGGCTCTTCTGATATAGTAGCTGGCTGGGTTGTCAATACTTCGTTAACTTATCAGCAATAAAGGAAGGATTTAAAATGAATAAATATTATAAAGCTCTCACTGTATTTAATGCTATTGCATTTATAATTATTGCAGTGGGAATGTTCTCAGGATATTCCACAGCTGAAGATGCTGTGTATTTTGGCAAAGATAATTATTTACTTAGCAACTCTACAGACTTCAAGCTTGTGGTCAGAGATACTGCAAGAATTCAGATAAATAAAAATTCCGGAATATTGACTCATGTTAATAGTGGGATAACTCTGGGTAAAAATGCAAATAACCAGTCTGAAATAAATGTTCAGAATTTACTGACTTCTTTGCAAAGACAGCATCTCTCTGAATTTGAAGTTCAGTTAAATAACCCATTGGGGTTTAGAGATGAAGCTGTCACAATTTATTATAAATCTCCATACATTGTATTTGCAAACAATGAAGATGGCACAATAAAAATTGATTTATCCAGCGGAACAGTCTCCACTGGTCTTCCATAAATTTAGATCATAAAACAATGACAATAATTTTATTCATAGGACTTATTGAGGCTCTTTTTGATTTTGCTGTCTGGTATGGTATTTATAAAGAGCACTCCGGTCACAAATATGAATGGATATTCAGAACACTAAAAGCTCTGATTGACTTCCTAATAATTCCAGCAATAGCATATTTTATATTTGATGTTCAGCTGGGATTTCTTGCAGCCTTTTTTATTGCTAAATGGTTTCATCTCTGTGACTCATATTACAATATTTTCAGGTATATTTTGACTAATGAAAGCACAGCTGTCTGGGGCTTCTGGAGATGGTGGACTCCACTGGGCTTGCTCCGGTGTAATTGGTGGGGCTTCTGTGTGCTTCCAGGCTTCACAGAGCTTGACATGGATGCTCAATATGGGAATTGGTCAACTGATTGCTATAAAAGGAAGTATTTGAACTATCCAGACTACAATTTTTTAAAAGGTATGGTGAGCATAAATGAAGCATGGATTCAGACTGCTCTGGGACTCTTTTTAACAGCAATTATATTGCTAATATGGGCTTAAAAGTGGGTTTTATGCTGGTTTTTGGCTTTGATTTTTGGCTAAAAATCAGCATTTTTATTTTTATGAAACGAAAAATAATTTGGAATTTAAGCGAAAAATAATTTGGTCGCTTGCAATATAAATATTTTTACCGGTAATGCATTAAAACAGTAATTTAAAAAATATCAGCATAAAAAGAATAAACTCCGCAAAGCAAGCGGAGCTTATAAATTCAGCAATAAAAATTTTATTAAATGAGGGAATAAACCCAATAATTTTATAATAAATAAATCCCTAATTTTCTTAATTCAAGTGAACTTATAAGTTACTTACCTGCTGCTGTAAAACTGATAACCTAAAATTATAAACGGTATCAGTAAAAACACAAAGATCACCGGTAATATTAATAATGACATCTTACTCTATTTATCCCCTCTAAATTCTTCCCTAAAGATTCCAGCATTTTAATTATTTAAAAAAATTTTATTTTATATTATTCTATTAATTAAATGTATTTAAACCTTCAGGGATAATCTTTATTAAAAGATATATCCCTTCCAGTTTATGCTATTTTATCCGGTTTTTAAATATTTTATTTCATAAAATAATTATTAAAGATTACTTAATTAATGTCATTTTCTTTACATCAGTATAATTGCCTGCAGTAAGTTTGTAGAAGTAAACACCGCTTGAAAGTTTAGCAGCATTAAACATAACATTATATGAACCCGGGTTTTGAATTTCATTTACAAGTGTCGCAACTTCTCTTCCAAGCAGGTCATACACTTTAATCTCAACCTTCTGTGCTTCAGCAATTGAATACTGTATCATTGTTGAAGGATTAAACGGATTAGGAAAGTTTTGAGACAGCGTATATGAATACGGTGAACTTGTTTCTGTTGATCTTTCTTCCTCAAATAAAGCATTTGGTCTTATTCCTGAGTTTGTCAATATAGGAAACTCAATATAAGAATTACTGCTAAGATAAACAGTGTGGTCACCATTATTCATAACAGGCAGAACAAACGGGTTTGTTCCAAAGAATTCTTCATCTGTATGTGCTTTATCTAAATTTGTGATAATTACAAGTATCTTGCTTCCTGCTGCAAAAACATGTGAGTGTGCATGTCCGCGGAAAGTAGCCTGTTTTCTTGAGTTTCTGTGGTAATTTCTATCTGTAAAGTTAGCACGGTTTATGAATCTTCTTTCACCGCTTGGCAGAACCTCATAAATCTGGTAATTAAACTGAGCAAATGTAGAAGCCGCTGATTTGTAATCAAGCTTTATTACAGGAGCACCTGTCCACTCAAGCGGTGCGGTTAATGCTGATGTAATAAATGTTACAGAATCTTTCTTGAACTTTGAATTAAAGTTTGAACCCGTAAATTCCTCATTAATAGCTTGCTGTAAAGTATAATTTCTTGTGATCTTATTTTTTAATACAGCAGAATAATTACCTGATTGAACAGTAGTTTTTAGTTCACCATTTTTATTTAGAAATAGTTTTAATGGTTCTGTACTGTTTCTTAATAATGTTGTTGAGCTATCATGTGAAAATGTAAAATACCTGTTATCAACAACCGGGAACCTTGTTGAAGCATACTGATATTTTGCAATTGTAAAAATATCTGTCTGCATGCCCCACAAAGTCTGGAAGAAGAATTTATTGAACCAATCCATGTGCCATATATCTTCTGTTGCAGATACATCACTTCCATGTCCGCGTACTGCACCAAGATAAGAACAAAACGGAGCATTTGTAATTTTATCTATATTCTGCATCCATCCATCTGCATTAAAAAATTTATCCTGCCAAGCAGCTTCAACAAGCATTGGAGTTGTAATTGAGCTTAAACCATTTGTAAAATCCCTGCCTCTTGGCAGCCAGTATGCTAAGCTATCCCATCCGGATTTAGTATTTGTAGTTATCCATTTCCTCATACTAATAACCTGACTGTTATATCTTGCAGTATCAGGAGTATAGTCAATTGTCCAAAGCAATGTCATTTTAACAGAGCCGTTTTCTATCCAACTGGAGGCAAAATCAGGCGGAGCAACTGAGTTGATAATTGCTGCAACCTGCATACCTCTTGTAGCCGCTATTAAAGGAACAGCGCCTCCCTGTGAACCTCCCATAATAAGAATTTTTGAAGGATTTGATCCGTTAACTGAATCTCTCTTAATCCAGTTAACAATCTCAATCAAATCATCAGCTTCTAATGTACTGATAAGATTTGAAAGTCCTCCTGAAAGCCCTTGACCTCTAACGCTGAATGTCATGGTGTAATAACCATATTCTGCTTGTGCGCGGCAGAAATCTGCAAGTGTTTCTTTATTATCTCCGTAACCGTGATGCATAATTACGGTTGGCCATCCGCCAGCGGGCGGTGTAGTTATTGGGGTATATTTTAAACAATCAATAATAACGCCATCACGCATTGTGATTGTGAAATCAGTACGCTGAGCCGTAACAGGATTATCGCTCTGCATTGGAAGCAGGTACGATGGAGTCCATGAGTTTAAACCTTTTGGCTTAAAAGTGGTGGTTTGCTGCGTAAAGGATATTTCATTAAAAGCAATAAAAAAAAGAGCTAATGAAAGAATTGTCATCAAAAGTCTCTTTGGTACCGGATTACAAATAGCATTCATCTCTGATAGATGTCCTTTCTGAAAAAGATATATAATTAATAAATAATCTTTTTCTGCTATTGTATTCCCTACGAATTGTCTTTACAAATATAGCCGTTAGGCAAAGTGCGAAACAATCGTAAATAGCTGTAAATGTAAAATTACGCCAAAAACCTAATGAATACACGAATTACTGTATAATTTTACTATTAAATTTTCTACCGTACAAAAGTGAGGATTTTTGAAGCAAGATTTGTAATATATTGATTTTATTATATATATGTTATAATCAGAAAATAAATAATATAGCTGGTAGTATAAAATAAATGATAATATTAAAGAATAACTGCAGAGGCAATGAAGAAATCAAAAGTGAAAAAGCAAAAATTATTGCAATTAACTCAATTAAATCTGGCAGTGATTTAATACCTTTTTAGGATATTAATCGCGAAGCCATCCGAAGAGTATTAACCAATAAAAAACCCCGGCATTATAGCGGGGAAAATTTTTGATTATATAATTTTTTAGAATAATTATTTGGTTATTTCAAGACGTCGTACTTCTTTATATCTTCCTATAACAAGTCTGTAATAGTAAGTACCTTTTGTTAGCTTTGCATGTTTAAGCTCCGCAGAAAAACTGCCTGCGTTTTTATAATCTTTAATCAGAACCGCAATTTCTCTGCCGCTTGAATTGAAAATTGAAAGTCTTACATATTCACTTTGCGGTATGGTAAAACTTAATAGAGAGTTTGATGCAATAGCAAGGATCGGGGATGTAAGCATTTCATCGTTTGTTAAAGTAACGGCTGTCAGTAAAGCTCCCTCTGCTTCCTCTTTTATATCACCGGCAAATACTGAATTTGAAGCATTTACTGCTATTAATAATGCAAAAACTGTTAAACTGAAACTATTTAGTTTCATTGTACAAAATCCTTTCTGCAAATGGCTCCCCACTTAATTAGTGTTACAAAAATAGCAAATTATAGAATCCCAAAACAATCATAAATGTATGTAATTGCATAATTACACCATAAACCTAAAAAATCCACATTTCACTGTATTACGGTACTGCTGTATTAATCTAACGTAAGGGGGTTATTGAATGTGAAAATTGCAGAAAATTCCACAAAAATTAAAATAATATTATATCCAATAAAAAACCCCACTAAATTTAGCGGGGTTAAAAATTTCACGATCTATTAGAGTTTGATGATAGTCTATCTGTTTTACAGCAGCTCTAAAAAAAACAAATGAAATCTGAAATATTAAAGTATCTATTAATATGAATAGATATTCAGTTTTCTAACTTCTTTATAGTCGCCTGCTTCTAGACTGTAATAGTAAACGCCATTATTTAAGAATGCCTGAGCAAGATCTGCTGAAATTTCACCATTAATTGACCTATCGTTTATCAATACTCTTATTTCTTCACCTTTTACATTATATATTGAAAATTTCACATATTCGCCAGCAGGAATATTAAATGTGAAAATTACGTTATTTTCAACTGTTAAAGCAGGTGAATTGTTTAATTCAGCTTCGGTAAGCTTATTTGTGGTGTTTCCGGCTAAAATGTTAGATGAAGCAAATAAAAAAAGAAGCATGAATAAAACTGCAATCTGCTTCTTTGCTGCACGGTTTTGGTTGTTGATAGCTTTCATTTTGTTAAATCCTTTCACGAGAATTAGTTTTTTAAACTTCTTTCGCTATCAGTTTTCCCTACCGAATTAGTAATACAAAAATAACATTCATAAGCACCCTAAAACAATCGTAAATGCCTGTAATTGCAGAATTACCATATAAACCGAATGAATCAGTAATTCACTGTATAGGCATTTAACCTAAATACTCCATTTATTTTTGGTGGAAAATATTACCGTGATTTACCTGATATCCCTACCGTATATTGGGGTATTTACGGTAGTTGAATAAAGTGGTAAATAGTGATTTTATAATGAATTTAAGGTTTTTAATGAACTGAACAATGTTAAAACAGCTAAAAAATTGGCTAACTAAATGTATCAATTGGGGATTTATAAATGTAAAATAACCTGTTAAAAAATTATTAATCCAAAATTCCATGAATACATAATCAATAATCACATCTACCGAAAACAGGTAAAGGAGATTATAAAAAAGCAGTTTATATTACTTTTTACTATAATTTATCCAAAATACAAAAAGGGTTAAATAAGAATAAAAACCCCGCAAGCATTAAGCTGCGGGGTTTTAAGCTGTTTGGCTTTATGATTTATTAACTTTATATCTTAAAAGCCGGGGGTAACAGCGATTTTTAACTCTTTTAAATATTATTGTTAAGTTAAAACTGTAAAATGTGAACGTTTTAAATTTGCAACTTTGTTTTTCGTTCTGATTTCCGAAAATCAGGGGCTTTACTTTTTAACTTACTTAGTCAATTAGTATATGCCCCTTATATTTCCGGTTTTTTCAGAGATGAATGTTGTTGTTTCTCTTAATTTTTCAGTACAGCTTCCCTTTTACTGCACTGATTACTGCTTATTTCCTCAATTTAGACCCATTATTTATTTTACAAGAGTCATTTTTTTAATGTCGGTAAAACTTCCGGCATTGATCCTGTAAAAATAAACACCGCTTGAGAGGTTCTGAGCATTGAATACTACATTATACGAACCGGGGTTTTTAATCTCATTCACAAGTGTCTGAACTTCTTTCCCAAGAATATCATACACCCTAATTTCAACTTTTTCAGCTTTAGCTACTGAGTAGCTTATAACTGTATTTGGGTTGAACGGATTGGGGAAATTTTGTTTTAGTTCAAATTTTTCTGGAACATTATTTACCGGAGCAGGGTCTCTTTCTTCTACAAATAAATCTGTATTTGGCTTGGAATTGTTTGCTGAAACAATAGGAAGATCAATATAGAAATTATTTGTAAGCATTAAAATACTTACACCTTTTTTCATAGCAGGCAGAACGAACGGATTAGTGCCAAAAAATTCAGTTTCTTCGGTTGTTCTGTCTAAATTTGTAACTTTAACACGTATTTTGCTTCCGGCAGAAAAGATATGTGAATGCGCCTGTCCGCGGAAAGAAACATGCTTTCTTGACGGAAGGAATCCGAAGTTATTGTTCCTGTCTTCATAGTTAAGACGTGTTACAAATCTGGCTGATCCGTTCGGAAATACTTCATATACCTGAAAATTGAATTGAACAAAAGGCTTACAGGTTGAAATGTAATCCATTTTAATTTCAGGAGTTCCGGTCATTTCAGTATTTGCAGCTAACGGTGCAGTTTCATATACAACATCATCAATTTTAAATTTATTATTAAAATTGGAACCGGTAAATTCATCATAAACAGCCTGCTTTATTGTATAATTATTACGCACATCATTTTTCAGCAGGTCAACATCAGGAAACAGCCACCTGTGACTTGGGGTAGTTTTTAATCTATGGTTATCGTTAAAATAAAGTCTAGTATTGGTTGAAATATCTTTTAAAGGTGCAGTTGAACTATCATGAACAAAGGTCCACGCATTATTTGTAACAGGAGTAATCGTTGAAGCATATTGATATTTAGGCATTGTGAAAACATTAGTCTGCATTCCCCATAAGGTCTGGAAGAAAAATTTATTAAACCAATCCATGTGCCAAGTATCTTCGGTTAAGGAGTGTTCACCTCCGTGCCCCTGAACTGCACCCATGTATGATGAAAACGGAGCATTTACAAGATGAATGTTCTGCAGCCAGCCATCAGCATTAAAGAATTTATCCTGCCAAGTTGCTTCTATAAGCAATGGAACAGTGTTATTTGAAAGAATAGATGTAAAATCCCTGTCTTTTGGCAGCCAATATGCAAGACTATCCCAATAAGGTTTTGATTCATCATATATCCATTCACTCATGCGGTCAACCTGTCCGTTATATCTAGCAGTATCAGGCGTATATTCAATTGTCCATAACAATGACATTTTAACGCAGCCGTTTTCAATCCAGCTTGAAGCAAAGTTTGGGGGGGCTACAGAATTTATTATTGCCTTAACAGGTAATCCACCCGGCATACAAGAAGCCATTAATGGTAAAACACCGCCTTGTGAACCGCCCATAATCAGAATCTTATCTCTTCCTACTCCGCTTAAAGTATCATTCCTTACAAAGTTCACAATTTCCTGCAAATCCTGAGCTTCAGTTCTGCTAATGAGGTTAGATACACCGCCAGAAAGTCCCTGACCGCGTACGCTGAATGTCATAGTATAGTAACCATACTCTGCCTGCAGTCGGCAGAATTCTGAAAGTGTAACTTTATTATCACCATAACCGTGAACCATAATTACGGTTGGCCATCCGCCTTGAGGTGCAGGTGCATCAGGCACCCATTTTAAGCAGTCAATAATTATGCCATCCCGCATAGTGATGGTAAAATCTGTTTTTGAGGCTGTATATGGATTATCACCCGGAAGATGCGGAAGAAGTGTGGGTCGCCAAGTATTTATTCCACCCGGAATATTTAATGGCTGTGAAGATGTGTAAAATGATACAAATAAAAAAAGAAGCCCTGTTAAAATGCTGAACAAACGCTTCCTGTTAATTTGGAAATTAATAGCTTTCATTTATGAAATGAATCCTTTCTGAAAAGTTTTCAATTAATGTTTAAATCAAAAATCTTTTCTGCTATTACTTTCCCTACCGAATTAGTGATACAAAAATAGCATTTAAGCTAACCCTAAAACAATCATGCAGAGCAAGTAAATGGAAAATTACCTTTTAAACCTAAATTTTAGCCAAATCACTGTATCACAGTATTACGAATTATTATACCGTAAATACAGTAGAGTTGTATTTATATTTGTTTTAAAGAATTATATTAGAATTATATTAGAATTATATAAAATAAAAACTTAGCAATAAATTTTCTCTTTAATTCAATAGTAATCAGTTTTCTGTTTAAAACTGAATACTGAATCCGCCGACCGGGAGAAATTTCCATTGGTATATAGTTCCCTGTTCGTTTTTGTATTCATTCCAGAAATATGAATAAACATTATTTGTATTTAAGGCATTTTGCAGTTCAATGTAGGTTACAATGCTCAATTTTTTAAAATTCCATTTTTTATCAACTCTAAAATCAAGTCTGTTGTAATCTTTAAATCTGGCACTGTTAAAGTTATTAAAATCACTGACACCTCTGCCATAGTATGTAGAAGTTACAATATCAAATGGTGTGTATGGTCTGCCGGTTGTGTAGCGGAATTTAATTCCAATTAGCCAGTCATTTGATATCTGATAACCTGCAATGATAGTCAAGCTATGTCTATAATCAAAAGAACCCGGCTTTTCGCCTCCAACAAGTGCCGTAACTTTGCTTTCACTTAAAGAATAATTTATCATCCCGTAAATTCCGTTACCTGTAAGCTTTTTGTGCAACGAAAAATCTATACCTCTGGAAAATCCAAACCCTGCACTTACTGCTTTGCCATACATCAGGTTTGGACCATTCTCAGTACCTCCGCTTATCAGAACATAAGTAGGTATGACTGTACTAACAGGATAGTTTTTATATTCTTTATAATATGCTTCTATCTGCATTCTTAGCTCAGGGGTAAATAGATGCTCAATGCCTGCTACATAATGAATAGCCTTTATAAATTTAAGTTCATTGTTACCGGGTTCAGATGAGAGCCAAAGATATTCAGGTGACTGATAATAAATTCCCGTTGAGGCGCTTAGAGTTGTTGAATTAAACAAAGAATAGCTTATGCCAAACCGGGGAGAAACTGCAGTTTTTTCTTTTATTCCCGAAAAATAATCAAATCTTGCACCTGCATTTAAAATTACTTTATTGTCTGGAATTTTATATGTGTATTGAACAAATACAGAGGCTTTATTGTATTTATCTGCTGTATTTACATTTGACTCAGGCATTGGATCACCAAAATTTGTTGTATCTGCTTTATAGAAAGTTTCATTTCTGTACCTAATAAGATGCCCCGATACACCAGCAATTATGTTATTTGAATTATTTAACTGATAAAAAAACTCTGTTTTAAAATTAAAATCAGTTTGAAAATTTTTATATCTGAATTTAAGTTCGTCTGTTCGTATATCATTATTGGTATAATATGCAAAACCGGTTGAATTAGCTGCAATCATTTGCCAATACCCTTTTTTAAAAAGCTTCTTCAGATTTAATCCAACAGTAAACTGCTGCTGGTCTCCAATTACTTTTCCGTAAGGGTTTTCATCGGAAATTTCTTTTGAGTCATTAATAAAACTTATTTTATCTAATCCACCAATACCAATTAAACTTAACTTTGTATTATTGTTAAAGTCATAATCTGCTTTCAGATTAAAATCCCAATAATCGGGCACCGCTGCTAGTCTAATAGCACCTTTAATAAGATTCAGATAACTTTTCCTTGCAGAAATAATGAATGAACCTTTTTGACTGAACAGGGGACCTTCAAAAATTCCGCCAAACCCGGCAGTAGAAAGATTAATATCGCTCAGGAATTTTTTTCGGTAACCTTCGCGGAACCTGATATCCATAATTGATGAAAGCTTATCGCCATAACGGGCTGAAAATCCACCCGTTGAAAATTTAACATTATCAATAAATTTTACATTTATCATTCCAATTGGACCGCTTGTTGAACCTTCTGTGGGAAAATGATTTATGTTTGGAATTTCAATTCCATCAATTATGGTCAGGTTTTCAGAAGGAGAGCCGCCTCTTACTATAAGGTCATTTCTTCCGTCATTTGCTGATGAAACTCCGGGCATTATCTGAAGCATTCTTGAAACATCTTCTATAGCCCCGGGTGCGCGGCGAACTTCTTCAAAATCTAGGCTGTAACTGCTTGTACTTACATCGGTAGATTTTTGGAAATATTTGCCTTCAACATCAATTACAGATGTTGTTATATTTGAATTGAGAAGTTCAATTTCCACTTCTGCAGGACGTGAAGAATTTACAACTATATCAGTACGAATAAATGCCTCGTAACCCACGCATGTAACTTTAAGTTCATAGTTACCAAGCGGAATGTTTTTGAATTGAAATTTACCATCATTATCAGTTACAGTTTTCATATCTGTATTCAATACAGATACTGTTGCATTATGTACGGAACTTTGAGTTTCCTTGTCGGTTACTTTTCCGATAATTATTCCGTTATTTTGCGAATAAACTTTAGCTATAAAAAAAATCAGCAGTAATATCAAGTATTTCATTTTTTTTATTTCAGTTTCTGAATGGTTATTTAATTTTGTTTAATATTTTCTCTGTTCATTCTTCCTGCTGCGTTATTATTTTTACCTTCGGCTGAGTCAATTTCTCCTGCTTTGCCAAGTCCAAAAATGGGCATATTAATATATATATTTTCATAATTTCCCTGAGAAATTTTATAGGTTTCATGCCATACACCTACGGCATTGTTTTTACTGACTTTTTTGTTAAAAGCAACCCATGCAGGAAAATGTTCAAGATTTTTATTTTTAGCATAATTTTCAAGATGTTCAAATGATCTCCAGTATTGCACTGAAATTGTATTTCTTCCGAACCAGCTTCGCTCATCCAAAAATCCATATTCGGGATTATTGTATAATTCTTTTAACATTTTTGGCATAGCTATAACAACGGGAAGCCATTTATGAATCTTCCAGAAGCTATTTATCCGCATCCCGATAAGGAAAACAACAAAATCACCCTTAATAGCTGCAAACTTTCTGCCATTAATTAACTTAGCCATAATTTATTTTTAAACCTCCTGAATCTATTACTTGCAATATAAATTCATAAGATAAATTTCTTGTTGAATATTATTTGTAATTATTTATTTGTTATTAAATGAGTTTTAAAAAAGTTAAAACTGCCGCTGAGAGTTTGCTGAATAAATTCATCAGGCATCATTGCGCACCTGCCGCGGATAATTAAAGCAGCCATACCGTGAACAAAACCCCATATTGCAAATGTAACTGCATCAACATTTTTATCGTTTATATAACCCTGTTCAATGCAATCATTTACTGTATCTCGAAGGTAATTATAAGACCGTTCCCCTGCATCCCATTCCTTTTTTTCATTAATTTTTTCTGCTATTCCTTTGGCAATAAACATCAAGTCGTAGTAATCTTTATTTTCCAGAGCAAAATTTATGTACAACTTTCCCATTTGCCCAAGTTTATCAACTGGATTTTTTATACCGTCAAGTGATCTTTGCAGAGCATATAGTTTTTCAAATCCTTCGGTGTGAATTGCGTGAATTATTTCACCTTTATCTTTAAAATAAGAATATATTGCACCCGGTGAATATTCAATTTTTTCTGCAATTGCTCTAATAGAAACATTTTCAATACCATTTTCAGCAAACAACTTCAAAGCAGTTTTCACAATCAACTGCCTCATTTCCATTTTTTCCCGTTCTTTTCTTTCCTCAGTTCCCATAATGAATAATGTTTATTTATTAAACAATGTTTATTTATTAAACAATGTTTAATTATTAGACGCAATTTAATATAAAGTAACTAATAATTCAAGTGATAGTTTTAAATAATTTTATAATTTCAGGATAATCAAGAGATTAAAAAGAAAAAGGACAGTTAATAACTGCCCTTTTTACAGTGATAAATAAACTCTAAGGTAATGATAAGCTTATTTATACATCTTCATCTAAAACGAATCTAATTATAAAGTTATTTCATTTACTTTGTCAGAATCATTTTTTTAACATCTGAAAAACTACCTGCGTTAAGTCTGTAAAAGTACACACCACTTGAAAATTTTGAAGCATCAAAATTTATCTCGTATGTACCGGGAGCAAATTCTTCTATTCCGTCAGTAAGATTTGCTGCAATTTTTCCGGTAATATCATAAATCAGCAATGATACTTCTGACTGAGCTGCTAAATCAAACTTTATAGTTGTTGAGGGATTAAATGGATTGGGATAATTATCATAAAGTTTGAATGTTTCGGGCACTTCAGATGATGTTTGTTGAACTCCCGTTGGTATTCCCCATTTTCTTATGAACCAATCCGTTTTATTAGTTGGACCTTGATATGTAGAGCCTGCTACAACAAAACTGCGGGCGGGTCCAACTGCAACCCTGTAACCATAATCATCACCTGAAACAGGACCAAAATAAGCCTGCACCCAAGCAAGTGAACCGGAAGGATTTAATATAAATGTTGCAATATCTTTTCCAACATTACCTGTTACAAAGCCTGTAAAATATGCATAACCTGCATTATCTACCGCGATAAAATTTCCAACATCATCATGGTTTCCGCCGCTACCTGAATAATTATACTGGTAAACATAAGATGTAGCTCCGTTAGAACCATTATATTTTAATGCAACTATATCCTTACCGGTGGTTGGAGTTGTTTGATATCCGGTTACATATACATTACCAGAACCATCTATTGTCATATCGTTAGGAGAGCAATCCAAAGCTGTTTGAGGATTAAATCTGGATTCCCATAATTGGTTGCCATTGGAAGAAGCATATTTAATTGTAACAATATCAAAAAATAAGTTATTCTGGCTTTCAGCAGCACCGGTTACTACTACATTATTTGAAGCATCAAGCTCCATATCAAATGGTTCGTTGTAGTGATTTGCGGTATATCCTAAATAAACTGACATCCATTGCTGAGTGCCTGCGGAATTAAGTTTAAAAGTCCGGTAAATACAACCGGGAGGTACGAGATTATTAGTAACGCTGTAACCTGTAAAATAAACATTTTCTGCTGCATCAAGTCTAATTTGCTTTGCAACATCAACCCACGCACCCTGGTATTTTCTAATCCATTGCGGCTGACCATTTAAATTATATTTTACAACTCCCATATTTACACCACCGTTGGAAATTGCATCATCTGAAAATGAACCGCAAACATATACATTACCTGATGGAGATACAGCAATATCTCTTGCTTTATCGTTTGGAGTTGTTAAGGTAGCATTTCCGTTTTCAAAAACAGTCCACAAAATTTGTCCGTTTGAACCATCAAGTTTCATAGTTAGCCAGTCTGTACCGTTTGCATTGCCGCCGTAACTCTCACCAGTTACATACACATTTCCCGAACCACCTAATGCAATTGCATAGGGAATATCATTTCCATTTACACCTCTATCCCATTGTTTTGCCCATTGCAAAACACCGCTTGAATTATATTTTACTATATCATAATCATACGTATTTGTTTGAGACCTGAAGATTGGACCGCACAAATATACGTTTCCTGCAGCATCAATAACCATATCAGCAACAAAATCATCGTTATTTCCGGAACCATTTCCGATAATTGTCCATTGTGTTGCCTGACTAAAAATGTTAAAAGTCAAAAGTAAAAGTAATAATAGTAGCTTTTTCATAATAATTTATAAATTTAGTTATTTAATAAATTTCCTTTCTTTCCAAAATTATCACTTAAAACCCTTTTCACAAAAGAAAATTTTTATAATTTGTGAGGAAACAATGCATAATTTCCCTCAAAAAAACCATTTTTTTAGTGAAATTTTACAGTATTTACTGATTTTATTTGAGAGGGGATTTTTTGAGTTTGAATATAATTAGATTTTGTTATTTATTATATTTGTATGCAATTCCTCAAGAAATTCAAACTTATCCCATTTGAATGTAAATCGGAAAATTTACATGATATATTTACAAAATTTTTTGGATCATGTATTGCATTTATAAGCATGAAACTTTACAATTAAAGCAGAAATTAGTATTATTGCTTATAGTTTTATATGGGAAAAAAATTTTTAAGATATTTTTAAATAATCAAATTAAACGGAGATAAAATCAGGCAGATGTCTGAGATTACAAATAAAAAAAAGGAAAGAACCAATTTTCAGATTAAATTAGATAACCTGCCCGGAAACCCGGGAATATATCAGTTTAAAGATAAGAACAGGAAGATAATTTATGTTGGTAAGGCAAAGAACCTGCGAAACAGAGTAAGATCATATTTTGCCTCAAAACCGGCAGGTCCGCGTTTAACAAAAATGATATCGCTTATCAGAGATGTGGAAATAATTAACACAGATTCAGAAGTTGAATCGCTGATACTTGAAATGAACCTTATTAAACAGCTAAAGCCAAGGTATAATGTAAATCTTAAAGATGATAAATCTTTTCCATATATTGTTATTACAAACGAGCCATACCCAAGGGTTTTCCCTACCCGAAAAAGAAAGAATGATGGCTCAAAATTTTTTGGTCCATACACTGATGTAAGTTCAATGAAGTATTCCTTAAAAATGCTCCGCGATTTGTTTATGATACGCACCTGCAATCTTAACATCACTCCTGAGGCAATAGAAAAGAAAAAATTTAAAGTATGCCTTGAGTATCATATTAAAAAGTGCGAGGGACCTTGCGAAGGATTGGTAACACAGGCAAAGTATAATGAAATGATACGGGAAGTAGAAAAAGTACTTAATGGCAAAACCGCTACTTTAATAAAAGAACTGGATGAAAAAATGCTGGATGCAGCTTTGAATGAAAGATTTGAAGAAGCAGCTCTTTTGAGAAACAGAATTGATTCATTAAAAGTATATTCAGAAAAACAAAAGATTGTAAGTGATGATTTGCTTGATAAAGATATAATAAACTTTGTAAAAGAAGAAGATGATGCATGTGCAATGATCCTGAATATCAGAGACGGAAAGGTTATTGGGAAAAGACACTTTTATATAGATTCCGTTGAAGATAAAGAACCCGCAGAAATACTAGAAAGTGTGATATTCAGATATTACAGCCAAAATTCATTTATTCCAGATGAAATACATTTACCGGATGAAGCTGAATCAGAGGAACACGGAACAGATGCACTTACAAAGTGGTTCAGAAAGAATTTTAACCGTAAAGTAGAGTTTAAAATACCTAAACGAGGCGAAAAAGTACAGCTTCTTGCAATGGTAAAAGCAAATGCAAGATTCATGCTTGATGAGATGAAACTTCAGCGGTTAAAACGGGAATTCATTCCCAACTCAGTAACATCTCTAAAACGTGATTTACGTTTAACAAAACTGCCGCGGAGAATTGAATGCTATGACATTTCAAATATTCAGGGTACTGATACAGTTGCAAGTATGGTGGTATTTATTGACGGCAGACCAAAAAAAAGTGATTACAGAAAATTTAAAATTCAAAGTGCATTAAATGAAGCAGGAAAACCCGATGATTTCGCTTCTATGAGAGAAGTGATTTTCAGAAGGTTCAGAAAACTTGCTGAAAAGAAT
>JADZAP010000045.1 GCA_020852705.1 Ignavibacteria bacterium | reverse complement strand
TCGTCATTTGTTAAGCTTTGAAGTTGAGTAATTAAATCATCCATTATTAAAATATTTGAATTTGTGAAATACGTACCTATAGCCCCAAAACTTTTCTTGTAAATATTAACATTATGTTTTGCAAATTCATGTGTAAGCCAAGCATCTTTATAAGCATGAGAGTTTAAACCTAATTCATCTATAATATGAATGCTGTTGTAGGAATCATAGGCTACTGCGTTTTTGAAACCGCTTTTTCTGTAATATTCCAAACGTATATTTGTTGCATTCAAGTTACATTGATAAGTAAATATACAAAATGAAAGATTACATTCGGAAATTGATTTTATTGCTTCAGTAATATTATTTATATTTCCAAAACTATTAAAGGGGAAAATAAGAATGGTCTTAACATTATTCTTTAGTGCTTTGATTTGATAAATAGTATGTATCTCTTCACAATTAGCATTGATCAATTGCACTTTTTCACTTAATAAATCGGAAAATAAAGAATTCCCTTTCTCTATATAGGTTCTACTGTTGTCAATACCAATATAATTTTTAGATTTATCAACTGCATTTTTTAAAAATCTACCATACATACATCCAACTTCCACAATAGAATCATAAATGTTAATTAAATCGTAGATTAATTTTGCTTCTTCAGATAGATATAATTTTATCTCATCGTTATAGTTTTCAGGTTTGATTAGTTCTTCGCCTAGTCCTGATTCATAGATATTATTCATGATAAGTAGTTTTGATTTCTTTCACATTTAGAAGATTCATATATAATTGTTCAACTTCTTCTGCAATCTTTAAAATCTCTTCTTTTTTGCCATCAAAGAAAAATATTACAGAAAAAATTTGTTGAGTATCGGGAGTGATTAAAGTTCTTTTGCTGTCGCTAATAATGCTTCCGAAAGGACCTTTCCTATCAGCAAGTAGCGGCACATTCTCAAGATTAAAGTCATCTTTACTCAGACTTTGATATTCATCAGAATTTGTTCCTATTTTAAGGATTATTTCACCCGATATATTATTGAAATCGTAAGATCCAACTGGAACAAAATATTTTAATGAAAGATAATTATTAAAATCAACAATATTATTTATTTGATATATAGAATATTTTGTTACTGTTCTTTTTACCAATGCTTCAACCGAATTTAAATACCTATTAGGGTCTCTTCCTAACTTCGACATAGCCTCTCTTGTTTTCATTATTTGAGGTATTTTCCGTATATCATCCTTTGAGTACTTAGAAGAAAGCTCCCTAACCCTATAGTTTAGTTTCTCGTTTACTGCGCTTGAATATTTTTGATATTCTACTTTTGCAATAATTGTTATAACGCTACAGAAATCAATTTTAGATTTTATCTCTTCTGAAATTTTAAATATTGAGTTCATTTTATTGTCTTTTATTTATAGAATTGTATAATTTTTTAATTTCTGTTAATTCTGGTACTGTTCCGATATATGATTTATCAAAGCAATATTTTTCTGATGCTTCTCCAAATATTTCAGTAAAAATATGCAAATATTTGCTATCTGCATTAGTACCCCAATCTATGTAATCAAAATTGCTTCGTGTTAAGGGATGATTGGTAGCTAAATTTAACGAGATGACATTTGGAGTACCGTAGTGTTTTTGCCATTCAATGATCTGATTTAACAATGCAAGTCTACTAGCATGTTTTTCCCCTAGCCCAAACAATATAGAAAAACCGCATTTGATATTTATTGAGCAGAGAAAATCAAGAACTTGTTCTATTTTATTAATCCAAGTAATATTTTTATTTGTATTCTTACTCATCATATTGGCTAAAGCTTGTTCATTAGTTTCAATTCCAACGAAAAAATATGACAGTCCTAAATTACTCAGATCTTTTATTACTTTTTGATGTTGTTTGTTTAGCAGAAGATCAACTGTGTATTGACCGCCAAATGGTATGGTAAATTTGCTTTTTAGCAAAAAGGTTCTTAACTGCTTCAATAAATTAATTTTGCCCCCCAAAAGCACGCTATCTTCCACAAAAGAGCTCACATTTATGTTATTTCTTTTACCAAAATCATAAATGATTTTGAATTGCCTGTAAAGTCTATGTGAACCAGTATCCGTTTGCTTTAGTTTTCCATTTATAGATTTTTTTTCGCTGCAAAAGAAACAATCAAATGGGCATCCTTTACTCAAATATGAATATGAGTGAATTGTCCTATCCACTTCAAAGACCGGAAAATTTGATGTTGGGGAAAACAATTCGATAGGAAATGGCATTTCATCCTGGTTAAGTTCTTTATGCTCACTTTTCAAATATTTAATAGTTGATTCTTTATCTATATAACCAATTATCCAATCTCCTTTTGCCTTCTTTAGAAAATTAATATTGGCAAAAAAATTGTTAGTGTTATTCTTGCCATCTTGTTTGCTAATTAATTCGCCAATATAATAGATAACTTCTTCGCCGTCTCCATTTACAACGAGATCAAATATCCTAGGAATAATTCCGTTCTTTATCTGATATACTGGACAAGATTTATTTGAACCTAAGTTTCCATTTGAAAGATATGTAGTCTCTATTATATGTTTGCCACCAATAACAACAATAATATCTTTATTAATTACTTTTTTAGCAATAGTTGCTATTTCAATTGCTCCTCTATATCCAAGTGTCATGCAGGTTATTATTAATAAATCTGGTTTAATTTTCCTTAATCTATTAATGTAGTCTTCTTTCTGATTTTCGAAGTACTGATAAAACATTACACTCTCTTTGAGTAAATCTGGTGAGTGCCAGTTAGACTTGCTCCACCCACTTTTATTATTCTTTGAATGATGTACAGCTAATCTTATTGCGTTTTGAAGTGAAAATGGTTCTGTACTATTTAAACTTGATTGAGTAATATTTGCAGGAAGTTTTACCCAATGAGGTGCTGTAACGGCCATCACTTTAAACGTATATTCCATTATTATATATATTAAATTAAACTCATATAAATAAAACAGGGATAACCCCCTTATTTGGGGGTTATCCCTCTATACGCGTGAATGCAAATATAAGGTTTTATTTTAAAAACCAAAAGCAAAATAAAAAGCTACCCGGTTCTTACCAGATAACTTTTATGTTTTTCATGTATTTTCAACGAATACCACACATTCGCAGTAATCGCAGTACGCTTTGTTATCGC
>JADZAP010000044.1 GCA_020852705.1 Ignavibacteria bacterium | reverse complement strand
CTGTCCTTCGAAAATCTTTAGTATTTGAGAGGGACGTAATAGCCACACTATTGAAATCTTAGTGTAATGACTTAATTTCAGAATAAGCCTTCTTCTAAAAAGAATATAAAATTTAGGATAATCTATACGTTATATTTTTTTATAGAATATATGATCTAATTTTTTCTTAAATTATTATATTAAGGAACACGTAAATTAAAGATATGAGCGAGGAATTCATCCCACTAACAATATATCAAAGTAAGCAAATTCATAAAGGTATAAATAAGTTATCTTTTGATTTTGGTGCTGTAAAATCTCAAAAAAATACTGATAGCCTATGTAATTATGATGAACATTTTATTACACGGGAAATTTTAAAAGCACCGTATCCAATCTCTTCATTATTGCAGTCTATAGGGATTACATTTCCTCAATGTTGGTTATTGATAGAAATAAAAACTAACCAACTGATAAAAAATTGGAAGTATACTAAACCGGGAGATATTGATATTATTGCCGGTAATATATCTAATAATAAATTTTTGTTTAATAATATTTATGCTATTCAAGTAAAGCTTAGGAAGACAAGTGCGGAAGATAAACTAAAGTCATTCCCTTCAGGAAGAGGTGCTGAACAAACTTTCAAAACTGCCTTAATGGGCTTCGACAAGACATTATTACTTCATTGCTTTACAAGGGAATCTAAATCCACTACTGCAGATTATGCAGATAGTTGGAATCCAATTATAAATACAGATTTCTTTAGGGCAATCAAAGCTTCTAAAGCAATACTTAATAAAGAACTAACAGAAAAACGTAGTTTATATGGTTTTGCCGTTCTCGGATGGGGGCAAGCATATGGGTGTGAATGGAACGAATGCGGTGGATTTTCTGATGAATTGATATACGAACCTCCTTTCAAACCATTATCTCAAAGCCTAGATGTGAGCGATCACAGGTATGAAATTGAAGAATCAATTAGAGAATTACTTGCAAATAGAAAAATCGAGAAATATCCATTTATTTTAGATTCTCAAATATGAATTAATATCTTTCTTTGAAACAAGTAATAAATAAACAATCACATTCTCAGCAGTTACCTAATGAAGACAGAGAAGCTGTAATGCTTTTTGGAGGACATTATAAAGGTACAATAATAAACAGAAGATAATCATTAATTAATAATTTCTTTTAAGTCCCGAATATGATAAATTTAGGAAAACACATCATGGAATCGTACGCACATATTCTCAATACGAATAAATCAATCTTAAAGCTAAACCCTCTAGTTAAGAAATTGGGTTATCGTTTTCTTTGGATTGATGCTTCTGAATTGGGACAGCGGCTCATGATGCGGTTATTGCCGAACTAGACCGAAAGATTGACGGAACGGAGTTACAGACTTCGAGCTGGATGCCGGGGAAATGGGAAAATACAGTTTTTATGAGTATCTGGGAAGCTTGTGGACGAGATGAAATAGAAGCAGGGTTATTCTTTGGTTTATTAGTCTGGGAAACGTTTATGAATAGACCTGAAGCATGGAGCTTTGGCAGGTACAATGTGAGAAATGTTCCAATAAGGGGTTGACCTATTTTAGGATTCATATTTAAACAGAAAACGCAATGTATTTGATTATAGTGCATTTAAATTCTTGCTAATTAATCAAGACTCCGGCACCCCCTTTACTGGAATTGTAAAAAATTGAAAGAGTATTTTCACAAATAAATAAATTATTAAGGCACTATTTCTAGTATTTGATTTACAATAAAAATTAAGTAATATTATATTCACGCGAATAGAGGGTAACCCCACGGCAAAGGGGTTACCCTGTTTTGTTTATGTACCATGAGAAAAATGATAACTATCTATTTATTCCATAAGATAAATGCTAAATAGTGTTTTCTTTTTATAAAATGTTTACTATATTTAATAAAGATTGCAGGGGGATTACATAGAACGCAAGTTTTGTAGTCCTCCTTTTTTATTAACAGCAATGAAATAAACTAATTTTATAATTGATTAAAAATATAAAATACCAGATAGTAAGAGCTGGAAGCGACAATGCTTTCATAACCCAAATACTTAAAACGTTCTTTTTACGCATTCAGGAACTCGGGTTAAACCCCGCTTCGGTTGTTGTTTTAAATGAAAAGAACTTTAAAGCTAACTATGCCCCGAACTCTCCAACCGTAGCGCTATATTTTGGTAGCAATACAACAGATTTTCTGAATCTGGATTTAGTTGATATTCTGATCAATGATGCCTCTTTCATTTTACCTATTGTTGAAGACCTGGGTAATTTTACAAAGCTTGTGCCTGAAGTGCTTAATACTATCAATGGCTCGGAATTAAAAGAAGAAAAAGATATTGAGGCTATAGTTAACAGTATGCTTGAAGGGTTGAGTTTATTAAGAGTTTCACGAAGATTATTTATCAGCTACCGGAGAAACGAGTCATCCGGTGTTGCTATACAGCTGTATGAGAGACTCGAAAAATCAGGATTTGATGTTTTTTTAGATACACATAGCGTAAGACCAGGCGAAGTTTTTCAGGATGAGCTGTGGCACAGGTTGGCTGATACTGATGTCGTTGTGTTACTTAATACAAAGGGTTTTTTAGACAGTGAGTGGACACAACAAGAGCTTGCCAAAGCGAGTGCAATGTCAATTGGCATTATCCAACTTGTCTGGCCTGACCATAAGGCGGAAGATATGTCAAAGCTGACTGTACAAATCCAGTTGGATAAGACTGATTTTATTAGTAAAACTTTTGATAACAATAAATGTTCCTTAGAATTTGACATACTTGACGACATAGTAACTTCCGTAGAGGGATTACGGGCTCGTTCTTTGGGCTCACGTCAGGATAACCTTGTTACGGAATTCGTAAAAACGGCTAAGGCATTGGGTATCCCTGTGGACTTACAACCTGAAAAATTCATAACCCTAGAAAGAAGCAGTGGGGATGAATTGGTTGTTTTGCCAACTGTAGGAGTTCCGCATGCTTTCAGGTATAACCAGTCTGAAGACTTAATTAAAAGAATACGGACTCATAAAAAGACAGTTCCGTATCTGCTCTATGACCATAGAAACATTCGTGATAACTGGCTCAAACATCTGGCTTGGCTTGACTCGTACCTGCCGTTGAAATCGGTTAAAATAACTGAGGTTGAAGCATGGCTGAAAAGCATTTAAATAACATATTTCTCTCGGCAAGCATTCCGGATGAAAAACGGAATGAAATATATTTTAAGACCGCTGACGTTATAGCAATCAGGGATTCAGTCAGGGCACTAGCTACTGTTGTCATACCTAAGTCCCGGCTAATCTGGGGAGGCCACCCTGCAATTACTCCACTAATCCGTTACGTTATGGAGAGAATGGAGTATAACATCAGAGACCATGTTACATTATACCAGTCAAACTTTTTTAGAGATTTGTTTCCAGATGATAATTTTTCATTTGAAGATGTTAAAATAACGGCTGAAAATAAAGACAGGGGCAGCAGCTTAAATGATATGAGATATGAAATGATAGTTAAAAACGAATATAAAGCAGGGATTTTTATAGGGGGAATGGAGGGAGTCGAAGATGAATTTAAATTGTTCCGGGAAGCTCACGCTGAGGCATTAATATTACCAGTTTCAAGCACCGGGGCTGCTGCCAAGATTATATATGACAGCTTAGAACTAAAACCGGATAAAAGGCTTGTAAATGACTATGCTTATATGACATTATTCAAGCATTTACTTAAAGATATTATCTAATTTAAAACTAAATTAATGTAATTTTATGGGAAGAAAAATATTCATTACATATAAATACAGTGATGCCAATGTAAACATACTTGGCAATAATTACGACACTACTGTGCGGGATTATGTGGACGAACTTCAAACTTTACTTGATGAAGATGACCATATTAATAAAGGCGAAGAAGACGGCACTGACCTGAGCGATCTTAAAGATGAGTCAATTGAGTCTAAATTAAGAGATAAAATCTATGATAGCAGCCTGACAATAGTCATGGTTTCTAAAGGCATGAAAGAACTTTACACTCCCGAAGATGATCAGTGGATCCCATGGGAAGTTTCATATTCGCTTAAAGAGCATACACGGGACGGTCGGACGAGCTTAACTAATGCAATGCTTACTGTTGTATTGCCTGATTTGAATAACAGTTATAACTATTTCATTACGGACAATACTTGTCCTAATTGTAATTCAAGGTTATTACATACAGATTTTCTATTCAATATTCTTAAAGACAATATGTTCAATATTAAATACCCTGTTTATACTGATTGTCCTAATCATTCTACAGGAAGTAGGCCATATAAAGGTTATTCGTCATACATATATTCAGTAAAATGGGTTGATTTTATAGACGATGTAAACAAATATATCAATATTGCTTATGAGATAAATAATAAAATAGATGATTACAACATAACCAAAACTATAAGGAACAATTAACATGGCAAAAAAACAAATCTTTTACAGTTTTCATTTTGACAACGACTTTTGGAGAACCCAGCAGGTAAGAAATATGGGAGCTGTAGTGGGCAATACCTTAGTTTCAGCTAATGATTGGGAAGAATTAAAAAGAAAGGGAGATAAATCCATAGAAACCTGGATTGATAACAGCCTCAAGTATAAGAACTGCACTATCGTTCTCATAGGCTCGCAAACCTCGCAAAGATACTGGGTCAAGCAGGAAATTATTAAATCTTGGAATTCCGGTAAAGGTTTAATGGGTATTCATATACATAACCTGAAAGACTCTGACAGTAAACAAAGCAACAAGGGCAGCAATCCATTTAGCAGTATGAGTATTAACAGCGGAAAAACCAGTTTTTCTAGCATTGTTCCTGTTTATGACCCTCCATATAGAGACAGTAAAGATGTATATAACTATATAAGCGATAACATTGAAAACTGGATTGAGAATGCAATAGTGACAAGAAAACTGTATTAAATGCCTACTTTTAATGTCTAAATCAATTAAACATATTAACCAAAAAATAAAAAGCGATAAAACTATTACAGTTGAAGAGATAGTAGTAACTAATATGTATGAATTAGATGCAATATTTAATATTTTAGTCAAGAAAGGTATTCTTACGAAAGAAGAAGTATTGCTAGAAGTCCACAACTTACGAGAGCAAAATGAAAAAATTAACTAAATTATAACTTCAGTAACTAAATTCATCAATTTAGGTGAATAATTCTTGATTATCATTTTTTCAATTATTTTTGATTTTTCAAGTCAATAACTAATTTAGGGAAATATTTTTAATTTTGGGTAGCTAATTTCAAATATTAATACATATATTTGTAAGTGGAGAGCTTCAAAATTAGAAAATTTTGTAATATTCAAACAATTTTACTAATGTATTAATTGATAACATAAAGATTTTATATTTAAATTATAAAATTTCAAGTAATTAAGATATTTCAATAACTTCAAATAATAAATAAATAGGGAGAAAAAATGGAACACAAAAACCGCAAAAACATCGAAACTCACGATGAAGCTGTACCTAAAGCAGTAGTTACAGTAGATAACAAAGGTCAAATGAGTCTTAGTCGTGAAATTCGAGAAATACTTCGATTAGTTGAAGGGGGGAAAGCAGCTTTATTTGTACGACCTCGTACAGATGACAGTCCAGCCGTTGCAAGCATTGTTAACGCAAATGACCTTAAAGTCACTTTTATACGAGAAATATATAAGTGAGTTAGTTTAACAATTTTTTTTGCAAACTTTTAGGAAAGCACGAATAGCTTTCCTATTTCGTTTTATTTCTTTCAAAGCCCTTCATTAATTCTCAAATAAGAGTAATATCCCCAATATACCTTGTTTAGGTGATGTAAAAAAAGCGGCAACCCCCTTGCTAATGCAATTATTGTCAGTTATATTTGAATTAAGATAATTTTCCAATATACTTGGAAAATCAAAAAAATACCAACGTGAATTGTGCTCACGTTGGCTTTAAATGATTAACCTTCCGTTTCCCTTTATGGACACCTTACGGAATCCTTTTGGGGGCTAATCTCTATTTATTCTATCAGATTTTATTACGATTAGCAAATACTGTATTCTTCATGTTAATATTCTGCTTAGATTAGCTAAAAAGTCTGCAGGTGTAACGTTCTCATTTTTAAATAAAATTAATTAATTACACAAAAATAAATAAAGATTTAATATTATAGTGAAGTAATATTGTTCTTTTAATACCGGGGAAAGAAAAAAGCGGCGCTAGATAGCAACCGCCCAATAAACACAGTTTACCATTAGCAGATAACTGTGATCATTTTCAACTCCATCGAGGCTGGAGTTGCGGTTACATGATAACATATTGTTATTTCAATGTCAAATCGCATGCCTCCTAAATAAAAAGGAGACTAAAATGAAGACTGCGACAATTGTAGGCGGCGGTATCTTTGGAGTCGCTGCAGCAAACATGTTACACGAAAACGGTTATGATGTAACCATCATTGACCACAGGGGTATCGGTCAGGGAACAACCTGCCAAAGTACTGAAATGCTTCGACAGCATCACTCACTGGAACACGAGCTTTGGTGTTCTTTAAAGACATTCGAATTTGTTCGTGAACATAATTTATTCACCCCGCTTCCTTACCTTTTTGCCTATTATGATGAGGATAACGGAAAAGCTTTTAAAAAAGTTAAAGAACAGCAACTCCTTGGGTGGGAATATTTAATAGACATTGATATATATAATCAAGAAGAGAGTCTATTAAGATTTCCGTTTCTAAAAAAACAAGTAAATGGAAATTTCTTGTTAGGTACCTCAACATGTTCCGGAGAAGGTCGAATTGATGTAAATAGTTTGGTTAATTTGTTATTTCAACAAAGTAAGGCACCTTTGGTCAAAGACTGGGTTTTGAGAATTGAGGAAAACGGAGAAATAATCACCAAAGAAAATGGAACGTTCACGAGTGACATCATAATAGTGGCAGCCGGTCCTTGGACAAGAAATCTGCTAGGCAACTGTGGATCAGGGGATTTTGTGGATATCACGCCTGTCCCTTACTATACTTTTAAAACTACAGCTACTCACCCGATTCCCTATATGGTGGTATTACCCGATGGTTTATATCTTCATCCAGAACACCCGGAGCTCCCCAACTTTGCAGTTGGCGGAATTTGTGCTAAAGAACCTAGCTTTATTCCAACTCCCTTAGCACAACAAGAGAGAGAAGACCACGTAAAAAGGGTTAATGAATATCTTACAAAAGATTATCAACTAGACCAGCGCTGTGAACCATTAACCGCAGGGTGTTATGATATTACTCCGACTCACTCCTTATTTATTGAAAAAAGTGTAATCAACTCAAAAATCATAATCTTTGGCGGTGGTAATGGTCATGGTATTATGATGGCAATTGGCGCCGCAATGCTGCTAGAAGTTGAATTAGAATTATGTAACGATCCAAAAAAGAAAGCTTTATTGATGAAAATCAAATCCGTTAATTGTGAAGATTCGTTAATTTTATAGGAAAAGATAATGAGAAAAAAAATACTAAATTATGATGAATTAGTCCGTGAAGCTGGCTTCGCCATCAATTCGCCAACTAAAGGATGCATAGTAATATTAGAATATGGGTATAAAATTTGGGAAATAATACAGCGTAGATTAGATCAGTTGATAAAAGACACCGGGCACAGTAATGTTTATTTCCCTTTATTTATTCCTGAATCGCTTATGAACAAGGAAAAAGAACATGTTGAGGGATTTTCTCCTGAATGTGCGGTTGTTACACACGGTGGCGGTGTGCGTTTGCAGGAGTCTTTAATAGTTCGCCCAACCTCTGAAACTATTATGTACGAGACATATCGAACGCTCATAACGTCATATAGAGACCTGCCATTAAAATACAATCAATGGGCAAACGTAGTGCGTTGGGAAAAAAGACCTCGACCATTTCTACGTACCACTGAATTTCTCTGGCAAGAAGGGCATACTGCCCATGCAACTCAAGAGGAAAGTATCGAAGAGGTATTGCGAATGCTTAATATTTACAAAACGTTTATTGAAGAATATCTGGCAATTCCGGTTATAGCAGGAAGAAAATCTGATAATGAAAAGTTTGCAGGGGCAGTTGCAACATATACAGTAGAGGCATTAATGAGAGACAAAAAAGCTCTCCAGTGCGGTACATCTCATGACTTAGGTCAAAGCTTTTCAAAAGTATTTGAGATAAAATTTCAGGATAAAGAAAATAAGCAGCAATACGTTTGGCAGACAAGTTGGGGAGTGTCAACGAGACTAATAGGAGCGGCAATAATGGCACACCGGGATGACAAAGGTGTCATCCTACCTCCACTTATAGCTCCATATCAAGTAGTAGTTATCCCTATTAATAATCTGGTAAACGCTGAATATATAGTAAGGATTGAAAAAGAGCTGAAGGACAAAGGTTTAAGATATGTGATAGACAACCGTGATGAAAGCGCTGGTTCAAAATTCAATAAATGGGAATTAAAAGGGGTGCCTATACGGCTTGAAATTGGAGATAGGGAATGCGAAAGGCAGACTATATCAGCCACTTCTAGACTTGGGAAAAAAGTAAATACTCCTATCAATGAATTTTTCAATAGTATTGATTCATTGTTATTAAATTTCCAAAATGAGCTTTTTGTAAGGGCTACTGAATTTCAAAAAACAAATACTTTTGATATTGACCAATTTACTGAATTCAAGAATCTATTCGGTCAAGGTAAGTCATCTGGATTTGTAAAAGCTTACTTCTGTGGAAGTAAGGAATGTGAAGATACTATTAAGAGTGAGACCTTTGGCGTAACTTCAAGGTGTATCCCATTAGATGAAACGAACGGTGAAGGAAGCTGTATTTGTTGTAAAAAAGATGTTAACGGCAAGAAGACTATCTTTGCCAAAGCCTATTAAAAACGTCAATTATAAAAAAATAGTCACGGATAATGATATACAAGTAAGGAAAGATGCAGCCCAGCACTTTGTTGTTATTAATCTACAGAAATACATTTGATTTTTTTGGGGATGATATAGATCATGCTATAATTAAAAATTAAGAAAGAAAAATCTATTATGACAATTTTCAAGACTTTATTAGGACAATATCTCGAAAACCGGAATATTGTTTTTGAAGAAATCCATTTGCAAAATCCTGTACATTCAGTATTGGATGTTACAAATGCTTGTTTATGTAGTGAAAATGAAGTTTTGAAAACTATGGTCTTTACAGGAAGTCAATTCAACGTAATTGTAGTTTTAAAAGGTTATGATAAAATTGAAAAAACAAAATTAGAAAAAATGTTTAATCAAAAATTTACACTTGCTACCAAAGAGAAAGTTTTAGAATATACAGGATTTGAAGTTGGAACTGTGTCGCCAATTATTGTTAATGAAAATAGTAATTTAGTCCTTTATGGCGATAAAAAAATTTTATTTGAAAATAGCTTCATAATAGGTAGCGGAATAAATAATATTCTTATCCGTATTTCAAAAGATGAATTTTTAAAAATATTTAAGGGAAATTTTATTGATATTTAAATATAATGGTACTATTCATTAATACAGGAGATACTTCAAGACATATTGCTAGTGCTAATACTGCTATTTATCCTAATTTAGGATTACTAACACTTGCCAACTCACTAAAGGCAATATCTAATAATCAATTTAAAATCGGTTATTTAGATGGTACAGTATATACTAATGACGTAATAAAAAATTATGTTGTTCAAAATATTGCCACAATAGAAATTATTTGTTTTAGTGTTCTGACTTCAAATTTCGGAATTGCAACACAAATATCAAAAATCGCGAAAGACATTAAACCTGAAATAATTATCATTTTAGGAAATGACCATTTTTCTGCATTATATAATCAGATTATGGCTAATCATCCATATATAGATTATGGATTTTATGGAAATGATGTAGTATTTGGATTTACTAATTTCGTAATGGACAAATTAAATGATAATTTGAAAGACCTTAGTAATTATGCAGGACTTATTTTTAGAAAAAATAATCAAATTATAAAAAACCAAGAAGATGCAAATGAATATTCCAATATTCCACTTATAGACTACAGCATAGTGAATTCCATTTTTCCACATCAAGAAAAATACTTTGAAGGACAAAATAGTACTTATGCTTTTATGCGTAATAGAAATCTTAAAAGTCAGGTAGTTGATATTGGAAGAGGGTGTATTAAATTTTCAGGTAAAAGAATCCAAAACGTACCATTAAATGCCTGTGATTTTTGTGGTATTATTCCAGGCAGTAAATCAATTTTAATGCCAACATATGAAAGGGCTTGGGACATTATAAAAAATGCTTATGACCAAGGATTTAACTATTTATATATAACTGCTGATGAGTTGCCATTAACAATGTGGAATTTAATTAAAAGAATGGTTGACAATATCCCAAAATGGTATTCAGATTTACCCCAAAATGTTAGACCAAAAATGTTTGGTTATGCTAGAGCAGAAGGATTTGTAACAGAAGAAAATAAAATTGATATATTAATAAATCAGTTAGGATTTGACCATTTCTTTATAGGCTTTGATGGTCTTTCAGAAATCTCATTGAGAGTTATGAATAAACAACCAATTAAAAATTATTCTCATGATTTAATGGATTATAATTACAAAGCTTTGAAAAAATTAGGAGAAGCTGGTTGTTTAATTACGGCAGGAATTGTTGTAACACATTTGGGTATTACAAAGCAAATTTTAGAGAATAATTTTAAACAACTTGAACAATTTGTAAATGCTTATCCTACAGCATTTGCAGCTTTAGACTTTGGACCACTTTGTCCAATCCCGGGTTCACAATCTTTTCTTTATTTTACCAATCCTGAATTTGGGGAAAAAAGGGCTAAAGAATTTGGCCTTAACATTAATAAAAACTATTTACTATCAATTAGGGACAAATATTTATATGGTGACACATTTGAAATGGACGAATTAATCAATGACTTTATAATAGGATGTTGTCCAGATGTGAGTGTAGACTTAATAGAATTGTATATGGGAAAAATTACAGATTTGGCAATAAAACACAACATAGTAGTTGGTGGTGGGGTATAGCATAACCAGAAAGTAAAATAATGCTGTTACCTTTATTTATACGTATTCTAGATGATTGATTATGTTTAGATTTTTGGCTATATTTACATCTTGTTTTAGTTTTAATTCCAATTCTTGGCTACACTCTGGTTACACTTTTCAGAGAAAATAGCATAAAAGTGTCCAAAGAATCTACAATATTAGAGCGTAAATTGCTGATTTTTGGTATAGATAACAAAAAAGTGGATTTTCGTTTTTGAATGGCATTCAAGAGGTCAGGAGTTCGATCCTCCTTAGCTCCACAAAAGGTAAGTAGAGAAATTTAAAAGGGTTAGCATTAGTTGCTAACCCTTTCTGATTTAACAGGTAATTAAAATAGAGCTTTTGATTTATCATAAAACTTAAGTATTGAACATAAGCCTAATTTAGAAATTTTTATTTATAAATGGCAGTTCTTCATACAACTTCATTTTGTTAAGGGACGTAATAGCCACACAATGCAGCATTTGCCTCAATTTATTGAGGTCAAATGGGATGTTGATTATTGGATTCAATCTGCAAAGTGTGATAAACTATAGATAATTTCCGGTATATTCGATTATATATTTATTAACATATTGATTTTCCTTATATTGTTTTTTCAAGGTTTGGAAAACTAAACCCTGACTTGACGAAATTACAAAATTGTATTTTTATTAAAGGATAATATAGATTAAAGTATGCCAACATTAAATTGGATTGGAAAAGAAGCAGTTGTAAACCACGATAAGGAGGTGCCTTTTAAGTTATTGCGAAAGGTAAAGTCTGCTTCGGTTGGAGATAATTCTCAAAACCTCATAATACATGGCGATAACCTTGAAGCATTAAAGGCTTTAATGCCTTATTATTACGGCAAGATTAAGTGTATCTACATTGATCCACCTTATAATACCGGAAATGAAAAATGGATTTATAACGACAAAGTGAACTCGCCAAAAATCAAACAGTGGCTTGGGAAAGTGGTTGGCAGGGAATCTGAAGATCTTACTCGCCATGATAAATGGCTCTGTATGATGTATCCTCGCTTAAAGTTATTAAGAGATTTGCTTGCTGAAGATGGAGTGATATTAGCATCAATTGACGATAACGAGTTATCCAATTTTATACAAATATTAAATGATATTTTCTTAAAGAGAAATTACATTGAAACGTTTATCTGGAAATCAAGACTTGGGAAAGGAGCTACATCACAGACAACAGCAAAGTTACATGAATATATAGTAGCTTATGCAAAAGATATAAATCTAGTAAAATTTAAAACTGACAAACGAATAAGAGGCAAAGAATCAAAAGAAAGATTAAGGCAATGGGGACAAGGAGATAAAAGAGAAGATAGGCCGACAATGTATTTCCCAATATTTTCGAAAGAATATGGTGAAGTTTTTCCTATAAGACCTGATGGTAGTGATGGCCGATGGCGTATGAGCAAGATTAGAATTAAGGAATTATTGGATCAAGGTTTGATCACTTTTGAGAAACAAAAAGATGGTAGAATTGAAGTATATAGAAAAATTTTAAGCGGTTCTGAAACTAATACTGCCTATTCGTCAATACTTGATACAGAGATTGTAAAAACAACGGCACATGGGAGTATTGAATTAAAAGATATTTTTGGCAAACAAGTGTTCGATTATCCGAAGCCGTCAGCATTGATTAAAGAATTAATTTCACTTAATACACTCAATGATCAAAATGCCATAATACTCGATTCATTTGCAGGTTCAGGAACTACCGGACACGCAGTATTAGAATTGAATAAAGATGGTGGAAATCGAAAGTTTATTATGGTTGAACTTGAAGATAAAGTAGCAAAGAAAATAACAGCAGGAAGAATACGCAAAGTAGTTAAAAAGCACAAATACAAGGCAGGATTTGAATATTGTGAATTAGATAAAACATTGTTTGATGAAAATGGTCACATAGAGTCTAGTTGCGATTTTAAGGAATTTGCTTCATATATTTATTTCACTGAAACGCAAAGGAATCTTGATTTTAAAAAGGCTAAGGATAACTTTATCGGCGAGCTTTCAGGTACAGAATACTATCTAATTTACAAAGAGAAAAATAAGAATGATTTAAGAAAATCATTCTTAAAGAGAATTAAAAAGAATAATAACAAAAAAGTAATATACGCTGATCGTTGCTTGATTGATGATATGACGCTTTCAAAATTCAATATTGTTTTTAAACAAATACCTTACGAGGTAAAGGTATACTAAAAATATGGATCTAAAAAAGTATCAAAAAACCACTTTAGAAACGCTAGATGAATTCCTAAAGGAATTAAAGAAAGCCGGCTTGAAGTATGCCTTTATGGGAATTACCGAAACTCCCTATAAAGCGGAAGCCTTCGGTACTATACCATTTATCTGTATTAAAATCCCAACCGGTGGTGGCAAAACTCTTGTTGCTTGTCATGCAGTTGAAACAATAATGAGTAAAGCCTTGCAGAATAAACTGGATAAAGGAATTATTCTTTGGTTTACTCCTTCCGAGGCTATCAAAACCCAAACCCTTAAGAAATTAAAAGACAGAAAAGACTGGCATCGCCGAATTCTAGATGAGAAATTTGATAACAATATAAAGATTTTTTCTAACGAAGAAGCCCTGCAAATCAGGAAAGAAGATGTAAGCAATAATCTTTGCATAATTATTGCTAGCCTTGAAGCATTTAGAAAAGAAAAGAAATTACAAAACAAATATAAGGTCTATCAAGAAAATGGCGAATTACTAACCCATTTTGAAAACATCGGGGAATATGAGTTTCTTGAACGGGATAGCGAAAACACTGTTATAAACTCACTAGCCAATGTCGTCAGGCTGCATAATCCCCTGGTTGTCATAGATGAGGGGCACAAAACCGCCACAAAACTTTCAATAGACTTTCTCAATGATCTAAATCCTAGCTTTATCATTGAATACACAGCCACTCCTAGAGATAATAGTAATGTATTGGTAGAAATTCATGCCTCAGAGCTTAAAGATGAGCAAATGGTTAAAATTCCAATTGTATTGGAAAGTGCTAATCAATGGCAGAATTCACTTTTGCGTGGAATTGAAAAGCGAAATGACTTAGAAAAAAATGCAAAGAAGTTAAAAAACGAATACATTAGACCAATTGCCCTTTTACAAGCTCAGCCAAAAACAAAAGACGGACAAAGCATAACCGTTGAACGAATAAAAGAATTTTTATTAGAACACAAAATTGATGAATCAGAAATAGCCATAAAAACCTCTGATACTAACCAATTGGATGGCATAGATTTATTTAGCGATAAATGCAAAATCAGATACATCATCACAGTAAATGCCTTAGCAGAAGGATGGGACTGCTCGTTTGCTTATATTTTAGTGTCTGTAGCTAATCTTGGAGCTAAAATTGCCGTTGAGCAGATTATTGGTCGTATAATTCGTTTGCCTAACGCAAAGAAAAAAGATAATGAGGATTTCAATAGAAGTTATGTGTTTGCATCTGCTAGAAATTTCAATGAAGCAGCTAATCAAATCATTACAGGGCTTGAAAGCAATGGCTATAGCAAAGCTGATATTATCAGTAGTGATAAGAAGGATGATAAGTATGAATTAGAAGCTAAAAAGTCCTTTACAGATGTTTTGAAAGTTCCGATGATGTCATTAGATAATGAGAAATTAACTTTTGAAGATTTGATTGGTGACGATTTCGAATTAGCATCACAGGATCATAAATTTGAATTTCAGGTGCACTATGATAATGACGGTCGGGCAATTATAAATATTAAAAAAGATGACGAGTGGACTCGTGGAACACAAATGTTTCTACGGCTTCAATATTCAGATAAAAACTATACTAAGAAAGAATTAGTACAGTGGCTAGATAAGAAATTGAGATTCCCTTTGATTGAAAAATCTGACAAAGTTGCATTCATAGATAAAGCTATAGAATATCAGCTTAAGAAACATACATTATCTGAATTATCCGTAAATAGATTTGTACTTTGCGATAAAATTAATGAGGTAATTCATGCAATACTAGAAAATTATTCAAAATCTCAATTTGAGACATCTCTTAAGAAAAAGAAAATTACTCTAAAACAATTTGATCCATTCCCGGGTACAATTACTTTGAAAAAAAGTATTCCTCAGGAGTTCAATAAAAATTATTACGCTAAGGTAGATAAATTAAACGGAGAGGAATTATCATTCTTGCAGCGCCTTGACCTAGATACATTGCCAAATATTAAATTTTGGGTAAGAAATCGAGAGAAACTAGACCCATTTTATATTCAAGGCTGGAAAAAGAATAAATTTTATCCTGACTTTATAGCTATAACAAAAAAGGGGGTTATTATAGCCCTTGAATGGAAAGGCGAAGACCGGGTAAGTAATGAAGATACCGGATATAAAAATGAAATTGGAAATCTGTGGGCTAAGCTAGGCAAAAATAAGCTGCATTTCTTTTTGGTCCACAATCGGAATATTGAAGAAACTTTAAAACAGATAAGGACTTTATAATGAGCAATAAATATCCAGAAGGTTCTGAGTGGAGGAAGTGGGATTTACATATCCATACTCCAAAATCCATTATACAAGATTTCGGAGGTGATAATGATACCGCTTGGGACAATTTTATTGTAAAAATTGCTAGCCTTCCTCCTGAGATAAAAGTAATTGGAGTAACAGATTATCTTTTCATTGATGGTTATGAAAAAATTTTGCAAAGAAGAGCAGAGATTCCAAATATTGAATTAATAATTCCAAACATAGAATTTCGTCTAAATACATTTAGCGGAACTGCGCATCACACAAAACGACATAATTTTCACGTCCTTTTTGACCCGACTGTTAGTATTCAAGATATAAGGGATCAATTGCTTAATTGTTTATCAAACGCTTATAAAATAACGGATAATGCTGTTTGGAATAAAACTCCAACTCTTCGTTCGTTAGCAGAATTGGGCAAACAAATAAAAGCATCTGCACCAAGTGATAACTCAGTTCAAAGTAAATCAGATTTGGAAGTAGGATTTGGAAATATCACTTATAAACGTGATGAAATTGAAGGCTTGCTAGAAAAAGATTGTTTTAAAGGAAAATTCGTCATAGCTATTGGTTATTCAGAATGGGATCAATCGAGATGGGATCAGTCAGCTGCTGAAAAGAGAACGTTAATAAACGAAGCGAATTTTTGTCTAACCAGTTTAGACGATCCTGCAAAAATTGAACAAAATAGGAATGATTTAGAAGTTAATAATCTTAACAGTATAGTCTTTCATTCTTCGGATGCACACGAATTAGACCGTATAGGAAAAACTTTGCTTTGGTTAAAAGCTGATCCAACTTTTGCCGGTTTGAAGCAGGTTATGAATGAACCTGTTGGAAGGGTATATATAGGAAATACTCCACCAAATTTAAAGCATGAGCATAAAATAATATCAAAAATAAAAGTAGCTAATTCGAATGATTGGTTCGAAAAAGATTTTGAATTGGAATTAAATCGCGATCTTATTTCAATAATTGGAGGTCGAGGGTCAGGTAAATCAGCCTTAGCTGAAGCCATAGCCTTTGGCGCTGGTAGTAAAGACCCTAGCGAAGATGCATTTTTAAAAAAAGCAACTAAACACAAACAATCTATTGAAGGAACAGAGATTGAATTAGAATGGGCAGATGCCACACAGACAAAATTCACAGTCGGGAATTTAGAGGAGGATCATGGTCTAGTAAGATATTTACCGCAAGGAGTAGTTGAAGAATTATGTTCTCATAAAAATAGCGCAAAACTACAAAAACAAATTGAAAATGTAATCTTTCAAGCTTTGGATGATACAGAACGAATGGGAGCATCAAATTTTGATGAATTGAGGTCTCAACTTTTAGTTGACTTTCAATTTGAAAAAGATCAATCTGTAAAAAAGATCGAAGAATTAAATAAGAAAATTCAAGTTCTTACAAAGTTAATTGGAGATTTACCTGAAAAAGAAAAAAAGCTTGAGACTCGTAAAAAAGAATTAAAAAAATTAAACGAATCACTTCCTACCTTGCCTCCTGAAGATAAGGCTGGACAAGAAGAACTTGCAAAATTATTAGATGAGAAAAAGTTATTTGACGACAAAATCATTGAAGTTCAATCAAAATTAAATACAATTTCCGAAATTGAAACAAAAATAAAAATATTCAAATCTCAAATTGAATCTTTTGAAAATGGCTTGCTGCCAGAATTACAAAAATTAGGTATTACAGATAATTCTGTATTTAAAGTAAACCTAAATGAAACTGGAATTAGTACAGTTCTTAAAGAAAAGAAAGATACTTTTTCGCAAACAATTAAAACTTTGCGTGAAGGGACAAAAGCAGAAACGTCTACAATCATAAATGTAGAAGTTGATAAATTAAGTTTCGACAATTTGACATCTTTGAATGGGGGTATAGAAACGAAGCAAAAACAAACAAAGGCTTACGAATCTGTGAAAATGAAATATCAACAACAAAAGAAAACTATACGAGACCTGGAAACTCAAATTGATTCGTTAGAAAAGGAAATAACTAAAATCAAAGACAATTCCACTACAGAAAGAGAAACATTGGAAACTGAACGTATGGCGTGTTATGTTTCTTTTTTTGAGATTCTAGGAAGAGAAAAAAATGCAATGGAACAAATTTATAAACCTCTACAAGATTCACTTCTTCAAGGCACTGATACTGATAAAAAATTAAAATTTGAAGCTAAAATTGTTTATCAAATTGACCAACATGCTAGAAGTGGTTTAGATATAATAGATAGAACTAGAAAAGGAAATTTTAAAGAACTGAAGAATTTAGAAACAGCATTATCATCTTTTTGGGATGAGGTAGAACGGAATGATTTTGATAAAAAAGTAATTGAAACGGAGTTAAATAAAATTTGTAATCAATTTACTGAATTAGATGGAAAGACAATAAAAATTGCGGATCAATTAAGAGAAAATTATAATCTTGAAGATTTTTTTAATTGGTTATTTGATGCCTCAAAATTCGAGATAGCATCATCTATCAAATTTGATAACAATGATTTGTATGTACTATCTCCCGGACAAAAAGGAATAATCCTTCTTATGCTATACCTTGAAATAGATAAAGGCGACTATCGTCCTTTAATTATAGACCAGCCTGAAGAAAATTTAGATAATTTGTCCGTGTATAAAGATCTAATTGATTATTTTAGAGAGCGAAAGAAATATAGGCAAATAATTATAGTTACTCATAATCCTAATTTAGTTGTTAATACCGATTCAGAACAAATTATAATTGCAAAATATGATGGGAATATAAGTCCTAGATTGTCTTATTGTACAGGTTCGCTTGAAAATCAGGCTGAACATATACCTGATATACCTGTTGATGAACTAGAAGATGGAGTTATTGAACAGGTTTGCCAAATTTTAGAAGGCGGAGAAAAAGCTTTTGGAAATAGAAAAAAAGTATATCAGTCTTCCATAAAAAGTAAATTTTAAATCCTGGGGGGTTGTTCAAAGGCTCCCCATATTGATAAAGTAACTCGAATGGAAAAAAAGTTTCAAAAATTACATATAGAAAACCCTTCACAAAAAGAAGTTGAGAAATATCTGAAACTTTGGAATTCACTTGAGAACTATACCTTGCAAGAGAGCAGCCTTAAAAAACTGTTTACAAGCACTTACCCGCTTAATGAAGATTTGGATGATGTATTGATTAAAGTATGCTCATTAAATGATTTTTACAGCACAAATATTTTTTCTCCATTTACTGTCGCAAAACATATAGTAAATCTTAAAATAGATAACTACCTACACAATGGGGATTTGAACATTGTAAACTCTATTGCAGAAGTAAAAATGAATGGAGGTGTAATTAAGAATTTTTATTCCTTTGCAACAAAATATTGTAGTCATCATAAACCAACTTCCTATCCAATTTATGATTCATTTGTAGAAAAAATGCTCATATATTTTCAAAATAAAGATCAATTTGATGAATTCACTAAAGAAGATTTAAAAGTCTTTGAACGCTTTAAGAAGATTCTACTTCGATTTAGAGACTTTTATGAACTCCCATATGACCTAAAAGAAATTGATAAGTATTTATGGCAAGCTGGAAAATTATATTTTCCAAGAAAATACGGAAAAAAATGACTCTGAGTTGGTCATACTCTGGTCATACCTTTTAGGGAAAACTATAGAAAATAAGGCATTGAAAAGAATATAAATAATTGCTAAATTGCATAATTGCTGTAACTTAATGGTTATAGCAATTTTTCGTTTTGAATGGCATTCAAGAGGTCAGGAATTCGATCCTCCTTAGCTCCACAGAGTTAAGGAAGTTATGCAAATAAAATCATAATTTAATTAATATTTCAATGTTCGCAATAGTAAATTTTAAAGGTAAACAATACAAAGTTTCAGAATCAGAAAGACTATTTATTCCCAAGCTTAAAGATGAAGCAGGATCAAAGGTTTCTTTTGGTGATGTTTTGATGTTCAGTAAAGATGATAAATCTTTTCAGGTTGGCGCACCAACACTTTCAATGAAAGTTGAAGCAACAGTTCTTGGTCATGTAAAAGATGATAAAGTTATTATATTTAAGAAAAAAAGAAGAAAAGGATATAAAAGAACAAAAGGTCACAGGCAGCAATATACAGAAATTGAGATAAACTCAATTAAATAATTATCCAGATAAATAATTAACCTGATAAATAATTAACCTGATTTTAATATTTTTAAAGAAAATAAATTTTTAATATACAATGGCTCATAAAAAAGGATTAGGAAGTACAAAGAACGGACGCGACAGTAATTCCCAAAGACTGGGCGTAAAGCGTTTTGGCGGTGAGCTTGTTACCGCAGGCAGTATAATTGTAAGACAAAGAGGAACAAGGTTTTTACCCGGAGCAAATACATCTCTTGGAAAAGATGATACTATATTTGCTATGATAAACGGCAAAGTAAAATTTACTGACTACACAAAGTCAAAGAAAAAGATCAGCATAGTTCCCGTAGAATCCAAGTAATTTTTTAATTTGTCTTTAAAAGGCAAAAATTTTTTTAAGCGAGTGGACACGGGTTCACTCGCTTTTTTTATTCAACTATTTTTAAAATAAATTTCTAAATAAATAATTAGAACGAGGCAAATAAATTGAAAGTATCAGTAATTGGCGCAGGAAATGTAGGTGCAACCTGTGCTGAAGTTCTGGCGCACCATGAAATATGCGGTGAAGTTGTACTTCTTGATATAAAAGAAAACTTTGCAGAGGGCAAAGCCCTTGATATCTGGGAAACATCTGCAATTAATATGTTTGATACAAGAGTTAAAGGTTCAACCAATGATTATTCAAAAACTGCGGGTTCAGAAGTCGTGGTAATTACTTCGGGGTTACCCAGAAAACCGGGCATGAGCCGTGATGATTTGATTTCAACAAATGCAAAGATTGTAAAATCAGTAACCGAGCAGGTTGTAAAATACTCACCCAATGCAATAATAATAGTTGTATCAAATCCGCTTGATGTAATGACATACTGTGCATACATAAATTCAAAATTCCCGTCAAACAGAGTATTTGGTATGGCTGGTATTCTTGATACAGGCAGATATAAAGCATTTCTTGCTGATGAGCTTAATGTATCACCAAAAGATATTCAGGCAGTATTAATGGGCGGGCATGGTGATACAATGGTACCACTTCCGCGATATACAACAATAGGCGGTATTCCGGTAACAGAGCTGATTGAAAAGGCAGTACTTGATAAAATTATAGAGCGCACCAAAAAAGGAGGCGGTGAAATAGTAAACCTGCTTGGAACATCGGCATGGTATGCACCCGGCTCGGCGGCTGCACAAATGGTAGAAGCAATTATAAAAGACCAGAAACGTGTTTTCCCTGTTTGCGCACTGTTAAACGGTGAGTACGGTTTAAAAAACATTTACCTTGGCGTTCCTGTAATTTTGGGTAAGGGCGGAATTGAAAAGATAATTGAACTTAAACTTACTGACGATGAAAAGAAGCTATTAGATGAATCAGCTAAAGCTGTTAAGGAAGTAATGAATGTATTAGATAATATGAAGGATTAGAAAAATAAAATTAAATAAACAATAAAACCCGCAATTGAAGCGGGTTTTTTTTATATTCAGAAAGCTACTCATAAATTTAACAGTGATATCGCATAATTCAACACCGTTTCTATTTACATAATTTTCAACAGGTAAATCTGGCAGATGTCCATTTTCAATAATAAATTTAACAGATTAATTTTAATGTTTAAATTGTGCATAACTTTTACAATATTTGAGCTATTAATAATTCATTTAATTTCTTATTGAGAGAATATCAGTAAATATTTATTGGGAGCCATCATAATGAAAAATAAAACAATTCCTGCTGTACTTCTGTTTATTTTAATTTCCGCACTGTTTATATCATGCAGTAAATCCACAAAACCCAAAAAACAAATTGATACAAAACCCGTTTCGGTTAAAAAATTTGATACACCACCGGGTGCAGACCCAAGCGTACCGCCGGATCAAGGCGGTGAGGGTTTTACCGGTGAAGGATGGGAAACAGCTGTAAATTATAATATTGCAGGTGATTCAAATGCAATTAAAGGCGGAACATTTACGATGAGAATCCCCGATTTCCCTAATACATTAAGAAATATTGGAAAGGATGCAAATTCTTACGTTAATAACCTTATGGAATACGGATTAATGTATGAGGGGCTGCTTAATCAGGATCCTGTAACAGAAGAATGGATACCTGGTTTGGCAACACACTGGAAAATAAGTGAAGATAAAAAGCAGTTTTGGTTCAGACTTAATCCAAATGCCCGCTGGGCAGACGGCAAACCTGTTGTAGCTGAAGATGTTGTTGCATCTTGGAAAATGCTTGTAGATCCGGGGATACTAGAAGCATACTCAAATATATTATACGGAACTTATGAACAGCCCGTTGCTGAGAGCAAATATATAGTATCAGTTAAAACAAAAAAGCTGAACTGGAGGCAATTTCTTTATTTTGCCGGTTCAATGAGAATACTGCCAGCCCATTATATAGGAGGCATAAGCGGCAAAGAATATTTAGAAAAATACCAGTTTGAAGCCATACCGGGCTCGGGACCATATATATTGCTCAAAGAAGATATTAATAAGGGACAGTCAGTAACTTTCCGCAGAAGAAGTGATTACTGGGGCGAGAAAGAAAGATTTAATATTGGAACAAATAATTTTGATGCAATTAAGTTAGAAGTTATTACGGATGAATCTTTAGCGTTTGAAAAATTTAAAAAAGGTGATATTGATATATATGCAGTAAACCGAGCACAATGGTGGGCAGAAAGGTTTGATTTTGATGAATTTAAACGCGGCTTGGTAGCCCGTTACCGTGTATTTAACGAAAATCCCAATGGGGTACAGGGTTTGGTTTTCAATATGCGTAAGCCGCCTTTTGATGATATAAGAATACGTAAAGCTGTTACATATTTATGGGACAGAAAGAAATTCAATGAAAAACTGTTTTTTAATGCATACGAACCTGAATATTCATATTTCCCCGGTTCAGTATATGAAAATCCAAATAATCCAAAGATTGGTTTCAGTTTAGATTCAGCCAGAATGCTGCTTGAGGAAGCGGGGTGGAAAGATAAAAACTCTGACGGTTATCTTGTTAAAAACGGAAAAGTATTTGAGTTAGATTTACCTTTTGACGGCGGACCGGGACAGGAAAGATACCTGACGATTTTTCAGGAAGACCTGAAAAAAGCAGGTATTAAACTTAACCTGAAACAAATTGACGGTTCTACAAGATTTCAGCTTGGCAATGAAAGAAACTTTACATTAATGGTAACTGCTTGGACGGGGTTAAGAATACCAAATCCGGAAAGTTCACTGAAATCAAACACAGCTGATTCACCAAACACAACTAACTGGCCCGGAATTAAAGATCCAAAAATAGATGAGCTTTGCGACAAGTATAACGTTACATTTGATAAAAAGGAAAGAGTTAAGATAATAAGAGAAATTGACGGTATAGCCTGCAGTTATTTTGGATACGGTTTTGGCTGGTATGCACCTTTTCAAAGAATAGCATTTCATAATAAATTCAGTTATCCTGAATGGGTATTGCCAAGAACAAGTGATTATCTGTTTACATGTGTATTATGGTATTATGATCCTGAAAAGGCAGCAGAATATGATGCAGTAAAAGCTGATAAGAATAAAAAAATTGAGGTTAAACCTGAAGACCAAAAATACTGGTTAGAGGTAAAAGAAAAAGAAGAGGCATCAGGAAAATAAATTTGTACCGGCAGCTTTTGCTTTAAAACAGCTTAAGCTGCCTTTTTAATATAGAACAATATTATATGACAGCATATTTTATAAGGCGATTTTTACTTATTATACCTACGTTTTTAGGAATTACATTAATCACTTTTTTTATACTCCAAATAGTACCGGGCGGACCGCTTGAGCGTGAGTTGTTAAAGCTAAGAATGGGCGGACAAATGCAGGGCGGTGAAGTTGGCACTTCAGGAAATAATGTTTCAGGCGGAATTGAAATACCTGAGTCAGCATTGCAGGAAATGAAAAAGTTTTATGGTTTTGATCTCCCCATACACGAGAGGTATTTAAGGTGGCTGGGAAATATGCTTAAACTTGATTTAGGAAAATCTTATGTATATGCAGAACCGGTATGGGATGTAATTATATCGCGGTTTCCTGTTTCAATTTATTTTGGGTTAATTGGATTTATTTTGACGTATCTTATCTGCATACCGCTTGGTGTAATGAAAGCGGTAAAAAATGGCGGAAAGTTTGATCTGTTATCATCAATAATGGTATTTATTGGCTATTCAATTCCCGGGTGGGCATTTGGTACAATAATGCTCGTAATATTTGGCGGCGGAAGTTTGTGGGATGTATTTCCCTTAGGCGGTTTCCGCTCAGAAGATTTTGAATATTTAACTTTTTGGGGACAAATAACCGATCAATTGCATCATACAGTTCTGCCGGTTGTATCATATTTGGTAGGAAGTTTTGCAACATTAACAATTCTTACAAAAAATTCAGTTATAGAAAATTTAAGTCAAGATTATATACGAACAGCATTTTCAAAAGGACTTTCTGAAAAACGTGTTATATTTAAGCATGCATTACGTAACTCGTTAATACCCATTGCAACGGGTCTTGGACATTTTCTTTCATTAATTCTTGCCGGAAGTTTTTTGATTGAGACGGTATTTAATATTAATGGTATGGGATTGCTGGGCTTTAAATCAATTGAACAACGAGATTACCCTGTAACAATGGGCATTCTTGTTCTTTCATCCTTTTTACTGCTGATAGGAAATATAATTTCAGATATACTGTATGCAATATTTGATCCCAGAATAAGATTTAAGTAAATATTAACAGAATTTAAAATTAAAAAACCACAGCTTAATTATACAACTGATCATTAATAAATGACAAAGGAAACAAAAAAAGAAAAAGTATCAATTTCAATATTCAGAAAACGGTGGCGCAAGTTTAAAACATTTAAACGCGGTTATTATGCATTTGTTGCACTTGTAATATTTTATGTACTCTCTTTTATACTTCCCTTGTTTATAAACCATACTGCCATATTGGTAAAATACAACGGCAATTATTATTTTCCGCTGTTTAAGAGCGGAATTTATGAATCAACTTTTTTTGGGCAGGATGGTTTTGGTGAAACCAACTATCGTTTATTGAAAAAATCATTTGAAGAAAGTAACAGCGATAACTGGGTATTAATGCCTGTTTATCCATTCAGTCCAAACGAAAATCTTCTTGATGAAACCGATGGCTCTCCGCCTCACTCACCAAGTACACAACATATATTTGGTACTGATGACAGGGCAAGAGATGTATTTGCAAGAACTCTGTATGGATTTAATATATCAATTTCATTTGCACTGGTTGTAACTTTTTTTGCATATCTAATAGGCGTTAGTATTGGCTCAATGCTTGGATTTTTTGGCGGCAAGGTTGATATATTTGGGCAAAGGATAATTGAGATATGGAGTACATTACCCTTTTTATATGTAATGATAATAGTTAGCTCAATATTACAGCCAAATTTTATACTTCTTGTTCTAATTCTTACAGCTTTCAGCTGGATGGGAATTACTTATTATGTACGGGGAGAGTTTTACAGAGAAAAAGCAAGAGATTATGTTTCTGCAGCTGTTTCACTTGGAGCTAAAAACAGAACAATAATTTTTAAGCATATATTACCAAATTCACTTACTCCAATAATTTCATTTGCACCATTTGCAATTGTTGCAGATATAACCGCGCTTGTTTCACTGGATTTTTTAGGTTTTGGTTTGCCTCCGCCAACACCAAGCTGGGGACAGCTTGTAAGGCAGGGAATGACAAACATTGAACATTGGTGGTTAGTTGCAATTCCGCTTGCTGCAATGTTTTTAACGTTAATAGCCATTGTATTTATAGGTGAAGCTATTCGTGAAGCATTTGATCCAAAAGTATATTCAAGGATGAGGTAACAATGAAGAAGAAATTGGTTGAAATAAAGAATTTAAGAACATACTTTTTTGTAGAAGCAACTGACAAACAATTAAAATCCTCATCAACTTTTCAGCAGGAAGATTTTCTTAAAAAATTTTATGATGAAGATAAAAAACTTAAGGGAAAAGTACCTGCAAAAGCTGTGGATGATGTTTCATTTGATATTTATGAAGGTGAAGTACTTGGCATTGTAGGTGAGTCTGGTTCAGGGAAATCGGTAACAGCATATTCAATAACACGTTTGATTCCTGACCCGCCGGGCAAAATTGTTGCAGGAGAAGTTTTATTCCGCGGAGTTGACTTACTAAAGCTTTCTTATGAGGAGATGAAGAAGTACCGCGGATATGAAGCAGCAATGATATTTCAGGAACCAATGACTTCATTAAACCCTGTTATGAAAATTGGCGAACAGATAACAGAAGTTATATTAACACATGAAAAAGTAAAAAAGGAAGAGGCAGAAAAAACTGCCGTAGAAATGTTAGAAGCTGTTGGAATTCCGGATGCAGCAAGAAGAATGAAAGATTACCCGCATCAGTTTTCAGGCGGTATGCGCCAAAGGGTAATGATAGCAATGGCTCTTGCATGCAATCCCTCGCTGCTTATTGCAGATGAACCAACAACAGCCCTTGATGTTACCATACAGGCACAGATACTTGAACTAATGGTTAATATCAAAAAGAAACGTGAGGAAGCTGCAATAATTCTTATTACACATAATCTTGGTATAGTTGCAGAAATGTGCGACAGAGTTATAGTAATGTATGGAGGCAAGATTCAGGAAGTTGGTGATGTATTCAGTATATTTAAAGATCCAAAACATCCATATACCAAAGGTTTACTGCAATCACTTCCTGATCCCTATAAAGATATCCAAGGTGAGCTAAAAGCAATTCCGGGAATTATACCTCATATCCTTGAGCTTCCAATAGGGTGCAAGTTCTGCACTCGCTGCACAGAAGTAATGGATATTTGCCGGGAAACCGAGCCTGAACTGATAGAAATCTCACATGGCAGGTTAGTAAGGTGCCATTTAATTTCAATGAATAAAGCTAAAAAGTATCAATCTGTAAAAGAGAACCAATGAATAAAGAAAACATAATAGAAGTTAAAGATCTGAGAGTAAAGTTCCCTGTTACAGGCGGAGTATTTCTTGGTAAGGTTGCCGAAGTTAAGGCTGTCGACGGCATAAGTTTTGAAATTAGAAAAGGTGAGACACTTGGACTTGTAGGTGAATCAGGCTGCGGCAAATCAACAGCAGGCAAAGCAATTATAAATATTCTTAAATTCTCTTCACCTGATGTTGAAATATCGGGAGAAGTATGGCTGAATTCAGATGAAGGTGGAATTGATTTACTAAAGCTCAAACGCAATGAAATGCGAAAGTACCGCTCAATGATACAGATGATATTTCAGGATCCGTATTCATCGCTTAATGCTAGATTAAATGTAGGTCAAATTATTGAAGAGCCAATGCTGTATCATACATCAATGCAAAAGAAAGAGCGTAAGGAAAGAATATCATGGTTACTTGAAAAAGTTGGGTTACAGGCAGAGCAGTCAAAACGCTACCCGCATGAGTTTTCGGGGGGGCAAAGGCAGCGAATTGGAATAGCCCGCTCACTTGCAACTAACCCCAAACTAATAATAGCTGATGAGCCGGTTTCTGCTTTAGATGTATCTATACAGGCACAGGTAATTAATTTATTACAGGAACTTCAAAAGGAATTTGATTTGAGTATTTTGTTCATAGCCCATGATCTTTCAGTGGTAGAGCATATCAGCTCGAGAATTGCAGTAATGTACCTTGGCAACATTGTTGAAGTTGGCGAAGGAAAAGAAATATATCATCATCCAAAACATCCATACAGCAGGGCATTGCTTTCGGCAGTTCCACTGCCTAATCCGGATTTAAGGAACAAAGAAAGGATAATATTAAAAGGAGATGTGCCAACGCCGCTTAATAAGCCAAGCGGCTGCGGATTCAGAACGCGGTGCCCAATAGTACAGCCCTCATGTGCCGATGCAGTTCCACCGCTTGAGGAAAAAACTCCGGGACATTTTGCAGCTTGCCCATTTGTAAGTTAATTGAAACATAATGCACTTAATTTGCAATTTTTAAATTTCTTATAATTGCAATATTCATTTTTAATTTTTTATTACAATAGGTTCTTCAATCAGTTCCGGTTTGCTGCCATCTAAGGGAATAATAAAAGCATTATCTTTATCTCCCTGCATCCTTTCACGCCACTTGCGTGCTGCTTTTTCAATTTTAATTGGATAAATTGTAAGTGTACCCTTATTATCAATATGCATACGAATAAAATTTTTGTAATCCGGACATTTAATAGCTGAAAATGCTTCATTATCATGTCTTCCAAAAATATTCATAGAAACGGTAAGGTAAATGCCCATATTTAATGCACCAAAGAACCAGCCTAATCCAAAAATAATCAAGGGTATAAAAGTAAAACCGGTAATCAGATTTTCGTTAAATATTTTATTATTAATAAAAGTTGCAAACAGTCCAACGTAAGCTATGCTTAAGAGATTCATAAAAAAATGTGTTAACCCGCCAAGCCATTTATACAGCTTTGAGTGAGTATCCGTAAAAAAAACAAAACATACTGCAATAACACCAAGCCACAAGGCAGCCACCGGATTAATTACAAATGCCTTTAAAACCTGATTAAAGAATCCAAGAACATCATGTGCAATTTCAAAATTTAAAGTAGAGCTAACTATCCATATTGTAACCAAGTAAAGGATTCCGGTAATAAAACCAAAACCGGGATTGGTAAACGGAAATAATAGGTTTTTCCACCCAAGGAGTTTTGAAGTTTTTTCGTCAGGAAAGCTTTTTTTAAGTTTAAACTCTCTGGGCTTTTGTCCGGTTAGCTGCTGCTCTTCTGTTAATAGTGAAAAATCACTGCCATGAGTAGGATGAAGAAATGCTCCTCCCCCGCCTGCAGTTATTTTCTGCGTACAGCTATTTTTATTAGCCGGATTAACTTCTTCATGTCTTCTGTAATGATGCAGGTCGCCGGTTAAAAAAACTTTAACTTCGGCACCATTGGGTTTTAAAATTTCTTCCTGAAGATATATGAGATCAGATTCATCATAACTTGCACCATATTTTTTATACTTATGTGCATAAATCCAAACCGGTTCAGAGATACATAAAATTACTTTATCCCCTTGCTTCATGTGTTGATGAACAATTTCACGGAAGTAATCAAGCTGAGCAGTATCAATATTTGAGTGAAGCTGTCCATCACTTGCCAAAAGCCACCAGTTCTGAGGAAGTTTTAAAGCAAAGTAACTGCGTTTTTGACGTGAAAACCATCCCGCAAATTTTCTTGTGCCAAGGTCACTGCAAAATAGTCTGGTAAACGCTTCAAGTCCGTCATACCAGTCATGATTTCCCGGGATTGCAAACACATGGGGCGATTGGGCAGATTTATCATCACCAAATGCCTGTTCAAAAGGGTATATGAGTCTTTCTTTATAAGCTTTTTTTGAAGGAGTGGGATAAACTTCATCGCCTCCAAAAACCAGCACTTCTCCCCTTTTAGTATGATAAGTATTTGAAGCGTCATTAAGCTTAAGTGAAGGTTTTGCAGCATAATAAGCCACAGAATATGTAGAATTCCAGCCATCACCTGTATCTGCAATGAAATCAAGCCACAACTCATTGCGATTTGAATCCAAAACCGGCTCAGGTTTGTTTTTATTAAGCACATATTGCTTAGTGTAGTCAAAAATTTTAATTTCACTGGAGGCCAGAGCAAGCATTAACCTTCTATCAGACTGCTCACCGATAATTTTTGAAACAATTGATTTATAAGCAGTATCTGCAAGCTGTTTCAGGTTAAACCAGCTCACAGGCGGTAAAAGTTTTATATTGCCTATTTTTTTAAACATATGAATTACTTTTTGTTAACAATCATAACAAACTCGCTGCCGCTTTCAAGATGCTGATAAAAGAAATCATCAACCATAGCACGTGCAATAAAAACACCCCTGCCATGCAGGTCTAGAATATTTTCCAAATCAGTTGGGTCAGGAAGTTTTTCTATATCAAATCCTTCGCCTTCATCCATAATTACAATTTTCATTTGTTTGTTATCATGCTCAACATAAATTTTTACTTTCTTTAAAATATTTTCTTTATTGCCGTGCACAATAGCATTCATTGCAATTTCAGTTACAGCAATCATAAGTTTATTATACTCATCATCTGATAAACCAAACTCCTTATTGGCAATCAGCATCAGGTTTTCAACTTCTTTGATATTCCTGCGTTCTGAGCTTATTTCAAGATAATGTTTTTTCAATACTAATTATAATTTCACAAAAACAATAAAAAAATGTTACAAAATTAACATTTAAATAAATACTATCAAAGTTTTTAAAAAATTTAACTTTAAAAATTCCAGCTTGCATTAAGGTAAATATTACTGTTCTCGCTGCCGGGTGAACCGTCACCATAGCGGTAATAGTCATAGCTGCCAATAAGCTCAATTACACTGCTATGTTTCCATTCAGCCCTAAGCTTGATAAACGGACCCAATGTACGGACATAATTATCAAAAACTTTTTCACCGTTCACATAATTGAACCTTTTTTGCTCAAACCAGCGGTAACCGGCAGATAAAGTTATAAATTTATTAAAAAAATAATTTAATTCAGAATTAATAATTTTATCCTCAAAATAGTTCACTGGATTTTGGGTAAATGCATTCCAGTTCAGCTCGCCGCGTTCGTAAAGTTTAACTTCACCGTAAATATCAGTACCAAAATGATTGGAAAATTTAACAATCATAGAATCTTTTAAATTAAGCTGGCGGAATGAATAGCTTTTTACAGTTGAAATCAGATCCTGAAAATCATATACGGTGTAATTTGCAAGTACACTGAATGTCCCAATATTTCTAAAATTTTTAGAAGGTTCAAAATAATTTTTACTGGTAAATCTGATTATCCTGTTCCAGTTATTATTACTGCTTCTTTCAGAAAGGATATAAACTGTGTGATACAAATTAATATCAAATGAATTAATAATAATCAGATTGCGGAGATTATTGAACCTGTGTGCAATATAAACAATGTAGCCCAACTCATCTCTGTCATCAAAATTTTCTTCACTTTGAGTATCATATTTTAAAATTGAAGCACTGCCACTGAACTCAAGTCTGTTCATTAAATTAAAATTATAAAACAGATTAGAACTAAGAGTAAATATTGAAGTATGGTTATTTTTAGCTTGTTCATTTTTTTCAATTATATTTACAAAATTACTGTTAATCCTTTCTTTATTTATTAGCAGATGTTTTTCATCACGCTCTCTGTAATATGCTTTTATCCTGTAATCAAGTTTTTTGAACTGAAAATTCATAGATACATCACCCGAAAAACTAAGTTCGTGAATATCTGTATCATAAATACCCGGCTGTGCATTAACCAAAACAGGTATATAAGTATTTTCCTTTGTAATTCTTCTATAGTCCGGATTTAAATTTACAACAACAGCCATTGAATTTGAAATTGAATAGTCAAACCTGTTAAAAAACTTAAAAATATTTTCAATTCGTTTTTCAATGTTATTTTTGACACCAAACTGCTGAATAGTATTTATATCTGCAGGAAAGTAAAAATCTTTTCTTACCCTTGAAAACACACCATCAAACTCGTTTTTAGCTACATTATTTTCAAATGGTTTTTCAAAATAAATCCTGGTGTAAAATAGACTTTTTTTTCTGGGATCAATGGTTTCATAACCCATTTTCAGCTGTCCATCAACCAGAAAATCTGATAAATTTAGATTATAAATGCTAAATTCACCTGAAAGACTTGGACCTTTGTTAAGTTCATCGTACTGGCTTTCAACTTTATAGCCTGCATTAATTACCGAATACAGCTGTGAACCTGAAATAACATTATCATACATTGCACTAAGATAAGCCAAATTAGATGAAGACCCTTTAAGCTGAAACGATTTATCATCACTAAAAAACTGCCCAAGATAATTTGCGGAAACATTGATATGCGGTGCAATATCATAACCGCCGGTAATTTTTACATTATCAAAATCACGGAAAAGGTTTACATCAAGTTTTGTAACAGAAGATGAATAATAATTTTTAAGAACAATATTATACCTGTTTAATTTCTTATAAAAATTAAAGCGGGAAATTAATGATGCGTTGTTTTTATTATTATCAAAATTAGTATAAAGGAAACTGCGGGTGATATTAGAATCTATAAAGGTTTGCACATCGGTAAAATCACTTTGCGACGAAGAGAATTGGGGCAAAAATGCTGCCAATATGAGAAATATTGTTGTGGGTAATTTCAAAGCTGCATTGCAAAGAATTAATTTACTTTAAAAAAATATTTACAAATATTATTAGCCGGAAAAATTTTTAAAAAGTCCTTCAAGCTTTCCGGCAGTATCAGCTGAGCTGCCGTGAGTTTTCATGAGTTCTTCAAGTGACGAGGGATTATTCACATCAACTGCACCCTGATATGCTATGTTTCCTTTATTCAATATAATAACCCTGCTGCAAAGCTTAACTGCACTTTCTACCTGATGGGTTGAATAAAAAAAAGTACAACCTTTTGCTGAAAGATCCTTAACTATATCTCTGACCAAAAGTGTTGTATCATAATCTAAAGAATTTAACGGTTCATCCCAAATTATAATATCAGGATTATGTATTAAAGAAGAAATTAGCAATACTTTTTGACGCATACCTTTTGAAAAGGCATGCATTGGAGTATTAATTTCATCTTTCAGGTCAAACAATTCCATAAAACTGAATATTCTCTGAATATAAGTATTCTTATCAATATCATACATTCTGCATACAAACTCAAGGAAATCAAAAGGAGATAGGGAGAGAAAGAGTGCACCAGACTCAGGTACATATCCAATCATCCGCTTAACAGATTCGGGATTGGATTCAATGCTAAAATCGTTTACAATAACACTGCCGCTTGTTGGCTGAAGCATACCGCACATTATTTTAATAGTGGTACTTTTACCTGCCCCGTTAGCACCAAGATACCCGCAAACTTCACCGGGCTCTACATTAAATGAAATACCATTTAATGCTTTTACATTTTCAGAGTAAACTTTTACCAGATTTTCAACTGTTATCAATTTTTCTTATAATTTTTAATAAACTTTTTATAATTTATTCCGGAAACAAACGGACTATCAGGATCAATAAATCTGAAAAGCTTGTCAGCATTTTTTGTAATCCCAATTCGTTTTGTTCTAATTACACTATGTTTTCTTTTTTCAAATGGCTCTGCAATAAAAAGCTCATTACTGTTCAATTGAATTCCATTTTGTTTTGGACCAATTTCAAATGCTTCAGTCAGTTTTCCGGGTCCGCTGCAAAGATTATAAATATTATCAGTTCCGCGGTTTTTAATCATATTTTTAATGCCATTAACCGGCTCAATTGCTCTTATGAGCACACCGTGAGCTGTGCCTGATTTTCCAACTACTGCATTCATACAATAATGATTTCCATAAGTAAAATATACATAAGCAATACCGCCTTCAGAAAACATACTTCTGTTTCGCTCTGTCATGCCCTTATACGAGTGTGCAGCTGCATCTTTAGAGCCAAGGTATGCCTCGGTTTCTACTATTATACCAGAATAAAGTTTTTTGCCATTTATTCTAACCAGCAGCTTACCAATTAATGATTTTGCTGTTTTAAGGCAAGGCTGCAAATAAAAATCTTTACTTAACTTTTTGTAAACCAAAAAACTTCAGATAATCGTGAACAATTAATGAAAATATAATTAAGATTAACTATTAAACCGCTTTTATTCAAACAATCCTGCCTGCGATTTACCTTTCTTTAATTTAAGTCCTAAGTGTGAATATGCCAGATCAGTAGCTTCTCTTCCTCGTGATGTTCTGCGGATAAACCCTTCCTGCACAAGGAACGGCTCATAAACTTCCTCTATAGTACCGGATTCTTCACCAACGGAAACAGCAATTGAATTCAATCCAACGGGTCCCCCGTTATATGTATCAATAATAGTGGTAAGAATTTTTTTATCCAGCTCATCAAGTCCAAGATGATCAATTTCCCAGTTATTAAGACATTCATCGGCAATTTCTTTAGTGATTACACCTTTGTTTTTAACTACAGCAAGATCCCGTGTAAGTTTAAGCAGACGGTTAGCAATCCTTGGGGTACCGCGTGATCGTTTTGCAATTATCATTGCTCCTTCATCTTCAATTCTGATCTTTAAAATTGCGGCAGAGCGTTTAACAATATCAGCAAGTTCATCAACATTATAGTAATTCAGGCGGCAGCGGATGCCAAATCTATCAAGCAGAGGAGCGCTTAACATTCCTGAGCGTGTAGTTGAGCCAATGAGTGTAAATTTTTCCAATTGCAGACTAACACTTCTAGCACCCGGTCCCTGATCAATAATTATATCTAATCTAAAATCTTCCATAGCTGAATACAGATATTCTTCAATTACTTTAGGTACACGGTGAATTTCATCTATAAATAATATATCTTTTGCTTCAAGCTTTGTAAGCATGCCGGCAATATCACCGGGTTTTTCTAATACAGGTCCCGAGGTTGTAATTATCCGCGAGTCCATAGCAGAAGCAATTATATAGGCAAGTGTAGTTTTACCCAAACCCGGAGGACCGGTAAAAAGAACATGGTCAAGAGAGTCCTTGCGTTTTTTTGAGCTTTCAATTGAAACACCTAAATTTGTTTTTATTTTAGTTTGACCAACAAAATCATTAAAATTATGCGGACGCAGTTCATTAAGCATTTCCCTGTCACCGGTTTGCTCCATTGGTGATATTTTTCTGCTTTCTGAGTTTTGCACTAAAATATAAGTTTATTTATCATCAATTTTAATTGTTTTAATGGCAAGTAAATGCCATGTAACTCCGGCAGCTATTGCAGCAAGCAGGATTTTAATATAAACATTTGGCGCAGCAAAAATAATAGTTATTCCAATTCCGGTTAATAAAAATGCAATAGAAAATATTTTATTCCCAACCGTCATACCTTTTTTAATACGGTAGTTTGTAAGATATTTTCCAAAAATTTTATTATTGTGCAGCCATTTATGAAATTTCTCAGAACTTTTAGCAAAACACCACGCTGCAAGAATGAAAAAAATAGTTGTAGGCAGAAGGGGCAGGAACATTCCTAAAACTCCAACACCAACAAGAATAAACCCGCCAAAAATTAAAATCCATCTGATTACAGGATTTTGGCTGATGGAAATTTCTTTACTTAATTCGTTATTTTGTAACTTATTATTCATAAAATTCATTCAAATTTGAGGAATTATTATGATTTTTAAAAGGAATGTTCAAATCTCTAAAAAAAATTTAAAGGGCTGTAATAAACTAAATTATTACAGCCCTTTTTGAAACATTTACTGCTAATGTAAATTAAAGCTATTTAAAGTTATTTTGTTCTCTTAAATTCAATTCTTCTGTTTTTAAGCATATCCTCATCATTATCATTTGGAGCAATTGGTCTGTCTTCACCGTATCCAACAGTTGTAATCCTGCTGCCATCAATTCCTTTAGCTACAAGCCAATCTTTAACAGAATTAGCTCTTTGTTCTGAAAGAATCTGATTGCTTGAATTTGAACCGCGGCTATCTGTATGACCGGATATTTCAACTTCAATATTAGGATTATTCTTCATAGTATTATAAGCTTTCATTAACTTATCTTCAGAATCAGGAGTAATTCTTGCGCTTCCTGTTTCAAAGTTTATACCTTCAAGAATAATAACTTCACCTACCTTTATTTCTTCTTTTACAACATCATCAGCAGGATTTAAAGGATCGGTACCGCGTCTAACTTCTGTACCGTCATCAACACTGCCGTTATCGGTATCAGTTTTCAGAGGATCAGTTTTATACTTAAGCACTTCATCACCATCGCCAAGAGTATCACCATCTGTATCAGTTTTTAAAGGATCAGTTTTGTAATCATTTACTTCCTGACCGTCTCCAAGACCATCACCATCGGTATCCTGCATTAACGGATTGGTGTTATATGTGTTTACTTCAGCACCATCTTTTAATCCGTCTCCGTCTGTATCAGGATTTGTGGGTTTTGTCATATATTTTTTAACTTCATCACCATCATTAAGACCATCACCATCTGAATCTGGATTTTTAGGATCTGTAAAGTAAGTTTTTACTTCTTCACCGTCTTTTAATCCGTCACCATCAGTATCGGGATTTTCAGGGTTAGTTCCGTAAATATCTTCTTCATCATCATCATATAAACCATCTCTGTCTGAGTCTGTTCTGCCGGTTTTACCGGTTACTACAAGTCCAATACCATAATTAAACCAGCCGTCTTTAGGATCTCCAATGACATTTCCATTTATCTTATCTGATAATGTCATAGCAGTTCCAACCTGGAAATCAAGCAGTACCTGTTTAGCTAATTTAACTTCAAGACCTAAACCAACCGGGAAAAATGCATCCCACCTATCAATTTCATCAGTTGAATCATCATACGGATAATTGTAATTTGTAAAGCTGGGAATTTTTTCAAGTTTATGTTTAACCATTCCACCACCAAGATACAGATAAGGATTTACAGTTTTCATCTTTTTAGCAAACGGCTCAATTCTTAAACGAACATCAATAGGAATCAAATTAGCTTCAATTTTTCCTTCGCCATTGCCATTATACTGATCTTTTTGCTTCCATTTCATAAAACCGCCGCCAAGCTCAACATCAAAATATTTGCCAAGCTCAATAGCCAAAAAACCTCTTGCCATAAAAGAACTTAGATTTTTTACAAATTCACCGCTTGGTGAAATTACATTGTATTGAGCACCGCCTTTTACCTTATATCCAACGAATTGAGCATAAGAGCTTATGCTAAATACAAAAAATAACGTAAAAATTAGAATTTTTTTCATTTCACTCCTTTGTTAAATTTAATTGAATTAGTGGTAATTTAATTAAAAACTTACAAAGTTTCAACTCACAATACCGTATATAGGTTATGCTGAATTTTTACCCTATAATTTTCATAAAGATAAAAAATTATAATTTCTTTCTTTTTTAGTTGTTTTTTTTTAATTATAGCAATATTTTAAGTTCGATGAATCAAATAAAATCAGCGATTATTTTATTAATATTAAATTCTGCACTTTTACTGCAGGTTAATGCGCAATATGTTGGTTTTGGCAGAAATAAAGTTCAGTATAACCAATTTAACTGGCATATACTTTCCACAGAGCACTTTAAGATATACTATTACCCTGAAATGAAGGAACTTGCTGAAATTGGCGCAGCCTATGCGGAAGAATCTTACCGCATTCATCAGCAGAATTTTAATTACAGCTTAATTGATACAGTTCCCATAATATTCTATTCAAGTCCAACACATTTCAGAGAAACAAACACTACACCGGGACTGATACCTGATGGTGTTGGCGGATTTTTTGAATTTATTAAAGGAAGAGTTGTTATTCCATTTGACGGCTCGCTTGGTAACTTTAAACATGTTATTAGACATGAGCTATGCCATGTATTTATGACTGCAAAAGTTGCAAATACCTTACGGCTGCACCGGCAGCCTGCAGAACGTCAATTGCCGTTATGGTTTATAGAAGGTCTTGCTGAATATTGGTCGAATAACTGGGATGCAACTGCCGAAATGGTTATTAAAGATGCTGTGTTAAATGATTATATGGCTGGGCTTGATGACTGGGAAAGATACTACGGTACTTTTTTTATGTATAAATTGGGGCAGAATGTACTGGAATATATTGCAAATAAATTTGGAGATGAAAAGATACTTCTGCTGATGGAAAATGTTTGGATGAGCGATGATTTTTCCGCAGTGATGAAAAAAACCATTGGTAAAGATTATGAGGAATTTGATGCAGGCTATCTGTATGACCTTAAGAAGAAATATTACCCTGAACTTTCAAAAGAGGATGCGCCATCAATGAAAACTACTTCACTTTTTTCAGATGGATTTGGTCATAAGCCGGCGTATTACAAGGATGGCAACAAGGAAGAAGTTTATTTTATAGGTAACCGTTCCGGTTACACAAGTCTTATGAAGGTTAACCTTAAAAAACGGGGTAAAGTAATAACAGTTATTGAAGGCGAGCGGACTGAGGATTTTGAAGAGTTTCATTTTTTCCGTACGGGAATAGATATTTCATCAAAAGGGATACTTGCCTTTGCAACAAAGTCGGGAGGATCTGATGCACTGCATTTATATGATGTAAAGAATGAAAAACTAATTGCAAGTTATCATTTAGATAACCTTGTGCAGATAGGGCAGCCTTCATTTACAAGTGACGGAAACTGCATGGTGTTTTCTGCATTAGATTTTGGCGGAAAAAGCGACCTGTATATATTCAGTCTTGCTGATAAAAAATTAACCCGTTTAACCAATGATTATTATGATGACCGCGACCCTGATATTTCACCTGACGGCAAGTTTATAGTCTTTAGTTCTGATAGAACATATTCAGGTGAAAGTAATATGTATAACCTGTTCATTTATAACACACAATCTAAAGAAATAAGCTATTTAACAACAGGCAGACAAGTTGATTTTTCTCCGCAGTTTTCACCCGACGGCAGTAAAATTGTATATACTTCAACAACCGGAGGTATGCAGCAGATATGGCTTGCAAAATTAATTACGGCAGAAAATTCTTTTGGCAATGGAATACTTAAAGTTGATAGTGCTAAGACAGAAAAACTTGTTAACTTAACAACTGCTGTATTTGACCCTAAATGGGCAGGTGAAAACAAATTGGTCTTTGCTTCTTATGAAAAAGGCGGAGTAACCGTAAGAATGATGAATGATATTCCGAAGATGATAGATACACCAGTAGTTACAAGAAACATGAATTTTGACAGTACATCAACAGGTAATATTTGGGCTATAAATAAAATAAGTTTAAAAGGATACCGCAGCGACCTAAGGTATAAAAAGGAATACTCGCTTGATATAGCAACAACAAATATTGCAGCAGATCCGGTTTTTGGTGCAACTGCCGGAGGAATTCTTGCAATGAGTGACCTTTTAGGCAATGACCAATATTATTTTTTAGTTTATAATAATTCTGAAACAGGTGAAGAGTTTTTTAAAAGCTTTAATGTGGCAATTTCAAGAGTATCACTTGGTCAAAGACTAAACTATGCTTATGGTATATTTCATCTTTCAGGCAGGCGGTATGACCTTGGCGATGAATTCAGTTATTTTGAACGGACATTTGGCGGATACTTTGCTCTCAGCTATCCCCTTTCATACTTCCGCAGAATTGATGCAAGTGTTTCACTTGCGAACTCAAAACGCAGTGTTACAGAAGAAAAAGTAAACCGAAGAGCACTGCTATTAACCAACTCTATTGCATACACAAAAGATAATTCATTATGGGGACCTACCGGACCGCTTGACGGAAGCAGACTGAATATTACACTTGGTTACACAACTGATATTCAGTTTGGCAATGTGAACTACTTTACTTTTATATTTGATTACAGGCGTTACACAAGATTAAGCAAAACTTTAGCAATAGGTTCAAGATTTGCATATTTAATGAATGAAGGCACTGAAGCTCGCCGGTGGGCTATTGGCGGAAGCTGGGATTTACGCGGGTGGCCAAGGTTTGGACTGCGAGGTAAAAAAGCGTTTGTAGTAAGCAATGAGTTCCGGTTCCCGCTGATTGACTTGGTTGATATACGTTTTCCGCTCGGAATTAATTTTATCTTTCCATACATCCGCGGAGCAGTGTTTTTTGATGTTGGCAATGCATGGGATAAAGAATACACTTACACTAAAGGCAGTGTAGGCGCCGGTATGAGAATAAATTTGTTTAATATTATTGCACTGCGATATGATATCGGCAAGCGCATCGAAAACAACTTCAAGAATTTTCAGCAGGGTATATTCCAGCAATTCTTCTTCGGCTGGGATTTTTAGGAATGAAATATGAAAACTCTCTTGATAATTATAAACTATTTAGCTTTTTGCACAAATTTTTCATTCGCAATTGAAAATAATAAATCGTTTACATCCCGGTTAGATACTTATAAAGAACTTATTCATAGCAATTTTGAATGTGAAATAAGTTTAGATAAAAATATATATTATGAAGGGGAAGCGATCTGGGCTTCAATAAAAATTATTAATACTAGTAATAATATTGATTCGTTACCTTATAGTGGAGCTGATTATTTAATAGCCAAAAATTTAATAGTAAAGGATGAAAATGGAAATATTTATACTTATCATGGCTCGTCAGGAGTAAGTTTATGGGTACCTTATGAACATTTTCTGCCAAATAGAGATACTGTTTATCATATAGAACTCATAAGTGATTTTGGTAATAAATATGAAAATTCTTATGATAATGGGGCAATGATATCATATTTTGAATCTGGTAAATATAGTTTACAGCTTATACACGAAAAAGCAGGTTTAGTTAGCGAATTGAAGAGCTTTACAATTTACAAACCTGATGAGGTTGAAATGCAGCGTTTAAACTTACTTCGTCAAATATATGGTATAAAAGATAGAAATGAAAGAATTACTGAATATTATAAATTTATAGAAAATAATGCCGGAAGTATTTTTATACCACAGACTATTTATTTTTTAAATTATTGTTTCAATGTATTGTATCTGAGTGGTAAAAAAATTGATAATAAATTAATTGTTATTAATAATTCCTTTTTAGAGAGTTATCCAAATTCTTATTTTGCTTCTGAAATAATAAGAACTATTTGGAGATATGAATTTCAACAAAGTGGAAATGTATTCAATGCCAATAAAAAGTTAAATGAAATAATAATAAAATTTCCAAATACATATACAGAAATAATATCAAAATATTGGCTTAATTCAAAGCCTTCTTTATATGAACTTGAACCAAAAATAAAATATAAATAATTCTGATATTTTTCCTCAACTGTTGGTGTTTCCTGACTTGTTTTTAAGTTCACCAACGGTAAAATGATACCACAACCCACGACTTCAGTCGTGGGTTAGCGATAACATATAAAACAAAAACCGTTTCAACGGTTTAATAGTTTTAAAAAATATTTTTTATATTTTTTTAAAAAAAAAATCGGCTTTTTAAAATTATTTTTGGTTGAATACTTGACAACTCAATAAAAAACACTTATGTTTGACTAAACATAACTCACCGATGCCGGTAAATCCTGAAATTTTTCCTGCGCCAGCATTCAATAAATTTTAAACATTAAACCCGTTTTGCCAATGTTTAAAGAATCTTACATAAAAGCACCGCACTCTGCGAATTTAATCCGTAAAATATTTTATTGCTCAAAAATGAAAATTGTATTCATATTTTTATTTTGCCTGCTTATTTCGGCAAAATTAACATTTAGCCAATGGGAGCATATTGCAACAATTGGAAATAACGATCTGCGCGGCGTCAAGTTTTTTAATGAATATTCCGGAATAGTTGTTGGAGAAGGCGGAATATGGCGCTCGACAAATAGTGGTAATAATTGGACAAATGTTTATAATTTTGTTAACATGAATTCAATATCATTGTTAAATAGTAATTTAATACTTACAGCTGGAGATAATGGAACGATATGTATTTCTACAAATGAAGGATCAACATGGATAAATGCTAATACCCCAACAAATAACAACCTATATTCTATTGACTGGGCCAATGCTTCAATTTGTTTTTGTGTTGGTGCAAATGGGATTCTATTAAAATCAACTAATGCAGGCTTTAATTGGTTCATACAAAATAGTACTCAAACCGAGGATCTAAAGGGAATTTATATGTCCGATCCGTTAAATGGTTATGTTTCCGGCGGAACAAGTAAAGAACTATTTGGAGCTACTTTTAACGGAGGTACAAATTGGACTTATCCTTTAAACCAAACAGGTAATTATATAAACTCAATGTATTGTTTTCCAAGCTTTGATAAAATTATACTAGTAGGTTCTAACGGAAGAATTCGGCGAAGCACAAATTTCGGTTCTACATGGTTCTTAAACACAAGCATGACATCAGTGACATTAAATTCAGTTTATTTTGCAAATGACAACACAGGTTTTATAGTTGGAGATAATGGGACAATTTTAAAAAGCCAAAATGGAGGGATTAATTGGAGTACTGAAACGAGTGCAACGAGTCAAAACTTGTACGGAGTTTATTTTTTCAATACAACTATAGGCTGGGCTGTGGGAAACAACGGAATAGTATTACGTAATGGGATACCGTTGGCGATGACAGGTGAGGAAACAGAATTGAAAGACTATGCACTTGAACAAAATTATCCTAATCCCTTTAATCCAATGACAACAATTAAATTTTCACTGCCTGAAGATAACTATATCTTGCTTACCATCAGTGATATTTTAGGGAATTCAATTAAAACCCTAACATATGGAATCTTGAAAAAGGGAAATCATACTGTTTTTTTTAACGGAGAAAACTATCCCAGTGGATTATATTTTTTAAGATTAGAAATCCAGGGAAAACATAATTTTTCATTATCAAAAAAAATGCTTTTAATAAAATAAATACTAACATGAAGAAAAAGATAATTTTATTGTTAGCTTTTTTTGTATGTATTGTTGCTTTTCAAACCTGTTCCTCCAGTGATGATCCTATTAACGAACCAAATGATCCTTCGGGCGACCCGCCTCATTATTTGCTAATAGAGGGGTATAGACCGGCACTTATGCCGCAAGACGGGGAATTTAAAATCGGGATAAGGCAATTAGAAATTGGCAGTGAAACCTTAGATTCTATTGACATTGATATAACAATTCGAGAATATAATTCCGGACATTGTTTAGCACTTGAAACTACTCAATACTTAAAAATAGAAGGACCTAATTCTGTAGACACTCTTGAATTTGATACTGATGATTTTGAGAACTTATGTGATAATAATAACAGGGTTTATTATGTAAGGATTCATAATGCTCAACACAATGTTGGAGACAGTGCAGTGTATGTGAGGGGAACCCCGAATTTATCTCAAAGATTCGCACCACTGGATATAGCGCGCATGCCTTACAGATCAGCAAGTGGAGATACTATCAAAAAATCGATAGATTCAACCTTCGATAACCCCGTAGGAAATTTAAATCAAGTACACGTCACTCCAACATATTCGGCGTGGGTAAATATCACCAATGATTCGATATTTCCCAAAAAAGATAATGCCATTGAGTTTTATACTCTAATTAATAGTTATGCAATTTCTAAACGCCCTTTTCCTTATCAGAATTATTTTTTGATTATCGGAGCAAGCCAAATGATGTATCGGGACAATGATTTCAGAATGGTCGGAGTATCATCTAATACAAACAGTTTTCCAGGGCAAGCTAACTGGAGTTATGTGTTTCCCGGGGTGATAGATTCCTCCTATACGGCATCAAATTTAAAAAAGGTAAGTATTTACAATTATATTGCTTGTCATGAGCTTATTCATCAATGGGGAAATGCATTTGGCTGTGTATGTCAAACGCCAGATGATGAGGATTTATTTTCTGATCATTTTTATCATTGGGGCAAGAATAAAGACACATGCGTTATTATGAATCCTTATATTTCAAGTACGGCATTTACGAAAGTAACAGGTTTTTATAGAATTTGTGACCGGCACATATTTAAAGTTAGAACTAATTTAGGCACCCCTCCGCCATTAATAGCTCCGACAGAGTTACAGGACAATTCATTTGATAAAACAATAGCAGGTAATAATGAAGAGCTAAAGATTAAACTAGAGCTAGCTAAAACAACATATACGAAATATGAACCCATTCTGGCAAAGTTTACCATAATTAATACTAAAAACAGGAAACTGGAAATGGGAAATATATTCTCTCCAATTTTAGAACATTCACATATTATTATCGAAGATAAAAATGGCAAAAAGACATCGGTAAATAAATTCCCAATGTCGATTACATATATCGCAGATATGCCAACATATATAATCAATCCGGGAGACACGTTATTTGTTACAATGGAAATTAATAACTGGGGGAAAATAGCATATGACCCCTCTAAAGAGGAAGAAAATAACAATGTGTATTTTGGTCAGTTGATGTATTTTGAGCCTGGCTCATATACTATGTCTGCCCGATTTACCGTCAGAGATGAAAATGGAAACAGAGGGGGTACTTTGAAATTAGTATCTAATGAAATCAACTTCGAGGTAACAGAAAATACACCTGAAGAGAAGGAGTTATTAGTTTTATATAAGAAAGGAAATTTTAATGATATATATCAGAAGTTTCCACAGAATGGATTATTAGAATATGTTGCAATGGAAGACACACGGCGTACTAAAACAGAAACAGGCTACCTGGAATTTATGAATAATTATCCTAATTCATATTACTTAATGCAACGTGAATTTTTAGAACCGTTAATAGTACAGCTTTTTACAGATGTTCCCGATCTGGATTCAAAAATCACATCGGTCAAGTCACAGTTTAATAATGAATTATTCAGCAAATATTTAAAGACAAAAAGCAGAATTGAAGCTATTGTTGGGAAAAAGTAAAACCAAAATATACTAAATAATGAAAAAGATAATATTCATCATTTGTATCTTTGTTTCAATGCAAGTTCTTTCTCAGAATATTAGTAAACTTGAGAACTTAAAGCTTCATAAATCATATTTGCCGATTGAAGCACAAATAAAAATCATTCAGCAAAATATCATATCATGTTTAGGCAATAACAATGAAATTCTAAAACAGATACGTGAAGGTGTATATCAATTTTCGAACAATATAAAAGAGATAGATGGTTCGCCATACCTACAGCTTGTAAACAGCAAAGATAAAAAAGTCATAACCAGTTTTAAGTTGATAAAGAGCAGAGACAAAAATGGAGCATTAAATTATTCTGTCAATTATAAAGATGTATCAAGATTAAGTACTGAAGACCTGTCTCGATTTTCTGTTCCTATAGTATAGTCTCCAATAAATATTATTGTGAATAACAATATACTATGGGATAAGGAAATATTATACCATGAAGAAATCCCGCAAAACTTAAGAAAGATTTTAAATAAAAGTTTTATAAGAACATATTTCGAAAACCAGCATGGTGATACGGCAAGTCTTTTTAAGCTATGTCAAGCGGGGAAGGTAATCCCTTTTGGTTCAGATGCCAGAATTATCACTGTAGACAGAGGATTTCATAGCATAATTTATTTTAATACCAATATTTCAGAGGATTCAAAAGAACCGCTCAATAAATGGTATGGGTATGGCGGAACGGGTAATAATCAATTTTTTAAACCTTCGGGAATATCATTCGGCAGAGAAACTGAAAATGATAATGGAGATATAGTATATCCTGTATATATCGCTGATTATGGGAACAGCCGAATAGTATTGGTTGATTATATAGCTCAGAATGATGGTAACGGGTTAGGAAGTTTTGATGAAGGTTCATTTACTGTTTTTAAAAATGTTCCATTTCCATCAGATGTAAGTTATTTTAAGAGCGAAAATTCATCGCTTGATAAGATTTGGATTAGCCAATGCAGCCGGACAGCAAGCTTACAATGTTTAGATATGAAAGGGAATCTATATGACTATATAGTTGGCTATAAAGACGAGTTGGGACAGGTATTTTATTTTAATAATCAGACTTCCATTAAACTGGGTATGTATAATGACGGATTTAAAGCATTAGCATTTACGGATAAAGAAAGAAACTGGATTGTAACGACTGTACTGGACGAAAATGGAATTGCAAATACTATCGAAACAGAGCAAGGCAGATTATTGTTAGCAGATGATATACTCATGTTTCCGAGCAATGAGCCGATAAGTTCAGTATCATTTTTAAGAACTGACCATACGCATAGCCTATGGCCATATTTATGGATTACTACTTCTTCGTATGTTCACTGCTGTAAAATAAACAAAAGTGGAAATATACAATACTTAGCCTCATCTAATATTCCTAAAAATTCGAATGCCGCATTTACCGATTTAGTAAATATGATAATGACAAATGATTATTATGATATATTGACTATTGAGAGCTGGAATTTTTCATATGGTATACGGAAATACTGGCCTTTTTGCAGCATTTATAATGATACACTTTATAACTATTGTTCTGACAGCACAAATACTATGAGACTTAAAGCAGTATTTACAAATGACTGCTGGCTTCGATTACGCGCACAACGAAAAACTATAAACAACACGTGGGAAAATGTTACAATCAGAACTCTTAACGGAAGCGGAGTTAATGACACTATTGCGACCAAATGGCAATTAGCCGGGTATAATCAAGCTTCTTCTGATTTGTTTGTAGATTTAAAATTAGATCTTCCTATTGAAGATTATGCGTTAGGCGGAGAAATAAAACTTCAGTTAAAATTGTACCCGGAGTATTATTTCCCAAATCTAAGTCAAAAAAATGATACCACGATAGAATATACAATTAATGTAAATAAATCCTGCCTGCCGCATGCTGGCGGTTGTCCATTTATATACATACGAAACGATCAAAATGACTTTGAAGCTGACAATAACATTCTCCATAGGATGGAATATTCTGCTCCCGGTGTAGATATTTTAGATGTATATAAGTTAAGAACAAATCCCAAAATAATCAGTAATTCATTTGATATTTTTCTTGTAGAGAATGAACAAGATTCTGCATTTATTGATAAAGTTCGAATGTTTGCAGTAGATATTCCCTCTAATAAAAAGCTTGGCGTAACAGAAGATAACAAGATCGTAATTTATGATTCAGTTCAGGTACTTGCCAGCGATAGCGTTATGCACAACAATACAAATATTACTAATAACGTTCATTTCCATCATCCTGCAGGTGCATTAACAACAGGCGGAAATAATGATAGTATGTATGCACATTTTTCCAACTTAACAGATAAAATGAAAAAATTTAATGTAAATGCAGATTTTAAATATAAGGAAACCAGGGCTGTTAGTGTAACTTCATCAAAGCTTGGGCCAAATGTAAATTATCCCGTTGCATTTATTACAAACTTAAGAAATCTTGAAAATCCTGTAATTGCAGATAAAGATACAGCAGGTTTCCTTACAGCAGCATCAATTTTTTCTAACACTGTCTCAAAAATGTTCTCACGCCGCGAGCTTGAATCAGTTGTAATATTGCCATTATTTGCTGATACCGACAAAGTTGATCATTTAAACATCAAATGGCAGAGCAATTTCAGGATGAAGTATCTTGGAATAGCAAACCTGAGTTATTCTGGTTTTACTACAACAGAAGTTCCAATGTCCAAAGGCAGCGCAATTACTGCATCAAATGATACAGATATTACTTCCCTGCTGACTTCAGACAACGGTAAATACGGTGAAGTAAACTCAGGCAAGCTGCTTAAGATGACATTTGATCTCTCGGGTGTACCTTCGCCGGGCTTAACTGATAAGCGTGAATATGTAATTGAGGTTGATGGTAATTACATTAAAGGCTCCGGTACTTTACTATCAAAAGTTACAAATATTCTTCCCACTGAATTTTTTATATCTCAAAATTATCCGAATCCTTTTAATCCCGTCACAAAAATTAATTACGAACTTCCAAGAACCAGCAGAGTTAATATTGTAATATATGATGTACTTGGGCGTGAAGTAAAAAGACTGCTGAACAATGAATTGAAAGAATCCGGCAGATATACTGTAGAATTTGACGGTAAAAATTACGCTTCAGGAGTTTACTTCTACAGAATTGAAGCCGGAGATTATATAATGGCTAAGAAAATGGTTTTGATAAAATAAAATTACTGTTTAATCAGTTCAAAAAGGAACGATTATATCGTTCCTTTTTTATTATTAATTTAGAACTTTACAAAAAACTTAAAAAAATATTACACACTTTTATAATATATATCAAATTTATCCTTAAGTGATTTACAAATATCTATTATTTCCTGTTCAGGCACAGATTCACATTCACTCACTTTTAATAATGTAAATATTTTTGAGCCTTTTAATTCATCCGGCAGATCTGCAGCCCTTGGGATAATGTGAAAATGTACATGATTAAAATGCTCCGCTTCAGAATAGCTTATACAATATTCCTTAACACATCCCGTTAATTCATTTATAAGCTTCGAAGTAATGCTGCATATTTCGCCAAACTCCAGAAATTCTTCATTAGTAAGCTCATGCAATGATTCCGCATGACGTTTTAATACTATCACAACCCAGCCTTTTAGTGCTGTTGGATAGGTATGCTCAACTAACCAGTATTTTCCTTCATATATTACGGGACCAGGTGAAATCCGTTTTTCTCCGGAATTGGATCTGCAGCAGTAACATTCCATATTAAATAAAATAATAATTTTAAATTACAAGCCCACGACCTTAGTCGTGGGTTAACAATAACAAATAAAACAAAAACCGTTTCAACGGTTTTATATTAAACCACTGAAATGGTTTATAAATTATTTTATTCAAACCTCCCACGGATAAATCCCTGGACTAGTTTATTTTCATCGAATAGTTTACGTTTGACCCCCTACGGGGTCATTTTTTTCAGGTAAATTAAAGCTATAAACATGTGACTCCTAACGGAGTCAAATTATTTTTTAATTTGGAATTTGTAATTTGAAATTTGTATTTAAACTTACTCCCATCCCTGGTTTTCCAGCAGCTGCTCTTTTGATACAGGGCGAAGCTCCTTTGCGGGTGAACCAATATAGATCATACGTGCCGGAACATTCTTAGTTACAACAGCACCGGCAGCAACAAGTGCATCTTCGCCTATTTCAATGCCGGGCAGTATTACTGCCGCACCGCCTATTCTGCCGCCTTTGCGAATTGTTACACCTTTAAAATGTTTAAAGCGTTCTTCTGTTCTGCCTAAATAATTATCATTAGTTGTTACAACTCCGGGTGCAATAAAACAAAAATCTTCTATGGTGCTGTATGCAGTTATATAGCTGTTGGTCTCTAACTTGCATTTTTTGCCTACTGATGTAAAATTTTCAACTGTACAGTTTCTGCCAATTATAGTGAATTCACCAATTGTAACATCTTCGCGAACAGCAGCGGAATCAGCAATTAGTACACCTTCTGAAATTTTACAGCCCGTATAAATTATTACCTGTGAACCAATAAGGCATTCATTCCCAATTTCAGCCGGTTCATATTTTTTGTTTGATTTAAAAATGCTCCGTTTGCTTCTTAATGGTTCTTTGCCAATAACGGAGTTGGCGTCAATTCTGACACCGCTGCCAATCTTAGTACCTTTGTGAATTACCACGTTATGCCCTATTTGGCAGTCATTGCCAATTTTGACATCTTTTTCAATTACTGCAAACTGACCGATTGTACAGTTTTTTCCGAGCTCCGCTTTTGGGTCAATATACATATTTCCCATAGTTTGAAGGAATTTTCCGCTATCCATAAAATTCAGATTTATTTAACCCTCCCAATTATGATGGTGATGGTGATTGGGATAGGGTATGATTAAAATTATTTACTAATATACCGAGCTTTTAAAGTGTTTTCAAATCAATAAATTATTACTAAAGTTAATAAGGCAGGTAATTACAAGGCAGGACCCATACCCTCCCCGTAGGTGTGAAATTATAATACAAAATTATTTAACCGCGAATTACACTAATTACGCGAATTACGTAAGATTGATTTTATAAATCAAAAGCATTCACACGCTAAGCCCCGAAGGTAAAGAAGCATAGGTATAATGGCACAAAGAAGGTTTGTTTATGACCTCAAGTTTACAAGTCCGGTGTCTTACTATGAGTTCTACACCTTGCCCTATAAGTAAGAGGAGAGTTTGATTTAACACCTCTCCTTTACAAAGCAGGACCCTTAGCTCCTCTCCTAATTATGAACTTACCACTACGCACCTTTTCACCTGCTGTCGTCGTGTTCTTAGAAGTGGGGGAAAGTGTCAGGAAATTCCATGAATTAGAGAAAAGATTATCCTTAATTGAGGGTTCAATTATTATTGAAATTTACGAACTACTTTAGCATATTTGCAGTAATCGGAGATATTTTTGTTCATATTTATTCAGGGAGATTATTATGTCATTTATCTTTACTTCACGCCACTTTAAAGCCCATGATTCATTAAAGCAGCTTGCCGAAGAAGAAACAAAAAAATTTGCAAAGATATACAATGGAATAATTAAAACTGAGGTTATATTAAGTTTTGATAAACCGGAAAACAGTATTAAGTATGCCGAAGTAATAGTCCACGCAAAAAATAATCATACATTCACAGCTAAAGAATCATCTGATGATTTTACCAAGTCAATACTTTCTGCAATAGAAAAGGTTGAAATACAGGTAAGGAAATATAAGGATAAGCTGATAAGCCATAACAGCGAGCACTCAATTAAAAATATGGATTCGGAATTATAATAATATTTTATTGTAATTTATGTATCATTAAACCATAAATTAATTCAAACCAATGAAGCATCTCCACAAAGTTCTAAAGAACATAGAGGAAATTAAAAAGGAAAAAATTACAGTTGATTTTTTCTACAATGCAGCAAAGGAGCGGTTTAAGCTCACAAAAATTTCCGAAGGAGAGCGGGGTTTGGATAAAATTATTAAAGATCAGCATATCCACAGACCCGGACTTGCCCTAGCAGGTTACACAGCACTTTTTACATTTGACAGAGTACAGATACTTGGTAATACAGAAATGCGTTACCTTAAATCACTTTCAGCTGAACAGCGAAGCAAAGTGTTAAAAAAATTCTTTTCTTTTAATATACCCTGTATATGTATTACATTCAACAACAGACCAAGTGATGAATTTATAGAGCTTGCAAATAAAAAAGAGATCCCTGTGTTTGTAACACCGCTTGAGACCACCAAGTTTGCATATTTTATAAATGATTTTCTTGATGACCAGTTTTCACCGCAGGTTGCGCTTCACGGTTCATTTGTAGATGTTTATGGTGTAGGTTTATTATTTTACGGCAGAAGCGGAATAGGAAAGAGTGAAATTGCACTCGATCTTGTTGAGCGCGGTCACAGATTAGTTGCTGATGATGTTGTGATGATTTCGCGAAAGGGCGATGGAATATTGATGGGAACCGGCACAGAGCTTGTAAAACATTTCATGGAAATCCGGGGGCTTGGTATAATAGATGTACGCAGCGTTTTTGGAATTCGTGCCATAAGGTTTCAGAAAAGAGTTGAGCTCTTAGTAAACCTTGAAGAATGGGATCCTAAAAAGGAATATACGCGAACCGGCTTGGATAGTGAAACTATTGACCTGCTGGGTGTAGAACTTCCGTTTATACGCCTGCCTATTTTCCCAGGTAAAAACATTACAGTAATTTCTGAAATTATAGCATTGAATTATCTTTGCAAACATTACGGATTTGATGCAGCAAAAGCATTAAGCGAAAAGTTAGAATCAGTAATTTCAGCAAAATCAAAACAAAAAGACGGCAACATTGGTTATGAGCGATCTGTTCAATATCTTGAGCATGATTTTGAATAAACCTTAAATTATCACAAACAATATTTAATTTACAAATATTTAATATTACATATTAATTATCTCTTTCTGCAGTTTATTTACCGGAAATTGATAAATTAAAAAATTTATACTGCCTACATGAATAAAAACATTAGTTTACTTGTAATAATTATTCTATTTACCTTTTCAATAATAAATTGTTCCAAAAAAGAAAATGTAAATAAGGATGGTTCAGAAGATTTCACAAAAGTAGCAGCAGTAGATACTGCTGGTGCTGTAATTGGTGATTGGATCATACAGCGTGAGCTTGCTGACCCTCAAAGTCTGAATCCGGTAACCTTACAGGATGCAACAGGAAGAGAGTTTTCTTTGCATGTGTTTGAAAGACTTATGTGGGCAGCAGGAAGAGAAGATTACGAACTTGTTCCCTGGCTTGCTGAGGCAAAGCCGGAGGAAACTACTGATCATTTATCTTATACATACAAATTACGAAAAGGCGTTAAATTCAGTGACGGAAAATCTCTAACAGGAAAAGATGTTGTATTTACATTTAAGGCAATGATGAATCCCCTGGTAGATGCAGCACAATCAAGACAGGCAATAGATATGCTTAAAAATGTTGAACTTGTTGGAGGTGATGAATTTACAATCAGGTTCAATTTATCCCGCCCGTATTTTAAAGCTGTATTTGCTCTTTCAGATGTACAGATAATGTCAAAAGCAGCGGCAGATCCTGAGAATCTAACAGATAAATACACATTTGAAAATTGCAAAGATATGGCATCTGCACAGAAAAACCCTGTTATGAAAAAGTTCGCTGATTATTTCAATTCACAGGAAGCAAACCGTGAACCATCAAGACTTATAGGGTCGGGTCCTTATATATTTGAAAAATGGGAGACCGGGCAATGGGTTTACTTTAAACGAAATCCAAACTACTGGAATAAGTCCGCTGTTCACGGAATGGCATATCCGGAAAAGCTTATCGTTCGTGTTATTCAGGATCAAAGTGCCGCAACAGTAGCTGCAAAAAATAAGGAAATTGATTTGATGTATGTTGTTAAACCGATGGATTTTGTTAAAGAGCTTGCAAGCCCTGAACAGTTCAGCATGAAGAAAGCAGATCCGTTTGAGCCAAATTTTAATTACATAGGATATAATATGAATAATGTTTTGTTTAGTGATGTAAAAGTACGATGGGCTCTTGCATATCTGGTAGATAGGAATTTAATTATAGATAAAGTTCAGTATGGTTTAGCAGTACCAGTACAAAGTCCGGTATATTTTGGTGATAAAAAGAATTTTAATCCTGATCTTCCAGTAATTGAATTTAACCCGGAAAAAGCTAAACAGCTATTAACAGAAGCCGGCTGGAAAGATAATGACGGTGATGGTATTATTGATAAATTAGTAAACGGTAAAAAAATAGATTTTAAATTCACATATCTGCTCAATACAAACGAATCAAGAAAACAAACAATGTTAGTTGTTGCAGATGCATTAAAAAAAGCTGGAATAATAGCAGAGATACAAACATTAGAATGGTCAGTATTTCTTGAAAAAATAAAGAAACATGAATTTGATGCTATTATGGGGGCATGGGTTTTAACAGATTATCCTCCTGATCAATATCAGTTATTCCATTCATCACAATCAAAAAATGACGGAAGTAATTACGGCAGTTATAACAGTCCGCTTGCAGATTCATTAATGGAAGCATACAGAAGTGAATTTGATGAAGCTAATAGAATTATAATTAATAAGCAGCTGCAAAAAGTTCTATATGATGAACAGGCATATACATTCTTATGGACACCAAAGGCAAAGTATGTATATGCTGATAGGTTTAAAAATGTGCGATGGTATCCAACTCCAATAACAGCATACCATACACCGGAGTGGTGGGTTCCTGCAGGAAGCAGAAAATATCAAAACACAAATTAATAATCATGTTTTTTAATCTGCTTAAAAACGTAATAAATAAGGCATAATCCTGCATATTTATCTATATTCATTTTGCAGTTGCATTTATTAATTTTATAGATAAATTGCGGATTATATTATCAAAATTTTGATTTTTTTAACAAAAATAGAATTTTTCAATATTTAAATAGAGGTAAAATTAAATGAATAATTACAAGATAACTGCCCTATTTGCAATTCTAATTTTAACATTGGCAATTGGCTGCGGCGGAAAAAACACTCAGCAGAACACAAATACAAACCAGCAGACAAATGATGTTGCAAAAGTTGATACGGCGGGTGCTGTAACGGGTGACTGGCTTATTATAAGAGAAATGTCAGACCCTGAGAAATTAAACCCAATTGTTTCTAATGATGCAAGTGCATCAGAAATATGTGCTTACATATTTGAAGCTTTGCTATCACAGGATAAAGAAACATACGAATTAATACCTTCACTTGCCGGTTTACCGGAAATTTCACCAGATAATAAAATTTATACATTTACCCTGAATAAAAATGCAAAATTTTCAGATGGCAAACCTGTTACTGCAGCAGATGTTATTTATACATTAAAAACAATAAAAAATCCGTTTGTTGATGATGCAGCTTTAAGAAATTATTTTGAAATGGTTGATAGAGTTGAAATGGCTGACAACGATCCATATAAAGTAAGATTTACCCTAACATCACCTAACTGGAGAGGTTTAATTACACTTGCTTTATTCCAGATACTTCCCAAACATGTTTTAGATCCAAATAATGTTACTGATAAGTTTAGCTGGGAAGAACTTAAAGATATGGATAAAGCCAAAGATAACCCTGATATACAGAAATATGCAGATTTTATAAATTCACAGGAAGTATCAAGAAATGCAAAGTATTTAATTGGATCGGGACCTTATAAATTTGAAAAATGGGATACCGGTGCAGGAGTAACTTTAGTACGCAATCAAAATTACTGGGGAGGCGGTACAATTACACCAAACTATCCGCAAAAAATTGTTTTTAAAACCATACAGGATAACTCGGCTGCAATAGTAGCAGCAAAAAATAAAGAAGTGGATGCAATGTATGTTATTAAACCGGCAGATTATTATAAAGATCTTGAAAACGCAGATCAATTTAATTTATTAAAAGCTCGTCCATTTGAACCAGCTTATTCATATCTTGCGTGGAATGAGCTAAACCCTCTTTTCCAGGATAAAAATGTAAGACTTGCACTTTCATATCTGGTTGACCGTAAAACTATAATAGAAAAAGTACTCTATGGTGATGCAGTAGCTATACAATCACCTGTATTTTATAAAAATACAAAGTTATTAAATACAGAGCTTCCCGAAATTCCGTATGACCCAGAAAAAGCAAAACAACTACTTGAGAAGGCAGGCTGGACAGATTCAGATCGTGACGGGGTACTTGATAAAGTTATTAACGGAAAGAAAACAGATTTTAAATTTACCTTTTTAAGCAATACAAACCCAGTAAGAAAGCAAATTTTGCTTGTAGTGGTTGATGCATTAAAGAAAGTTGGTATAATGGCAGAAGTACAGGAACTTGAATGGTCAGTTTATCTTGATAAGACTAAAAAGCATGAGTTTGAAGCAACATATTCAGCATGGACCTCTCCAACACTTCCGCCAGACCCGTATCAGATATGGCACTCATCACAATCAGAAGGCGAAGGCAGTAATTATATCAGCTTTAAAAATAAAACAAATGACAGTTTAATTGAAGCATACAGAAATGAAATGGATGAACAAAAAAGGATAACGTTAATTAAACAATGGCAGAAACTGATTTATGATGAACAGCCATATACATTCCTTTGGAGTGGAAGGGCTAGATATATTTATGATAAAAGATTTAAAAATGCAAGGTGGTATAATATTCAGCCAAGCCCAACTTATAATGAATGGTGGGTACCGGCAGGTTCACAAAAATACACACAGAATAAGAATAATTAAGCATTACAAAGTAATAAGTTTGTAATTTTTTAAGATAACAAGTACATAAATGTCAACGTACATTATAAAAAGGATTTTGCTTTTTATTCCAACACTAATTGCTATTACTATTATTACCTTTACAATATCGCGATTAGCACCGGGTGACCCTACTGAACTTAAAGTAGGTGTTACAGGCGAAAATATGAAAGCAGATGAAAAGAGTCAGCTTAATCAGCAGGCAAAGGATTACTACAGGCAAAAATGGGGACTTGATAAACCTATCTATATGCAATATCTCATCTGGCTTGGAAATATGGCAACAGGTGACTTTGGTAATTCATTTGTTGATAACAGGCCTGTAATGGCTAAAATAATGGAAAGAATACCAGTAACAGCTTCTATTTCACTTTTGGTAATAGCATTAAGTTATTTAATTGCAATTCCTATTGGCATTTATTCAGCAGCAAGGCAATACAGCGCAATAGATAGATTTTCAACTTTTATGTTATTTGTATTTTATTCACTCCCTTCATTTTGGGTAGCAACTATGGCAATAGTTTTTCTGGCAAATGTTGAATATATAAAGATATTCCCAACCTCTGGTTTATATACACTTGGCTCAGATAATTGGAGTTTTCTTGAAAGAGCATGGGATAGAATTTACCATTTAATTCTGCCGGTTACCTGCAGTGCACTTGCAAGTTTTGCATTTCTTTCCCGTCAAATGCGCGGAAGCATGCTTGAGGTAATAAGGCAGGATTATGTTAGAACTGCCAGAGCAAAAGGTTTAACTGAAAAGAAGGTAGTTTTAAAACATGCATTAAGAAATTCTCTGATCCCAATAATCACTCTTTTGGGTGGTATTTTGCCAAGTCTTGTAGGCGGTTCAGTAATAATTGAATCCATCTTCAGTATTCCCGGTATCGGGCAGCTTGCCTTTCAGGCACTTATTGCAAGAGATTACCCGCTTATTATGGCTGAGTTAGTTCTTGCAGCAGTATTAACAATGCTTGGATTGCTGCTGGTTGATATATTATATGCAATTGTTGATCCAAGAATAGCATTTTCTAAGAAATAAAAAATTATAGTTATTTATGGCTGATAGAAAAGTACCGGAAAATGAATTTATTGGTGATAATACTATGGCAGGCGGACCGGCTCCGCAGGTTATGGTAACTGAAAGAAATGAAATTCCAACAAACGGAAAAGACTCAAAAAGAAAAGTTGACCAAACATACTGGTCTTTAGTTAAGCACCAGTATAAAAAGAATAAACTTGCTGTAGCAGCTTTATACGTTGTAATATTTCTGGTTATAATGGCATTAACTGCTGATTTTATTGCAAACGATAAACCAATATACTGTGTATATAAAGGTGAAACACATTTTCCGGTTATAAAAGAATATTTAGTCGGGCTTGGAATTTCCAAATGGGATGGTGATTTTTTAAATGTAGATTTTAAGACCCTGCAATTTGAATCCGTTATATGGCCTTTAATAAAATATGCACCGGGTAATGTTGATCTTTTCAACAGTTCGGCATCTCCAAGTATAGAGACCGGGCACTATTTGGGAACTGACGGTATTGGCAGAGATGTTCTTTCAGGTTTAATTCACGGGTCAAGAGTTTCTCTTTCGGTTGGATTTATTGCTGCCGGAATTGCAATAACAATTGGTGTAATATTAGGTTCACTTGCAGGATATTACGGAGGAAAAACAGATCTTATAATTATGCGATTTGTTGAAATAATGCAGTTATTTCCTTCATTCTTTTTAATTATAACAATTGTAGCATTATACGGCTCAAGCATTTGGTATATAATGATAGCAATAGGGCTTACAAGCTGGACAGGCAACACAAAGCTTGTAAGAGGTGAAATTTTGAAAGTAAGAAATATGGATTATGTTCAGGCAGCAATTTCACTAGGTCTATCAAATATGCGGATAATTTTCAGACATGTACTTCCAAATGCAATAGCACCGGTATTAATTTCAGCTTCATTTGAAATTGCAGGAGCAATACTTTCAGAAGCAGGATTAAGTTTTCTTGGTTTTGGTGTTGCGGCTACAAAGGTTACGTGGGGTTCGGTATTAAGCGAAGCCCGCGGAGCAACAAGTTCATGGTGGCTTGCGGTTTTCCCCGGTTTTATGATATTTTTGACAGTTGTTGCATATAACCTGGTTGGAGAAGGCTTAAGAGATGCACTAGACCCAAGATTAAGAGATTAAGAGATTAAGAATAAACAAATAAACAAACTAAAAAATATATTAAAGGAGATATAAATTATGGTATGGACTCTGGAACTGGCATCTTACCTTGATGACGCACCCTGGCCGGCAAATAAAGCAGAGCTCATAGATTATGCAACCAGGACGGGAGCTCCGCTGGAGGTGATTGAAAATCTTCGTGACTTAGAAGATACAGATGATCCTTATGAAAGCATTGAAGAAATTTGGCTTGATTACCCGACTAAAGAGGATTTCTTTTATGATGATGAAGAGAAGGATTTTTAAACAGGACTAATTCTAATTAAAAAACCCCGAAACTTCGGGGTTTTTTATAATCTGATTAATTTTAAACTTCAATAATTGCTGCCTGCTATATTAAAATTATTTTTCTTAATAACTGTAATTTTTCTTCTATTTACTTCTGATGATGTATTATATAGTCAGGAAGTAAAATATGAGACCGGAGATTTAAAGTTTGAATTCAGAAAAACTGAATCATTTACCGATGCTGCTCTGCTTGATATTCTGCTGCTTCCAAGAGAAAAATTTTTTAACAGGATAAATCTTGAAGAAGACCTTCAGAGACTTAATAAGTTTTATTTTGATAACGGCTTTTTTGATGCAATTATAGATACTTCTACATCAGTTGATAAAGATGATAATGAAATTGATGTAAAATTCATTATAATTGAAAAACCTCAATACAATATTAAGGAAATTACATTTCATGGTCTAGATAAATTGCCGGCTGAAATAACTAATGAAATAAATAACAATAAAGTAATTGAAGCAGGCTCCCCATACAATAAGAATAAGATAAATCTTGAAAGAGACCGAATTATAGATATTTTGTTAAACCATGGATATTATTATGCACAGATAGATACCGGCAGAAGTAAAATAGATTCTTCCAGAACAGGAATAATTATTGGCAAATATTCTGATGAAATGCAGCAAAACCCTGAATATAAAAATAAAGTGCTTGTAGGTATTAGATTTATAGGTACAAATGATGTTTTTAGGTTTGGAAAAATTAAAATTAAAATTGAAAATAATAAATATGATATAAAGAAAAATGTTATACAAAGAGAAATGGCTTTTAAGGAAGGTGATATTTTCAGCAAAAGCAAGATTTTAGAAAGCGAAAAAAATCTTTCAAAGCATGCAATTATTCAACTTGGGAGAGTAGTTCCGGTTACTATTTACAGGAATTTAAAGATTATTGATATGGATGTTAATATAACCTTAAATAAAAAATATGAAATTACTCCCTCTATATTTACATCATATCAAACAAACCGTCTTTTTTTAGGAACAGGAATTGAATATAAAGATAAGGATTTTTTTGGAGGAGGAAGAGTATTCAGTATTTCTGCAGAAGGACAGTATAACTCAACGTATATAAATGCTTTAATTTTAAAGTTATCACTTTTTCAGCCATTTTTATTCAATAATAATATCACAGCAACATATACACCTGAATTAGGATTTTTAAATCTCACAAAACAACTGCAATATTTAGTATGGAAAAATCTTCTTAGAACAACTTATTTTATTGCAGATTATACATTCTATAACAATGCATTTTCTGATATAACCTTTGATTACCTTAAATTAAAATTTGATGTATTAGGCAACGGAGTTTATGATAATTTATATCTTGTAAACAGTATTTTAGGTTTAACATTAGTTCATAATAACACAAACAACCTGTTTAATCCTTCAAAGGGATTTTATCATTCAATTACATTTGAATCAGCAGGCAATATCCCCAGACTAATAAACATTTTTAATAAGAGTCTTAATTATTCACAATATTATAAGCTAAATACAGTTAACAGTTTTTATTTTGATATATCTGGAGACAGGCAAACATCAATAGTAGCAACAAATTTTGAAATTGGTGATATAATTGAGTATGGTAAAAGTGAAAATATAATTCCGGTAACTTCTATATACAAATATTTTATGGGAGGCGGAAACAGTCTTAGGGGCTGGCGTGCTCAAACAGGAGGAATTTTGGATAAACCTGAAGAAGGCGGAAATTTTCTTGTAAAAGGAAGCTTAGAGTGGAGAAGAAAACCATTTCCACAGCGAAGTTTTTTTTATCCGGTATGGGGAGTTGTATTTTTAGATTACGGAAATGTATGGGAAACTGACCGGTATTTTAAACTTAATCAGGTGGCACTTTCCTGCGGTTTTGGTATAAGGTATGACTCATTTATTGGACCAATTAGAGTTGACCTTGGATTTAAACTGTATGACCCGCTTGCCGCAAATGGCGAAAAATGGCTTTGGCAAAAGCCTTCTGCAATATTTAAAAATAAATATGCTATACAGTTTGGCTTAGGGAACGCATTTTAATTCTTTTACAATTAATTTTTATATGTGGAAAAATATTATAGGGCAACAAGCAGTAAAAGAAAAACTTATTTCCGCTTATTTAAGTTCTAAAATTTCACATGCCTATTTATTTGAAGGTTCAGTTGGTGTTGGTAAAGATGCAACAGCAATTGAATTTGCCAAATTAGTTAATTGCACAAATGTACAGTACAATAGCGAAGCATGTGATAATTGCTATAATTGCAAAAAAATTTCTGCATTCCGTTCAGAATACTTTAAGTTTATTTGCGCACTGCCTTCGGCAAAAACTGATGATTCTGAAAGCGACCCTGTTGAAAAACTTCCTGCTGCTGAGTTTGATGAATATATGGAACAATTGGCAATAAAATCAGAAAATCCATATCACCATATAAACATAAGCGGAGCAAATAATATCAGGATAAATTCAATTCGGGATCTTGTAAGCAGAATATATCTTTCAGCACCGCAAGGAATTAAAAAAATATTTATTGTAAGTGAAGCAGAAAAAATGAAACCGGAAGCATCTAATGCATTGCTTAAAATACTTGAAGAACCGCCCAGACAAAGTATAATTATACTAACTACATCAAAGCTTAACACTTTGTCGCAAACTATAATAGGCCGCTGTCAAAAAATACATTTTGAAGCACTTTCTGAAAATGATATTTTTGATAAACTGCTTGAAGAAAGATCATATACCGAAAAACAAATTAAACTGGCATCCCGTTTAAGTTTTGGCAGTTATTCAAGGGCAGAGGATCTGCTGAAAATCGGAATAGAAGAACTTCGCAATACTGCATTGGATTATTTAGTATCATTGTTAAAAAATGATTTTGCACAGGTAGTAACTATCAGCCGAAGTATCACAGCAAAAAATAACAGAGAAAAAACACGGCAGTTTCTTTTTTTCCTGAATATCTGGATACGGGATCTGCTTAGAGTAAAAACTGATGGTAACCCTGATGAAAAACACTTAGTAAATTATGATCTAAATGTGAGACTTGGCAAGCTTAATCAAAACTTTCCTAAGAGTGAAATTTTTAACATAATTCTTGAGCTTGAAGAAGCCGAAAAACTAATAGGACAAAATATACAATTAACTCTGATTCTTGTTAATCTTTCATTCAGACTTAAAAAGCTTTTTATTAAAGAATAATCTAAAAAAAACCCTTAAATATACATTAAACCTTTTAACCCATTCTTTGTCTAATTTTTAAACAAATTAAAAAGGAGATAAAAAATGAAAATCCTCAAAAATGTAACTCTATCGCTAATTGTGATTCTATTATGCACATTTTTTGTACCGCAAAAAACATTTTCAGCAAATACCAAAACAGGTACAACAATCATAAAAAAATACCCCAGATATGTTTGGGTACCCGGTCATTACGCTCATAAATTCGGAAAGCGGGTATGGGTTCCGGGACATTGGAAACGTGTTTATTAAAAACTGAAGAAGTTATGAAATGGAGTTTACCGCTAAATAAGTAAGCTCCGTTTTATTTTCTTAAAAAAATTTCCTGTTCACCAATATTAAGGATTTTAACATTATTTTCAGCATTATTAGATTTTATTATTTCACGGAAAGCCAATAAAGGTTCCATAGGATCTGCCTGAGCAAAATGTAAAGTACCATAATGAATTGGAATCATCCATTTAGCATTTATATCTCTATATATCATAAAAGCATCAGGCGGAAAAACATGATTAAAGGTTCCGCAGTTTTTGCAATCAGCACAAGGTCCAATAGGAATTAATGCAAGATCAATTTTGAACATTCGTCCTATTTGTTTAAATGCCGTGCTGTCATATCCTGTATCACCAGCAAAGTAAACAGTAAGTCCATTATACTCCATTATATACCCGGTATAAGAATGATCACCCCAAAAATACCCGTCAAATCCATATCTTCCGCCCCAATGCTGTGCAAATACAGTTGTTAACTTAATACCGTTAATAATTTTTGTTTCGCCTATCACTGATTTTTTATAGCCCTCTTTATTATTCATTTTAACCATTTTCATATTGTAGTCCGGCAAATACTGTTCAAGTCCATCGGGAAAAACAAGAGCTGTGTTTGAGCATTTCTTTTCAAGAAGCTCCAGAGAGTAATAGTTCAGGTGGTCAAAATGCGGATGAGAAATTAGCACAAGGTCACAAGGAGGTATATTTGCTTCATCAATACCCGGTTCAATAACACGTCTGGCAAACTCCCCTGCTGTTTCACTTAAAAACGGATCAGTGATAATTACTTTATCATCCATTTGAAGCAGAACAGTTGCATGCCCAATCCATAAAGCTGAAAGCTTAACATCTTTTTTTACAGGATCTTTAATTTTATTTTTAACTTTTTTAGGTGCTTCAAAAAAAGTCGGGACATTTTTTACGGCAACAAGCAAAAGATTACATGAGCTAAAAAATAATACCGTTAAAAATAAAATTAATATATTTAAAATTTGTTTTATCATTTAATAATATTTAATATATAAACCAAAGCTGTATCTGTTAATAGCATTTTGATTATAGTTAAATTTTAATCCAAGCATTCCGTAAAGTGTATATACAGAAGCTTCGTAATTTATACCTTCATATTTTTCATTTAGAGCATTTTGTCTATAGTATCCCGCACCAAAAGAAACAGCCATGTATTCACCACCGTGAAATACAGGCAAAATAATTCTTGCTCCTGCTTTAAAATGAAATTTTGCCAGATTGTTGTTTTTAAAACCTCCCGGAACAAAAACCGGCTCAAAATATGTTTCAACAGATCCTGAAAACCGTTTAACGGGCGGAATTTTAAATACACTTAATTTTGATACATATTTATTGGCACTCCACGAAAAAGAAATAGGAATTACCTGCCACTCCAGCCCAAATCTCAGACTTTTATTATTATTACCAGAATCTTCATAAAAATTAGGTGAAGGTATTGCCTGCAGAAGCAGCCAGCTCCCCCATTTTATAGCAATATTTTCATCTTTTAATTGGGCAAAGGAACTCCCGGAAAACAGTAATATTAATAATGGTATTTTAAGATTTGATATTATATGTTTTTTGCACATGTAACTATTCATATATGCAATAATACATTTATATTAATTAGATTTAAAGCTATTTTTGTAATTATTCATATTTACTTCATATAATTAAATCCAAATGTACGAATATGCAGGTGCTATACACATTCATTCTGATTACAGTGACGGCACGGGAAAGATAGAAGATATAGCAAAAGCCGCGTATGAAGCCGGTTTGGATTTTATTATGATGACAGATCATAATACATTAAAACCAAAGGAAGATGGTTATGAACGCTGGCTTAATAATGTTATGGTATTAATAGGATATGAAGTAAATGATGCCGAAAATAAAAATCATTACCTAACATTTGGGATTGATGAATTAATAGGGACATATAAAGAACTTCCTAACGGAGAATTAGGCTGTAAGCTTTCAGCAAATGAATATGTAAAGCAAATAAAAGATAAAGGCGGTATAGGATTTCTTGCACATCCGGATGAACAGCGAAATCACCTTCCTGAACATCCTTCATATCCATGGCAGGCAGAAACTGATGATTTTACTGGAATTGAAATATGGAATCACATGAGTGAATGGATAGAAGGAATGGATGAATCAAATAAAATTGACAGATTTTTACATCCATTAAAATCTGTCATTGCGCCTTCTGTAAAAAGTCTAAAACGATGGGATGATTCTGCTTTAAACAGGAGTGTTACAGCAATAGGAGGAGTAGATGCACATGCACTTAAGCAGAACGTTTTAGGATTTTTTGAGGTTGAAATATTTGCATACAAGGTATTATTCAAATCAATAAGAACACATGTTTTATTGAATGAGCCAGTACTGAAGAATAAAAATGAATCATTTGAGAAGGATAAATTCCAAATACTTAATGCATTAAGAACAGGCAAATGTTTTATAGCCAATTATTACAATGGAAATGCCAAAGGATTCAGGTTTTACGCTGAATTTAAAGGAATAACATGCAATATGGGTGATACAATTTCATCAAATAATGAAAATGTAATATTAAAAGTATTAGTACCCGATGAATGCGAAATAAAACTTGTTCATAACGGTAAATTAATAAATTCCCAACTAGGAATGAATATTTCATGGGATGTAAAAGAAAAAGGAATATACAGAGTAGAATGCTGGAAACAAGACCGCGGATGGATTTTCAGCAATCATATCAGATTAGTATAATATAATCATAAATAAACAGTGAAAGAATTAAACAACAATTTCAAGATTCTGAACAATGACCCAAACGATTTTGACGGTGAGGATAAACCCCGAAGCAACTGTGCAATTTTTGGAATATATAACCACCCACAGGCTTCTGTTATGGCATACTACGGGCTGCACTCACAACAGCACAGAGGTCAAGAGGCATCAGGAATATGTGTTTCAGAAATACTAGAAGACGGAAGATACCGTTTTAATATTCATAAGGGACATGGAATAGCATTAAATGTTTTTTCAGGCAAAAATATACTAACTAATGTTTTAAAAGGTACTGCTGCAATAGGTCATAACAGATATTCAACAACAGGGGCATCGGATAGCCGTGCAAACATTCAGCCATTTAAGGTGAATTTTAAACAAGGGCATCTGGCACTTTCACATAACGGAAATTTTACAAACACAAAAGAGCTTAGAAATAAACTTCAGGATGAAGGAACATTGTTTCAAACTTCTACAGACAGCGAAATTTTCTTACATCTTATAGCACGCTCGCGGAAAGATGAAATGATTGATAAAGTTCTTGATGCAGCCAGAAATGTTCGGGGAGCATATTCAATTATTCTTTTAACTGATGATAAAATGTTTGCAATCCGTGACCCGCTATCTGTTCGCCCGCTTTCAATGGCAAAACTTGGCAAGAGTTTTGTGTTTGCCTCTGAGACCTGTGCATTTGATATCATTAATGCATCATATATTCGAGACCTAAAGGCAGGTGAAGTAATTCAGATTGATGAGGATGTAATAAAGACAGGTAAGGTTAAATCATTTTTTATTGAACAAAGAAATGAAACTAAACACTGTATATTTGAATATATTTATTTTTCCCGTCCTGATTCAACTATTTTTGGGCATACAGTAGATAAGGTAAGAAGAAAACTTGGCAAAAATCTTTCAATTGAAAAACCCACACCTAAAGCCAATGTTGAAGATAAAAAAGTTGTAGTAATAAGTGTACCTGACTCAAGCAATACTGCAGCACTTGGATTTGTAACTGAGACAATAAAAACAAATCCCTATGTTAAACTTGAATTGGGACTAATACGAAGCCATTACATAGGCAGAACATTTATACAGCCCGGTCAGGATAACAGAGAAATTAAGGTAAAAGCAAAGTTTAATACAGTAAAATCTGTATTAAGAAACAGAATAGTAGTAATAGTAGATGATTCAATTGTCCGCGGAACAACAGCTAAACAGTTAGTTAAACTTGTAAAAGAAGCTAAGCCCAAAGAAATTCATTTAAGAATTACTTCACCGCCTATAATTTCTCCGTGCTATTATGGGATGGATTTCCCCTCAAGAGAAGAACTTATTGCTAACCAATGCGACCGGGATATTGAAAAGATTAGGGAATACCTTGATGTAGATTCAGTTGAATATTTATCACTGGAAAAACTGCATGATTCAGTGCCGCAGGGTATAAATAAACACGGTGAGCATACAGGATACTGTGATGCATGCTTCAGCGGAAACTACCCGATACCAATTGAGGAAATTGATAAAACTGAGTTTGAGGGGTAGGTTAATCATTTTAAAATTTCATCAATGTATTGAAAATTTATTTTCCCCTTAAAATTTCTCTGACAATACTTTCAACAGGCATTTCCATAAAATCATTTCTTAAAGATATCTGTTTAACCATTTTATCAGCTTCCAGCCGGTTATAACCCAGCGAAATTAACGCAGAAATAATTTCAGACGCTTTACCAAGCTCGCCAAGTTTGTTTGTATTTAGTGATGTAAAAGAACTATCAGTTTCAATCTTACCGATTTTATCTTTCAGCTCTACAGCTACTCTTTCGGCAGTTTTTTTGCCTACACCTGAAATTGTTGTCAGCGGGTGGTAGTTGCCCTTTATAATCATTTCAATAAACTCATTGTAATTTATTGCTGAAAGTATTGCCAAAGCTGTTTTGGGACCGATACCGGATACTGAAATTATCTGTTTAAAACACTCCCTTTCAGTTTCACTGCTGAAACCATAGAGCATCATTGAAATTGGATTATCTTTAAAATGAAGATAAACCGGCATCAATACTTCTGAACCAATTTCTCCGGTTTGCTCAATAGCCCCAAGTGTTGCACTAATGCTGTAGCCAATTCCCCCTGCTTCAATTACCAGAGAAGCAGTTTTTTTATTTATAAGTTTGCCCTTAATAAAATCAATCATAAAATATCTATCGGTTAACTAGTACCCGTCCCGGATTTTGATTAATATATTCAGCCCAACGGCTTGATTTGGATTTTAGTTTTATTTTTTTAGTGGGTAAAGTATTTTTGTTTCCCAAATACATTAACAGCCTGTTATGATGACATAATGCAACAGCAATTGCATCAGATATATCGGTTTGCTTTGGCAGTTTTGATTCTTTTATACCAAGTGCAGAGCAAACCATATATCTAACCTGTACTTTTGAAGCGGCGCCTTTTCCGCTAACAGATTTTTTAACTTCGCGCGGTGAATATTCAGTTGTAGGAATTTGTTTATTAACTGCTGCAAGAATAGAAACACCTCTTGCATGTCCAAGCTTTAGGGTAGATTGAACATTTTTGCCGTAAAATGCTGTTTCAATTGCAAATTCATCAGGTTTGTAGTTTTCTATAACTTCAACAAGTCCGTCATAAATGTGTTTTAATCTAATTGGAAATGAATTTTTTGCAGGGTTTTTAATAATATCACAGCAGAGCAATTTCAGCTTTTCATTTACACCGCTAATTACAGCATAACCTGTAAAAAGCGTACCGGGATCAACTCCAAGTATAATCAATATGAAATTTGTAATTTGAAATTTGCAATTTTTTAGCCAAAAGCTTCCATCACTTTATCATCAATATCGGCATTTGAATATACATTTTGAACGTCATCATAATCTTCAAGTACATTAATTAGTTTTAAAGCAGCTTCAGCATCTTTACCTTCAACTTTTGCAGTAGTTTTAGGCACATACTGCAGCGAAGCACTTTCTATTTTAGCACCGCTAAGCGATGAACTATCAATAGCTCTTCTTACAGGTTCAAAATTTTCAATTGAAGCAGTAACTTCAAAAAAATCACCTTCATCTTTCATGTCATCAGCGCCGGAGTCAAGAATAACATTCATCAGGTCATCTTCAGTGTAGCTGCCTTTAGCAACAGTAATAACACCTTTACGCTCAAAATTCCAGCTTACAGCACCAGATTCAGCCAAATTTCCGCCGTTTTTTGTGAGCATGTGTCTTAGCTCCGCAACTGTTCGGTTGCGGTTATCTGTCATAGATTCAATAATAAGTGCAACACCACCCGGGGCATATCCTTCATAAGTAATTTCTTCATAGCTTACACCTTCAAGCTCGCCAGTGCCTTTTTTAATTGCACGTGTGATATTATCGGCAGGCATATTGTTTGATTTTGCACTATTAACTGCAAGTCTTAAACGGGGATTTGCTTCAATATCTCCCCCTCCAATACGAGCAGCAACGGTGATTTCTTTAATGATCTTTGTAAATACTTTCCCTCTTGCTGCATCAATAGCGCCTTTTTTTCTTTTAATTGTTGACCATTTAGAGTGTCCGGACATACTGCTTAAAAATTATATATTAGTTATTAATATTTATTTAAAATT
>JADZAP010000043.1 GCA_020852705.1 Ignavibacteria bacterium | reverse complement strand
TGCCAATATTTTTACGAATGTGAAAAATGCAAACAAGTTCTAAAACCAAAACAAGGCGACTGCTGTGTTTATTGTAGCTACGGAAGTGTTGCTTGTCCACCAATTCAGCAGGACAAAAAATGTTGCTAACAGACGAAAAACAAAGAAGCCCAGCCACTAACAGCGGTTTGGCAAAAGTGGCGGTTCAGTTCTTCGTATGACAGTTTATCGTAAATTTGAAGAGTGTGCTTCGTATGAACATTTGTGGTAAAATCGCCACCTTCGCCAAGCCGCGAAACGTTAGTGGCAACCCGTTTCGAACTCACGAACAGAAAACAATCCCGATGAAAATTGTTAAACAAACTGAATTAAACTTAAAACAAAAAGAAGAAATTTTTGAGCTTTGGAACGATGAATATCCTGAAAAACTTGCTAATAAAACTATCGTAGATTTTGAAAATTATTTGAGTAAATTAACTGAACAAAATCATTAATTATTGTTGAACGAAAATGAAACACATCCAACTCATAGAAACTATACTTTATGTAAACAACCAACAAGCAAGTGCGGACTTTTACACAAAATTATTCAGACAAAATCCAAACTTGAATGTTCCGGGAATGACAGAATTTAAACTTGCCGAAAACTGCAAATTGGGGCTAATGCCAAACAACGGAATTGCAAAAATACTTTCGAACAAAACACCTCATCCAGAACAAGGAAACGGAATACCAAGATGTGAACTTTATTTTCACATTGAAAACATAGAACTCGAATTTGAAAACGCGATACAAATAGGAGCGAAACTCATCAGCCCGATTGAAGAGAGAGTTTGGGGCGACAAAGTTTGCTATTTTGCTGATATTGACGGACACATAATTGCATTCGCCAAAAAATTGAGCAACAAATAAACTGAAAACCATTCGGGCTACAGTTAACAAGGTATTTCCAAAATGGCGGCAGAAGTGCTACTATGAAACATTTGTGCCAAATTCAACAGCAGTAATTCTATTGAATTTTAGTGCTAATAATCCCCGCCATCACAAACCCCGAAACGTTCATTGCGTATAACACAACAAAATTAATATATTAACCAAAAATAGATTGTAATAAATTTACGTAATGCGTAAATTTGATTGTTGGCGGAAATGGCAGAGCGACAGTGCTACCATCGTACTACAGGTGAAAACTTGATAACATTTGGACGGTTAACCCGACATTTTGACTAAATTTGACCGAGATAAATTTTTAATATAAGACGACTTGAAAACTCATCATAAAATAATAAACGGAGACAGCAGACAAATGGCTGAATTGCCTGACAATTCGGTGCATTTGGCTATTACTTCACCACCCTATTGGCAGTTAAAGGACTACGGCACAGACAACCAAATCGGTTTCCACGACAGTTACGAGAATTACATCAACAACCTGAACTTGGTTTGGAAAGAGTGCTACCGCACTCTTCACAACGGCTGCAGGTTGTGTGTGAACATTGGCGACCAATTTGCCCGTGCAGTTTATTACGGACGTTACAAAGTCATTCCCATTCGTGAAGAAATTATCAAGTTCTGTGAAAACATCGGATTTGATTATCTTGGTGCTATTATTTGGCAAAAAGTAACAACCTCCAACACAACAGGCGGTGGCGTTCAAATGGGTTCATATCCCTATCCAAGAAACGGAATTTTGAAATTGGACTACGAGTTTATTCTCATATTTAAAAAATTAGGCGACAGCCCGAAACCGACCAAAGAACAAAAAGAACTTTCCAAAATGACTGCTGAAGAATGGAACACATTCTTTGCAGGTCATTGGAATTTTGCAGGAGCAAGACAAAGCAGACATATTGCAATGTTCCCCGAAGAATTGCCAAGACGACTAATCAAAATGTTTTCGTTTGTTGGAGAAACTGTTCTTGACCCATTTGCAGGAAGCGGAACAACAGCATTAGCATCAAAAAATACAGACAGAAATTCGGTTGGTTTTGAAATCAATCCTGAATTTATTCCTATCATCAAAGAAAAGTTGGAAGTTCATCAAAAGGACTTGAATGAAACAACTTTTGAGTTCATAATCCAAAAACCGCCAATTACTGACTTTGAAAAAGAAATCCAAAAATTACCATACATTTTCAAAGACCCTCATACTCTTGACAAAAAAATTGACGTAAAGAAACTTCAGTTCGGTTCTAAAATTGACAAGGATAGTTCAACCAAACGAGAAGAATTTTTTACAGTAAAGGAAGTTATCAGCCCAGAGTTAATTCGGTTGAGTAATGACCTGACTATAAAACTAATTGGTATCAAAGAAGACCCTATAATCAATGGGGAAGCAACTAAATTTCTGTCTAACAAAACGAAAGGTAAAAGAGTTTTCCTGAAATACGACACAGTGAAATACGACAGTAAAAACTATTTGCTTTGTTATCTATATTTAGAAAATAAAACTTTCATCAATGCTCACTTAATTAAAAACGGTTTGGTGCAAGTTGACAGCGACATGGATTTCAAATACAAACAGAAATTTCAAAACTTATTTCACGAAGCACATGCCCAAACCAGTAATTAAACGCTTTTCAAAAGAATTTGGCAAGAAAGAGAAAGTTCTCAATTACGCAACGCAAACCTATCAGCTATCACGACCAAACAAGGTTGGTGCGGTAATGGCTCTCATTCGTGAATGCCAGCCGAAAACATTTGAGCAGTGGGAGAAATGGTATTTTGAAAATGCCAACACAGACGGCAAGACATCGACCAAAATCACGAAAGAAAGTTTAGAAGAACTTGGCGAAAGGTTATTCGTAAAAATCAAAGAAATTGTAATTCCAGAATGGACAGAGGCGTTTAACCAACTGACTTTACAAGATTGCGTAGATTACATTTTCAATCTCACCATCAACAGAACTTATGACGGTTTTATTCGTGAGAAGTCTGTCATTGAAGATAATCTTGCAAAAGAATTTCCGAATGTAAAATTTGAGGAAAGCGACCCCGAACTTGACCATGCAGGCGACATTGACTATCTTGGTTGGGTTGGCAAAAAGGCGTTTGGTATTCAAATCAAACCCGTAACCGCAAAGGCAAATTTCGGCAATTACTCTGCAACAGAGAGAATGAAAACAAGTTTTTCCGACTTCAATAAAAAATTCGGTGGACAGGTATTCGTAGTTTTCAGCATTGACGACAAAATAAAAAACGAAGAAGTCATCGGACAGATTGCTGCTGAAATCAAACGACTAACCTAACATGAAACTATAGCCACATGCCGGTAACATCGTATTGCCAACAAGCGGTTTGAACGCAAGCATGAGCGAGTTGCACCGTTTGAACTTTTGTGCTTAACCGAACTTTAGTTTTTCAAATCAACGGCAGTTCTAAAACACCCCACCTTCGGCAATACCCAAAACGTTAGCGGTAATTTTAAAGACCCCAGTAATTTGACAAATGCATTTAAGACATTTAATTAAAAATAGAGACAAAAGAAAACGCTTTGCACACATAGGTGCAGGTGTTGTCATTCTTATCCACTCCTATGAAAAATATGAAAGCGGACACGATTCTTACAAACTGTTTGCATTGGCAGGACTTGTATTTCTATCTATTGCATTATTTCACCCAATTATTGAGAGAAAAATACCTTGGGTTGACGGTGTGTTTTTTTTCATTGAAGGTATTTTATCGATTATAGTAGCAATAGACTTCTTTCATTTAGGTAAAAAAGCACTTCCAATAACGTACATACTTCTTGGACTTTTTCAGTTCTTTATGGCATTCAGAAAAAGTAAAAAAGGGATTGAACAACATAAAACAAAAACGTAAAACATATTATTATTATGGAAAGGAAAAGAAGAATTATTATCGACGTCCTGCTATTGTTATCAATCAGAAATTATAGCAGACATACAGGAAATGACAACATTAGATTGATACAATTTATTTCAATCTTTGTAATCGATGCATTGACAGGACTTTTAATAAACGAATTTGTGATTTTATTTAAAGCCAAAAGACAGTAGCAGGCATTGTGCAGACAAAAAAACTACCGCTAACATTGGTATTTGCAAAAGCTGGGCAGAACGGATTTGATTGGACATTTGTACAAGTGCTGGGATAACGTTTTTCAAATACCCCACCATCGGCAGTACATAAAACCTTATGGGCAATGGCTCACAACTCTGATAACATGAAACTAATTGCAAGAAGCGAACAGACATAACAATGAATTACGCAGACAATAAAAATATCCTAAAATCATTTTACGACCGAAACGGGCTGAACAGCAATTTTGAGAAGGTAAACCTTTATTTGAGATAATGATGTTATTGGGTCACAGCTAAATAAAAACCACGCAAGGTTATTTGTAACTTATATCATAAAGGGGATTATAATAATCCCCTTTTATAATAAATAATTTTATAAATTATTTTTACTTTTAACTCATTATCGTCAAAATCGAATTGAAAGTTGAAGTTGTCCTTCTAAACCGAGTTCAATTATTTTCTGAAGTGTCGAAAAACGAACTTCCTTGATATTGTTTTCGATTTTTGAAATGTAAGATTTTGTCGTTCCTGCTTTTTTTGCAAGTTCTTCTTGTGTCAACCCTTTTTCAAGTCTAGCTTCTTGAATTAAAGCTCCGAGTTTAAAGTTCTTATAACCTGCTTCAAGTTTGTCACGTTTTTTAGTACCACGTTTACCAAAGTTCTTGTCTTTGAACTGCTCGAGAGTTACTATGTTATTTGTTTTCTTCTTCATATTCTTGTTTAATTTTTATTGCTTTTTTAATTTCTTCTTTTGGTGTTTTTTGACTTTTCTTTTGAAAACCGTTAATGATTACTACTAACTGTCCTTTATCAAAAAAACAGAAGATTCTAAATATGTCACTGCCAATTTGTAACCTGATTTCATACAACCCATTCGTATTCTTAATATGTTTGAGATAAGTCTCCGGAACTTTTGGCAATTCTTCTATTAAATCAAAAGTCCAGATAATTTTATCTTTGACCTTTTCTTTTTGCTTAACAAAGAACATTTGAAAGTAGTCCTTATAAAAAATAATAGATCTATGTTTAAGTTTTTTATCCACATACAAATATAAGCAAAGTTGCCCTAAAGTGCAACATATAATTTTGCTCGTAAAGTCTAAATTTTTATCGGTTGATAACATCGGTCGGTTAAAGTTTGAAAACCCAATTTTCTAAAAGTGATTCATCAACAGTAAATTGTATAACGGTAATTTACTTTCAAAGAATTTTTTGTGATTCATAAGAAATGTTTCAATTAAAATCGTAGCCATATCGTAGCCAGAAAATACTAAAGGCACTTTGATTTTACTCTAAGTGCCTTATTTTATATTGCGGAACCGACGAGACTTCCCGATTTAATCCCCGATTTTATCGGGGCAGGCGGGACGACCTCCTGAGTGGTTAGAGATTAACCATTCTATATATTTTTTGCTTTTCATTTTCTTAAGTTGTTTTTCACGTTTCAGTGCATCAGTTTTATTATCATATTTCTCAAAGTAAACTAATTCCCACGGTATATAAGCTTTTGTTGAAATTGATCTGCCTTCGTTATGTAATATTAATCTTCTTTGAAGATTATCAGATGAACCGATATAAAATCTTTCTTTAATTTTACTTCTGATTATGTAAGTATAATATGGCATAAATTAAAAAACCCGCAAAAACGCGGGTTTTTGGCGGAACCGACGAGACTCGAACTCGCGACCTCCTGAGTGACAGTCAGGCGTTCTAACCAAACTGAACTACGGCTCCTTTTATTAAATAATTGCAAATTTAACTAAAAATCAGAAATTTATCAAATGAATAATATTACCCTTTTCAGTTCTTAATTACCGGTATTTCAATAATCAATTTTGCAAATAGTTTAAATTTTTGTTTAATATATAATGAACAATTTTCTTACTTTCCTTTGCGTACATAATTCTTTTTATAAATCTCAATCCACTCTTTTGCACTCAATTTTTTCATTAATTCGCCAATCAGTTTATACGGAATATCATCTATCTTCTTAAATCTTACGCAGCTTTTACCTATATCAAGCTTTTGCTTGGTGTGTTTGGGAAACTCAGTTGTAAACCATTTATATAATTTTGGTTCAGCATAAATACCCATGTGATAAAAATTAATTGAATCCTTTTGCGAAGAAATTCCTGCAAAGGGCAGGGGCTCTGCCGGTTTGCAGTGGTATCCTGCCGGGTATAACTTATGCGGAATTACATAACCAAGTCCGCCGTAGCTTATGGCAGGTTCAAATCCTTTTGGCAGATTTTTAACTATTACATTATGCAGTTTGTTGAATGACTCATATCTTTCAGGAGGCACATTTGCCAAAATTTCCTTAACTGTTTTACCCTGTGCTTTCATGTTGTATTTATTTTATCAAATTATTTATATTGTTACTAAATATAAGTATTGTAACGAAATTTTTGAAATCAAACATGGAAAAATTATTAAATTCACAAAAATATATTTACAAAACAGGCACCCTCATTTCTTCAGGTGCTTTTTAATTTTGTATAGTTTTACTTACTTACCTTACTTCAAATTTACTTACTTCACATCAAACCTGTCATTATTCATTACTTTTGACCATGCTTTTGCAAAATCATTTGCAAATTTTTCCTTTGCATCATTACTGGCATAGACCTCTGCCAATGCCCTTAGCTCGCTGTTTGAACCGAATATTAAATCAGCCCTTGCTGCACTCCATTTAAGCTCACCTGTTTCGCGGTCTTTACCTTCAAATATTTCATTGGTATTATCCGCAGCTTTCCATACTGTACCCATATCTAGCAGATTCACAAAGAAATCATTTGTAAGCTGCTCCGGTCTATTTGTAAACACTCCGTGTTTACTGCCATCCCAGTTTGCACCCATTGCACGCATACCGCCAATTAACACTGTCATTTCAGGTGCGGTTAAGTTCAGCAATTGTGCCTTATCAATTAATAACTCTTCCGTTTTAACGGGAAAGTTGATCTTAAAATAATTTCTGAAACCATCTGCCAATGGCTCAAGTACTGAAAACGATTCAGCATCTGTCTCTTCCTGCTTGGCATCCATTCTGCCGGGTGTGAACTGAACATTAACATTTATACCTGCATCCTTAGCTGCTTTTTCAATTGCAGCACCTCCGGCAAGCACTATAATATCAGCAAGTGAAACTTTTTTGCCTTCTTTAGCAGTGCTGTTGAATTCTTTTTTAACAGCTTCAAGTTTTTCCAAAACATCAGCAAGCTGTTTTGGATTGTTAACCTCCCAATCCTTTTGTGGAGCAAGTCTTATCCTGGCACCGTTGGCACCGCCGCGTTTATCACTTGAGCGGAAAGTTGATGCTGATGCCCATGCTGTTGTTACTAACTGTGATACTGATAATCCCGCTGCCAGTATTTTAGCTTTAAGCTCTGCAATATCATCTTCATCTATTAATGTATGGTCACATACCGGAATCGGATCCTGCCATATCAATATTTCATCAGGTACCTCAGGTCCTAAATATCTGCTTCTTGGACCCATATCGCGGTGTGTTAATTTAAACCATGCCCTTGCAAATGCATCTGCAAACTCATCCGGATTTTCCAAAAACCTGCGTGAAATTTTTTCATATTCCGGATCTAGACGCAAGGCAATATCGGTTGTCAGCATTCTTGGAGCTTGACGTTTATTTTTGTCATGTGCATCCGGCACGGTGTTTGCTCCCATTCCGCCTTTTGGCTGCCATTGGTTTGCACCAGCCGGAGATTTTGTAAGCTCCCATTCATATCCAAATAAATTCCAGAAAAAATTATTTGTCCATTTTGTTGGTGTGGTTGTCCATGTAACTTCTAATCCGCTTGTAATAGTATCGCCGGCTTTACCTGATTTATATTTGCTAATCCACCCCAAACCCTGCTCTGTAATATCAGCAGCTTCGGGTTCAGCTCCAACATTTGCTGCATCACCGGCACCGTGTGTTTTACCAAAAGTATGACCGCCTGCAATAAGTGCAACAGTTTCTTCATCTGTCATAGACATTCTTGAAAATGTTTCACGGATATCCTTTGCAGCAGCAATCGGGTCAGGATTGCCGTTTGGTCCCTCGGGGTTAACATAAATTAAACCCATTTGTACAGCTGCAAGCGGATTTTCAAGATCACGTTCGCCTGAATAACGTTTATCGCCATCAAGCCATTTTTCTTCTATACCCCAGTAAACATTTTCTTCCGGCTCCCAAACATCTTTTCTGCCTCCGGCAAAACCAAAGGTTTTAAATCCCATTGATTCTAATGCAGTGTTGCCGGCAAGTATCATTAAATCTGCCCACGAAATTTTTTTGCCGTATTTCTGCTTAACTGGCCAAAGCAGTCTGCGTGCTTTATCTAAATTAGCATTATCAGGCCAGCTGTTCAGCGGAGCAAATCTCTGCTGACCGCCGCCGGAACCGCCTCTGCCATCGCTTGTGCGGTAAGTGCCGGCTGAGTGCCATGCCATGCGGATAAACAGCGGTCCGTAATGACCAAAATCTGCAGGCCACCATGACTGCGAATCTTTCATTAAAGCCGTCAGGTCTTTTTTAATTCCTTCATAATCAAGTTTTTTAAATTCTTCTGCGTAGTCAAAATCTACTCCCATCGGATCTGAAAGTGCTGAGTTTTGCCTGAGTACGCTTAAGTTCAATTGATTTGGCCACCAGTCTTTGTTTTTCCGGCTGCCAATTCCAACGCTGAACTTAGTTACGTTGTGATTTACGGGACATTTCCCGTTGCCGTTTGAATTTTCCATAATATATTTTTAATATTTGATTTTAATTTTCTGCTTTAATTAATTAAGTAAATCACTCCAAAAGGTTCTCTGAAAATTCGCTAACCTTACATAGTAAATTTTTATAAAAATTTAATAGTATGAATTAAATTTAACTTATAAAGTACATATTATAAAGGTAAATACTGTAACTGTATTTCTGAACTTTTCGTTTCAAATTAGGTGAATAATCTGCACCTTTTTTCACCGGCAGGGGAGTGGTTTTAAGATTTTTTTACAATAATTTAAATCTGATATTTTGTTTTACAATACTTTTATTAACCTGCTTAAATAATCTTTTATTTTCCAAACAATCATTTAAAATCATTTTTTTCTTTAGAAATGTTTAACTGTAAAATAGTAACTTACAGATTTTTTTGCAATTAAAATTTTAATTTTACTTGCGGTTTATTCATAAAATTTTATTTTATAAAGATATATTCAATAATACTGCAAAATTTTAACAACCTTTAAACCAAATAATTTGTTTATAATATTGTATAACAAAAATTTCATCACTTACTTTTTATAAACTATCAGCAAAATTAACAGTCATCACAGCATGAGTTTATTAATTATATCAAACAGATTGCCTTCTTCATTAACAATAGAAGGAAATGATTTCACTCTGCATAACAGCAGCGGCGGGCTTGTTACCGGCATGAAATCTTATCTGGCTTCTTTTGAAGACTCTCAAAAACCCGGCTATAAATGGATAGGTTGGCCCGGTGATACTATTCCCGATAATCTTAAAAAACCCATAATTGATAAACTTAACAAAAACTCGCTCTACCCCGTAAACCTTTCTCCTGAAATTATGGATAACTTTTATCTTGGTTTCTGTAACAAAACTCTATGGCCCCTGTTTCACTATTTTTTGGTTTATACATCATATGATAACGAACAATGGCAAACTTATAACTATGTTAATGAAGCTTTTTGCAATGAAGTCCTTAAAATTTATAAACCCGGAGATAAAATATGGATTCATGATTATCATTTAATGCTACTTCCTCAATTACTCCGAAGCAAAATTCCTGATGCTGAAATTGGATTTTTTCTTCACATTCCATTTCCTTCTTATGAAACTTTCAGGATGCTGCCTAAACTATGGCGCGAAAATATTTTACATGGTTTGCTTGGCAGTGACCTCATTGGTTTTCATACTTATGATTATCAAAAATATTTTACTCATAGTGTTCAGCGGATTCTTGGTTTTGAAAGCAATGCAGGTTTAATAAACCTGCCTTACAGAATTGTAAAAACTGATAACTTTCCAATGGGTATAGATTTTAACGGCTTTGCTGATGCTTCTCAGTCAAGTGAAGCTGTTGAAGAGCTTAATAAAATTTCTCGGCTGTTTAAGGGAAGAAAAGTAATCCTTTCTATAGACAGACTTGATTATACTAAAGGTATCATAAACCGGCTTAAAGGTTTTGAAAAATTTCTGAACGATTACCCACAATGGCACGCAAAAGTTAATCTAATAATGATTGTTATTCCATCCAGAATTGGTGTTGACCGCTATGACCTTATGAAAAAAGAAATTGATGAAATGGTTGGATATATAAACGGTAAGTTTGGCAATATTCACTGGATCCCTATTAATTATCAGTTCCAGTCAGTAGATATGAATACCCTTGCCGGCTTTTATAAAGCAAGCGATGTTGCTTTAATTACTCCATTAAGAGACGGCATGAATCTAATTTCAAAGGAATATATTGCCTGTAAAACCGATAAAACAGGAGTTCTTATATTAAGCGAAATGACCGGCTCATCAAGAGAGCTTGGCGAAGCAATTATTATTAATCCCAATAATGAAATCGAAATTTCAGAAGCAATTAAACAGGCACTCCAAATGCCAATTGATGAGCAGATATTAAGAAATACTATTATGCAGGCAAGACTAAGACGTTATAATGTGAACAGGTGGGCTAAATATTTTTTAGAAGCACTTGATAATATTAAAGCAGTTCAAAAAAACTGGGAAATGAAACTGCTTGTTGATGAAAATTTAATTAAAATTTACAAAAACTACAGAAATTCCGTTAACTCAGTATTTCTTCTTGATTATGACGGTACACTTGTGCAGTTTGATTCAAACCCCGATAAAGCTGTGCCTCCGCCTGAACTTTTATCGCTTCTTAAAAAGCTTTCTGAACAGAAAAATACCGATGTTGTAATTATAAGCGGAAGAAGTAAGCAATTTCTTGATAAATGCTTTAATATTTTAAACATTACAATTTCTGCTGAGCATGGCGCTTGGTTAAAGCAAAAACAGGGCAATTGGAAACTGCAGAATATTTATACCAGGGACTGGAAAGAAATAATTTATCCTTATCTGGAGTATTATACTGATATTTTACCCGGATCATTTATTGAAGAAAAAGATTTTTCCTTGGTCTTTCATTTCAGAAAAAGCGACCCCGAGCAAAGCTCTGTTAAAGCAAAAGAGCTGCATGATGAGCTAAATGATATAACTGCAAAGCTTGACCTGCAGGTTATACCAGGACATAAAATTATTGAGATACGAAATAAAGGCATCAGTAAAGGGGATATTACTGCTAAACTTCTAGCTGCAAATAAATATGATTTTATATTCTGTGCCGGAGATGACTGGACAGATGAAGATATGTTTAAAGCTCTCCCCCCAAATGCTGATTCTGTTAAAATCGGAATTTCCAGCACTTATGCAAAATATAACCTTGAAAACTGTAATGATTTAATTGAGATACTTAAACAGTTTATAAATGTTAAATCAAATTTAAACGGTATTAAATCAATAAATGAAAAAGAATTACTGCTGATGTAACTTCATAATATTTAAAATTAAATGAACCCTGTAGAAAACAAATTTATTTTTTATTCTGAATTTAACCTGCCTATACTGCTTGGAATTTCGGCAAAAAATGTGAACGAACTCCTGGAGCATCTTAAAACTATTCCTGAGAGTTCAGTTTATTTTCACACACACAGGTTTTTAGTTCAGCACATTTTTCTTGTTCCTGAACCGCCAAATGATTTTGCATACTGGCTTAGGAATATCCTTAATTTAAGAGAGTTAAGCGAACATGTTTCAAGTGTTGATATTACTTCGGCTGCAAACATTAATGATCTCCGCAAAAGAATAATTGCATCCTTTGAAAATTATAAATATAAAGATGCATTATGTATTAACTGTACTCCCGGTGATGAATTCCGTTTTATGTCTTGTAAAACATTCTGCCTGCCCCTTGGTAAATCAGCTTCTAACATTAAGGAATTTCTCGAAATCTTTAGAACAGTTTCCTTAAGCTCATTGTATTTTCATATTTTTGGGGCACAGCTTCGCAAAGGTCAAAGCAGAAATGATTTTGCTGAGTGGTTTGATTTAATTGGTGAAAATGAACTTGCAGCAAAAATTGCTTCAATTGACCCTTACACTAGCACACTTGAAGGTTTAAGAAGTGAATTAATTGAAATAATAAGCAGCTATGACAGATCTAAATAATTATTCAGATATAGTTGGCAGCTCAACAATAAATGACCTGCATAAAATTGCAGGTAAACTTAAAAGTAAAAGGATATTGAATGTTAACTCTACTGCAGTTGGCGGAGGTGTAGCTGAAATATTAACCGGTATGATACCTATGCTGCAGCAGCTTGGTATTGATGCTAAATGGGATGTTATTAAAGGTGATGAAAAATTTTTTAACATTACCAAAAAAATGCATAACGCACTGCACGGAACCGCGACTGAACTTACCAAAGATGATTTTGAGTATTTTAAAGAAATTAATCAGCAAAACGCAAAAAATATGGAGCTTGATTCTGATATTTTTTTCATCCATGACCCTCAGCCAATTGGGCTGATAAATGAAAAGAAAATTAAAAAAGGCAGCTGGGCTTGGCGATGCCACATTGATTTTACCTCTCCGCAAAAAGATGTAATTGAATTTTTGAACTCTTATATTGAAAAATATGACTGCACAGTATTTTCAGCTCCCGCATTTTCAAGAAAACTTTCTGTTCTGCAGGTGCTTATTTCTCCCTCAATTGATCCGCTTGCTGATAAAAATAAAGAGCTTGATGATGAAACTATTAAAAAAATTGTTGAGGGCTTTGGTCTTGATATGAAACGGCATATTGTTACCCAAATTTCCAGATTTGATTACTTAAAAGATCCTGTTGGTGTAGTTGAAGTTTATAAAAAAGTAAAAAAATATATTGACTGCCAGCTTGTGCTTGCCGGAGGCGGTGCCACAGATGACCCCGAAGGTATGAAGGTTCTTGCAGAGGTCAGGGATAAAGCGGGGAATGATCCCGATATTCACATTTTATTTCTTGATCCGGGCAGTAATATAGAAATTAATGCTCTGCAAAGGGCTTCAACGGTTGTTCTGCAAAAATCTTTGAAAGAAGGATTTGGACTTACTGTTGCAGAGGCATTGTGGAAAGCTAAACCTGTTATTGCAGGTGCCGTAGGCGGAATTCCGCTTCAAATTAAACACCAGTATTCGGGTATATTAAGCTATTCTATTGATGGCACTGCTTACTATCTTAAACAGCTGCTTAATGAACCTGAATATGCAAAAGAGCTCGGTATAAACGGCAGGGAGCATATCAGAGAAAACTTCCTTATTACAAGGCATATCAGAGATTATATGCTGATGTTCCTTTATTTATTATACCGCAAAGATGTAGTTTATTTTTAAATTTATATATACAGATAAATCTATTGGTATTATTGTTGGCAGGGGATAATTAGCCTTTGTTAGCGGTTTGTGGCTCTTTTTCCAATACTGTCTGGTTAAATATTATCTTTGTTTGTTTTAATAACGATTCAATTCTTTTTTCTGCAAGGTTAATATATTCTTTTCTTATGTCATATCCTACAAACTTTCTGTCCGTTTTCAAAGCAGAAACAGCAGTTGTTCCACTGCCCATAAATGGGTCTAAGATAATGTCTCCAGTAAATGAATAAAGCTGAATTAATCTATTTGGTAATTCTTCGGGAAATGGTGCAGGGTGTCCAATTCTCTTTGCACTCTCAGCATTCATTGTCCAAATTGATTTTGTCCATTCCATAAATTGCACTTTTGATATCGTGTTTTCTTTTTTACCTTTATCTCTTTTATAATCTCCCTTAGAAAAAACTAAAATATATTCGTGTATGTCTCTTAATATTGGATTGGCTGCACTTTGCCAACTACCCCAAGCTGTTGAAGGACTTGCGCTTGCTGCTTTGTTCCAAATTATTTCGCCACGCATATTAAAACCAATATCTATCATCATTTTGGAAATATAATCTGATAAAGGTATATACGGTTTTCTTCCAAGATTAGCAACATTAATACAAGCACGACCACCATTTACAAGAACTCTGTAGGTTTCTTTAAATGAATTCTCAAGAAGAAGTAAATATTCTTTTAAAGACAAATCTTCGTCATATTCTTTTGATACATTGTAAGGTGGTGAAGTTATCATCAAATGAATTGAATAATCTGGCAATTCTTTCATATTCTCGGCAGAACCAAGGATAAATTTATTTTCTAAATTGCCGGGGAAATTAGTTTCGTTTTTATCAACTTCCTTTTTGGTTCCAAGTTCTGCATATAATTTAGAGTTATAAAATTTTGAACTATCGTGATTAATTCTTCCGTTTGTTCCGAAAGCACTTGTCTCTGTACTGTTTTGTCTTTTCATTTTAACTTCGAATTAAGTTTAAAAATTTTTCTGCTCTGGTAATGTCAGTTGATTCTTGGCTTGCAATTTGGATTATTTCTCCTAATTTCAATTTTGAAATCATTGATGAAAAATAATTCATATCATTGGTTACAAGTTCCTTTAAGTTATTAAGTAGCTGTTTTCTTTCTAATATTGTTTGAAAACCAAGTTTCGGAGTTTCTTTTATATATTCTGAATTGGTTGGTTTTGGGTTCAATGACAAAAAACCTTGAATAACTCCAGAAGTTTTTAGAAAGTCCACCTTTTTAATATAACTTTCAGTTATCGGGCTGTTACCTAAAACAATAATTGGTATTTTTGTGGAGGCAATTCCAGAAACACGAATATTTATAGATTTTCCTATTGCTTTTAGCATAGAGTCTGAACGAAGTAAGGCAGGATTTCCTTTATGTTGCTTGTAATCGCCAATAAATTCAACTTTATTCGGTTGTGTAAAATTATAGTTCGATACAATACTCATTTTAATTTCAAACAGCAGTTTAATATTTTCTGGTTTTTGGATTCTCTGATTGGTAGTACAAAAAGCAAGGTCTGCACTTGATTGTCTTGAAAGTCCAATTTCGTCACAAATAACACTATTTATTGCATACATCCCCAATTCTTTAGCAATTGGTTCAAAAAGAGTTTTACACCATTTTTCAGTAAATTGTCCTATTAAAGAGTTCCTGCTTTGCAAAGTTTGACCTTCTGCATCTGAACCTTTTGGGATATATGCAAAGTATCCACTTTGCAAATTATAAAATAATTGTTCTGGAGAAGCAAAATTTTTTAGTGCTTCCATAAAGAATTGAATTTCAGTGTCGTTATTCCAAAGTGACAATATATTTTTTTCTTTTTACAAAGATAGTCATTTTATTCGGCATTTTCCTGACCTAGTCTTTCTTTCGTTAGCTGTACAGTATATATATTTCTAAAGCGGGGGATAATTAGTACCAATGTTCAATAGCAGTACCTCAGCCGCTAAAGTAGCAATACTTTGTTACCTGCTGGTATCAGTTTTTGTCTTTAGTTTTTAGGTTAATTTTTGTGTGGTGGTTTGGTGGCTACTATACAAAAGTCTGGGTTGTGGGTCGGGCTTCTTTCGACAAACTCTGGAGGAGAGCTGTGCAGTTTTTGCTAAGTGCGGTTTGTGTTGTGGTTTTCTGCACATTCCTTCAACATTTCAATTATTCTAACATTCCAAAAATACACTGAAATTATTAAAATATCAACAAATCTAATTGTAAAGAAATAAAATTAATATAATTTATAAGAATGTTCCTTAATACTGCTGACTCTGTCACATCTTCCTTTTTGGGGGGAGGGCAGTCCAACGGACAAGTGGGGTCTTATAACAGTTGATTAAAAATTAAATTTTTTCTTCTATAATAATATTGTATTATTACTAAAATTCCAATCATTAAATTTTTAAAACCATGAAAAATTTAATTACAGCTTCAGCTGTATTTATATTATTTACATCCTTCATCTATTCATCCGGTACAGTATATATGCTGGCTGATTTTGAAAACCCTGCATTTCCGCCTGCGGGGTGGACGGTTACTAATACCTCAAACTATAATTTTATAAGAACAACTTATGCAAGCGGCTACGGGCAGGGATTTTCCAGTGCTTTTGCTGATTTTTACGATTACTCTTCCGGCAATTTTGAGCTTACTACCAAATCATTCCCAAATTCTACTGCCGGTGATTCATTAATTTTTGACCATGCCTATACAACCGGTGCCGCTGAAAATGACAGACTTGATATTTATTACTCCGTAAATAACGGTTCAACATGGGCTCTTCTTGTAAGCTATCTTGGCGGTCCGTCAGGTCCCCTAAAAACTGCACCCGCAACATACGATATGTTTGTACCTACTGCTTCACAGTGGGCTACAAAAAGAAATGCACTTCCTGTTGGAACTAACAAAATAAAATTTACAGGTGTAACTGCTTTCGGCAATAACCTATATCTTGATAACATCAGAGTTGGCGTTCCTTATTCAGTTGATGCCGGCTTAAGCAGTATCATCTCTCCTAAATGGGGTTTTACTCCGCAGGGATTAACACCGCAGGTTTCGGTGCGTAACTACGGTACAACTTCACAATCATTCAATGTTACTATGACAATTAATCCCGGCGGTTATACAAATACTCAAAATGTTTCTAATTTGGCAGCCGGGCAGGTACAGACTGTTAATTTCACAAATTTCAGCTTTACATCAAATACTTATACAATTAAATGCTACACATCACTTGGCTCTGACCAGAATTTATCTAACGATACTATTGTAAATACTGTTTACTGCACACCTTCACCCAGAAATGTTGTACTCGAGTTCTGCACAGGTACTTGGTGCCAATGGTGTCCCTGCGGTGATGATGAGGCGCGTCATTTGGCAGTTACTTATCCAAACTCTGTAATACTTGCTTATCATGGCGCAGGTAATGACCCTTTCAGAAACTTTAACGGAAACGGTATAATTGGTATGCTTGGATTTTCAGGCTATCCATCTGGTTTGGTTGATAGACGTCTGGGTTCAAACAACGGATGGGGCTCAATGTTTACTGATGCTGAATACAGACTTTCGCAAAGTCCGGTTTCAACAGTTAAAATTGATGGTATCTCTTCAAGTTATAATGTTGGGACACGTGTGCTAAGTGTTAATGCTACTGCTACCGCTTTGCAAACTTTAAGCGGTCAGTATAAAGTTTTATATATAGTAAAAGAAAATCATCTTGTTTATGCGCAAACAGGCAACGGTTACTGCCCGGGAAATTCAAATGCTATACATGATGATGTTGTAAGAAATATTGTAAACGGTGCAGCAGGCACAAATGTTAATTCAGGTACATGGAACCAAAACCAAACTTACCCGCTTACCTTTACAACAACTTTTGATGCTGGGTGGATACCGGGTAACTGCAAATTTGATATTTTTGTTTATAAAGATAACGGTGCCCTTAATGTTTCTGAAGTTCAGCAGGGTGTTTCTTCATCATTTACTGTTACAGGTATTAATCAGCAGGGGACAAACATTCCTGAAAAATATGAACTTTCACAAAATTATCCCAATCCGTTTAATCCTGTAACAAATGTGCATTTTTCAATTCCTAAAAACACCAATGCTTCGCTTAAAATATATAACTCTTTGGGTCAGCTGATTGCAGTTTATTTTGATGGACCTGTTAAGGCGGGTATGTATAACGCTGAAATTGATGCTTCAAATTTTGCAAGCGGTGTATATTTTTATACTTTAAGCTCCCCTGAGTTTACGCAAACCAAAAAAATGATTGTAACAAAGTAAAATTTAATTTTGCAGTAAATTAAAACCCCGTTTAAAGTGCGGGGTTTTTCATTTTTATTCTATTATATACAAGTTATCTTTGCATTAACTTTGCGTAAATTTCTAAAAATATTATTACTGCTTATCTTTGCAGGTTTTCAAATTAATTTTTATGCACAGGATGTTTGCAGAATAATGTCTTATAACCTGCTTAACTATCCTGATGTAGATTCATCAATCAGAAACCCATACTTTAGAACTGTAATTAAATCATCAAATCCCGATATTTTGGTTGTGCAGGAAATGACAAGTCAAGCCGGTATGAATGGCTTCTTAAGCAATGTAATGAATGCCTATGGTAATTTTTATTCTATGGGAATTTTTAATGATGGTCCGGATACTGATAACGGTATTTTTTTTAAAACTGCAAAGTTCAGATTTATCAGCAATACTCCGATTAAAACAGCAGTAAGGGATATTAATGAGTTTAAAATAGTTCATTTAAATTATCCTGCTGATACTTTAAGAATCTTTTCTGTGCATTTAAAAGCAAGCACCGGTAAGGGCAATGAAAACGAGCGTGCTGCTGAAGTTGACAGCTTAAGAAAATTTACTGCTAATATTCCCGCTAATAGTTTTTATATTGTTTGCGGTGATTTTAATATTTATAAAGATTCAGAGCCGGCTTATATAAAACTTAAACAGATAACTAACGGTAACGGACATTTTGCCGATGCAATTACAATGACCGGTACATGGAATCAGTTTATATACAGGCAGTATCATACACAGTCTCCAAGGGTTAGAGCTTTTGGAGGCGGCTCAACCGGTGGAATGGATGACAGGTTTGATATGATATTACTTTCACCCGGTATTTATAACGCAGGCAGAATTGCCTACAACCCCGGTACTATGACAGCTTATGGAAATGACGGTAACCATTATAATGATTCTATAAACCAAAGACCCAACACCGCAGTTCCTGATTCAGTTGCAGATGCAC
>JADZAP010000070.1 GCA_020852705.1 Ignavibacteria bacterium | reverse complement strand
TTACTAAATTTTATCCAAACCGAAGGGAAGTATTTTTCTATCTAAACAGCAAAATTTACATTTATAAAATTGATTATAAACAATGGAAGATATACACTTATAATGCCTCAATAAATAATTTTGTCTCGAGTGTAAACGGGGAGCTTTTATTCCACTCAACAAACAAGATATTCACTACTGAGCCAGTTGGAACTTCAGAATACCAGGATGAGGGCAGTATTGCATATGATTTCAGCTTTGCGCAATACCTGAGCGGCGGTACCGGGATATTAAACAAAATAGCTAACCGGCTGGATTTGATGTATGAAATGGTTACGAAAGTAGTATTAGGTGAGTTTACAGAAGGTAAAATAAATATTGAATTGACCGGTAATGAGAGCAGTTCAGGAAATTTGCATAATAAGAACTGGCTGCTATCAGGATTATTTAAGAAGAGTATTACTTTCAGGAATAATTCATCGGGGCAGTATGCTAGAAAAAGGATTAATTATGTGAAGCTGAAAGTTTCGAGTGAGAGCTCGACAAAAGCAAACATTAAAAAGTTTGTATTAAAAGAAATGTTTTTTGAATTTCTCCAGGGTGGAAGAAAAGGAACGAAAATTTAATTTATTTTTTAAAAAAGGGTTTAAATAGTTTATTCTTTTTAGGTTTCTTTTGTGGGGGGGGTTCGTAATAATATATTATCCCTCTTGACTCCAAATCGTCAATGATATAATTAGCTTCATCTAATTGTTCCTGAAGTTCTTCAATATCAGATTTTAACTGTTCATTTTCAGATTCTATTTGTTCTTTGTCAAACTCGAGGGAAGAATATTTATCCTGTAATTCATCGTAATCAATCTGTAGAGATTCTAGTTCAGCCTTATAATTTGGAGTTTGTTGACAAGACGGAAAGAGACTAATTAAAAAAAGAAGATAAATTATCTTTTTCATCTGCAAGATTATTTATAACAATAACCGCACGGGCGGCGTTTCATATTTTTAGCTTCTTCGATTGAAACGGATTTAATTTCTTTAGAGCAATTTCTTAGCCCATCACAACCTTTTGAATTGTGGTAGGCTTTGGAAGAAGGACCGGTACAAACATAAACAGAATTTGGGGTTGAGGAATCATCTATAAGTTTAGAGTTTTCTTCTTTTGAATTGCAGGCGGTAAAAAATAAGAAAACAATTGATAAAAATATTAGATTTTTCATTTTAGTAAAGTTTTAATTGGCAAAATATTTTAGAAATCTCCAAGGAGTAGTAATTGTATCAGACGAATAAACAGCTTTCGTGCGCCAAAAGTACCATACAGAATCGAAACCTAAATTAAAAGTGTATGAAGTATCGTTGATTGGGTATGAGTTTACAGAAGGAAAAGTGTTCTCATCATAACCAATTTCGAAAATGTACTTCTCAGGTACACAAGTAGCTTTTAACCAGGTAAATTTTATTGTAGTATCGGTATGATTAACAAGATAGAAAACGGATGAATCAGGCGGGGTAGCTAAAGATATAGATTTATTACAAGGATTCCCATTATTGTTAGTAGAAGTATCATCACCACAGGAATTTATAAGTGTAATGGCAAAAGTAAAAAGGCAGATATATAATATTGTTTTCATGACCGGATTAAAGTTTTAAGAATTATTTACATAAAAATATATATCAAAAATAGAAAAAACAATAAGTAAAGTTACTCAAATGATAATAACCATTAAAAATATAACAGAAATGAGGGTTTTATAATGCCATTTCCATTAGTTGCTGCAGGAATAGCCGCAGGCGCAGGCGGAATTGCCG
>JADZAP010000069.1 GCA_020852705.1 Ignavibacteria bacterium | reverse complement strand
TTTATCAATTTTTATTTATCTTACCTGTTTCTTTTTAGGTGCAAATGTTTGCTTAAGCCAAGCTCAATTTCAACTAGTGGTCGGAGATTCCTCAAACATAGGAGAAGCACGCACTATTATACAAACATTAGATGGCGGATATGTTGCAGCCGGAGAAAATGACACCTTTGGCGACATATACATTATAAAACTCAATTCTTCCGGTCAGCTTCAATGGAGCAGGACAGTAGGCGGAACTCTGCAAGATCTTGCGTTTTCAGTAACCCAAACAACAGATGGTGGGTATATTGTAGCTGGCTACAGTGAGGTATATCAATTTTTTCGTACGGTTTTTATAAAACTTAACCCGGAGGGTAATATAGAATGGACAAGAGGTTTGAACTCCGGAGATCCTGTCTGGTCTGTTGTACAAACTACCGATGGCGGATATGCCGCTGCTATTTCCCCTGGCGAAGGCGGCTTTGCACCTGATAGAATGATTATAGTTAAACTCAATAATATGGGAATATTACAATGGAGCAAAAAGATTGGAGGACATTGTTATGCGCGTTGTATCAAACAAACAACTGATGGGGGTTATATTGTAGCAGGCGCAACAGATTCTATTGACTCAGATATGTTTATAGTAAAGTTTGATTCAAAGGGCATTTTGCAATGGGCAAAGACTATAGGAGGATCAAGAGATGATTTTGCATATTCAATTGTACAAACTTCTGATGGTGGCTTTGCGGTAGCAGGGAGAACTTCATCGTTCCCTAATGGTGATAAAATGTATTTAGCAAAATTAGATAGTATTGGTTTGTTACAATGGACTAAAGTTATTTCAGTTTATTTAGACCGAGCATATTCAATCGTACAAACAACAGATGGTGGTTTTGCCGTTGCGGGTTACACAGGAGCACATAGTAGTATGTTCATTTTGAAGCTCAACCCAATTGGTTCGCTGCTATGGAGCAGGGTTGTAGATTATAACCCAGGATTGGCTTATGCATACTCTATTATACAAACTACTGATGGGGGTTATGCTACAGCTGGTTATGGGGGGATTTCAGGAGCAAGAGGTTTTTATATTGTGAAGTTTGATAATAATGGAAATACATGTGGTAACACTGTTTCTCATAGTATATCAGTAGATTCCGGCGGAATTTTAGGAAGTCACATTCCACTTGTTACTAACATTACTCTTATGGATACATTACTCACACCACCAACAAGTTCACACGGTTTTGTAACCCAACTTTGTGTTATAGGAATACAGCCAATTTCAAGTGAAATACCAGATAAATATAATTTATATCAGAATTATCCTAATCCGTTTAATCCTACTACGTACATAAGATATGATATTCCACAAAGTTCACAGGTAACAATCAAGATATATGATATACTTGGCAAAGAAATATTCAGCTTCAATGAATACAAACAGGCAGGAAGCTATGAAGTTCAATTTGATGGTACAAATTTTGCAAGCGGGATGTATTTTTACTCATTGGAGGCAAATGGATATAAGGATGTGAAGAAGATGGT
>JADZAP010000042.1 GCA_020852705.1 Ignavibacteria bacterium | reverse complement strand
GACGGGTTATGGAACTGGGGGCTAAACGGCACTTCAACGCCTGATTGGAGCTCATCACAGCAGCTGCCTGTATTTTATAAATCAGGTATTGGCAGAAATAATGACAATCCATATGATGCCATTTATGATAACACAAGAATGAGCAGCAGAGATGGACATAGCGTTTCAGATTATACATATTCTGTTGGTACGGGCTATCATAATAAATGGTTTACCCCCGGTAAAAGGCATACATCCCTTGGTGTAAGAGGAACAGACAGGGTATTTACAAATGCCGAGGAAGTTTACTGCTCAAGGGAAACAATGGGTGACAGGTGGGATGCCTGGGTGATAGGTTATAACCAGGTCTTCAGCCCGTATTCCAGTCCGAACACAAAAGATATTAATAATAACCAGACAGGGATATTTATTTATTATGATAATCTTTCAAGCGAAGTAGCTACAGTTAAAGTATATCAGGCAGCAGCAAATACTGAAGATGAAGATGCAATACTTGAAGCTACGCCCCCATCTAAACCAATGGTATACAGATCGGTCGAAATTGCTTCCTGCAACGGCACATACGGATATCCAAGGGTTATCTGGGATAATAACCTTGAGCCTGATATGGTAAGATCAGCAGGTATAAGCAGTACATTTAAGAGATATAAAATTTACAGGGCAACTTCAGATAACAGTAATATACCACCGCTCGCATATTATTACATAGGTACATATGACGATTACTCTCCAAATGATACTGCAAATTTTATTGATAATGATCCATATAATGGTGTATTGGTTAGCTGCAGCCTTTTAGGAAATAATAATAACAACGATTATTGGAGATATAAAATTGTTGCAGTTGATAAATATGACGATGTTTCCGTAATGTCTGATTTTGTTTCAATTATGGGATATTGGGTAAGCTCTCCTGATAGACCCAATAATATTCATACTGAAAATCCGGTTAAATTTGAATTATCACAAAATTATCCTAATCCTTTTAATCCAACTACTGAGATCAACTTTAGCCTGAAGCAAAGTAATTTTATAACAATTATTGTTTATAATGCAATTGGTGAAGAGATTGCAAGGCTTGTAAACAATGAATACAGAGATGCCGGCAAATACAGTGTTAACTTTGACGGATCGAATCTTGCAAGCGGTATATATTTCTATTCAATTGAAGCCGGCGTGTTTAAAGATGTGAAAAAGATGGTATTGATAAAGTAAGTTTTTTCAGGAAATTAGAAATCCCCGATTTACGAGGGGATTTCTAATTTGTAATACTATTTCCATTTTATCCAAAAATTTATCATTCCCTCAAAACTCAATTGATTATTATCAAATAATCTGTTAAAATTACAAATGCAAAATGTTATAACTTCACAAAATCAATCATCTTCCAAAATTGGAAGCGATATTACAACCGATGGTATAAGAGTACAGGTTTTTCCGGAATATATTCCCGAGCAATCAAACCCGGCGGAAAACAGATATGAATTCAGCTATAAGGTAATTATCACAAACTCCGGTGATAAAAAAGTAAAGCTTCTTTACCGACATTGGATAATTATTAATGCCGAAGGAGATTTGGAAAAAGTTGAAGGTCCGGGTGTTGTTGGCTACACACCTGAACTTGAACCCGGTGAATCATTTGAGTACCGCAGCCAGTGTCCTTTAAATACAAACTGGGGTACAATGGAAGGAAATTACACAATGTTACTTGATGACGGCTCAAGGTTTGAAGCAGTTATTGACAGGTTTTACCTTGTCAGTGATGAAGTGCTGGCATAAAATTTTTAAGCTGATCCAAAAGGCAGACATGGTTCTGCCTTTTTTGTTAATTACAAGAGCAAATGAATATATTATTTCTAAATAATTTTAATGCACGCTGGAAAATTAGGTATAATGAACTTAGAGCTGAGTTTCCTGATGTAAAGTTTACAGCCGGAATTGAACCAGAAGATAGGGGATATGCTATCACAAAAGCTGATTGTATAATAGCAGGCAGGCTAAATACTGATGAAATAAATTCAGCAAAAAATTTAATGGCAGTAATTGTGCCTTATACGGGTTTAAATAATTTTCCGGTAGAATTAACAAAACAGCGAGATATTAAAATTTACAATACTCATGCCAACGCACCTTATGTTGCTGAAAAGACAGTTGCATTAACACTTGCACTGCTTGGAAAAGTTGTGCATTATCATAACAACCTTAAACTTGGTAATTGGAACCGCTCAAATGATAATGACGAAATGTGGATCACTTTGCATAATAAGCGAATTTGTATTCTGGGATACGGTTTTATTGGAAGTGAAATTGCAAAACTGCTTAAACCGTTTAATGTATATATTACAGGTTTCAGGAGAAATGTTAAAAATGGTTTTGATGAATATGCCAATTTAATTACCAATGAATTTAATAAAGCAATAGCTGATTCCGAAATTATCTTTAACACACTGCCACTTTCTAATGAAACAAAGGATATAATAAATGCTGAAAATATTATAAATTTTAAAGATAAGTATATAATTACAGTTGGCAGAGGCGAAACAATAAGAGAGGAAGTATTGTATAATGCATTAAAGAACAATGTTATAAAAGGTGCGGCAATAGATGTGTGGTATAATTATCCAGGAAAATCAATAGAGCCGGTGTTTCCTGCTAAATTTCCATTTTGGGAACTGCCAAATGTTGTGCTTTCACCGCACAAATCAAGCCAAACCATAGAAGCTGTGAATGCTATGATTGATGACACTTGCAATAACATCAGATTATTTATAAAATCAAATTCTTTTAAATGAAAACACTATTTATAGCTGTATTATTAACTGCAGGGGCAACAATATATACACAACAATTAAGCGTTAAAATTGAAGCTGATAAAACAGAAATTAAAAACACTTCATTCAGCAGTAATATTGATGATCATTTATTTATTCGGTATGTACTTTATAATATTTCAAAAGATACTGTTAAGGTAAAATTTGAGCCATATTTTGATTTGGAATATCTGCCTTCTGATGTTGCATATTACAACAACTGCTTCAGACTTTTTCCGGTTGATAGCTCAGGGGGATTTAATAAGTATGTATATGATACATTTAATTCATTTGTAACGATTGTTCCGGGAGATTCAGCAGTTGGGGAAAATTATTTTACTGTTGTATGGCCTTGCAGAAGTATGCCTCCTGCGGGTGATTGGAACTTTAATGTGAAATACCGGAGTACTTTAAGTGATGAGAAGAACTTTTATTTGATAAACAACAGATATACTGATTCACAAAGTAAGGAATATGTAAATGCTTGGATTGGGGAGCTGAGCTCAAATACAATAAATTTAAAAGTTACACGGGAGTAATTTATTTTAATAAAATTGAACCATCCGGGGATATTAGGTAGCATATTTCTGTAAAATATTCTTCAAGCATATCAATTTTTTCTGCTTCATTCAGCGCTCTTAACTGAAAATTACATTTTTTGTTATTTGTATAAATAGGATAAAGTTTGTACTCAGGTGTTTTATTGATCAATAAATTAACCATTAAGCCATAAGGCTTGGCACCTGTTGACGCATATCTGCCGGGTGCATTAAAGATAAAATTCCCTATGTTGTAGAAAATATATTTTCCGTTAAATTTTTCAATCGGCTGTATGGTATGTGCCCCGTGACCAATAACAGCATCAGCCCCGGCATTTATCCAGCTATGAGCGTAAGCAATTTGTTTTTTGTTAACCTTTCCGTAGTTACTGCCCCAATGCGGATAAATTATAATGTATGAATCAGGGTAATTTTTTTTATAAAATAAAATGCTTTCATTAAGTTTAATTGTATCTAATACATTAACTCCAGCAGTTGAGTTACCCGCATAATAATGATACAGAGTATCGTAATTTGGACGATATTCAAATCCGCCGAAAGTAAATATTTTAAAACCATCTTTTATATACATTGAGGGGTATAATGCATCATTCAAATCATAGCCCGCACCAAATTTAATTATTACCGCTTTATTTAGCACATCAATGGAATTATACAAACCATCCAAGCTCATATCCATAACATGGTTATTGCCAAGCGAAACATATTTAATATTGTATTTATTGAAATATTTTACGGTACTATCAGGATTAGACCAGTGCAGATATTTTTTTCTGCTGCTGATAATTTTTATATCCTTTGTTAATGGAGTTTCCAGATTGCAATACACAGCATCCATTTCTAAAAGAATACTTTTTACGTTATAAAAAAAGTAATCATACCCGTTATTAAGAATAAAATTTTTGCCGTGATTATACAAGGGGTCGTACTGATAATTTTCACCAAAATGAGTATCTCCAAGAAATAAAACTGAAAGAGAGTCTGAATTTGTTTTTAGGGTTAGTAAAATAATTAGTACAGGCAGAAATTTTATCACTGTACAAAGATCAGGAAAATGAATGTAATAAAGAGCATAAAGTGAATAAATCCCTGAAGAGCATTTGTCTCACCATCTTTGCATGAAAGAAGCCCCACTAAGAGAGAAATTATAACCATTGCAGATTGAATTGGGTTTAACCCAAGAATAACATTCTGCTTTATTAAAATACCAACAATTAAAACAGCAGGAATTGTTAGGCTGACAGTTGAAAGCATTGAACCAAGAGAAATATTAATTACCCGCTGCATATCATTACTTAACCCTGCCCGAATAGCAGTTAATCCTTCAGGAGAAACAATTATGAGAGCTATAATTGCTCCTGCAATTTTAACCGGTAAATGCAGCTTTTCAATACCATCATCCACAAATACAGAAAGGTTTTCTGCAAGCATTGAAATTGCCGCAATAGTTATTATAAGCATGATTAAATGATATGAAGTGCTTATCGTTTCCTTTTTTGGCAGGTGTTCATGTTCATCATCAATATTCTTTTTTCTTCCTTCAAATTTAAAATAATAGTTATGTTCTTTAGACTGCATTCTAAGGAAAAAGATATAGAGCAGCAGGGATATAAAAATCAGAAAAGTTTCAAATAATGAGTAATTTTTTAGGGGAATTACAAGCGGCAGAAAAAGTCCGATTCCTATTATACCAATTATCATAGAAAAAAATGAATTAGTACTTTTAAGATTATATTTCTGTTCTCCGTATTTTAATCCTCCAATAAGCATAATCAACCCTGTTAATCCGTTTAACAGAATCATTAAAGTAGAAAATATAGCATCCTTGGCAATTTCAGGATCGGCGTCTCCGTGCATCATCATTGCTGCAATCATTATAATTTCAACCGTAACTGCAGAAAGAGTCAGGATCATTGTGCCATAAGGCTCGCCAAATTTATAAGCAAGCAATTCGGCGTGATGAACAACTCCAAATGCAGCATAAATTATTACAAAAAATACTATAAGAAACAGTAAGCCCTCGAGAAGAATAGAAGTCTGAAAGAAAACGCTTGAATCGAAAAAATGAAACATTACAAGAATAATAACCGAAAGAACAAATGAACGCTCTTTAGTAAAAAATTTTTTTATCATAAGGTTAAAATAATAAAAAGATAAATATAAAAATAAACAGAAAATTCGTAAGATATTTTGCTAAATAAAAAGCCGTTTAAAACGGCTTTATAAATTATGAATGTAAAAATACCTGCAACAGCAAATCTAAAATATTAGATATGTTGAAAAATGTATATAATTAATTCAACTTCTAATTCACAAAATATATTAAAGAAAAATTTTTTAATGCTGTTAACTTTAATAATGAGTGAATATAAATTATAATATTAAATTAGAATTTGAATTCATAACTGACTTTGAAATATCTTCTGGTGTATTGCAGGCGGTCGCCTTCGAGATTTAAAACAAGATAAACATTAGAACCGCCAAAAAATTCGTACTGAATCATTGTATTCCACAATGCCCGTTTGCCAAAAGTATCCTTCTGAAAAAAAGATCTTAAATATAGTTTTTCAAAAACTTTGAAGTCAAGTTTAACACTGTAAATTGTTTGTTTTATCTCTCCATCATTCCTGAAGTTTATACTGCCCAGAAGCCGAAGTCGATCAAAAAACGAAAGATCAATCTCAGCATAAGGATTAAGAAGTGTATTTCCAAAATATTTTCCGCCAAAGAATCCAATGTTTAAAGAATAGCTTCCAAAGAGAATTTTTGCAGTTTGCTCAGTTAGAAGGTTATTATGAACTAAACGGGTACCATCGGGATTCAGCAGAATATTTCCATTATTATCGGTTTCGTTAGGTCTATCATAATTAAAAGAATGTGAGGCACTAAGCCAGCCATTAACTTTATAAAAAATATTTAAATTTGCACCATTTTGAAAATTAAATCCATCACTCAATTTTTTTGCCCTGTAATAACCTGCATTAATATTGATATTACTGAAAGTTTTAGTATTTCTAATAAATTGGTATCCGCCGCTAATGCTAATTTCATCATAATTATTACCGTAATCATTAAATAAAGTTGATGCATTAAAATTTGAATCATATCTGGTATATGATACGTCCATATATGGTCCACCGTTAGGATTACCTTCATAGAACATATATGCGTTATACATATTAGCAGCAGTACCATCTGAATTAAAGCTGCGGGCAAACTGCGGAATAAACCAGAATCTTGAAGGTCCTTTAATTTTTGCATCAAGATCTATAACAGTTTCCTTAAAACTATTTAATGTATCACGGGAATGGACAATAAGTCCGCCAACATTAAACTTTTCTGAGTTATATTTTGGCCTGAGAGCAACAAATGATCTTTTTGAACCGGGCAAATAAGAAACACTATCTTCCTGAACATAAACCGCTCCAAGCTTGAACTTATCACTTCTGTATGTATAATTAAAACCATAATCAATATTCTGAATTGCCCGAGTATAGAATAGGTTAATGGGCGTATTAAACAGATCAAGATCTTTACTAAAGAACGGACGTTTTTCTTGCAGAAATATTTGCCTGCCATAGAATGCGAATCTGAAAGGATCGGCTTCCAGTGTTGATTCATCTGTGTGGTATGTACTTTTCAGCATGTGTTTATCAAGGCTAAGAGCAAACTCACCTCCATAACGGAATTTGGCATTGATATCATTAAATTTATTAGCCATAACAAATGGTGTTAAATTAAACCGGAGATTTAGTTTTTCATCAAATGGAGTTTTAATATCAAATTCATAGAGATTTTTAAGAGTAAGAAGTTCACTATTAGGAGCAATACTGTAATAATAATAGTTTCCGTCAGGTTTATATGAAAATAACTGCAAATCAATGCCAAACTGTTTTTTGTTCTTGTTTTGCATGCGGTCAACAGGTATTTTTATTTCAAGCTCTACATATCCTGCCTCGCCATCTTTAGGTTCTTTAATAATTTTGCATTTATTTTCCCATTGCCAATCCCATTCATAAGACTGGTTGCGCTGATTAAAAACAATAGCATCACGCTGATTGTTAAGAAAACTTACAACAAAAATATACCCGTTTTGTCCTTTATTTTCCAAATCAAGAACAATAAAAAATTCATTTTCTTCTTCTGTGCTTTGATCACGAGTTAATGATTGCCTAATAAGCTTGCCCTTTGGCCAGTATTTAACCGCAATATATATAGCTTCTTTATCTTGCTTAATAAATGCTATAGTACTGTCATAATCTTTATCTTCTGATTTTGGTATCATAATATGAAAATCAGAGAAAACTTTTGCATCCATCCACTCGTTATTATTTATAATTCCATCAATACTTGGAGATTTTACAACCCCGGTATTAATAGATGATTCGTTTTTATTATAATTTCCTGCATTTTCTATTTCCTCCTGAGCAAAAAATCCAATATTAAGAAGTAATAGATATAACACAATAAGAAATATTTTGATATTAAAACTATACATTAAATAAAATTAGACCTTTTTTAAACAAAACAATTTATTGAAAATTCAAAAGACGAGTTAAATATATGTAATATTTAACAGTGTATTTACTTAGTTTGATGTTATTGTATAATATAAGATTTATATTTCAGAACTTAATTTATTTTTTCTGTTACAATCAAATAAATAAATGTTACAGTAAAAACTCTCCGTAAAAATAAAAATAATATATATAACAAACAATATAAGCTCTTATATATATTTTGATAATTCTAGAATTTATAACATATACAGAAAATGATTCTATTTATTGTAATATATTTTGAATTCTCAAATTTCTTCATTTAATTTCCTGATTAATCTATATTAAATTAGACTTAATTACTGAAGAAATGGTTGCAATTTGCACAAATCCTTAACCAACTTTAATTTAATCTAGTAATATTTTTAATAAAAGTTAAAATAAGGGAAAATGTAAAATCATTTAGCAGAAATATTAATTAACTTTATGGCATTTTTTCAAGTGTTATTGCAAATCCTCCGCCTTTAGCCATTTTAAGTTCAATTTTATTATTTTTTAGAACATTCATTTTTTTTATAAAAACTTTTTCAGGATTAATATCAGCATCAGAAGCATCAGAATAAACTACCGCAGAATATTTATCATTTTCAAGAAAATCCAGATTAAATTTAACTTTTCTGGAATTATTATTTGTCATGCCGCCAATAAACCAATTTTCTCCGGATCTTCTTGCAATTATGATATATTCTCCTATTTGACCATCTAAATATAATGTTGAATCCCATGTTGCGGATATCTTTTTAAAGAATTCAAATTCGGGAAATTTTTCATAAATTTTAGGAGACTCGCAAAGTGTCAAAATTCCGGATTGATAAACGACTGCCATTGCAAGCTGTTGTGAACGCGTACCTTTTGTCATTGGGTATTTCCATCTGCCAATATATGCCTGCTCTGTACTGTTTGTAAATGAACCGGGAGTAAAATCCATTGGACCTGCCATAGCCCGAGTAAATGCAAGCATAACATTATGATTAGGGTTTGGCAGTCCTGTAATCCATCTGGCATATTCATTTCCAAGTACACTTTCATACGTTAATATGTTTGGATATTTTCTGTTTAAACCGTCAGGTTTATAAGCACCATGAAAAGTAACGAACATTTTTCTTGATGCACATTGTTCTGCTGTGCGTTTATAAAAATCTGTCATATATTGGTCATCTCTATCCATAAAATCTACTTTTACTCCCTTAACACCAAGCGATTGGTAATAATTTAATGCTTCGGTCATTTGTCGCTCCAGCTCATACCATACTACCCATAAAATAATCCCGATTCCTTTTTTTGCAGCATAGCTTGTAACTTCGGGAAGATCCAGTTCAGGAAGTGATTTGGTTATATCATGAATAGCATCATCCTTTGTTGCATCAAACCATCCATACCATCCGCCATCAAGGGTAACGTATTGAAAATTATTATCGGCAGCAAAATCTATGCAGTATTTAACAGTTTTTGTAGAAAGTATCTGATACCCGAAATCTGGCTCAAAACCGCGGTCTTCTGCCCACCAGCTCCAAGTTGATTTACCGGGTTTTATCCATTTATCTGCATCAAGAATAACATTCGGATCATTAAGATTCATAATTAAATTAGATTCAAAAAGTGTTCCGGGATTTTCTCCTATAATAAGCAATCTCCAGGGTGAAAGTGCAGGAGTATTTCCTCTTATAGAAATATTTTTATGCACAGTATCAGGCGATAATTTTGTTTTTAGAACATTTTTGTTTGATTTCATCAGATACATTCCCGGATAATCTATAATTGCAGCTTCTGAAAGCAGGAAATACAAATTATCATTAGCTCTAAAAGTTACAGGTAAAGTAATATAAGGAAACAGACTTGTTGAATCTCCATTCTTATTATCTATATTGCTTAAATTATAATGCCTGTATTCACCTTCATAACTTTGTCTGAATCTGTCTTTTTTCATAGCCCAGCATTCGTAATCACCTGTAAAATTAAAGAATGTTTCTTCAGAATTAATTATAAATGATTTTGAGCTTTCAGAAATAGGAATTTCATAACGAAATGCAGTACCATCATTATACGCTCTGAAATATAGATTTAATTTTCTATATGGCGAAGATTTTTCTATAAGGAATATTTTAGTTTCATTGCAGTAATTTCTGGAAAATCCGGATTTTCCAGAATATATCTTGTACGTTTCATCAATTTGTTTTGTTTGGTAATTTGCAATAGTTAAATTTTTATTCAGCTCACCGCTCACATCAAATTTCAAACCCAAAGAAGACCACTTTATTATAGTATTACCTTTAAATGTAATATTATATTGAGGCGTTCCATTATTGTTAAGCTTAAAATTAATAGAAATATTTTTATCAGGTGAGGTTGTAATAATTTCAATTGAATATAATTTGCAGGATGCAAAAATTGTAAAAAACAGGACTATAAAGAATAATTTATTCATAAATTTACAAATCTATTAAAGTTAACACATTAAATTCAAAAAAGTTAATCAATATATGAATAAAAAAGAATAAATTTATTGCCTTAAATATATTTTTATTTATTGGTAATTTTGAAAAATGGCTAAATCTGTATCATTACATACTTTAGGCTGTAAGCTTAATTACTCTGAAACTTCAACACTTGCGGGAAAATTCAACAGTAATGGTTTTGAATTGAAAGAATACGGTGAAAAATCAGATATTTTTGTGCTTAATACATGCAGCGTAACAGATAATGCAGATAAAGAATGCAGGCAGATAATACGAAGTGTACTCAATAAAAATCCCATAACATATATAATAGTAACCGGATGTTACGCACAGCTTCAGCCAAATGAAATTGCTGAAATTCACGGAGTGGATCTTGTACTTGGTGCAAATGAAAAATTCAGACTTTTTGATTATGTAAATGATTTTGAAAAGAAAGAACTTTCGTGTGTATTTACTTCACCAAGTAATGAAATTACAAATCTTGATTATGCTTATTCAAGTGATGTTGAATTTAGAACACGGGCATTTTTAAAGATTCAGGATGGATGTGACTATAACTGTTCGTTTTGCACAATACCGCTTGCCAGGGGAAAATCCAGAAGCCTGCCGCTAAATACAGTTATTGAAAACGCTAAAAAACTATTAGAACTTGGATATAAAGAAATTGTTTTGACAGGTGTAAATACCGGAGATTATAAATATTATAATGGATCAGCTAAACCCGAAAAACTTATTGATATATTGTATGATTTGGAAAAACTTAATATCCCAAGGATCAGAATCAGTTCAATTGAACCAAATCTCTTAACGGATGAGATAATTAATCTGGTCAGTTCATCAAATAATTTTTGCAAGCATTTCCATATTCCGCTGCAAAGTGGTGACCCCGAAACTCTAAAGTTAATGAGACGCAGATATAACAGAGATATGTATAAAGAACTGATTGAAAAAATTAACAATAAAATTCCGGGTGCAGGTATTGGAGCAGATGTAATCATTGGTTTCCCCGGAGAAACTGATGAGAGATTTAGCAATACTTTAAAATTCCTAAAAGAGCTAAATGTAAGTTACCTCCATGTGTTTTCATATTCTGAGCGCAGAAATACTTATGCGGTTACTTTGCCCGGCAGAGTAGATATAAATATACGTAAACAGCGAAGCAAAGTTTTAAGAGAGCTATCAAATAGTAAGCGGTTAAAATTCTACCAAAAAAATTCTGAAAACATTCAAAATGTTCTATTTGAATCAGTAAAAGAAGATGGTTATATTTACGGCTTTACTGATAATTATATAAAAGTTAGAACAAAGTATAAAGAAGGCATTGAAAACAATATACTTCCTTTTAAAATAACAGAATCTGAAAACTATTTATATGCCGAGGGGGATATTTTTAATAATAAGCCTCCTAAAAATTTATCTTATGAAAATATACAAACAACAGAAAGGATTACCTTATAATGAACGTATATATAGTAAGGCATGGTTTAACTGCTGAACTTGATGCAGAAGTTGCAGATGATGGTTACCGGTATTTATCTATTCATGGCAGAAATCACTGCCGTATAGTTGCTCAAAAACTGAAAGATATGAAAGTTAAGCCCGATATTATTATTTCCAGTCCTTTAGTGCGAGCTGTGCAAACTGCTGAAGTTTTTGCAGCGGTGTTAAAATATGATGATGAAATTAAAACAGCAATTGAGCTAATTGGCGGAAGTTCATTTACCCGCTTTCAGCAGCTGCTTAAGAGGCACTCACATTACAGCAACGTTGGTATTTTTGGTCATGCCCCGGATGTTAATAATTTTACTATTGGACTTATCAAAGATAACCCGGTTAAAGATTTGCAGTTTAATTTTAAGAATTCAAGTGTCTGTAATATAAGTTATGAGCCTTCAACAGAAAAAGGTGTTTTTAAATGGTTCCTTAATTCAGAAAACATGAAACTTACCGAAGAGTAATAAATGATGAATGATCAAATAGTTATGGGAGCTGGAGTAAATGAGCATACAAACATAAATAATGCAAATACTCCAAGCAATTTTCTGCCAATACCAAGTTCTTGCATGTCATTAATAGGTGGATGCTGGATTTTAATTACAAATAAAATTAGAATTACCCAAACTGCCCACATCAGTGAACCATAATGTATTAAGTTAGTATAGCCAAGTTCATTTGAAAGTCCGATTAGCGACATAACCGCAAGCAGGATAAAAAATATTTTCGCAATAACTTTATGAGAGTTTCCAAGAAGAGCGTATGAAATATGACCTCCATCAAGCTGACCCACCGGCATTAAATTTAAAGAAGTAACAAACAAGCCAAACCATCCGGCACAAAGAAACGGGTAATGATATATTTCATTCATGGGCGGAATAAATGAATTAACGGGTAACGGAAGAATATTTTTTAAGAGTGAATACAACAATGTATTAGCAAAAGTTAAGCCGCTTTCAGGAGGAATACCCGTTACTGCATATTCAGGATGAATATTATATAAATATTCAACAGCAGGAAGCGTTAATAACCCATAAATTATACTTGCTGAGGCAATTATAAATCCTGCAATCGGTCCGGCAATCCCAATATCAAACAATGCCTTTCGTGATTTAATAGGTTCACGAATTCTAATTACAGCACCCATAGTACCAAACGGATTAAGCAAATCCGGAAAAGGCATCGGAATGTAAAAAGGAAGAGTAACATCTACTTTGTGATATTTTGCAGCAAAGTAATGACCAAATTCATGGAATGATAAGAAAAGTATTATTAAAACAGCATACGTAACCCCGAGGTGAAAATTACTAATTTCGTAAGGATCTTTACCCAGCCAGTAAACACCAGCAAAAGTAACAGTAATGCAGGTTAAAATAAAGAGTGTAATGTTAATCCAAATTCCAAATTTTTTCTTTTTTGTTTTTTGGATGTAATTTTCAAGTTGGGGTTCCTTGAAATTGGAGTATTGAGTATTTTCCTGCAATTAACTTACTTTAAAATCTTTAAATTTTTACAAAATTACATTTATTCTCTCAACATTTAAAGGGATATAATTGTTCAGATAATATATAGTTAATTTAAAGATTTTAGTAATTGAAAACATTATTTTAACGGGTTAAAATATTTTAACATTAGGAGCGTCTAAAAATATACAGTTAAGAATGTGTAAACAGCAGAAAAAAAATAGCAAATGGAAATTGCAATTTCAAAAGAGCATGTGTTAAGTAAATTTGTTAAAGATAATCAATTGAAAGACAAGCAGACAAGAGAAAATATATTTTTGAAGGATATTATTGAGCGAGAAGGACCGCGTTTGCTGGGTTTTATTAAGAGGAGAGTTGCTGTTGAAACTGATGCTGAAGATATATTTCAGGATGTTTTCTTCCAGTTCACTAAGACAATGCGTGAAGATCCAATAGAAAAAACAGCTGCTTGGCTATTTAGAGCTGCATCAAATAAAATTATAGATTGGTACAGAAAGATAAAACCTGTTTCGCTTGACAGGATGAACGAAACAATTTTTGATGACAGCGAGAATAATTCATTCAGGTATGAAGATGAAGCATTTAAAGATACACAATCTGCTGATATACTGTATAACCGGCGGGAATTCTGGCCAATGCTGGAAGATCTGCTGAACAAATTACCGAAAAAACAGCGGGAGGTATTTATTATGCATGAGTTGGAAGGTAAAAGCTATAAGGAAATTTCTGAGATTACAGGTACCGGAATAAACACGCTGCTTTCGAGAAAGAGATATGCTGAGCTATACCTGCGTGAAGAACTTAAAGAGCTTTATAATGAAATAACCGAAATATAATTCAAAATTTTTTTAAGAAAATTCAGATTACTACATATATGAAACACAGAAAATTTATCAGAGGTCCATTATTTTTACTTAAAATGATCATTATCTTTGCTATTACCAGCGTAATTGTTATGCTGTTATGGAATGTACTTATTCCTGATATTTTCAATGGTCCGTTTATTAATTATTGGCAGTCATTAGGAATTCTTGTACTTGCAAAAATTCTTTTTGGATCATTTGGAAAAGGGTACGGAAGGCACCGCTCTCATTTCCCGGATGAAATATGGAAGCAGAAACTTAGAGCTAAATATGAAGCAATGACTCCTGAAGAAAAGGAAAAGTTCAAAACTAAATGCAGATCACGTTTTGCATTTATAGATACAGAGGAAGGAGTAGCCGATACTCCAGCTGCAAAAGCAGAAACAAAAAGAGATATTTAATATTATTGAATTCGATTAAATAGAATCATTTTAAGAATTGATGAAATTTTAATTTGCCAATTATAAAAATTAAAATTTTAGAAAAATGTAATATTTCTTAAAAGATGTAAATTATTGAAAATGAATTAAAAAGATCTAGAATATTCTGATTTACCTTATGAGTTAAAAAATTGATAAAAAGTGTGTTTTTAGTAAATTTTTGCTAAATCTTAAATCTAACTCTTATTGTAAAATTAGCACATTTTTAAGGTGAAAAATTATACAAGTTGCATTATCGGATAATATTTATTATTTTATATGACTACCAATTCCATAAATGCAGTGAAATATTTATTAAGCTGCAGCTTTTTTTTAAGGCTTAGTGCCCTGAAAGGAGTTTCAACATGAAATCACTTCGTGATATCTGCAACCAAAAGGAAATGTTTTTTGTAAACACCGGAATGACAGTTTATGATGTTGTTGGAATAATGGCTAAAAATAATGTGGGAGCTGTGCCTGTGCTTGATGATGGAGGCAAGCTAAGGGGAATATTTTCAGAGCGAGACCTGATGATACGCTGTGCCTCTAAAAGAATGAATATGGAAATTACAAAGATAGATGATGTTATGACAAGAGGAGTTATTTTAATGGAAGCACATGATTCATATAATGACTGTATGCAGATAATGCAGCAGGAAAATATAAGACACATGCCTGTGCGGGATGGTGATAAACTTATAGGTATGATTTCTTTGCGTGACCTGATGACAGAAGATGCTGAAGATAAGAAACAGGAAATTGAAAATCTAAATACCTATATATATTATTATAAATAAATACTTTTTTAAAATAAATTAAATCAGGATGGACTCTGTGCCATCCTTTTTTTTATTTATGGATGTTTAAAGTAATAATTTTAAATAAAAAAAATTATATTTAATTTTAAAATCTTATTGTTTTATTATGAAATTGATTTAGATTAATAATTTTGTTAACTTTTAAAAACACAATCAGAAAGAAAAGATAAATGACAAAGTTTCAGGATTTTCAGGAAACAATAGGCGGACTGAAAAGAACAGGCTATAAAGTACTTCCAGTTAAAGATGAATTGAGAAAAAATCTAATTTCTAAATTAAGTAAAAGAGAAGAGATATTTACAGGTATAATTGGATATGAAAAGACTGTTATTCCTCAAGTTGTAAATGCAATTCTGGCAAAACATGATATTATATTTCTTGGGTTAAGAGGTCAAGCAAAAACAATGATGGCAAGAATGCTGATTGAATTGCTTGATGAGTTTACTCCGATTATAAAGGGGTCTGAAATTAATGATAACCCGTTTAATCCTATTTCAAAATTTGCAGTTGATGCAGTAAATGATTATGGTGATAATACTGAAATAGAATGGATACCAAGAGAGAGAAGATTTGGCGAAAAGCTTGCTACACCGGATGTAACCATAGCAGACCTGATTGGAGATATTGATCCTATTAAAGCAGCTACACAGCGGCTGCATTATTCACATCAGGGTGCAATACATTTTGGTATTGTGCCAAGAACGAACCGCGGAATTTTTGCGATTAATGAGCTTCCTGACCTGCAGCCAAGAATTCAGGTTGGATTGCTTAATATAATGCAGGAACGCGATATTCAGATTCGTGGATTCAATATCCGGTTCCCGTTGGATATATTTATAGTATATACTGCAAATCCTGAAGATTATACTAACAGAGGGAATATTATTACACCGTTAAAAGACAGGATTGACTCACAGATAATTACACACTATCCAAAAAACATTGAAGATGGAATTAAAATAACGGAATCACAAAGCTGGCTGAAAAGAAGTCAAGATAGTGAAGTAATAGTACCTTACTATATGAAGGAAATTATCGAGTCAACAGCACAAGAAGCACGCAAGAGCGAGTTTGTAGAACAAAAATCCGGGGTAAGTGCAAGAATGACGATTTCAGCAATAGAAAATCTGGTAAGCAATGCTGAAAGACGTTCAATACTTAACAACGAAACAACCATATTTCCTAGGATAACAGATTTGCATTCAGTTTTGCCCGGTATGACAGGAAAGATTGAACTTGTATTTGAAGGTGAACAGGAAGGAGCCATCAAAGTAAGTAAAGCATTAATTGGTAAGGCAGTAAGAGAAGTTTTCAAAAAATATTTTCCTGATCCGCTTGGAAAGAAAAGACGCCAGAACGATCATAAAGACCAGCGAATTGTTGATCCTTATTCAGAGATAATTTCTTGGTTTGAAAAGGGGAACTACATAGAGCTTAATGATAATATGAAATTTAATGAATATTTTGATACTCTGAAAAAAGTTGAAGGATTAGAAAAAACTGTTAAAAAATACATTAAGACAGTAGAAAATGATCAGGAGTTAGCGTCACTTATGGAGTTTATGCTTGAGGGGCTTTATAATAACTCAAAGATTGCCAGAGATGAAATGGAAGATGGAGTATCATACAAGGATATGGTAGGGGCAATGTTATTCAATAGGTCAACCAGGGAAGGTGCAAGCTCAACGTATGATTTTGAAGGAGACTGGAATTAATAATTTATCCAATAAACTTTAGGATACTTATTTAAATATGCAGCAAATAAAAGAGATAACTGAACCCACAGATATTGATACCTCTTTGGCAGGTTTTACACTGATACTTTTCAATGATTCGCATCATGATTTTGACGAAGTAATTAATCAGGTAATGTTAGCTGCAGACTGCGGATATGACAAGGCAGAGTTAATTACAATGGAAGCACATAACAAAGGAAGAGCAGCTGTACTGAGCGGTGAACTTGAAAAATGCCTTAAAGCTCAGGCAATTCTTGAAGAAATTGCACTAAGAACATCCATTGAAGTGAATGCTTAATAAAATTTAATAAAGAAGACTTGCGCCCTGCGAAATATAAATATGAAATTCTTCACTGGTCACAGGTGTTAAACGGTTATGCGATGGGCATTTTCCCCATGGGAGAACCTGATGGCAGCATTGCATGGTATGAAGCATCACCAAGGGCAATTATTCCAATTGAGCTTGAAACAAACTTTTTAAATATTTCACGTTCACTTAAACAGGTTTTAAATAAGGAAATATTTGAAATAAAAATTGATACATCTTTTGAAAAGGTAATTATTGAGTGTGCTAATCGCGAAAATACTTGGATAAATGAACTGATAATGAATGCATTTACAGAACTGCATTACCGGGGGTATGCCCACTCTGTTGAAGCCTGGTTTGACGGTATGCTTGCAGGTGGTTTATACGGAGTATCATATAAGGGGGCATTTTTTGGTGAATCAATGTTCTTTAAAAAAAATAATGCCTCAAAGGTATGCGTAGTTAAACTATTTGAACTTTTAAAAAAGAATAAATATATACTATTTGATATTCAAATGATGACCCCGCACTTTGAAAAGTTTGGGGCGATAGAGATATCAAAACGGTCATATCTAGAAATTCTTGGACGGGCTATGGAAAGAAAATGTAAATTTAAGCATTGAATATTAATTCATTTGTGATTCTTCTATTTTCTTTACTTTTTCAAGTCTTCTTAAATATTTTTCTTCCGTTTTAAGCTCTGCGCTTAAAAATGAAATAACTATTTCACCAGCAAGTGAATCGCCAACTATTCCTCCTCCAAGACATAGAACATTCATATTATCATCTTCAACTCCCTGATGGGCAGAATAAACATCATGACAAATAGCCGCTCTAATTCCTTTAAACTTATTGGCTGCAACACTTGCACCAACTCCGCTGCTGCAAATCAAGATACCTTTAGAACCTTCATTTTCGCGCAATGCTTTAACAGCTGCCTCTGCAATATCAGGGTAATCTACAGATTGCTCACTGTTAGTACCAACATCAATTACATCATAATTTTTAGAAAGCAAGACCTTCAACTTTTCTTTTAAGCCAAATCCCCTGTGGTCTGCTCCAATTATTACTTTTTTCATACTGCAAATTAATAATTAATGCAATAATTATCAATTAATAAACAATTTTGAATACAGTATAATTTATTTAAAAGATAAGTTAGGTAAGCAATTAATTAACATATATATAAAAATATTCGGTAGTTAAAATAATTTGAAATTTATTAAAATTAACATTAATAAAAACTGGTTCATAAACATTAAAGATTTTTACATAAAAATGATTGAATAAATATACAGAAATCAAAGATAATCATGATAAATTTTCATACTAAGCAAAGTAATCTTTGCCAATAATTTTTGGTTTAAAAATATGAAGTGAAGTTGATTTTAATTTTAATTAAATTTGTATATTAATAATTTTTTAAAATGAAAATAGAAGATCTTTCTGTAGAACAGCGTGAAAAACTAGCAGAATTTGGTGTAAACACATGGTTTGTTATGGAGTTATTAGAAAGCTATGTAAACAATCCAAATTCGGTGGGTAATGATTGGCAAAATCTTTTTGCCAGTTTAAATATAGATACAAACGGTAAAATTGTAACAAATTCTGCATTAACCAAAGGCAAAAAGCCAGCAGTTGAATCCGGAAACTATGTTAAATTTGATACAGGTCAAACTGCAGCTAAAGTACAAATTAATTATCCACAGCCTCAACAGGGTGATGAAGTCATACAGATAAAAGGTGCAGGTGAACGTATCATAGAAAATATGACAACCAGCCTCACTATGCCAATAGCAACATCATTCAGGACAATTCCGGTAAAAGTTCTGGAAGAAAACAGACTAATTATTAATAATTATTTAAAAAAAACAAACAGCGGGAAGATATCATTTACTCATATAATTGGCTGGGCAATAGTACAGGCAATTGCATCAATCCCTGTTATGAACAATGCTTTTACAGTTATAAACGGTGAACCGCATCTGTTAAAAAAGAATGGTGTTAATTTAGGATTAGCTGTTGACCTTGAGAAAAAGGACGGATCGAGATCGTTGATAGTTCCAAATATCAAGGATGCAGATCAAATGAACTTCAGACAATTTTTTGATGCGTATAATGATATCATCAACAGATCAAGAAGCGGTAAAATTGATATTTCAGATTTTCAAGGAACTACTGTAACACTAACAAATCCGGGTACTATTGGCACGGCAGCATCTCAGCCAAGACTTATGCTTGGACAAGGTGCAATTATAGCAACCGGTGCATTAGACTATCCAGCAGAATATCAGGCAGTCACAAAAGATATTATCACAATGCTTGGAATTAGTAAGATTATGAACATTACGAGTACTTATGATCATAGGATAATTCAGGGTGCTGAGTCAGGAATGTTTTTGCAGAAGATACATAAACTTTTGATAGGTGAAGAAGGTTTTTATGATGTAATATTTGCTGACTTCAAAATGCCGGTTAAACCGGTTGTTTGGAAATTGGATAATAATCCCGAAAACTTTGATGGTATAGATAACCTTGAAGAAATTGAAAAACAGGCAAAAACAATACAGCTTATAAATATGTACAGGGTGCGTGGTCACCTATTGGCTAATTTAGATCCGCTAAAGCCGATGGCAAAATATCATCCTGAGCTTGACCCCAATTCGTATGGTTTTACTGTATGGGATTACGACAGGCAGTTTATTACTCCAGTATTGGCAGGATTAAGAACAGCTACATTGAGAGAAATTATGGATATACTTCAGAAAACATACTGTGAGAATATTGGCGTAGAGTATATGCATATCCAGGATCCTAAAGAAAAACTATGGCTTCAGGAAAAAATGGAGCCTATTAAAAATCAACCTTCCTTTTTTGAGAATGAAAAGAAACATATTCTTTTTAAGCTCATACAGGCAGAACATTTTGAAAAATATATAGAAAAAAAATACATTGGGCATAAGAGATTTTCCCTTGAGGGTTCTGAAACCATTATCCCTGTTATTGATTACCTTTTAGGTCTGGCAGCCAGAGACAAAGTAGATGAACTTGTGCTTGGCATGGCACACAGAGGCAGACTTAATGTACTTGCAAATATTATAGGTAAAGATTTACAGGAAATTTTTTCTGAATTTGAAGATATTATGGATATAGATTCTGTTGAAGGTTCAGGTGATGTTAAATATCATCTCGGTGCATCTGGTGTTTATAAGACTATTTACGGTGATGAAATAAATGTATCAGTAGCATCTAACCCAAGCCACCTTGAGTTTGTTAACCCGGTAGTAGAAGGAATTATCCGCGCGAAGCAAACAATGATGAAGGATGTGGAAAGAAATAAATATATACCCATATTAATTCACGGTGATGCCGCAATTGCAGGTCAAGGAATAGTTACAGAAACTTTAAATCTTTCTCAGTTAAGAGGGTACAGCACGGGCGGAACAATTCACATAATCATTAATAATCAAATTGGTTTTACTACTAGCCCGGTTGATGCACGCTCAACAGTTTATGCTTCAGATGTTGCTAAAATGGTGCAAGCTCCAATATTTCACGTTAATGGTGATGACCCTGAAGCTACACTTTTTGTTACAAAACTTGCTTATGAATACAGGATGATGTTTCATAAAGATGTAGTTATTGATGTTTACAGTTTCCGCAGGCTTGGACATAATGAATCAGATGAACCTGCATTTACTCAGCCAATACTTTATAAAGCAATAAAAAACCATCCAACGGTAAAAAATATTTATCAGGATAAGCTGCTTAAAGAAAAAATTATTACAAGTGCAGATGTTAAGCAGATGGAAGATGAAATATTTAAAGTAATGGATAAAGGTTATGAAGAAGCTCATGAAGTTGAAGCTGAATTTAAGGCTGATACACCGGTTAGGTTGACGGATGCTCAGATCAAGGTATTGAGATCTCACCAAATTCAGCAAATTTCAAAGGATGATCTGAATAAAGTGGTTGATGCAATTACAACACTGCCTCAAAATTTTCACATTCATCCAAAACTAAAAAAATTTATAGAATCACGCAGAGAGTTTTTAACAGGCGATGTTATGGTTGATTGGGCATTTGCAGAAGCTCTTGCATTTGGGACACTGCTTTTAGAGGGAATTCCCGTCAGATTAAGCGGGCAAGATAGTGCAAGAGGAACATTTTCACAAAGACATATTGTGTTAATGGATATGGAAACTGAGGAAGAAATTATTCCACATAATTACATTGCGCCTGAACTTGCTAAAATTGAACCGTTAGACAGTCTTCTTTCAGAAGCTGCTGTTCTGGGATTTGAGTTTGGTTACAGTACCGCAGATCCGCTCTCTCTGGTGCTTTGGGAAGCACAGTTTGGAGATTTTGCAAATGCAGCCCAGGTTATTATTGATAACTTTATAACTGCATCTTATGATAAATGGAATCTGCCCTCTAATCTGGTAATGCTGCTTCCGCATGGACAGGAAGGGCAGGGACCGGAACACTCGAGTGCAAGGCTAGAAAGATTTTTAACTTTGTGTGCAGAAGATAACATTACTATATGCAATCCATCTACTCCGGCACAATATTATTATTTATTAAGAACGCAGGGTAAATATAAAAACCGCAGACCCTTGATAATAATGACGCCAAAGAGCCTTTTAAGGCTGCATGAGGCAAGAAGCCGCAAAGATGAATTTTTAGGCGGTCATTACAAGCTGGTTATTGATGATGAAATTTTAACAAACAAATCCAAAGTAAAGCGTGTTATATTTACCAGCGGTAAATTCTATTATGACCTTGCAAAATACAGGAAAGAAAATAATATTACTAATACTGCAATTGTTAGGATTGAAAGATATTATCCATATCCTTCAGAAGAAATTAAAGCAGTTCTTAAAACTTATGAAAATGCTGTTGAAGTTTTTTGGGCACAGGAAGAACCGCATAACATGGGGGCACTTATATTTATGTCATACAGACTTAAACGTGACTTACGTGAGCTTGGCAGTAAAATGACACTTTACGGTGTAAGCCGTGATGAAAGTCCTGCACCTGCACCGGGCTCAAACTCTATATTCAACCAAACTCAAAAACGTCTGCTTGCAGAAGCATTTGCGGAAGTTAAAAAAGTGGTTGATATAAAATAAGTATAATTTATTATAGTCAAAATAAAAGAGTTGTAAAAGCCTCTTTTTTTATTTTATATCAATTTATAAATAAATCTGTTTATTTATTAAGATTTTTATTGCTGCTCAAATTATTTAATTTTTAAAATACAATAGCTAAAACCCTTACAACATTATTTATAATATACTTACAGTGAATATAACCGATAAAGGTGATTGTTAATACAGTTTGCCCGAAGTAATTTTATTTTAACAAATTAAATAATTCTGTACGGAGGAAGAATCAGAAAAATGAATACACAGGAAATTAACAACCAGATCACCAATAATCAAATGATGGAAGTTAAAAAAAGCAGCAATTTGTATATTGGCGCTACAATTGCAATTATGTTTGTAATAATTGTTATCGGGTTCATTTTTGGTTAAATTTTTTTAACTTACTTTTTTAAAAATATAAGCTTTGTTCTTTGGTGAACAAAGCTTTTTTTAATATCCAATGAGCTTTTAGGGGTATAAGTGTTAAGTTAAAGATTAACAACTGACTAAAAAGTTTAAAAATATTAAAGTAAATTTAAGCTATCAAAGTCATTCCGAAAAATTAAATAAATAATGATTTTATGAATAGATGGAAAGCAAATGAACTTAGTAACTTAAGAAGAAATTATCCAACAAGAGGCGCTAAATATGTATCCCAAAAAACCGGACATCCTGTACCTTCTGTTGTAACAAAGGCAAAATCACTTGGAATTAAATATGAAGGATTAAAACGCTGGGGAGAGTTTGAAATAAATTATTTAAAGAAAAATTATAATAAAAAGCCGGTTGATTCAATTGCCCGCTCTTTAAAGAGAAGCATTACATCTGTAAGCAATAAAGCAAGACTTATGGGATTAATTGTTCCGATGCCCAAAAAATGGGCAGATGAAGAGCTTAACCTCCTTAAAAAATTATGGACAGATGAAAGATACTCAATGGATGAAATTGCCAAAATGCTTAATAAAACAAAATCTGCAGCACATTTTCAAGCATGGAAAATGGGAATCAGAAGACCTGAAGTTTGGCATGAGTGGACAGAAGTGGAAACAAAATATCTAAAGAAAAACTATAAGAAGAAATCATACATTAATATAGCAAAAGACCTTAATATGACAGTTATGGCAATTCAGCATAAAGCAAGAAGATTAGGGCTAAAGTTAAGAACAACACCAAGACCGTGGTTAGTGGCAGATGATAATTTTTTATCACAGCATTATAAAAAGATGCCTACAAAAGAAATAGCTGAAAAAATGAACAGGAGTATAGATTCAATTATTACTCGTGCCGGTAAAATTGGGGTTTCCAGAAAGAAATTAAAATAAGACTGAAAAAGTGAAATACTCTCTTAATATTTTTTGTTATTTTTGAATATTATTTAATATAAAATATAAATAAACAATTATCTATATTTAAGAGTGTGTTTAATTTGCAGTTTTTTGTTCCGATGTTTAAACCTATATTATACTGAAAAATATATATTATTTTAAATTTTTGGCAAAGTTAATTTCTGTTAATTATATATCATAATTATTTATTTAATAAAACATTTCTAAAGGAGAAAAAATGTTAAACAAAGAAAGATTCAGCAGCAAAAGAGGAGTTGCTTTAAGCTTTATTATGCCAAAGAAAATATTTTTATTTTCTTCAATACTTATTGCAATGGCATTATATCTTTCGGGATGTGTGAACTTTGAACAAAAAACTGTATTAAAGCAGGATGGCTCAGGTTCAATGACCGTGCATTACTGGACAAAAATGTCTAATTTAAAATCAAGCACAGAGCTTGGCGGTTTTAGCTTTGATGAAGCTAAGGCAAAGAGCAACTATTCATCATCCAATACAGATGTAAAAAGTGTTAAACTAGAAGATAAACTTGATGACTCCACCAGACATGCTACTGTTGAACTTACTTTTAAGAATATAAATGATATAAACAGTGCTAAGGGATTTGAAAAGATTAAAGCATCATGGAAGGAAGGAAAAGACGGAATGGATTTCAGTTACACGGTTCCAAAAGATACTTCCAATGCAAAGAATATGGGCTCAGATGATATTGTATTAAACTACGAATTTGATTTTCCGGCAGAAGTACTTAAAACAAACGGAAGGAAAGACGGTCAGAAAGTTGTTTATGAAAAGAAATTATCAGATTTAAAAAATGATCTTGAAATGACAGCAACTGTAAAAAATGAAGGCAAAAAATGCGGTTTGTTTGGCATGGAGTTTCCGTTATTAGCACTTGCGGGAATGATGATGTTTTCGGTAAGACTGAGAAGGAAAAAATAATTTTTATTTTTTAAATGATAATATGTAATATTACATATTATAGATAAATTTAACCTGTTTGTTTTAATAATTATCTAAATATTATTAGGCAAGCAGGTTTTTTTGTTTTATATGATTATAGGTTGATATAGAAATGCAATTTAAATCAACAAAAACCCTTAAAATATAACGCCAAATTGTCCGTTTTAGCCCGTTTTTGAGGTGTTATTGACAGGATTACTGAGAAATTACCTGATATTTTTACCTTTATTTTGAAAATGGATTAATACAAAGTGTTCTTCTGTAAACACTATTTCCCGTTCCAATAAATATTTCTTCGTTAATATTAATTATTGTGTAAACAGATTTATTTCCTAATCCTTCATTTCTTCGTTCTGAAGAGTTACAAGAATATACAACAACCCCACCCTGATAGGTGCCCGAGATTAAGAAGTTTTCTAAGGTTAATAAATAATTGTCAATATCTTTAGTGCTATACGACGTCCAATTAACACCATCGTTAGTTGAACGGTAAATACCGCTTGTGTGAGTACCTGCAAAAATTTTATTACCATGGCGCGAAAAAGAAATTACTAAACCTGAAGCTGAATCAGATTTCTGCCATTTAACACCTCCATTATATGAAAAATAAATTCCTTTTGTTGTTCCCGCAAGAATAATTCCATCAAATGCAATTAGTGACCATATCTGCTCCGGTGTATCAGAAACATAATTCCATTCTTTCCCTTTATCAATTGATTTATAAAGTTTTTTTCCGATGGTTCCGGCATAAAATACTTCTCCGCTGTTAGCAACAGCATAAATTTTGCTCCCATTTAATTTTTGATTCCATGTATCTTTATCTCCGTTATTAATTGAAACATAAATACCATCGTTATCCGCAGCAGCCACCACTACACTATCTTTTACGATCAGGTTAATTATTCTGTTTACACTTGGTAATACCTGTACCCAACTTTTCCCGGTATCATTAGATCTATAAATTCCTGAATTATTATTTATACTTCCTGCAAAAATATACTTATTATTATACGCTAAGGAATATATCTGTTTTCCTTCGATTCCTTTATCACTCTTTATCCATTGACTGTAAGCGTAACGTATAAATATAATGTTTAAGAATATAAAAATAAAAAGAATACTTTTAATTATTTTCATTTGATTAAAATATATTTTACAAAATTAATTAAAATTATTTAAAAATTCAAAATTCACACAAGAAGAAATTTCTTTTGTAATTTCTCCTGTTACAGGGTTTATAAGATTTTTATAAACTACTTGAATTTTCAATTCTTTATTCAGCAAATCTTTTACTTCTGCAATATCATCATATATCCCACAAGCATTGAATAATTTCCTCAAAAATGGTTTTGAGCCATCTGTAATATAGAACCACTGAGGTAAGAAACCTTCTTTATTTGAAAAGACACATTTAAAAAATTTGTTGCCTGTTTTTAGGTTAGTGCCTATTGTAATACCAGTAACCTTTACGGTATGTATACCCTCGGTTAATATTGTGTTTTTAGGAATTGTAAAATCTATTTTCATAGTATTTGTATAATTAATTTAACTATACAAATATATAATGAAATTTAAGGTGTATTATAGCGGCAATGTTGTGGAAATATAAAATGAAATCATTTGCATGGAAAAATCATACTTGAGGATCCTCTATTTTACAATCTGTAAAAAGTATGAATAGAAACTTAAACATCTCTATGCAGTCTTTTTTGGCAAGTTCTGTATCCCTACCTTTATTAATTGTGTATTTTGAAATGTAGTTTTTGTTTGGATGTGTATAGTCTAGTTTATTTCTGATATGATTTAAGATATGAAAATCATCTAATAAATTTTTCAAATTATTAATAAGCAAGTAAGCTGATAATTGAAATGATAGATCATTAGAATGTAATGGTGTCTTATCAAAATTATCAGTTAATCTATAAGAATTAATTGTTTTATCGGGATTAGTTTTAAATTCATAACGGAATCTTGCTTTGTATTTGTCAGAAGGTACATAATCACTATATGACTCTATACAAGTTTTATATATTTCTTCACCTTTTTCATTAGTACCTAAAAATTTTATAATGTGTTTCTGTTCTCCGTTATTTATTACAAACATAGACTTTTGTTGTCGCTTATTGTAATCATAATCTTCAGTGATTCTTACTGAAACAAATTCGTTTAAACAACTCCATAATGTTAAAAAAGTTAATTCAAAATCTGTATAAATAAAGTTTTTATCAAATGTCTTTTGCTTAATTCTAAGTAAGCCAAATGACATTTTTAACTTTTCGCAGATTCTATCACAAATTATTGTATTTGTATATTTCTTCCTAATTTCCTTTTCAATAATATTAATATGGGACCAATACCATTTCAGGTATTCTCCACGCTTAGTCAGTTCCACAATAGAATTATGTAAATTTAGGTAATTTTCTTTACTAAATTTATTACTTAACGCAATATTAGGGGATTCTTTTATATAAAATCCATCTGCTCCCAAATCAAACAATCGTTCTATATTCCATGCTTTGTTAGAAGCAGTAAACATAATAATTTGAATCGCTGGATTATATTCTTTAATACATTTCAATAACTTAGCTCCACTAAATTTTGAAATCTCAGAAACTAATTCAAATTTCATGGTATCTTCATAACTAAGTAATCTTAAATCCAAAAAAATCAAATCAAAATCATTACAACGAATTTTCTCTATCACCTCAGTTTCATAATCATTTTCATGAAAGTTACTTATATATTCTATACTATTTTGAGAATTCAATTCCTTAAGAATACCTTTTAAAACGATTACCCAACCTAGCTCTGCTTGATCATCAATTAACAAACATTTTTGTGGTTTGCCAATAGGATTCTTTATAGCTTCGTGAGACGATTGTATTATAATATTGCTTGTTTCATTTTTAGATATAATATTTTCCGATTTACGCAAAATAAACTTAACATATATGTCATTTATATTCGGAAGTAAATCAATAATATCTTTTTTTATCGAGTTTAAATTAGCAGCCTCAGCAAGTCTATATACACCCCATTCGTTTGCTAGAGAATGATTACCATACTCTTGTGGTTTGTTAATTGTTATTTTAGGAAGCACTTCTTTATAATAAACTTCTTTGTTTATAGGTGTAACCTTACCAATTGTATCCAAAATTGTCTCAATATTAGGTATTATCGTATAACATCCTTTTGAAATCAGTAAGTCTGCTTCAAGTCTTTTATGTGAAATGTACTTATATGAATCTGCGGTTAAGAACACTAAAGGTAAATACATCTTATCTTGTAACTTGCTTGTTAATCTAATATGTAAACCAATATCAATACCTAAATAATTTGTATGAATATTACTTATACTGCATTGAATTAGAATTACATCACAATTCTTTTCAGAAACTTTTTCGATAATGAAATCATGTATCGGGTTATAATTTTGAGGTTCATCAAAATAGCACAATTGCAAATTAATTAATTTTTCCTGAAGTTTTGCTTTCAGTAATTCATACTTATTATCATAAATCAAAAGAATTCTCTTATCCATAAAGTTTATTTTCAATCAAATTTTCAATACAATACAACAAATACCTATAAGTATATTTTGATTTATCGTTATCAATTAAATCTATTAAACTTTCATCTTCCAATAATTCCAATAATTCTAAGAAACAATACTCATTTTCAAGTATATTTGGATCTATTATTTTATCTAAAGAAATATTGCAGAGTTTCAAATATAATATTTCTTTCAATACCAATATAGTTTCTATTTTGTCCGAACTTCCATAAAGTAAAATATCTGGCTTAATTGTATTGTTGTTTTGAATATCTAATAATAAACGCATAATGTTTGCGTATAGAGTTTTTCTTTTTAATTTAAACCCAATGGGATCATTTGATATTTTTGAATTTATAAAAGTGCCACTACCACTGAACACAACGAACGGTATTTTATTTTTTTCAATAAAATCCTTAATTTGTATACTATTGGATAATGATTCATGATAAATTACCAAATCTGAAGATTCTAAGATAGGTATACTTATTTTTCCATCTATCAATTCATGTCTCAACTCAGAGAATATTTTAAAGAAGTTGTTGAATCCCTTAATAGATAGTAATCTATTCTTATCATCTTCGTTAATTCTGTCATCTATTAAAATTATTTTACATACCATAAAACACTAAAATATGAGTAAAGCCATCATTGGATTTAGGATTTGCGTCTTCGAATGTACTTCCGTCAGGATTATCTTTGCTTAATACGTTTATTTTTGAAATTTGACCATCAAAAATAGCTTCAATATACCAATCACATCTGTTGAACAAGTGACCTTTTGAGGAATGTTTATCTTTCAATTTTGGTAAATCATGTTCAAGATCATTAAAACGTTTAATTAATACTTGTTTATTTATATATGAAGATGAATTTAAGTTGCAAATGGATATTTCGTATTTATACAATTTTTCATTAACCCATTTTAATTCACTCAAATTTATTCTGATACCATTACCTTTATCAATATATTTTATCACATGTTCGATAATTATCTTTAATCCGTTTCTAATATGCTGAACATCAGTGTAAATATCCAATTTATCTAAATTGGGATTAACTTTAATTTTATTCTCTAGTTGTTTATTGGGTAATTCTTTGATAATACTCTGAATTGTTGTGAACATACTTGTTTGGTCAGAAGAAGCCCCAAATCGAATATCTTTTTTAAACTGAATTATTTTATCGTTAAATTTCGTTATTGAGATAGGGTGTTTTTTGTCATTTCTATTCCAGACTCCCATACCTTCTTTCTCGTATAGTCTAATTAAATTAACCCAAATGTTGCTATAAAGTTCATATGGCAAAATTGATTTTTTTGTATTGATTTCATTTTTTGCACCATCTAAAATTTTAGGTAAATCTGGTTTGTCTTCATCATTATGAACCAATTTCTTTAAATAACTTCCTTCTTTCTTAAAGGAATTCAATAATTCACAAACTTTAATTGGAACATGTTGTGGATTTTGATTATGCTCCTCTCTCTTTTCAACTTTTGAATCAGTCTCATTATTATTTATTGCTCTTTCAGAATGTGGGGTTTTATTCAAAGCATTATACTTTTCTAAAAATTTTAGATATATGTTATCTTCCTTGCCCCTTACCTGCCCAACGTATTCTATCATGCCATGCAATGAATTATCTAATCTTGGTAAAAAGTTAATATGCGGATATGTTGGTTTTATTTTTTTATTAAAAGTATTATTTGCATTTTCATATCCTAATTTTTCCCAGGAACTTAGCATTGCTCTAATTTTTCTAATATATTTTCTTTTTACATTTAGTTTTTCATTAACAGTTATTCCGGTTACTTCTTTCCGTTGATTCTTTTTTTGAATTCTAAATTTATTGTTGTTTACAATAAAGCCTTCTTCTTCAATGATAATTCTAATCTTTCTAATTAATTCTTCAGGGAAATCATACTTTTTTGTTGAAAATGTAATATCATCAGCATAACGTGAAAAATAACAAAAATACTTTTTAGATATTGCTGATAGTTTATTATCAAGTTTTGAACAAATCATATTAGAAATTATTGGTGAAACCGGTGAACCTTGGGGGAGTTGATTTTGATAAGTGCAAATTTGCGCTATTAATGTAGCAATCCATTTTGGGAAGTAGAATGGTTTATTTAAGAATAAACCACGCACTCTACCAAAATTGATTGTTGGGAAGAAATCTTTTATATCAATATTTAAGATTGCATTCTGTTTAACATGTATTCTAGCGTTAGTCACTATACCGCGACCTGGGATAAATCCGTGCGCATTTATTCTGGGTATGTATATCTCATATAATATTTCAGATAATTTCTTCTGAATTAATTTAATATTAGATATAGGGCTGCATAATGTTCTATATCCCCCAGTTTTTTTAGGTATTTTAAAAATTTTGTATTTTCTATTATCGGGTACTTTGAAAATATGATAAACCAAAGTACCATAATCTAATCCTAGAATTCCAGCTAATTCATGTTCATGTTTAATTTTGAAAAAATTATTTTTTAAAGTTAAAAGTTCATCACGGCGTTTAATTTCGGATTCTATGTTATTTATAAACCAATCAGGGAATTTATTTTTATCTTTATTTATAAAATAGTTTAGACATTCATTAGTAAATAACAAACCGTTAAAGGTTTTTGTAGAAAGTATTGTCTTTAAGTTTATTTCAACTAATCTGAATTTATCTTCACTTAATGAAGTTTTTATTTTGGTAAATTTGTGAAGATATTGGTTGTATTTATTATCGTATTCTATCATAAAAAATTTAAAAGTACCCACTTGATATCTATTCTTACCGCATGCTCTATAGTGTACATTTATGCCGCTTGTAAGTTTGCGCATACCGCAAACAACTATAGCGGCATTTTTATACACTATTCTTTGATATAACCTTAAAATATTGGCTGCAGTTGTCAACAGCCTAAATCATATTCTTATGTGGGTACTTTCAATTTTATTTATACAAATATAAGTATAAAAAACACTTAGAATCGGTTCGGCAACATTGCGGCAATTTTTAAAAAATATTGATCTTTTTTCCAGTTATACTAATGCCATAAGATAATGCTTGCTTTCCACCATTTGATTCTATGATGAAATAATTTGATAAATTTTGAGTATTAAGTATCGATTTAATTTTCCTATTTATTTTACTGATAACCGACCTGAAATTACCCATAACTATTCCATCACTATTTTTGAGTAGTTTAACAGTTTCGAGTATTTCCTGGTCACTCTCGGGAAAACTATCATTGTGATATTTTATAATTTTTTTTACAAATTCTAAATGCGTTCGAAACATAGGAAATCTTTCATATTCATTTTCTTCCTTTGCTCTTTCAAGGAAGTATCTGTAATATGCAAACTGTACAGGAGAAAGTTTAATTAACTCATTACCAATTTTCAATTCACCTTTTGAAATATTCATGTTAACAAAAGGTAATAGCTTCTTTAAGTCCTTATTCTCACTTTCCAATTGCTTTATTATTTTAGGTAAACCTGTTCCTAATTTTATTACTGTTATGGGTGATTTACTAAATTTAGGCTCATTACTTCTAATTAATTTCAAATTAAAATCACCAGATTCTGCCATTAGAATCCAGCATACCTGCATTGCTGGGGTTCCGGAAGCGATAGCTGCAGTAACTTCTTCATTTTCCTTAAAATTACATTTACAGAATTCTAACAATTTAGGATAAATTTCATTATGGTCAGTAACATTATCTAGATCAAATGTATGCAAAAAAATATTCTTGCAATATTTTTTATTAATAATTTCATTCTTTAAATAATTTGCTATATCTCTAAAGTTACCGGTTGGGCTCCACAAAAGCTGGACTTTATCAACTTTCTTTAATGCTTTCAAAGCTGTTAAAATTGCCCCATCGTCTTTTCCATTAAGTTTTCCGGCATCATTAATACCTACAAAAGAGACAAATATCTTGCTTTTACTTTTCATTTAAACATTGATAATTATAACTCAATTTACGACAAATTTGATAATTGAAAAATGAGAAAATATTTGGTAGTTCAATATAGGCAGGTTTTCGCCTATTCAATCAATTTTCCGGTATAATATCCTTACAATGCAATAATCTCAAAATACTATCTCAAACATTTATTTCTTTAGAGTGCCATATTCTTTGCACTATTTAGGAAAATATGTAAATTTATTAAGGGTTGTGTAACATTTAATAAGTTGAATAAATATCCCAAATTAATGGAATTTATTATTTCTCAATAATTTTGCAAATTACAACTTGTTTTTACATTTTCGGGGTGTGGCTCAGCCCGGTTAGAGCGCCTGGTTCGGGACCAGGAGGCCGGAGGTTCGAATCCTCTCACCCCGACTTACATTTCCCGAAGTTCTCCCTTAGGGACTCATATTGATGAAAGAATTATAGAGATATATACTGCGGCTCAACAGGCACTTTTGTATCTGCTGGAATTTCATCATCCTCATCATCATCCTCGTAAGAAAGAACAAATATTCCGTCTTTCATTTTATCATCAATTAAAAGCCATAACGGATCATCATCTTTTGCTAATGCCCCTACTAATGCATAAACAGTTTTTCTTTGTGAATATTTTTCCATTTCTAAATTTACATCAAGATTAAATTCTCCGTTTATCAGGTCCATACCGTAATCAACATTATCATTTTCAAATACACAGCTTTTTAGCAAAAACATTACTGAATCATTTCCATAAAAGCAGTTTGCAGTGTAAACTTTATTCTGCTCAAAGAAATCCTTTTCGCAATCCTGCACATATTCGGTAAATAACTTGCCTGTATTTTTGTGGAAACCATTTTCATTAAAATCATACCTTATGAAATAATACATTTGGGAAATTTTCATTGAATTTTTGAATTATTTTTTTGATTAATTTTTTTTATGTTAAAACTTAACCAATCAGTTAAGCATTTATTAATATCAAATTGATATATAAATTTTTTCAATAATTGCTTTATTAAATATACCCGGTATACATTTCAGAACGAACAGAAACCTAACACAAATGTTATATATTTCATTTAAAGGTTTATTAATATAAAAAAATCCCGATATTTATTTAGTCAAAAGTAAAAAAATAATTCTTAAAAAAAATATCATAAAATGATTAAAATTTACTTGATTGATTTTTTAAAAAGAAAAATTAACTGGATATAATTAAACAGATTATAATTTCTAATTATTAATATTAACTATATAAATTTAATAATAATTTTGTAGGGATTAAAATATAGATTGATTTCAAAGCTCATTTTTTTATAAATTTTGGTAAAATTTTCAAAAAATTTTTACTTTTTCAATAATGAAATCTAAAACTTGTATGGTTTAGTAATTCCGTTACCTTATGCAAAGTCATCTTTAAAAACCAAACATTTCTTATTTACTACAAAATTACACGATATGCTCAAAATCCACAAATATGTTAAAATAAGCAAAAATAACGCAAATAATGGATCTTTTCTGCTCTATTTTAAATAATTTTCATAGCTTTAAAATGAGGTTAACTTACATTTGTTAGTATTGTTTTTTAAAATATTATTAGTTAGTTTTACAGTGAAAAACTTAAGACTTTTTACAATAAAGAGGTACGTAATTAAACTATATTTTTGGATATGAAAATAATAATTATAAACTTTTTTGTATTTTCAGTTTTACTTTTAACCGGACAATTATTTAGTCAATCAGGAGAAGATTTATTTAAGTCAAAATGTTCTGCCTGCCATACAGTTGGTAAAGGTAAGTTAGTGGGACCTGATTTAGCCGGTGTAAAAAGCAGAAAAGATGAACAATGGCTTATAAAATTTATTACATCTTCACAGACAGTAATAAATAGCGGTGATGAATATGCTAAAAAAAAGTTTGAAGAGTTTAATAAAGTTATTATGCCTGATCCGGGTATCAGTGAAACTGAAATCAAATCCATACTGGCATATATTGAAACACAAGGCGGAACACCAACCACACAAACAGTATCAACTTTTAGACCATTAAGTGAATCAAATTCCGGAAATATAGAGAGTGGAAGAAAATTATTTTCCGGAGAACAAAGATTCACACACGGTGGTACTTCATGCATATCATGCCACAACGTACCCGATGTAACTTATTTCGGGGGAGGCAGGCTTGCTGTGGATTTAACCAATGTATATTCAAGACTTGGTGAAGCAGCTCTAGTAAATATAATTCAAACACAGCCATTTCCTGTAATGAAACAAGCCTTTGTAAATAATCCATTAACAGAAAGCGAAGTATATGACCTTGCGTCATATTTAAAAGATGTAGATGAAAAACAAAAATTTGCCTTACACGCAAATCCGACAATTAATTTTCTTTATTCCGGAATTGCCGGGTTAGCTGTATTGCTTGTAGTTTTCACAGGATTTTGGCACAAAAGAAGAAAAGGCAGTGTAAACAATAAAATATACAAGCGTCAAGAAGATTTTTTAAATAAAAATTCAAACTAATTATAACTGATAAATAAAAATGAGTTGGATTAAAGATATTATCTCACCTGAAACCAGAAAATGGGAAGAATTTTATAGAAACCGTTTTCAGCATGACAGAATTGTTCGCTCTACGCACGGTGTAAACTGTACAGGCGGATGTTCATGGCAGATTCATGTAAAAGATGGTATAGTTGTTTGGGAAACTCAGCAATTGGATTATCCCTTGTTAGAGGGTTCGTTGCCTCCGTACGAGCCAAGAGGTTGTCAGCGGGGAATTTCATTCTCATGGTATCTATACAGCCCAATAAGGATAAAATATCCGTTAATAAGAGGCTCATTGATAGATATATACAGGGAAGCCAAAAAGAAAACCGGTGACCCATATGAAGCATGGGTTAGTATTCAAAACAATCCTGAATTAAGAAAAAAATATCAGGAGTCTAGGGGGAAAGGCGGTTTCCGCAGGGTTTCGTGGGATGAAGTTTTAGAAATCATGGCTGTTGCAAATCTTTATACTGCAAAAAAATACGGACCGGACAGAGTTCTTGGATTTTCGCCTATTCCAGCTATGTCGATGCTAAGCTACGCTGCCGGTGCAAGATTTTTACAGCTTTTTGGCGGTGTGCATTTAAGTTTTTACGATTGGTATTGTGATTTGCCAAATGCTTCACCGGAAGTATGGGGCGAGCAGACTGATGTATGCGAGAGTGCTGATTGGTATAATTCAAAAATGATTGCTGATATGGGGGCTTGTTTAAATATGACACGCACACCTGATTGTCACTTTTTTGCAGAATCAAGACATAATGGTACTAAAACAGTAGTTTTCTCACCAGACCTTAGCCAAATAACAAAATATGCTGATCAATGGATTCCGGTTCACGCTGGAAGTGATGGTGCTTTTTGGATGGCGGTTACACATGTTATACTAAAAGAATTTCATTATGACAAACAAACACCATATTTCATGGACTATTGCAAACAATACACCGATAGTCCCTACTTAGTTGAATTGGTTCAGGAAGGTGATAGTTATGTACCCGGGCAATTTGTCAGAGCTAATAGAATTGAAAAATATAAAAACACAGAAAATGGTGATTGGAAGTTTTTGAATATTGATGAGGATACAGGAAACTTTGTTATGCCAAAAGGTTCCGTAGGACACCGTTGGGATAAAACCCCGGGCAAATGGAACATGAAACTTGAGGATGCAGAAGATAACAAAGATTACAATCCTTTATTAACTCTGATAAATAGGAGCGATGAAGTTGTACAAGTTGAATTTATAGATTGGGGACTTAATGCAAAACGCTCTAGAGGGGTACCCGTAAAATATATAAATACTACAGATGGCAAGAAAATATTAACGACAACAGTTTATGATTTAATTATGGCTCAATATGGTGTAAGCAGAGGGTTAGAAGGAGACTATCCTGCTGATTACACTGATAAAGACCATTCATACACGCCGGCATGGCAGGAAATTTTTACAGGAGTTGACTCGAAAACTGTTCTTCAGTTCGCACGTGAATGGGCAAACACTGCAGATATTACAAAAGGCAAATGTATGATAATAATTGGTGCCGGTGTTAATCATTGGTATCATAACAATCTTATTTACAGGGCAGGGATAATGGCATTAATGCTATGCGGCTGTGTAGGTAAAAATGGCGGTGGTTTAAATCACTACGTAGGTCAGGAAAAACTTGCACCGGTTGAATCATGGGGCGCAATTTCATTTGCAAAAGATTGGGGTGTTGTTCCCCGCCTGCAGCAGGCACCATTATGGCATTATATTAATACCTGCCAGTATCGTTATGACGGAAATTTTTCAAGATATAATATTGTGCCTGATAATGAATGGACACAAGGACACCATGCAGATTTAATATACAAATCTGTCAGAATGGGCTGGATGCCGTTCTACCCGCAGTTCAACAAAAACACATTAGATCTTTCAAAAGAAGCAGAAAAAAATGGTGCAAAGACCAATGATGAAATAACCAATTATGTTCTTGAAAAATTAAAATCAAAAGAGCTTGGATATTCTGCCGGAGATCCGGAGGCAGAAGAAAACTTCCCAAGAATATGGTATATATGGCGAGGAAACGCAATCATGGGAAGCATGAAGGGTCATGAATATGCGCTGAAACATTATCTTGGCACACATTCAAATACAATTGCAAAAGATATTTCAGAAGATATGACCGAAGAGGTTAAATGGCATGATATTGCACCGGTTGGTAAAATGGATTTAATTGTTGACCTTAATTTCAGAATGGATTCATCTGCATTATACTCTGATATTGTTCTGCCAGCTGCTTCATGGTATGAAAAAGCCGATATGAACAGTACAGACCTTCATTCATTTATACACCCGCTTTCTGCAGCAATAGCCCCGGTTTGGGAATCAAAAACTGATTGGGAAATCTTCAGAATCATATCGCTTAAAACAAGTGAACTTGCAAAAAAGTATTTCAATGAGGTTCAAAAAGATATAGTTGCAACACCTCTTTCACATGATTCAAAAGATGAAATTTCTCAGCCGGTTGTAAAAGATTGGTACAAAGGTGAGTGTGAAGCAATTCCGGGAAAAACAATGCACAAACTTTCTGTTGTGGAAAGAGATTACACAAAACTCTACGATAAATATATTACACTGGGAGATCATATTAAAGTTTCGGGATTGAGTGCTCATGGCAATCATTATTCATGCAGCGAGCAATATGATGAAATGATAAGTTCTGCTCATTTTCCGGTTGAACGCAATAACGGTTCGGTTCTGCCTTCTATAAAAGAAGACCAGTGGGCTGCAAATGCAGTGTTGCATCTTTCAACCCTTTCAAACGGGGTTCTAAATGTTCAAGCATATGAAAATATGGAAAAGAAAACAGGATTAAAGCTGGCAGATCTTGGAGAGGGTAACAAAGAAGTCAGGATGACTTATGCGGATCTTCAGGCTCAGCCCAGAAGATATAACACTTCTCCAGTATGGTCGGGTATAATGACTGAAGGAAGGGCTTATTCTGCATTTACATATAATATAGAAAGACTTGTACCTTGGAGAACGCTAACAGGACGCCAATCAATTTATTTAGATCATGAAATGTACATTGCCTTTGGCGAACATTTACCTACATATAAACCTTCTCCAAAACCGGAAGTATATGGTGATTTACGTGAGACCTTAAAGAGCGGAGAAGCAAAAATATTAAATGTATTAACACCTCACGGAAAGTGGCACATTCACTCTACTTATATGGAAACATTAAGAATGCTAACACTTTCAAGAGGCTGCGAGCCGTGCTGGTTAAATGAAGAAGATGCAAAAGAACTGGGCATATTGGATAATGATTGGGTTGAAGTATATAATGATCATGGTGTTTATTGTACCAGAGCTGTAGTAAGTACTAGAATTCCAAAGGGAGTATGTATAGTTTACCACGTACCTGAACGAACAGTAGGAATTCCGAAATCGCAGGTAAGGGGCAACAGACGAGCTGGCGGACATAACAGCTTTACACGTATTCATTTGAAGCCGAATTTACTTGCAGGCGGTTATGGACAGTTTACTTATCATTTCAATTATTGGGGTCCAACGGCTCCAAACAGAGATACACATGTAGTTGTTAAAAAAATGTCTAAACTTGTTTGGTAAAATATAATTTTGAATAAATAATTAAAATAAAAATATGGACGTAAGATCACAAATTTCAATGGTTTTTCACTTAGATAAATGTATCGGGTGTCATACATGTTCTATTGCCTGCAAAAATATCTGGACAGACAGAAAAGGTGCTGAATATATGTGGTGGAATAATGTTGAAACAAAACCCGGCACAGGTTATCCGACAAAATGGGAAGATCAAAGTGTTTATAACGGCGGCTGGAAAAAGAATGATGACGGAATAGCTTTAAGGGGCGCGGGTAAAATGAGAGGTTTAGTAAATATTTTTCATAATCCAAATTTACCTGTTATTGATGATTACTACGAGCCATTTACATACAAATATCTCGACTTGATAGAAGCTCCTGCAATGGATGATCAGCCGACAGCTAGGCCGGTTTCACTTATCACCGGTAAGCCAATCAATATTAAGATGGGACCTAACTGGGATGACGATTTAAGCGGAACACCGGACTATGCAAGAAATGATCCTAATATGGCGGGGTTATCTGAAGCTGAACGTGAAGCGATGTTTCAATTAGAAAAAATGGCATTCTTTTATCTTCCAAGAATTTGTAATCATTGCCTAAATCCTGCCTGTATTGCATCATGTCCCTCAGGAGCAATATATAAAAGGGGTGAAGACGGCATTGTACTTATCAATCAGGAAGTTTGCAGAGCTTGGAGGATGTGTGTAACAGCTTGTCCTTATAAAAAATCTTATTACAACTGGAGTACCGGTAAATCAGAAAAATGTATTTTATGCTATCCAAGAATAGAAGCAGGATATGCACCTGCATGTATGCATTCTTGTGTCGGAAGGATCAGATATTTGGGAGTAATGCTTTATGATGCAGACAGGGTACAAACTGTTGCATCATGTGACGAAAAAGATCTTGTAGATCAGCAATTAGATATGCTGCTTGATCCATTTGATGAGTCAGTAATTGAAAAAGCAAAGTCTAACGGGATTCCTGATTCAACTATTAAAGCAGCACAATATTCACCTGTTTATAAATTTGTGAAACGTTGGGGAATGGCACTGCCGTTACATCCTGAGTTCAGAACATTACCAATGTTGTTTTATGTTCCGCCATTATTACCGGTAATGGCAAAGCTGCAAACGGTTAATAATGATGAACAGTCAAAGAAGATGGATAAAAGGGCGAAATACTGGCCGGATAACTGGCTTTATGATACAAGTACAGAAGATTTATGGGGAACAATAGATCAGGCAAGAATACCGTTAAAATATTTAGCAAATCTGTTCAGCGCAGGAGATGAAGAAAAAGTAAAGAATGTATTAAAAAAGCTTATGGCTGTAAGGGTTCACAGAAGGAGAGTTACAGTAGGCGATATTACGAATGAAAGAGCAGATTCTGTATTAAACGAAACCGGTCTTGATGCACAAACTGCTGATGACATTTATAATCTTACATCACTTGCTAAATTTGATGACAGGTTTGTAATTCCCGCTACTCATAGAGAACAGGCAATTGAAATGCTGGAATTTACAGGCGATAATAAAGGTTCAACGGGATTTGGATTTATAGAAAGTCCCGCAAGAGGTTTATAAAGATGGTAAATTTAGAGCATTATAATACAATTGCAGAGTTGTTTGAGTATCCCGGTATTTATTTTTCAGAAAAAATAAATACGGTACAGTCACTGCTCAATGCAAAATATCCAGAAGCAGCTGAAGAACTTAAACCTTTTACTGAGTATGCTGCAATTACAATTTTAAATGAACAGCAGGAAATATATACAAGAACCTTTGATGTTCAGGCAATTACAACGCTAGATTTAGGTTATGTAATATTTGGTGATGATTACAAAAGGGGTGAACTTCTTTCTAATTTAAACCGGGAGCATTCTATTGCCGGCACTGTTTTAGATAATCAGCTAGCTGATCATTTGCCAAAACTTCTGCGTCTTTTACCTAAAATAAAAGATGAAGAATTAATAGAAGAAATGATAAGCAATATTATCAGTCCCGCTTTAAATAAAATGATAATTGAATTTGGACCGGAAAGAATTGAAAGTAAAAATGAACTATATAAAAAACATCAGCATACTTTGCTAGAAACATCAGAGAAATATGTAGTTATATATTATAATGCATTAAAAGCATTTCAAATAGTTTTAAAAAATGATTTTGATATTGATAGCAGTTCAAAGCCCAAACAAGTTTCAGACTTTTTAAAATCGATCCAAAATGAAGTTGAAATAGAACGTTTAAAATAATTTAATCTATATCCAATGAGCACATTTGATATTTTGTTTTTTATAGTATTACCATATGTTGCATTATTTATCTTTTTAATCGGGTCTATATTGAGATATAAATATGTTCCCTTTAAATATTCATCACTCTCATCTGAATTTCTTGAAAACAAAAGGTTATTTTGGGGATCTATACCATTTCATGTTGGTATTGTAATGATATTTCTTGGGCATCTAATGGTATTTCTCTTGCCAAAAGAAATATTATCTTGGAACAGCATTCCAGTAAGATTATTAATTCTTGAAGTGGGTGCATTTATGCTCGGTTTATCAACTCTGTTTGGACTAATAATGCTGATTATCAGAAGAATAACAAATTCCCGGCTTAGAATTGTTACTAGCAGGATGGATTTTTTAGTTGAGTTTTTACTGCTTGCACAGATAATTTTAGGATTATGGATTGCATATGATTACAGATGGGGTTCATCCTGGTTTGCATCTGTGCTGAGCCCATATTTAATTTCAATTTTTACGTTTCAGCCGGATATTCAGGCTGTTAGCCAGCTTCCTTTAATTATCAGACTTCATATTATTGGAGCATATACAATTGTACTGCTTATACCATTTTCAAGATTAGTTCATTTTCTTGTTCCGCCATTTAGTTATATCTGGAGACCATATCAAAAAGTTATTTGGTATAGATCTAAAGATCGAGTACGTAACCCCGAAGAAGACTGGGGAGTAACCAAACCAATGAACAATTAAATAATATGGAAAGGGTTAGAGCTTATAAAATTTTAGCTCTTAATACTCTTGCCTTTACCGTTTGTTTTGCAGCGTGGACAATTAATGGTGTGCTTGTTTCATTCTTAAAAGATAATGGTATTTTTGAATGGAATAGTTCACAAGTCGGGCTTTTATTAGGAGCCCCAGTGCTTACAGGAGCTCTTTTAAGACTTCCCGCAGGATTACTGACAGATAGGTTTGGCGGTAAATATATCATGGGTGGAATTCTGATTTTAAGTGCTGTTCCCATGTATTTCCTTTCTTATGCAAACAGCTTTACTTCGTTTCTCTTATTAAGTTTAAGCTTTGGTGTTACCGGTTCTAGTTTTGCAGTTGGTGTTGCATATACTTCAATTTGGTTTCCTCAAAAAAAGCAGGGCACTGTGCTTGGAATATTTGGGGCAGGAAGTCTTGGTGCAGCTTTAACGACCTTTATTTCACCAATATTACTTAGAAATCTAACCGATTACGGCAGTAACCTTAAAAACTGGATTAAGCTACCTGAATTATATGCTTATTTACTTTTAGCAATGGGAATTATATTCCTGATATTTGCAAACCACAAAAAAGCAGAACAGGGAAGTAAAACCATTTCTCAATTACTTTCGCCTTTAAAGCAAGCAAGAGTATGGCGTTTTGGACTTTATTATTATTTAGTATTCGGAAGTTTTGTAGCTCTTTCACAATGGCTAATAGGATATTATCTGAATGTGTATTCAGTCTCACTTATTACTGCAGGTATGCTTGCAACTCTTTTTAGTTTTCCTGCAGCATTAATCAGGGCAGCCGGCGGATTAATTTCTGATAAATATGGTGCCAGAAAAGTGTTATACTGGGTATTTGGAGCCTCCTGTGTTTGTTGTTTTCTTCTTATTTTTCCGAGAATGGAAGTATATACCCTTGGAAACGGTGTTACAGCAATAAAAGATGGTACAGTAAGTTATGTTTCTGATACAATAATTATTGTTGATGAACAAAAATATTCACTTATTTCGGAAGGAAAACTGACACTTAATATTGCAAACAAACAGGAATCAGAAGATCTGGAAAATAAATCTCTAATTTTTCCTACAAAACAATCATGGAACCAACCGGTTGTAAATGTTGGCGATAAGATTGTAAAGAAACAGCTTCTAGCAAAAGGTATTACACGTGTTTATTTTAGAGCCAATATTTGGATCTTCACCGGTATATTATTTATAATGGCAATATTTTGGGGAATAGGTGCAGCAGCAGTTTACAAGCACATTCCAAATTACTTTCCAAATGAAGTTGGGGTAGTTGGCGGAATGGTAGGAGTTTTAGGAGCATTAGGCGGATTTTTCTCTCCAATTATATTTGGGTTTTTATTAGAGTTAACGGGACTTTGGACAACGAACTGGATGTTACTACTTGTACTTTCAGTAATATGTATATTTAGCATGCATAAAGTGGTTACAAAAATGATGAAGAAAGAAGTACCTGAGTTGATAAAGAAAATTGAACAACAGTAAATAACTTTAAGTTTGAAACCTCTAATATATCTTTTAGCGGAATGCATATGAAGTTTTTTACTGCTTTTTTTTATGAAAACCGAAAATAATACAGATAATAAAAAAGTTAACGAAAGTAAATATTTTTTAACCAGAATCAGCGAAAGTATTTATGAGCTATCACCGGCATATTTTGCTCTGGTTATGGCTACAGGTATTGTTTCTATTGCAGCATATTATATAGGTATAGGTATAGTTGCAGTTATTTTGTTCTGGTTCAATCTTATTGCTTATATTATTCTATGGATATTATTTTTAGTTAGAATTGTAAGATATACTAAAGCAGTAATTACAGATATAGTTGACCATACACAAAGTATTGGTTTTTTCACATTAGTTTCTGCAACGTGTGTACTTGGCAGTCAGTTTATTTTAATCTATAAAAATTATTTAATTGCCGCCATTTTGTGGGTTGTTGGAATTTTCTTCTGGATTTGCCTGATGTATTTAATTTTTACTGTTTTAACAGTCAAAGAAAAAAAACCAACATTATCAGAAGGAATTACAGGCGGCTGGCTGTTATCAGTTGTGGCTACTCAGTCAATATCTGTTCTTAGCGCACTTCTTGCAACTCATTTTGAACAACCATACAAGCTTGAACTGAACTTTCTTGCTCTTTCAATGTGGTTGTGGGGTGGTATGTTATACATCTGGATGATTTCGTTAATATTCTATCGGTATACATTCTTCAAATTTTCACCGAGTGATCTAACTCCTCCATATTGGATAAATATGGGAGCTATGGCGATTTCTACTTTATCTGGTGCAGTGCTAATAAAAAACACTCCTGATGCCCCATTTCTACTCTCGCTGCTTCCATTTCTTAAAGGATTTACAATTTTTTATTGGGCAACCGGCACTTGGTGGATCCCAATGTTAATAATATTAGCTGTATGGAGACATGTTTATAAACGTTTTCCATTAATATATGATCCTTTGTATTGGGGTGCTGTTTTTCCAATTGGGATGTACACTGTTTGTACATTCCAATTAGCAGAAGCAATGAATCTTTCCTTCCTGTTCTTTATTCCTAAATATTTCATTTACATTGCTTTAATGGCATGGCTTGCAGCATTTTTAGGTTTATTCAGAAGAATTATGACAATTATTGTTGGGAGAAATATTTAATATTTATATTGCATAATGTAATGTTTTTAGCAGTAAAAATTTATTTAAAACAGAGTTTTGTAATAAATGCAGTTAAAATTTTTAAATGAAAGATAAAAATGAAAATATTCAAATCAGCAGGTTTATGGTTTAAAAGCCATTCAGATTATGCGTATTCGTTAATCAGAATTTTCTTAGGTTCTGCGCTGCTTATACGCGGCATTATTTTATTAGTGAATCCGGATGCAATAACGCATATAGCCGGATTGAATGAGTTTTACTGGTCTATTTCTTATGTAATAACAGTACATATTGTAGGCGGACTTTTATTAGCAGTTGGTTTATATACCAGGCTGGCGGCTTTGCTTCAAATACCAGTATTGTTTGGAGCTGTATTTTTTGTTCATTTAAAGCAAGGTTTATTAAAGGTTGAACAGTCTTTTGAGCTTTCAATGCTTGTGCTGGTTTTGCTCATGATATTTTTTCTTTTTGGAAGCGGATATCTTTCTATGGATAAATATTTTGATAAGAAAGAATTAACTGAATAACTCACTAAAAGATACATTTTTAATAAATATTTAAATAATTATTTTTAAATAAATAATTATAAATTCAATTAATATAATTTTATTTATGTTTAGTAGGTTTTAAGAATAAACGAAAAATTAAAATCTGAAATTAAGGAAGGATAAAAATGAAAAATGACCCTATAAAAAGATTTGTAGAAAAAGAATCATCGGATGAATTATCTCCAATGGACCCGCCCGATGCATATTCTCCGCCTGCATTAGAAAAGTTTGAATACGAAGAATTTCACCCTTTTATACAAAAATTTTTAGATGAGCATAAAGCAAGTTTAAAGCAAATGGATGAATTTGAGCAAACTTTAAAAAGTATTCAAGATGGCAGCAATGATTCAAAACCCGAGATCAGTAAAAGTTTGAGTCAATTTTTTTCTTTTATTGATAGTAAGTTGGTTTTGCATAATGTAAAAGAGGAGAAAATTCTTTTTCCGCTGCTTCAAAAAAGATTATTAGAAAACGGTGAACACTCAAAAGGGGTATTTCCAAAGACGGGTGTAGATAATTTAGAAAGCGAGCATGTAAAGCTTATGCAGATTACATCGGTTTGCTTTAACTTTTTTGGGCTTGCTTCCAGACTGCCTGATGCTGACTCAAGAACGATAGTGCTTGATTTAGCAATTGAACAGGGAAAGGCATTAATAGAGTATCTGAGGCTGCATATTTTTAGGGAAGATAATGTAATTTTTCCTTTAGCTCAAAAATTTATCACTGAAGAAGAGTTTGATGAAATGGATTCAAAAGTCCCGCTGTACGAACATTTCTGAGAATTTACTAAAAGTAATTTAATACTGGTTAATTTATTTAGTAATTTAACTAATTAAAAATAAAATATCTCGAAAATCTTAAGCATCATCCAGCGTATATTACTTAAGTTTACTTTTTTCCTACTTGGTCAATAAGCCATTTAGCCATTGCAAGTGCTTCCTTTTTCTTTAATCCCTGATTGGGCATAGGCGGATAAGCAGGATCTATTTTTTGCGGATTGTAAATAAACTCTGCAAGTTTATTTACATCTCCATTAAATTTAGGAACTGTTTCATTGTAAGGAGGTCCAACTAATTTTTGGTCAAATTTGTGGCATGCAATACATTTTGTATTATAAATTGATGCAGCATCTACATCGGAAGTAGAAACAATTTTACTTTTAATCTCATTTTCTAATGCTAAAGCATTTTTTTCTCTGTTTGGTGAAAGCGGCTTAATTGCATTTCCAAGTGCATTTTGATCTTTTATAACATTTATTAGCAGGGCAATAATTATTAAACAAAAAATTAAAGCAGAAGGTTTTGTGTTAGAATTTCTAACAATGTAATAAACATATATGCTGACAAAAAGAGTAAATAATAAAAATATAAAATGATATAAAAATGCTGTTTGTGTTTGCGATGAAACAGAAAGATTCATAAAATTCATAAAAACCATAACAGGGAAAAAAACCGAAGAAATCAATGTTAAGCGTGAAGCAAAGTTTTTTACATAAGTTTCGTAATCTTTGTGCATATCTTTTAATCCGCCCTGCCAGCTAAAGAAATAAAACAATATTGCAGAACCGGTTATCATGCCTGAAAAGGTAATAAATACCAGAGAATAAATTAACGTTTCCCATGAAAATATTACCTGCATTATATTTCCTGTTGCAGCCCATCTATCAGGGTTTGATGCCAAAGCTGCCGAGCCTGCAAAAATATAAATTCCAGCTAAGAGAAGGTATTTAGAAAGTGAACCCGAAATTGTAACATTACTTATATGCATGTGAAATTCATTTTCAGGTACAATTATTGATCTAAATTTGTATGCATTATTTAGTGCTATAATAATTAATAGTAATGAAAGCACCATAAAATTAACAGCTATTGTATTTGCACCATAAAGCAATTGAGCATAAGCGAAAATTATTGAAAGCAGAGGAATTGTTCCAAGAGCTAAACCTGCACTTTTGGTAAATGTTAATTTTTCTATTATATCTTTTGCAAATCTGGTAAAAATGTTATTTGCCTGAGACCGACCTTTTTTGTAAAAATAATCAGATAAAAAAGTTGCACCAAGCATTAAACATATATAAGGAGTAAAGAGTATTAAAGAAATTATCAGCATATACTTTATCAAAAGTATATGATTACCACTTTGCGGAATTACAAAATTATCAAAAAAGTTCATTTAGAATATATATTTATTTATTTTACAAAATAAAAACAGATAAGTTAAGGGTAAGTATTAATAATGTAAACTATTGATGTTTAATTATTTAAAACGGTTAACTAAATCTAAAATAACAATTATTTAATTTAAAAAAAATATATAATTCAGTTAGATTAAGAAATATAATACAACTTTTATAGATTCACAAAATGGAATAAAATTTACAATTTTTTAGTTAAACGCAGGGGAGAAAATTAATCAGAATATAGTTCAGCAGCTTTATTGTAACTGTTAATATCGTTTAAGTTAAGGAACGTATCTTTTTTATAATTCTGCATTTGGTTTTCTATATATATAATTTCCCCATCAGCTTTTTCTACAAGTTCTAAAACTTTACATTTACCATGCCCCGGGCTGTTAAGTAATTCTTCAATTAGTTCTATGTTTGATTTTGAATATAAGCCGCATAATTGCTGAACAAATCCATCTGCAAATGGTACTTTTATGCTTTTTTCAGAAGGATAATTTAAAATGAAACTTATAGCGTTTTTGGTTATTAAAGGAATATCACAGGCAATAACAAAAATTTTTTCTGTATCCGAATTTATTAAGCCTGAATGAATTCCGCCCAGGGGACCTTTACCTTTAAAAATATCTTCATAAGTCATAAGATTTAAAAATTTATACTTTTCAACATCATTTGAAATTAAAATAACCCTTTGAAAAATCAGCTTCATCAGATCTGCCATAATTTCTATTATATATCTGTCACCCAGTTTCATAAATGATTTATCTGTGCCCATTCTTTTACTTTTTCCGCCGCAAAGAATTATACCGGTTATATCATTATACAATGCACTTTACTTCCTTTCTTCAGAGTTTTTTTATTTTCTTCAAAAATAAGAAGGCAATTTGAACCGCTTAACGAACCAATGTTTGCAGATGATTGATTTTTTATAACGGATACATAATTTAACCCGCCCAAGTTATATAAACAACTTCTTAAAAAATTACGTTTACTATCTTTTTTGGTAACAGTGCAATTTAATGTAGCAGTAAAGGTATTGTTAATTTTTGGAGCCATTATGTTAAGGAGAACATTTTTTACAAATAAAATAAAATTAACATAGCATGATACAGGGTTACCGGGTAAACCAAATACTAAAATATGCTTTCCTCTTGCTGTATATATACCAAATAATAAAGGCTTACCGGGTTTAATATTTACCTTATGAAATTTTATTTTTATACCAAGCAGAGTAAATATTTCCTTAAGGTAGTCATATTTTCCTGCAGATACACCGCCGGTAGTTAATAAAATATCAACATCAGAATTTAGGGCATTTACCGCCTTTTTCTTAAGCAAGGATAAATTATCTTTTACAATTCCAAATGATACAGGGGTCATGTTTATTTCATTTATTGCTGAATGCAGGGAATATAAATTTGATGCTCGTATTTTATTGCCTTTGGGAATTTTGTTAATATCAACCAGTTCGTTACCGGTGGTTAATATGCCTATTTTTAGCTTTTTATAAACCTTTATTTTACTTTTACCGCATGTGGCAGCCGCTGTAATACATTTTGAAGTTATTAAGGTATTTTTACTTATAAGAAGTTTTCCTTTTTTAATATCCTCACCTTTGTATCTGATATTATTTGCGGCTTTAAATGACTTAATATTTTTTAAGTATAAAATATTATCTTTTACAATGGCATTTTCTACGGGAATTACCGTATCGGCACCGCGGGGCAGTTTTGAACCTGTCATTATTAATACTGCTTCGCCTGTTTTAACAATTGGATTATTACTGCTGCCTGCGCTAATTTCACCCTTTATTTTCCAGGTGTAAATATTTCCATTAGATTTTACAGCATATCCATCCATTGCAGAATTTGTAAAAATTGGCTGATCTGTATCTGAATATATATTTTCTGCAATTATTCTGTTAAGAGCGTCGTTTAATTTTACGGTTTCAGTTTTCAGATTTAATTTTCTGAATTCAGACTCCGTAATTTTATATGCTTTGCTGTATGAAATCATAAAATAGTAAAAGAATTATTTACCCTTTAAAAATGCAGGGGTTTTACAGTTTATAATTGTAGTCTCCTGATTTTCCACCCGTTTTTGAAAGTAAATGGATATTTGATATAGTTATTTGTTTACTAATTGATTTGCACATATCATAAATGGTTAAAGCTGCAACAGTAACAGAGCATAATGCTTCCATTTCAACCCCGGTAACAGAATTTGTTTTAACTTCTGACTCAATTTCTGCGCTATATTTATTTTTATTTAATGTAAATTTTATATCAGCAAATGAAATAAAAATATTATGACACAGGGGAATGAGCTCGTTAGTTTTTTTAGCAGCCTGAATTCCCGCAATTTTTGCAGCAGCTAAAACATCCCCCTTTTTTACAGTATTGTTAGCAACGGCAGTAAATGCTTCTTTTCCTAAAACTACTTCTCCAAATGCTTTAGCAGTTCGCAATGTAATATTTTTTGCAGATACATCCACCATCTTTGCTTTACCTTTAGCTGTTACATGAGATAATTTTTTCATTGAAATGAAATAATATAATTAAATAAATTCTAAAAAAGGGGTTAGCCCCCATTTGTAAGCATGTAATTTAGGTCAAGTTTAACCAGTTCTTCAGTTACGGGATGTTCTTTTGGTTTAAGTAGTAAGTAATCTTTTATAATATCTGCTATATCACTATCGCTGATACTGCTGTTATTAAGCAAAGATTGTAAATTTAATTCGTTTGATTGCGGAGAAAATAAACACAGTCTCAAATTTCCTTTAGCTGTAATTCTTAACCTGCTGCAAGTAGAGCAAAAGTTATCTGAAATTGAACTGATAAAGCTGATAACACCATTGTTATTTTTTATTTTAAAATCTTTTGATACTGAGCCATTACTAAAAGCCGGTATAAGTTCATATTTTTCTGATATTTTATTAAATATTTCTTTGTAACTAAAGAACTCTTTATCATTCCAACCGTTATTACTGAAGGGCATATATTCAATAAATCTTATATTCAGATTTTCTTTAACTGCAAAATCAGCAAAATCTAATATTTCGCAGTCGTTTATCCCTTTCATAACAACGCAATTAATCTTTAAATTATCATACCCTGCCTTTTTTGCATTAAAAATTGCACTAATAACATCGTAAAAATTATCTCTGCCTGTAATTGATTTAAAATTATCTTCTTTAAGGCTATCCAGACTAATATTGATTTTATCAATTCCGTATTTTTTTAAATCGTAAATTTTATCGTTTAAAAGTGTACCGTTTGTTGTTATAGCAGTTTTAAAACTATAAAGTTGCTTAAGGTTTTTTATCATTGAAAACAGATCCATTACATTTTTACGTACTAAAGGCTCGCCGCCGGTAAAACGTATTTTTTTAAATCCTAGTTTACCTGCAAAAATTTTAACTAACCGCAGTATTTCTTCAAAGCTTAATAAGTCTGATTTATCAGTGAGCTTTATACCTGCAAAGCTGGGATAGCAATAAACGCAGTTCAGGTTGCATCTATCGGTAAGTGAAATCCGCAGGTAATCATGTACTCTTCCGTATTTATCTGCTATTGATTTCACAGTACTTTTAGTTTATAAATAATTATTGCAGCAAAACCTGTTATTGCAACTATGTATATAGGATTAAGCCGGAAGAAAACCGTTAAAATAAATCCAGTTGCCAGAAACAAAAACTGAAACCAGTCACTATAGCTTTTTGTACTGTATTGATATACAATTGCAAGTATCATACCAAGTATAGCAAACTTAACCCCGTTTAATGCATTTTTAAGGTACTCATGGCTTTTAATATAATTATAAAAGTAAGCTGCAAGTGAAATTAAAATTATAGGAGTAGTTAAGTTTCCAAGATTAGCGGCAAATACACCCGGTATGCCTGCAACTTTGTAACCTGTATAAGTTGCAAACTTAACAGAAATTGCACCCGGAATAATTTCGACCATACTTAAAATATTAAGGAATTCATCGTTAGTAAGCCAGGCATGGTTTTTAACAGTTTCGTTTTCAATAACCGGAAGCAATGAATATGCTCCTCCGAAGGAAAGAGAGCCTACTTTTAAAAACGAAAGAAATAATTTAAATAAAATTTCCATTATTTATTTTCCTCAAAAATATCTTCTGCCCAGCTTAAAGCTGCCATCATTGAAGGTAAGCCGATTGTAGGCAATGATAATAATATTGCATGATTAATTTCATCAGTGGTTACCCCTGATTTTAAAGCTTTGCGGACATGTGAATGAAGCCCTCCCTGCAGGCGGGCACCGGCTGAAACTGCAATTTTTATTAATGCACGGGTTTTTTCATCCAGTGGTCCTGCGTTATGAACAGCATTACCCAAATCCTCGTATGCTTTTGCAGTTTCAGGATAATCTTCTTTAAATTTCCTGTATCTTTTTGGTATTGACATATTTAATGGCTCCTATATTAAATTTAATAGCCCTGTATTTGCAAAATGAAATACAGGGCTTGAAAATAATTCCCTATTATAGTATCTCCTTTGCAAATAGTCCGTAAAACTTACGGACAGGCAGGCTTATTCATTTCTAAACAAACCCTATCGGCTGATGAATCTTTCAATTTTGATTTAGATTCAAAAGCTCGGAGAAAATCTCTTAAAAATTCTCTAAAAAAATTTATGTTACTGCAAATATAGATTCTTTTTTTATGTGAAACTATGATATTAATCATAATAACAGCTTTACTAAATAAATTGCATAATATTAAATTTATGATTTGTAAAAAGTTATAATAACAGATAAATACAAAATGTTCTATATATTAAAATTATATAATAAAATATAAACCCTGAATTTCTTAAATTCAGGGTTTTAACGTAACGCATAATTTTAACTTTATTTTATTAGCATCATTTTCTTAATACTGAAATCTTTTCCTGTTTGCAGTCTGATAAAATATGTTCCGCTTGATAGTGCTTGAGCATTAAATTCAATTTCATAACTGCCGGGCTTTAAATGTTCATTTACAATCACCGCTGTTTCTCTTCCAAGCATATCATATACAGCAAGTTTTGTATTTTCCCGATTCTCAGTTTGAGGAATATCAAAACTTATTTTTGTGATGGGGTTAAAAGGATTTGGATAATTTTGGTACAATTTGAAATCTGTTGGAATTGAATTTGATACAGGCATTATTCCTATTGGAGAACTTGCCGGATTGTATGTACAATTTTTAAAAAAGAATGATATATTATCAGATGCAAAATTGATATCAATATTAACAATACTAAATACACTGAACTTTTTACTGGGTACATACCAATCATATACTGTATAGCTTGTCAAAATAACATACTGTGAACTGAATGAAGAATCACGAGAAGTGATTATATGTTTTAACCGAAGTGCGTTGCTGAAACTTCCTGATGGCAGAAATATAGTTCCCGTTGCATCGCCAGTTACATTAACAGTCCCTGTTCTGTGTATAGTATCACCATCTACAATAAATGTACCTTCATAAGTATCGTTTAAAACAGAATTATAAGTAAATGGAAATGACAATATTGTTTGGAAATTTGTGTATTGAAATGCTGTACCATGTGAATATTGCCCAATATATTCAACTTTGGAAGCAGATGTATCGTAATAACTGTAACATGTATCTAAAGTTGAGATTTTGGAAGCGGGAAAATAATTGAAATATGGTGTATTAAACGAAGAAATCCATTGAGTAACTGAGCTATCAATTTTTGTTATGTTTGTAAAATTCCAAGTTTGGTTAGTACCTGAATTTCCGGGGATTATGCCTGCAGTATCAACATCTACCCTGTATTGAATATCGCCGTGGCGCGGAGTAATTGTTGAGGTTAGGGTAAGCTGTGAAGAAATTTTAATTGTACTTATCAAAATTAATGAAAGTACTAAAATTATTTTTTTCATTTTAAAAATTATTAAATTTATAGTTTTTGCGAAATATTTTTTATTTGTAATTTTATAAGACAATTTTAATGCCAGAATATACAAACCAATTTTGAGTTTTAATGCCGCTTACGTAATTGTTAAGCCCATTTGATTTAAGCAGGTCATTTAATCCTCCTCTTTCATATTTCACTCCTACAAGCGCCCCAATAAAGCGGTTAAAAAAATAACTTCCCTGAGCTGTACCTGTAATTCCAAGATCAATATTTTTCATTTCAAAGAACGGGTTATTATCTTGTGAAAGCAATATGCCAATATAAGGACCGGCAGAAAGATCAATTTCAACTTTTTTGATATTAAAATTGAAAGAAAACATTAATGGTATATTAAAATAATTAGCATTGTAAGATTTTGAATTTGCTACATATCCTTTTGATGAATAAGTAAAACCTGTACCTAAAGAAAATCCCAGCAAATTAAAATTTACATTTACACCCAAAATAGGACCTTTTTTGGATTCTGCATTACTTAAACCAGTTGTATCATTAGCTGATTCAAATTCTGTTTTAACAAACCCCACCCCTAAAATTATATCTAGATTCAGCCCAAATAAATTATTGCCAAACCCTTTCTGGTTTTCATTATCAGAATACTCCTGCTTTTTCTTTTCATATTCTTTTGTGTAAACATTTACCAGACTATCTCTCATTTTCTGATAATTAGCAATTGAATCTGCCAGCTGTTTTGAATTTGAGTTATTCTGTGCTGAAGATGAATAAGTAAACAACACAATTATCAGCCCCATTAATATTGATTTCATTTTTTTCTCCTTGGAGTATTATTTTTATTATTTTTCTTTTTATTAGAAGATTTATCACTAGAAACAAATTTGTTTTTAGGCTTACCATTTAATAGCTTTAAGATAAGTTCTGCATTTATTATTTTATTTTTTGTAAACATAATTTTTTATTTGAAACAAAAATATCTATGAAAACGTAAACAGCAAAACCAAAATTCCTCAAAACTTATAGTTAAAATTTTGATATTATGAACAAAATTCTTTGAAAATACAACATTTTTCGCTATTTTAACTAAAATATGTGGTCAAAACTTAAATCAGAATGAAGACTTCCAGTAATGAATTACATTTATTAATTAAATCTATGACAACATCTGAAAAGAAATATTTCAGAAAAAATGCTAATTCTGCACAAGGAGATAAAATTTATTTAAGATTGTTCAATGAAATTGAAAAACAGGAAAAATATGATGAAAATAAAATCAAAATTAAGTTTAAAGGAGAGCAATTCTTAAAACAACTTTCTGTATCCAAAAATAATCTTTACTTTCATATTTTAAGATCATTAAACCAAATATCTATTTCGGGTAATGCGGTATTTGGACTTCAAAGCGGGTTAATTAGCGCGGAGATCCTTTTTAATAAAGGGCTCGTATGGCAGGCTAACAAATTAATATCACGTTTAAAAACTACTGCCTTAAAATTTGAAGAATTTGAAGTCCTTTTACAGCTTATTAACCTTGAAAAAAATATAATGCTGAAATCATTTCAAGAAAATATTGAAAAACTTGAAGATATTAGTGTTGAAGAAACCAAAATTACTGAAAAAAGAAAAAAACTTATCCAATATCAAATACTGTATTATAAAGCATTCAGGCTTATAACAAAGTACGGACATATTAGAAACAGTGAAGAAGAAAAGACATTTAATGAAATTATCAAAAGTGAATACTTAATCAATCCGGATATGGCAGATTCGTTAAAAGCAAAGATCCATTATCACGAAATTTTTCTTTACTATTATGTTTCAAAAATGGACTATGAAACTGCAGTAAAGTACACCACAAAGCTTATTACATTAATAGAAAATAACACAGATTACCTAACTGCCCATATTGATAAATATCTTGCTATTTACCAAAACCACATTTTGCAGTATTTTTATCTTGGAAAATTTATACAAACTGAAAAAGAAGCACAGAAACTCTTAACATTGCTTAATAACAAAAAAAATAAAATACCCGAACTAATAAGAATATCAAGTATGGGAAAAATTTTAAGTATCAGGTTTGTTGCATCAGTAAATTCAGTTAACTTTACAGAAGCAGCTAAAATATTTCAGGAAGTAAAAGAATACATTAAAAATTATAATTCAATTATTGATAACAGTATAAAAATAGTTCTGTACAATATTTCAGCATATTTTAATTTTGCTGAAGAAAATTACCCCGAAGCACTTAACTGGATAAACAGGCTTCTTAATAATCCTGAAATGAAATATTTTGTAGAAATGTCTTGTAATGCAAAATGGTTTGAACTGCTTGTTCATTTTGAAATGGGTAACTTTGATTATATAGATAATTTATTAAAAACAAATAAACGTTATCTTAGCAAAAGCGGTAAAATGCTGGGAACAGAAAAGCTTATGATAAAATTTTTCACCGAATCTATTTCAAATAATAACCCTAAAGATATAAAATTGTTTAATAATATAATCAATGGGCTTAACAGCCTTTCAACAGGTAAAAATAAAGATGAACATAATATTGATTACTATAATGTAAGAGCATGGGCAAACAGCAAAATCCAGAATAAATCATTTAAAGATTATCTATTAGAAAATATTTCCGGAAAACCTGATATAATTTAAATAAATCAATTATGATCATGCAAATAAAATCCTTAAATTTTGTTACCGTATTATTGTTATCAGCAGTTTTCGTTTTTAAATTTTCCGTATCAGGCAATTACTGTTGAGCTTACCCCGCCTCTTATTGAAAACTCTCCTTTTACTTCCAACCATTTTGGCTTAAGTATTGCAGCAAGATCCTAAAGTCTTCTTAGTTCCTTTTTTGTTTCATCTCGTCCGTTTCAAAAAACCGCCTCAAAATCTTGATATAATATTAACTTTCTCAATTATCCAATCAGTGTGGAAAGTTTTATACTTGAGCTTACTAATGTCTGTTTTCAAATTGGAAATATCATCCTGATTTGGAGTTTCTTTTAATTTTGCTAGACGACGAAGTAATTTAAGAAAGATTCTATCACTATCTATGCTGTCTTCAGGAATACCCGATGTGGTTGAAAGATAGTGTCTGTAAGTATCTATTTCTCCAAACAACAAATCGAAGCAATCCAGTTCATAACAGGATTTCATTTTCATAATTTTTATTTCTTTTACAATCATAGGGATTGTAAATTCACTTTTGCTTAAAATTGACAGTGATTTTTCATAATTACCTTTGGCAAATTCTAGTGAGCCCTCAGAGAAAATTACTGCGTCTTTTTTTATCTCTGGCTGGAAATATTTTGAGTAAGATTTAATGAAATTATCCAGGCGGTTTAACTGATTCTGCTTTATACATATTTTAACGCAATTATAAACTGCTTTACTATTAAGTAATGTATTACTCATAAAGTTCAAATTCTTTTCAGTTAATGCTTTCATTAGCAGCACTTCGTAAAAATTCAGATAATCGTTTTTGTAATAACTAACGTTGCCTTTATTCTGAAATAAACCGCAGTTCATAAGACGCGAGGCAGCGGAATAGAATAGTCCAATATTTAAACTGTTTTTATGTTTTGCAAGAAGTGTCTTAAGATTCTCATAACTTTCGCTGTCATTGAAATCATTATCCAGTTTAGCTGAATAATACAGAATACTAATCAGGATATTTTCGCTTGAAGTTGAATTTTTTATAAGGTTAAGAAATTTATCGTAATTAAAACTTTCATAAAAACTAATACTGAAATCTGACCGAGCCGCATTTTTATCATAATTCATTTTACGTGATTGGACGTGTCTAATGAGTTCTGACAGGAAGAAAAGTATTAACGAGTCCTCAGTGCTTTTTTGCGATTCAAGATATTTACTTATACTTTTATTTTTATCTTCAACAAAAAATATTTCTTTTTCGGTATCTACAAAGAATTTTCTTAAAAAGTAATTTTGGCCGGAATTATCCAAATTTATATCTTTTGTAATTATTTTATAAGCTGAAGTAAATAAATTATTAAGTTTTCTTGTACGCAGTTCTTTTAAATAAGCGGCATCTTTAAATGCTTTGTTTTCAATCAATCCATTATAAGTGATATACTCAAATGCCAATTCATTCATTCTCGAAATCATTGAACGGAAAGTGGATAACTTCTTGTTATCATATTTTTGTTTTGGATATATTTTTTTGAAAATATTTTCTTCGGTAAATTTTGGATTGTCAAAACTAGGGTGGAATGGTTTTAATGCTTTATACAGCGGCAGATAATTTCTGCCTTTATTAAAGTAAGAAGCGGAAATAAATTTTTCAAACTCTTTAAATTCTGCTTCAGAAAAAGTTTTTAGAAGAGTTATTAGTTTAGATTTTTGCATGCAATTGGTTAATTTTTTCTTTGAACCAAAACCCCCAAACTAAGTTTTGAGTTGAATCCAGAATTTCTTTACCTTGCAATTTTTTAATTACAAATTCCCGAGTTTGCAATTTTGCTAATATTTTAATTGCATTTAGAAACTTCATACAACCGGCCTTAATTGTTTCTGAGATAAATTTATTTTTTCTTAAAAAGTGTTCAAATGAATCAACCTCAGAAAATACAGATTCATAATATTTCAATTCATATAAACAGCAGAGCTTTAGTTGGTACCTGTATGTCTTAAGGTTAAACAAATCTTCAATAGGTTTTTTAGAGAGATTTTTCAGGCATTTATCATATTGTTGTTCCTTAAATAATATACAATTCAACGAATAATTTTTTACTACTTCACTAAATTTTGTTGATATCTTATCACAGTAATTGGAAACAAAAGAGCTTAAACCAATACCATCCAATGATTGAAATTTAAAATGAAAAACCGCTAAATATTTCTCGGGGGATATATCTATTGAGGCACTTTCACTAGTTATTCCTCTTGACCAGACAAAGTCTATTAACTCATTTCCCTTTTCATAATACAATTTGCTTGCGGTTTTTTTTCCTATACATCTGTTAAGCAAAATAGTATAAAAATTATTTTTATCCAATCGTGAGATATTATTAAAAATCTTTATATAAATATCAATTGCATTTAATAAGCTATCATTTTCGTTTTCTTCAATAAAGGAATACAGGTAATAATAGTAAATTAATATTTTATTTTTTGTTTCATATTTGTCCGTTTCACATTCTTTATCAAAAAGAGCAATATCAAATGTTTTTATAAAATGCATTACAAGTTCATCACCATTTATTGTTAAATTACGGTTACGAATATTTATACGGTATTCGTTATGAAACCATGAAAGCAGCTCAAATATATAACCATACAAGTATAGGATAGAGTTCTTAAGGGGGTACACAATTTTATCTTTATATTTTGACTGGTACATATAAACTGCCGAAAGCAATATGTTTGCATGAAGCCGTTTATAAAAAAAGTTTTCTTTGTTTTCTTCATCATCAATTTCTTCAGAGTTATACAAACCGGATTTAAGAGCAAATACATACTGATTAATATGTATGTATTCTTCAGTAAGACAACTATTAAAATAATAACTTAATTTACCTGATTCGAATTTGTTATATACTATAAACTTCTCAGTCATTTCGTTCATTCTTGAAATCATAGATCGAAAAGTTGATAATTTCCGTTTATCATATTTTTGTGAAGGATATACTTTCTTAAATATATTCGCCTCAGTAAATTTTGGATTATCAAAAGTTGGGTAGAATGGCTTTAATGCATTATACAGCGGCAAATAATTTCTGCCTTTGTTGAAGTAAGATGCAGAAATAAATTTTTCGAACTCTTTCATTTCTTTATTAGAAAAAGTTCTGAGTAAAGTTATCAGTTTACTTTTTTGCATTTATAACCTCCGGTTTTTCTGCAACAATATACCTACCTTAAATATATTAAAAAACGATAAAATTAGTGTAAAATCATAAATTATAAAGGTTTAAAACACATTGTAATTCTGCAAATCCTGTCAATAATTACAAAAAACTTTCTTTGCAAAACCTTATTTCAATGTGCTATGTTTGTGCACGTTCTTGAGCAACTAAACGTGCATTAAAAAAATATGGTATTAATAAGAAAAATAAAAACAAAAAAATCATCCAAGGGTTACAGGTTGAAAAATACCACTCATAAACTTATAGATAAAATACAAATTATCCTGAACGCGGACCAGGATACGGTAATTACAAAGGCATGCGAAAAACTGTATAAGGAATTGAAAAAAAGTAAAGTTTAAAAATGTAAAAAAACCAAAATTAATGTTACAAATCATATTGTAATTTTGAATTTATAAAATATATTGGAGAAACAAAAAATGAAAGTATTTATTTTTTTATTAACTTTGTTATCTTTTTTCCTATCGGTAAATCTGAAATCGCAAATAACGTGGGTATCACAAAGTAGCCCTGCCGTTGGAGACGTGCATAAAGTATATGCCGTAAACTCTAATCTGGTTTATGCGATGACAGACTTCCAGATTATAAAAACAACCAACGGAGGAACAAACTGGTTCGTTACCCATAATCATGTTGCTCACGGAGATTCAGCGTTCTCACATTGGTCATGGCCTACAACTGAAATGTGCTATGCAAGTATCTGGTGGAGAGGAGGATATTTTAAATCTACAAATTCTGGCGGTTCATGGGTCTATTTCCCCGGACCTAGTGGGCCAAGAGTAACCGGAATGCAGTTTATGATAAACCAGAATCAGGATACTGTTGGTTTTATGACTTACAGATACAGCAATGGCTTTAGCGTATCAACAACCGGCGGAAGAACATGGAACACTTTTGGCGTGCCGGGTCAAACAGATATAGAATCAATTTACTTTATTAACGACCAAACAGGTTGGGTTTCCGGTTATCCGGGAATTTTTTCAAAAACTACTAACCGCGGCTTCACATGGACAACTATTTCCGGTGGCGGACCCTGGAAAATGATTATGTTGTCGGAGAACATAGGATATGGATACAGCAGCGATGTAATAAAAACTACTAACGGTGGTTTTAACTGGATACAAGTATCCTCTGGACTTCCGGGAAGTTATTTTGGTACCGGACTTTTTTTTCATGACGTAAACTCAGGTTGGGTTAGTAGATTCGTTGATAATGGTTTGTTCAAAACTACTAACAGCGGAGTTACCTGGGTTCAGCAAAATCTCGACTTGCAGAGTCCCTGGATTTCTGATATTTCGTTTTCGGGGAATAACACAGGATGGTGCGTAGGACATTTTAATGATAATTCAGCAATGATATTAAAAACATCTAATGGCAGCGGTGTGACACCACCGGTTGCTCCGACCTTAATTTCACCTCCCAATAGTTCAACAGGACAAAGTTTAACACCTTTACTTGACTGGGATAGCTTATCATCAGCAACGTCTTACAGGGTTCAGCTTTCACTAGAAAATACATTTAGCTCAACAATAATTGATTCATCAAACATTTCTATTGCTCAATATCAGGTGGCGCCGGGTTTGTTGCAAAATAACAACCTGTATTACTGGCGTGTTAATGCAACCAATGTTGGCGGGACAAGTCCATATTCATCTATATGGAATTTCAGAACAGGTTTGGTCGGAATAAATCCCATTAACAGTGAAATTCCTGAAACATATAAACTTTATAGTAACTTTCCAAATCCGTTTAATCCTTCAACGCTGATTAAGTTTGATATACCTAAACAGTCATTTACAAAATTGGTTGTGTATGATTTGCTTGGAAGAGAGGTTGCTGTTCTTCTCAATGAACAATTAAACGCAGGAAGATATGAAACAACGTTTGATGCATCACAGTTTTCGAGCGGAATGTATTTTTATAAATTGGAAACAGAATCGTTTATTGATGTGAAGAAGATGGTGTTAATCAAATAGAGAAGTGTGAAATAGTGAATTAAAAGTCCTGTTGAGAAACAGGACTTTTTTATTTTACTTATGTAGTTTTAGTTGTAGCAAAAGAGGTAAAGCGTTGGACACATAAAGGATTATGATAAAATTTTTCACCAAATCTATTTCAAATAAATCCTTAAATTTACAGCTGTATTAATGTTATCAGCAGTTTTAGTTTTTAAATTTTCCGTATCGGGCAATAATTGTTGAGCTTACCCCGCCTCTTATTGAAAACTCGCCTTTTACTTCCATCCATTTTGGCTTAAGTATTGCAGCAAGATCCTCAAGAATTCTGTTGGTTACATTTTCATAAAATATCCCTTCATTGCGATAAGATTGTAAGTAATATTTTAATGATTTAAGCTCAACACACTTTTTTGCTGCAATATATGAAATTGTTATCACACCAAAATCAGGCTGTCCGGTTTTTGGGCAAATTGATGTGAATTCATTGGCTTTATGTACTATTAAATAGTTGCGGTTTGGAAATGAGTTTTCAAAAACTTCAATTAAACGTGTCTTTTTTGGATCTGCTTTAATTGGATTAAATCTTTTCATATTTTTTTGATTTTCAATTAAATATTAATTGATTATAACGTAAAATTAATATAAATTGCTCAAAAATCTATGTATCTTTCAATTCAAAAATATTATCTTACAGTTTAAACATTGTGATGCTTAGAATTAACGGTTTTCTAAAAACGAAGTCATATTTATTAATATAAATTGTTCAAATAATATTTAATTTTTGCTATGAATAAAATTTTATCAGTTTTGCTAGCATTATTCTTTTCAGCAGGTATTGTATTTTCACAAATCAATATGCAAAAAGGAAGTGAGCTTTGCTCACACAGAAAAATGAATCTGCCCGGATCATTTTTTCAGGGAGATTCACCTAACACCCCAAGACACACATTTGATGTTTTGGACTATAAACTGAATCTTGATATCAGAAGCTGTTTTCTCTCACCTTATCCCAGATCATTTACGGGAAGTGTTATTGTAAAATTCCGTATAGATACTGCACTTAGCTCAATAAATCTGAATGCAATAAATACATCAATAGTAGTCAGCTCGGTTGGTTTAAGCGGTGTATCATTTACACATACGGGAAACATTTTGAATATTGTGCTTAACCGAGTGTATAATCCGGGTGAAGTAACTGAAGTACAGGTAAATTATTCGCATAACAATGTAGTGGATTATGCAATATATACAGGCAATGGCGGATTTTTTACAGATGCTCCCCCTGAAGGAGCACGCAAATGGTTTCCTTGTTGGGATAAACCGTATGATAAAGCTACGGTAGATATGACAGTAAAAGTCCCGGCTAATGTAAAAATTGGTTCCAACGGCAGACTTGCAGATTCAACTGTTAGCGGCGATAGTCTTAACTATCATTGGATAAGCCGTGATCCTGTTGCAACGTATTTAGTGGTATTAACAGGAAAGGTGAATTATAATCTGAATATTTCTTACTGGCATAAATTATCAAATCCTTCGGATAGCATTCCGCTGAGATTTTATTTTAACACTGGTGAAAATCCGGCAGCAATGCAAAATACGCTGTTGAATATGATAACATACTATTCCCAAAAGTTCGGGGAACATGGATTTGAAAAGAACGGATTTGCAACCGCACCTGCACCGGGCTTTAGCTGGGCGGGTATGGAAAATCAAACCTTAACAACATTATGCCCAAACTGCTGGAATGAAAATCTGATATCGCATGAGTTTGGTCATCAGTGGTTTGGGGATATGGTAACTTGTGCAACGTGGGCTGATGTTTGGCTTAATGAAGGTTTTGCAACTTATTGTGAATCATTGTGGCTTGAAAAAACCAGCGGTTATACTGCTTATAAAAATGATATAAACAGTACAGCTACAGGTTACCTTAACAGTAATCCGGGGTGGCCTATTTATAATCCGCAATGGGCAGTTGTAACTCCCGATGTTAATACTTTGTATAACACTGCTATAACATATTATAAAGGTGCATGTGTGCTTCATATGTTAAGGTATGTACTCAATGACACAAATGTTTTCTTTAACTGTTTGCGGGGTTATACAATGGATACAACAGATTTTAAATATAAAAATGCAGCAACAGATGATTTTACAGCTAAGATAAGTCAGGTTTCAGGGCAGGATTTAACCTGGTTTATAGATGAGTGGGTTAAACAGCCAAATCATCCGGTTTATGCAAATCTGTATCAGTTTGCTGACCTTGGTAACGGCAGCTGGAATGTTGGTTTTCAGGCAAAGCAAACACAATCAAATTCACCATTTCACAGAATGCCGTTGACTGTGAGAATTACTTTTTCCTCAGGTCCTGATACAACTTTCAGAATTGATAACACTTCAAATAACCAAATTTGGATATGGACATTTAACAGGCAGCCAACTGCTTTTGCGTTTGATCCCGCAAATGATATTGTACTTAAACAGGGAACAACTGTTGCAGGTACAGTTCCCGGAACATTAGGAATATCTGTAAATACTGGTGATATACCAAAAGTTTTTTCTCTTAGCCAGAATTTTCCAAATCCATTTAATCCAGCTACTAATATTAAATTTGATATACCTAAACGTTCAAATGTAATATTAACAGTATATGATGTTACAGGCAAAGAAGTTACAGAGATATACCGCGGCTTATGCGAACCAGGAAAATATACTGCTGATTTTGATGCAGCTAAACTTGCTTCCGGGGTGTATTATTATTCAATTACTGCAACAACAGAAAACGGATCAGTTCTATATAAAAATGTTAAAAAGATGGTTGTAGTAAAATAAATTTCAATTTTACTCAGCATAAATAATTTTTAAAAATTAATGAAAAATATTAAATTGAAATATCTAATTTTATTTCAATTAAATTTTATATTTTTCAATTTCACTATGTACAGTTTTCAGCCCGAAAAAACAAATTTATACAGCGATAGCTCTGATATATCTAAAGCAGATTTTGACGGACCATATATTTTTTATTCTGATAACAGCATAACCCTAAAGCAGATCTTAAGATCATCCGGCAGGGTTTACTGTGAAACTGATACTTATAATATTGGTACAAAAAATTTTTTTAGTGCACATGTAAATGATACATTTTCATTCCAGTTTTCTTTAAATAAAAATCTAAAGATATATCCCTGCATTTATGATAAAGTTGAAAAAATTGCTGTTATTAGTGATATTGAAGGCAATTTTTTTGCCCTAAGAGATTTTTTGCTCAATAATAATATTATTGATAACAATAATAACTGGATCTTTGGCAATGGACATTTGGTTTTAACCGGTGATATGATGGACCGCGGATTAAATGTTACTGAAACTCTTTGGTTTATTTATATGCTCGAGCAGGATGCTATTAAACACGGAGGATTTGTACATTATATTCTTGGTAACCATGAAATTTTAAATATGAATAATGACCTGCGATATGTTAGAAATAAATATTTTAAAAATTGCGAACTAATGGGTATAGAGTATAAAGAACTTTATACTCCGGATACAGAGCTTGGCAGGTGGCTGGCAACTAAAAATATTATTGAAAAAGTTGGTAATTATTTATTTCTTCATGGAGGCATTTCAGAAGAACTAGGATCATTTAATTTATCGATTGAAGATTTAAACAACAAAGCCAGAGAATATTACTTCTCTAGCAAAGAAGCAAAAAACTGCAGTGATAGTCTACTGAAAATTATTTTCAGCGGAAAAACTTCTCCGTTTTGGTATAGAGGTTTTATTAAAGAAACCGCAAAAGAGGATTTTATTGAATTGCTCTTGAACAAATATAATTCAAAGAAATTAATAGTTGGACACACTATTGTAAAAAATATCACAAGTTTTTATAATGGTAAAGTTATTGGTGTAGATGTAGATCATGCCGAAGGTATAACAGAAGGATTAATAATTGAAAACGGAATTATATACAGAGCTGATAAAAATGGAAAAAAAGAAATATTAAAATGAAATAATTCTCACATTTATAAAAAAGGGAAGGCTTCAACCTTCCCTTTTGTGTGCGGGAGGGGGGACTTGTTGAGTTTGGTATTTTGCCGAACGAAATCCCGATCTATCGGGAAACCCCCACGCCTTGTGAATCAATCACTTCACGACTTTTGTGGTTTTGATAAAATTTAGAAATAAAAAAGGGAAAGCTTCAACCTTCCCTTTTTGAGTGCGGGAGGGGGGACTTGAACCCCCACGCCTTGTGAGCGCCACCCCCTCAAGATGGTGTGTCTGCCATTCCACCACTCCCGCAAAATTTTAAAAAAAACAGGTTTAAACCCCTGTTTTTACGCATTTGTTAAACAAATTTAGCAATACAAAAATTAATTTTAAACATATAAATTTCTGTATAATAAATAAAAAAACACCTCAACTCAAGCATAGAGATGAGGTGTAATTACTGAATTTTGTTAAGTGTATTTACTTCTTAATTAGATAATTAAATTCAAATGTTCCGTCTGTGATTGAGCATTCAGTATTGCTTCCTGAGGTGTTATTACTTTTTGAAGAAGAGTAATAATTTTGAATACCTGTTGCAATAAAATTAAACTCTCCAGAAATTTTTTTACCGTCATTTCCGGTAACAGCAATTTTGCCAGCATGTGTCCAAAAATTTAGCGGAGAAAGGAAATCAATATACTTTACTTTAATATTACCATTTGATTCGTTTAGTTCAGAACTGCTTGTAAAGATATTATCGGGTGTGTTGATGTACATCCAGGAAATGCGAATTTCAAAATTCTTATTTCCCGCAAATATATCGTAGGAATAAGGTGTTACTTCAGAAAACAGATCAATAGAATATTGAACACCATTAATTTTAAAATTAAAAACACCTGCTTTTTCAGGCAATGCGCTGTAAACAGAATTTGCATTAATAATACAAATTGTTAAAATAATTAATAAAAACAGCCCTGTTTTCTTCATTTTTCCCCTACTAATTAGTTTTAAAATAAAAACCATTCAAACATAACAAAAAGTTTTTAATAATGCAACTGTATATAATAAAAGAGGTTAGCAAAATCTATTAAAGTGCTGCATGAATTGAAATAAATTAGGGATTATCAAGTATTTAAGATTAAAATATTAATTAATAATATTTTTTTCATTCGTTTTTAATAGTACGGATTAAATTAACAGTATAATATAAATGCAGAATAAATTAATTTTGCAATGGAAATTATTTGATTATGAGAAAACTGAGCATTCTGTTACTAAATGCATTGGATATTTACGGTGGAGGAGAGTTTTATGTTTATCAGCTAGCAAAAATTCTAAAAAGCAGAGGTTATGCTATTACTGTTTCATGCAGAAATGATAATTTGCTGCACAGCAAATGCAGGCAAGCAGGAATAAATATTTTTCCTGTTGAATATCCGGAAAATTCCGGAACAGGAAAAGTGAGAAAAATTTCAGGGTTAATTTCTAGATATATTACAGATAACAGGATAGATATTGTGCACTCAAATACAAACTATGACAGAACTGTGGGTGCATTTGCTGCAAGAAGTGCAGGAATAAAACATGTTTCAAATGTGCACAGTCTACATAAAACATCTCATAATATTACACACTGGTTCAGAAATAAATATCTTATACATCATTTTATTGCTGACGGCAACAGGGTAAGAGACCTGCTTATGAGGGAAGATAATATCCCCGAAAATAAAATTACATCAATTTCTCTGGGGCTTGACCTCAAGCTGAATAAGATGGATATTGAGACACGTGAAAAAATAAGAAATGAATTTGGAATCAGAAATGATGAAATACTTATCGGTAATTCTGCACGTATGGTACCATTTAAAGGACAGGAATATTTATTAAGAGCATTTTGCGAAGTTAATAAACAGGCAGCTAACATCAGACTAATGATAGTTGGTGACGGTGAGCTTTCAGACTTTTTAAAAAATCTGTCAGTTGAGCTTGGAATTAATGATAAAGTTATTTTCACAGGTTTTAGAAGTGATATTAAAGAAATGTATTCAGCATTTGATATATATGCACATACCTCTATAGAAGGCGGAGGAGAGGCATTTCCATTTGCAATACTCTATGCACTTGCTAATGAACTTCCGCTTGTAATAACCAATGTTGGTGATATGTCTGAAATGGCAGATAATGGTGTTAACGGATTTATTCTGAATGAAAAGGATGTAAAAGGAATCTCAGATAAACTTGCAGAATTGTGTCGAGATAAAAAACTTAGAAATACTATGGGCAAAAAAAGCCGTGACCTGTTAGAAAGAAAATTTTCAGCAGATAAAATGGCTGACGATATTGAAAAAGTATATTATAAAGTAATTAAAGATATTATATGATATATACATTTCAGGAAAACCACTCATCCACAGAATTTGTTTCAAAATTTGGATTTAATTTGTGAGAAAAGTTATTTTCATGCGGGTCATATATATAATCTTTAGCCCAATCCCTAAAATTTATTGAAATTTCTTCAACTGCTTCTAAAATAAGATCTATTTCAGCATCTGTCATTACAGGATGCAGAGAAATTCTTATCCAGCCGGGTTTTTCTGAAAGGTCATGATGTTCAATCATTTCTGTAATTTTATGTGATTGCTGTTTTGATACGTGTAACAGATAGTGTCCGTAAGTACCGGCACATGAACATCCGCCGCGTACCTGTATTCCATATCTGTCATTCAGCAACCTAACACCAAGATTATAATGTAGCCCTTCAATGTAAAATGAAATAACAGGAAGCCGCTCTTCAATATTATCAGCTAAAACATGAACTCCATTAATATTTTTAAGTCTTTGTAATACTTTTTTGGTAATAGCTTTTTCTCTTATAGCAATATTTACTACTCCTAACTCATCTTTTAGTTTAATTGCCAAAGCAGCTTTAATTGTCTGCAGAAACGGGGGAGTTCCGCCATCTTCACGCAGTTCAATATCATCATAAAAACTGTGTTCTCCCCAGGGGTTTGTCCATTTAACTGTACCTCCGCCCGGCTGATCGGGGGAAAAATGAGAATCATACAAACTTCTGTCAAATATCAATATTCCGCTTGAACCCGGACCACCCAGAAATTTATGCGGTGAAAAAAATATTGCGTCAAGTTTTTCAAAGGGGTCTTTAGGGTGCATATTAATTTCTATATAAGGAGCAGAACATGCAAAATCAACAAAGCACCATCCGTTATTTTTGTGCATTATTGCTGCAATTTTATGGTATGGTGTAAATATCCCTGTAACATTACTGCATGATGTTATTGATGCTATTTTTATTTTACGGTCAGAATATTTTTTTATTAGCTTTTCAAGACTTTTAAGGTCTGCAAGACCTTCTTCATCAGCATCAATAATTTCAACATCTGCAATTGATTCAAGCCATGTTGTTTGGTTTGAGTGATGCTCCATGTGTGTTACAAAAATAACCGGTTTAAAATCAATGGGTATATTAACAAATTTCTTTAATCTTGAAGGCACTTTAAAACCAAGCATTCGCTGCAGCTTAAGTATAGCTCCTGTCATACCTGAGCCTGTGCCTAAAACTACATCATTTTCATTAGCATTAACGTGATCTCTTATAATTTTTTTTGCTTTTGTATATGAAAGGGTCATACAAGAACCAGTTACATTGGTTTCTGTATGAGTATTGCCCAACAAAGTTCCAAATTCATTTGAAATTTTTTCCTCAATAGGCTTATATAGTCTGCCGCTTGCTGTCCAATCAGCATAAACCAGTTTTTTAATTCCGTACGGAGTTATAAATTCTCTGCAATATCCAATAATATTATCCCGGAATTTCCGGAATTCATCAATCTTAATTTCAGACTTAAATGGATTTTTTGTCATTGTGTCCGCGCAATTCTTTTATATGCTCAAAAATATGATGAAATTTTTCCTTAATCTATGAAAAAATAAAAACTGCAGAAAATAGGTGTATTTAGATATTATTTTAACCTTTTTATGGTAGGGATAAAGAAATATATGTAAAGTGAAATAGATAATGTAACAAGAGAACATAAAAGTATAGCTTCAGCCTCTCCAAATTTTTCAGCAAGCATACCCATAACAAGTGCACCTATTGGAAGAAACCCAAAAAAGGTTAATGTATAAACAGCCATAACTCTGCCACGAAGTTTATCAGGAACAAGCGATTGTACTAGTGCATTAGCAATATTCATTGCCAAAATTAAGGCAATACCTAATAAAAAAATATTAAATAAAGATAATGGGATTTTATGAACAAATGAAAAAATAAACATTAGAACAGGAAATCCAATGGAACCTATTGTTAAAATTTTACCTTTGTAATCAAATCTGCCCTGAGAGGCAATGAATAGTGCGCTTAATAAAGCTCCTGCACCGCGTGCTGATTGCAGAAATCCGTTAGTTGCGGAATCACCTCCAAGAATATTAACAGCCCATGCAGGCAGAAGAGTAGCAAAAGATAATCCAAACAAACTTATTGATGCAACTAATAGAATTAATGTCCGTATAACAGAATTTGCGGCTATATATTTTAATCCTTCCTTAATGTCATCTATTGCTGAGCGGTTTGAGGTATGAAAAATTTTATCTTTCATTTTCATTTTATTTAAGGCAATAATTACACCAATATATGATACAGCATTAATTGTAAAACACCATGCAGGACCGGCAAATGCATAAGCTAAACCCGCCACTGCCGGACCAATAGCTGTTGCAGTATTAAACATAGTAGAATTAAGAGCAATAGCATTGGTCAGATCAGCTTTTTCAACCAGTTCATTAACAAGTGAAATTCTTGAAGGTGCATCAAAAGCATTTGCAGTACCAGTTAAAAATGCAAGTACAATTACATGCCAGGGCTGTACGATATGAAAAAATGTTAATACTGCAATAATTCCTGCAAGTATCATCATTGTTGTTTGCGTATAAATAAGTATTTTTCTTTTTGGCAGTCTATCTGCAATTACACCTCCATAAAGCATAAATATCCATGTAGGTATTCCCGAGGCAAAACCAACATATCCCAAATATGCGGGTGAATGAGCTAGATCATATATTAAAAATCCCTGGGCAGTTATCTGCATCCATGTTCCAAACAAAGAGACCATCTGTCCCCAGAACCATAACTTGTAATTTGGATATTTTAATGCTGTAAAGGTTTTTTTAATACTAAAATTGCGTTCAGCAGTGTAGTTGCCCCTGCTAAGCTCCGCTTTTATTTCATCACTTTCTACAAATGTTACTTCATGACTAATTTCGTTGTTACTGCTGGTTATATTTTCATGTGATTCTTCGGGGTGCTTCATTAAAATCAGTATGCAATTATATTTACAAAGATTGCCATAAATATCAATAAAAACAGTATAAAAGTTTAATAAGTTCTCAAAATTACTTCATTTTAATTAGCTTATTTAATTAATATTTTTGTATATGTACAGAGTATTATTATTTTATAAATATGTAAAAATTCATAATCCTGAGTTTTTTGCAGAAGAACATTTAGGATATTGCCGTGATTTAGGTCTAAGCGGCAGGATATTAATTTCACCCGAAGGTATTAACGGAACATGCAGCGGTTCATTCAGTCAAACAGAAAAATATATGGAACACATGCGGTTAGATGAAAGATTTAATGACCTTTGGTTTAAAATTGACGAAGTTAAGGGGCATGTATTTAAAAAAATGCATGTTAGAGTTAAACAGGAACTTGTTACTTTCAGACTTGAAAAAGACCTTGACCCCAATGTTATTTCAGGAAAACATCTTGATCCGAATGAGTGGTTTGCTATGATGCAGCAGGATGATGTGGTAATTCTGGATGGCAGAACAGATTACGAGTTTGATCTTGGTCATTTTAAAAATGCCATTAGACCTCCTGTTAAATCTTTCAGGGAATTTCCCAACTGGGTGAAAAATGAGTTTAATCTTTTTAAAGATAAAAAAATTTTAACTTACTGCACAGGCGGGGTAAGGTGTGAGAAACTTTCGGGCTATTTAATTCAGCAGGGCTTTAAAGAAGTGTATCAGCTAAACGGAGGAATTGTAAATTATAGCCATGACCCCGATGTGAAAGGTAAACTCTTTGAAGGCAAGTGTTATGTATTTGATGAAAGGATATCAATACCCGTAAACTTTGCTGATGATTATACAATTACGGGTAAATGCCATCATTGTGGCCTGCCAACCGACCGTTATGTTAACTGTGCTAATTTAGATTGCCATAAACAGCATTTTGAGTGTGAAGAATGCGAAAAAAAGTGGGCAAGAAGCTGCAGTGAAGAATGTATGAATGCACCAAGACACGAATTGCTTCAAAATGCATAGTATAATTTAAGGTATTCTGCACATAGGAGCAGAATATTAATGATAACATAGAATTAATATAAAATTTTTATATATGGATGGTTCTGCGGTTTATTTTGCAATTCTGGTACCTCTTGCAGTGATAATTTTACTCGCATTGTTTTTTTACAGATTGTTCAGTAAAAATATGAAACGCGATGAACAGGAACAGATAAAATTAAAGATGTTAAATGAGCTTCAGCAAAAAGCCGAGTTCAGGGAAGCAAGAATTATGAGTGTTATGCCCGAAAGTCAATCCGGAACCAGTCCCTCAAACAGGTTTGTTAATTTAAGATTTGAAGTAAAGGATAATTCCGGGAAATTTGTAATGATGAGTGCAAGATGGTATGTTGATACCTATTATATCCCCCAGCTACAGCCTGATAATAATATTCAGGTCAAAGTTTACAATGAATATGTTTTTCCGGTAACAGATAATGCAAGGTTATACCCGGAAAGAAATTAAATATACTGACCTGCCGCAAAACCGCTTGACCATGCCCACTGGAAATTATAACCACCAAGCCAGCCTGTTACATCTACAACTTCTCCAATAAAATATAACCCCTGAATTTTTTTAGATTCCATAGTTTTGCCTGAAAGTTCACCGGTATCAACCCCACCCTTTGTTACTTCAGCTTTACCAAAACCTTCGGTATCGTTTGGGATAATTTTCCAGTTTCGAAGAATATTGTTTAAATTTTGTATTTCCGTTTCATTTAGCTGGTTAATAGGTTTTGATGGAAAATAAAGTTCACACCATTTTTCAGCAAAACGTTTAGGAAAAATTTGTGCTAGTAGATTAACAAGCTCTGTTTTTATTGGTTTATTTACTTCAATTTTTGAAATAATATCAGCATCTGGTAAAAGATCAATTGTAATTTCATTTCCTTTACTCCAGTAGTTTGAAATCTGTAAAATTGCAGGACCGCTTAGCCCTTTATGAGTAAAAAGAATATTTTCTTGAAAACTTTTTTTATTGTAATGAACTATTGCTTCAATGGAAATTCCCGGTAATCCATTAAAACTATTTTCATTTAATATAAATGGAACCAAACCGGGTGCAGTTTTGGTTACATTTAACCCAAATTGATTAGCAATTTTGTAACCAAAATCTGTTGCCCCCATTTGCGGTATAGAAATGCCTCCTGTAGCAATAACTAACGACTCACATTTGAAATTGCCATCTGTTGAATTTACAATAAAATTTTCAAGTTTATTTATGTTTGTAACTTTGCAGTTTAACTGAATTTCAACACCGTTATTGCTGCACTCAGCAAGCAGCATATCAAGAATTTCTTTTGAAGAGCTGTTACAAAAAAGCTGCCCAAGCTTTTTTTCATGATACTTGATACCGTATTTTTCAACTAATTCAATAAAATTTTGTGGTGTGTATCTGGCTAAAGCTGATTTGCAGAAATGAGGGTTTTGGGAAATAAAATTACCGGAAGTTACATTTATATTTGTAAAATTACACCTTCCTCCGCCTGAAATAAGTATTTTCTTGCCGGGTTTTTCAGCATGTTCAATTACAAGGACTTTCCTTCCGCGTTTACCTGCTTCTATGGCACACATTAGTCCAGCTGCACCGGCACCGATAATAATTACATCGTAGTTCAATTTATAGTTTTATGCTGGTGGGATTGCTTCTTGAATCAAAAAGAGTGATGATTTCTATATTTAAATCGGTAATTCTGTAATACCGGGTTATCTGTTTATTAATTACGCAGAAATGTATATCAGATTCAACATTGAATACAGGATATAATAATGGAAATTGCTCTATATGGTTTAATTTATCTTCTAGTATCTTAATAAATTTAACTGCAGATTTAACTGACCATTCATTAACAAGGTATAGAATAATATCTTTTAATTTTTCATTTGCTTCCGGTGAAAAGGTTATTTTCTTAACCATTCCGGATAATTTTTCTTTACATCTTCATAATCTATTTTTTCACCATTATTTAACTGTTCAATTCCCTTTTGTATAGATCTTTGTTCTTCTATACTCAAGCTGCCGAATGAAATTGATTCATTTGATATTGATTCCAGCATTTCCTTTACCTGAATCAAGATATTCTCGTTATCCATAGTTTCGACTAAAGAATGTATATTTTGTTTTATTTCAGTTTTTGTCATAGACCAAAATAATAAAAACTAATATTAAATACAATTTAACTTTTTTAATTTTTCATTCAAAAAATCATCAATATTTTGAATTTCTTTTTCAGTAATAGAAATTAATGTTAAATTATTTTTTTTGTAAATTTCTCCCTTTTCTTTTTAAATAAGTATCATCTGTTAAACCCCATATTTCTATATATACTTCTTTATGATTCTTATTTATAATTTGAAAATCACATAAGATATTTATTCCTAAAAGTTTTTTCTCGTATGCATGTGCAATATTATTATTAAACAACCAGTTATCTACAATAACCTCATTTTTAGACCTTACATAATGACCATCATTACATCTACATTTTGTCGGATATCTCAGACGAATATCTATATCAATATTATCAACTGGATTATAAATTGTTGAATTTTCAACAACATCGTATTCCAATCCCAATTCCTTTAAAAAGTTTTTTACCAGTTATTGTATCGATTTGAAATTTAAAGAATCTTACATCTAATGAATAATTCAGAAAGTTTTCAAACGAATCTTGATTTATTTTGGATGTATTACCTCACTTTTCTATTTTTACTTGCCATGGAAAATTTCCATTCCATGCATTTGGATCTATATTTTTTTTCCATCAGAAATTGCAAAAAACGGACCCTCAATAAATTGAGATTGAATATTGTTCATTTTGGAGGTCTTATGAATAAAAATAACATCTCCATTCTTTACATTATCTACTGGTATATATTGGTTTGATTCTTTTTGTCCCACTAACATTTTTTCAATGCATTCTTTATAAGTCAAATCACCTGCTTTAAAAATATAATAGTTTGGCATTTTTAATTTGTTATTTACATTTTTTTATTTATTATTTGATATTTGAATATCACCCCATCCACATAGTCCTGTCAAGCGTGCGGTATTGAATAGCTTCGCTGATGTGAGCAGAATTAATGTTCTCATCTCCGGCAAGGTCTGCAATAGTCCGTGCAACTTTCAGGATCCTGTCATAAGCGCGGGCTGAAAGTCCGAGTTTTGTAATTGCCATTTTCATCAATTCTTCACTGGCTGAATCAATTTTGCAAAACTCACGGATATCTTTTGACTGCATATCAGCATTGCTGAAAATATTTCTTTTATTCATAAATCGTTTAAGCTGAACGTCACGGGCTTTTATAACCCGCATGCGGATAGCAGCTGATGGTTCACCTGTTGAATTGCTTGAAAGCTCCTTATACTTAACAGCCTGTACCTGAATGTGAATATCGATTCTATCAAGCAGCGGACCCGAAATTTTTGACATATATCTCTGAATTTGCTGCGGCTGACAAGAACAATCCTGATTTGGGTTACCAAAATTACCGCAAGGGCAGGGATTCATAGCAGATGCGAGCATGAAGTTACAAGGATAATCAACTGTAATTTTAGAGCGTGAAATAGTTACCTTTCCATCTTCAAGCGGTTGGCGCATAACCTCGAGCACATTTTTCTTAAATTCGGGGAGTTCATCAAGAAATAATACTCCATGATGAGCAAAAGATATTTCCCCTGGCTTTGCCGCAGGACCCCCGCCAACAAGAGCAACATCACTGATAGTATGATGCGGTGATCTGTAAGGTCTTACAGAAACAAGAGCAGTATTCGAAGGAAGCAGTCCAGCAACAGAATGTATCTTTGTAGTTTCAAGTGCTTCTTCAAAAGTCATAGGCGGAAGGATTGTTGGTATTCTTTTTGCAAGCATGGTTTTACCCGAACCCGGGGGTCCAATCATAATTATATTATGCCCTCCTGCAGCAGCAACTTCCATAGCGCGTTTTACCTCATGCTGGCCTTTTACATCAGCAAAATCAACAATACTTTTCTGATCAATATTAAAAATTTCTTTAAGGTCAACTTTAAATGGTTCTAACCCGCCTCCGTTATTCAGAAAATCAACAACTTCCTGCAATGAACCCATGGGGTAAACATCAATTCCTTCAACCATTGCGGCTTCGCGTGCGTTATCTTCGGGAATAATCATTCCTTTTAATCCTGCTTTTCTGGCTTCAATAGCAATTGGCAGTATTCCTTTAACGGGACGAAGTTTTCCATCAAGAGAAAGTTCTCCTGCAAACAGATAATCTTTAAGCATATCAGGAACAATCTGCTCAGATTCGCAAAGGATACCAATTGCAATAGGCAGATCAAAACCCGAGCCTTCTTTTCGTATATCAGCCGGTGCAAGGTTTACTGTAATTTTCTGAACAGGAAAGTGGAATGAAGAGTTTTTAATTGCTGCGCTTACACGCTCAGCAGATTCTTTTACAGCACTATCGGGCAACCCTACTATAATAACCCGCGGTAAAGATCGTTCAACGTGAGTTTCAATGGTAACTCTAAATGCATTTACACCGACTGTTGTTGAACCAATTATAGGTGATATCATATATTAATTAAGCCATAAAGGCATTTGTTTGAATGGTTATTTCAGAATATTTTCTGAAGTCTTATTTCTTTTATATCGTTCTCATCAAGTTTGGCATCAAGCAAAACTGTTTTATCAAAAACATTAGTTTCAACTTTATCGAGCAATTTAATTGCTGCCGGAGGTTTTTTATTGCTTAGGGTAGAAGAAAGTTTTGCAAGAGCAATTACTGCTTCCATTCTGTTTTTAAGTTCGGTTGCTGAATTATTATCTTCGCACTCGTTCTGCATTACAATTTCAAGCTCACCGCTCATTTTAACAGAAAATGAAACAGCAGTAATTTTTTTATAAATTGAATATAATTCATTCATTTCATTTGTTTGTGCAGAGTCATTAAGGTTTAAAGAATCCTGTAATTCTCCACCGGGAGATAAATTTTGATTAAGTTCATTATTTTTCTTTTTGTTCAGGGTGCTGAAATTTTCAAATAATCCCCTGATAAAAAGTTTTTGGTTGGATATCATCCATAGGTTTTCTTTATATTTAATCATTTCAATTTCTTTCAAAAGATTAATATTTGAAAGTAAACCTGTATTTGATGTATCAGTTACAGTAAAAGAATTTTCTATTTGCTTAAGATAATTGCTTGCTACCAGAGTGAAGTCATCTTTAAAATAAAAATTCAAATTTGCATCAATTTGTTTATAAACAACTGTGCCATTTGGGTAATCTATCTTTGTATATAAAGTATCGGCTGAAATGTAATCATTAACCCGCTTCCGGTCAAAAGTACCTTTTACTACAATTGAATTTTCTCCAATCCAAGAGTTGGCAAAATACAACTCATCAATACCATTAGAAATACTAACTCCGGAAGCCTGATTTATCAGACTTAAGAATCCGCCAAAATTGCGTTCTGCACTAAAAACAGAATCAGATAGAAACTGCTCCCAAAACTTTGTATCGCGCATTTTTTTGAAATTAAAATACATAACAAACTGAGGATCGCTTTGAAGAAGTGCGAGGTTTTGTTTAACAGTTAATGGAAGCGGGTCAGGGTCAAGCTTTTTTGAGCAATTAAAAGTGAGAAATGAACAATTAACAATTAAAACCCAGATTAAAATCCGCGATAATATTTTTTTATTGTTCATTGCTGATTGCACATTGATAATTGATATTAGTAATCTTTTTTGGAAAAATAAAATATGGAGTAAGCCATAACCGCAAGCATAAAAAGAACCGAACTTATTGGTGAGAGCCAAGAGATTGTGAAAATCCCTGTTTCTGTATTTACAGAATTTTTCCACATGTTGATTTGCTCACTAAGAATCATAGAGTTAGCTATATCTTTAAACTCTCCGGGTTTGGGGAGCACATAGTATAAAAAATCAAAAACGAACTTAACTGTATCATTGCTTACCAGAGAGAAAATAACAGCTTCTCGTAAAGAAAGAAGCGGACATAAAACAAAAATCAGAAAGAAACTGACCAAAATAGCAACAACTGTGCTTTGTGTTGTAAGACCAATAATAACAACAACACTGTACATTGAAGCAAATGCCAGCGTTATCCATAATATAGAAAGCAGAAATTTTGGATCCCAATAACCTGATTTTAATGATAGGATAAGCCAAATAGAGCCTAAAAGGAAAACCATACTTAAGAAAACAAACAATACAGCACCAAGAAATTTGGAAATAAGTATAATTGGTCTGGAGATTGGTTTTGAAATTAGCAGGTCAATAGTACCCTTTTCAAGCATAGAAGGTATAAAAGATGCTGTGGAAATAAGAGAAAAGAAAATTATAAGATTCCATGAAAGAGTAAAAAAACCGGTTTCAACCTGCTGAACCAGCATTTTAGAGTCAGCTAGGCTCATAACGCCTTCAACTGAGTCCATATTCACTAGGAATATCATTATTAAAATAACAATGGCATAGAATATATAATATCCGTAAAATATTTTTTTAGCCAATGCTTCGCGAAAAGTATTTTGAATTATTGTCAGCATTATATATCCTTAGTTTGTGTTATCTTTTTTAATTACGTTAATAAATAATTCTTCAAGGGTACTTGTTTTTTGGTTTACACTTTGAATACTAATATTAGAACTTCTTAAAATATCTATTATTTTATTCAGGTTTGCTAAACCGGTTTCTGTATTTATTTCTTTCTCGCCAATTCCCGCATTTTTGTCAATTAAAAGTATCTTTTGTTTAATTTCCAATGAAAGTGATTCAACGGTATGAATAGCGAAAACATTTTCTGTTTTTGTTAAATCTTCAACGTTACCTTCTTTTATAAGGTCACCTTTATTCAGTATTGCAACCCTGTCGCAAATCATTTCAACTTCTGAAAGAAGATGAGAGTTGAGGAAAATAGTTTTGCCGCGAGATTTAATTTGAGCAAGGATATCGCGGATTTCTTTTCTGCCAATAGGATCAACGCCGTCTGTTGGCTCATCAAGGAAAATGAGATCGGGATCTGAAAGCATTGATTGTGCAAGCCCTAGTTTCTGCATCATGCCTTTTGAATATTTTTTTATTTTGGTTTTACGCCATTTAGCAAGATTCATAAGTCCAAGCATTTCATCAATACGCTTGTTCATTTCACTCCCGCCTTTCATACCGGAAAGCTCTCCGTAATAACTTAAAACCTGTTCTCCGGTTAAGTAACTTGGGAATTTATGATTTTCAGGCAGGTATCCAACTTTAGCTTTAGCTTTGTGGTTTTTTACATCTGTTCCAAATAGCTTAGCCGAACCGTTTGTAGGAAATGTAATTGCCAGCAGTATTTTTATTAAGGTGGTTTTGCCGGCACCGTTTGGTCCGAGCAGACCGAATATTTCACCCTGCTCAACATTAAAAGTAAAATCATTTAATGCATTTACTTTCTGTTTTGAAAACTTTTGGGTGTATTCTTTATACAGATTTTGCGTTTCTATTACGTGCATATATTATTTTTTTGTAAATTCTTTAAGTAAAAATTCAAATTCACCTTGTGTTACAACATCGGGTTTTTCTTTTGATTCTCTTATTGCCTCAATTCGGGTTATTCGTTTTTCTTTTACTTCTCCCCAAAAGCTTTCTGATGAAAGAATTCTGGAACCGCACTCTTTTGCAAATGATGTAACTTCTCTATCTGATGAAACTACTTTAAGCAGTCGTGGATTTCTGGATTTTTCAATTAGATGTTTAATTAAAGCATCTGCCTGACCATAGTCAGGTCCAACACTGGTTTTAGAAAATTTAACATCAATATTTCCATCGTGTTTATTTTTACCAAACCCGTCAAATACAAGTACACATTTAATACTTTTGCCAAAGTAATGGCTTTTAAGCTTGGTAACCATAGTATCAACACAGATATCCTGAGACTGCTGAAGCAGAATTTGAAGTTCAGCAGCTTTATGCATCAGGTTATATGCGTCAATAATTATTGTTTCCATGAATTATCAAACAATAAAAATCAAAACTAAAAATTATATTTAAATGTTTACACAGCTATCTATTGTTCTTAAATGTTATTATGCTTAATCCGAAAAATTCTTGAAATCTCATCTAATTCTATTAATAATTAATTCACCTTATCTTGACTTGCTCTGCCAGAATCCATTAAAATTGAAATCCAAAGTATATTATTAAGGCTTATTTCTGTACATAAGTCTGGGAAACGGAATAGACTCTCTTACATGGTCAAGTTTGCATAGCCAGCAGACAACACGCTCAATACCCATTCCAAATCCACTATGCGGAACGCTGCCGAATCGGCGGAGATCAAGATACCATTGAAACGCATCAAGAGGCAGTTTATGTTCCTTAATTCTGGTTTCAAGCAGTTCAAGGTTATCTTCACGCTCACTTCCTCCTACAATCTCTCCATAACCCTCGGGAGCAAGTACATCAACTCCGCGCACTACTTTAGGATTTTCTGGATCCCGCTTCATATAAAATGCTTTTGCCTCAGAGGGCCAGTTATATACCATTACAGGGCGGTCATAATCTTCAACTACAGCTTCTTCATGCGGGGCACCAAAATCCTCACCCCAAGGGAATGGTCTTATTTCTTCTTCAGCTCCTGAAGATGTTTTGCGGATTAATGGTACGTTTTTATTGTTAATTATTGTAACTGCTTCATCATAAGTAATTCTTGGAAATGGTTTTTTAACAGCTTCTAATTTTGTAATATCACGCTCAAGAACAGAAAGCTCTTTTCTTCTGTTCTTAATTACACGTTCAACAATATATACAATAAAATCTTCAATCAGATCCATATCATCGTATATATCATAATAAGCCATTTCGGGCTCAATCATCCAGAATTCAGTTAAATGTCTTCGTGTTTTGGATTTTTCAGCCCGGAAAGTCGGACCAAAATCATAAACCTTACCTAAAGCCATAGCTCCGGCTTCAGCATAAAGCTGACCGGTTTGTGCAAGATATGCTTTGCCAAGATCAAAATAATCAGAAGAGAAAAGAGTTGTAGTACCTTCTGCAGCGTTTGGTGTGAAAATGGGTGAGTCAAACAAAGTAAAGCCGTTATCATACATATAATCACGGCAGGCTTTTATAATTTCTTCCCGTATTTTAATTATAGCAGTTTGCCTTTGCGAGCGTACCCATAAATGTCTGTGGTCTGAAAGGAATTCAATTCCATGATCCTTAGGTGTGATGGGATAAGGTTCAGCTATCTGAATTACTTCAACATCTTTAACATGAAGTTCATATTCATCCTTTTTAGGATGTTTTGCAACCGTACCGGTTACTATTAATGATGATTCCTGCGTAAGCTTTTTAAAATCTTCCCATACTTTTTCAGAAACTTCTTTCTGGGATACAACTCCCTGAATAATTCCCGTGCCATCGCGGAGCTGAGGAAACATAAGTTTACCTGAGGTACGAATGTTATACAGCCAGCCGCGGATTATCACTTCCTCGCCAACAAAATCTGCGATTTTATCAATGTAATAGCGTTTTTTCACGTAATTCTCCAAAAAATAAAGTATTTATGTAATATTACGGAAATTACCTATAATTTGAGAGTGTTACAATGAAGAAAAGTCAGAGTAAACAATGAAGTAAAAACTTAAAAGTAATGTTTATCTAAAATGTATTCTGATAAAACTAGTAAGAGTAGTAAAAGTTCAGCTTTAATAATTGATTTTATGCAAAAGATAAAAAAGAATATTATTAAATCTTTCCTTTTAAATATTGCAGTTTACTTTTTCACCGGTCTCCTTACAACATAATCGCCGCTGATTTTGTATTTGCCGTAAATAACATTATTGCGGATATTATCTCCGTTATCTTTCTGTCTGGTACCTGCCCACCAAGCTGTGCAGTATGTGCCTGTTTTTGACTGAACATTTGCTTCAAAAATAATTACATGACCTTTCCAAACAATCAAATCACCTTTTTCGGCGTTGGATATATCTCCAACCCCAACAACAGGTAGTATATCCGTAAAGTTATCAGTATTGTGCAGGTCACGGCACAAAGCATTCTGCTTCGGTGTTTTAAAACCCGATTTAAATAATACATTCAAAGCAAAAATATTACACTTTGTTGAACCATTTAAAACAATTAATTGATTATTAAGCCAATAAAGAAATGTTGAGTCAACTTTGGGTGAATACATTTTTTTATTCTGTTCACTTGCTGCAATTTTCATAATGGCTGCGCCATTAGCTTCGCCAACATCGGATACATCATTAGTTTCAACATTTTCTTCATTGGTTTTCTCTTCCGTAGTTTCAGTTGTTTGTTCGCTGTCATCTTCAGTTCTGGAAGCAGGAAAGCAGCCTGTAAAATAGATTGCTGAAGTAAATACCGTGATTAATAGAAGTCTTTTCATTTACATAACTTATATTTATAAATGTATTATTTTTATAAGCAGTACAATTATAATCTAATGCTTCAATTTAAACAATAGTCTAAATACACTAATTACGGTATTAACCGTATTATAAGCAGAAATTTGCAAAAATTTTATGTAAATGATTGTAATTTTATACTTTATTTTACAATATTTCAGTAATTATTGCTTTAATCGGGTTTGTATTCAACATCTTAACAAATAAATAATAAATTACAGCAAATTAAAAAGCCATCCTGTTGGTCAGGATGGCTTATTTGCTTTAATGGAGAATATATGTTATTAAAGCTATGGGCTACATCATTTTTGCTTTTTGAATTTTTATTATTTTATTTTTTATCATCATCAACTACTTCAAAATCAGCATTTTCAACCTTCTTATCATCATTTGCATCCTGTTGATTACCTTCAGTATTTTGGTTTTGCTGAGTACCAGTGTTTTCACCTCCCGGAGTTCCGGATGCCTGACTGTACATTTGAGTTGATGCTTCATTCCATACAGTATTTAAAGCTTCCATAGCTGATTTTATTTCATCAGTGTTAGTACCTTTAACGGCTTCTTTTAATCGCCCGAGTGCAGTTTCCAGTTTACCTTTCATATCAGGTGTCAGCTTTTCGCCAAATTCCTTCATTTGTTTTTCAGTCTGGAAAATCAGGCTATCAGCATGGTTTTTAGTATCAACTTCTTCACGTCTTTTCTTATCTTCACCTTCGTGTTCTTTTGCATCTTTTCTCATCTTTTCAATTTCAGCATCGCTTAATCCGCTGGAGTGAGTTATCTTTATAGACTGTTCCTTGCCGGAAGCCTTATCTTTTGCTGCTACGTGTAAAATACCGTTTGCATCAATATCAAAAGTAACTTCAATCTGCGGTATGCCTCTAGGTGCGGGGGGAATACCATCAAGGTGGAACCTTCCGATAGTTCTGTTATCCTGTGCCATAGGACGCTCGCCCTGAAGAATATGTATTTCAACAGAAGGCTGATTATCAGCAGCAGTTGAATATGTTTCTGTTTTCTTTGTTGGTATAGTTGTATTTGCATCTATCATTTTTGTCATTACTCCGCCAAGTGTTTCTATACCAAGTGAAAGCGGGGTAACATCAAGCAGAAGAACATCTTTAACATCACCGGTTAAAACACCACCCTGTATTGCTGCGCCTATTGCTACAACTTCATCGGGATTTACACCTTTATGCGGTTCTTTTTTAAAGAAATTCTTAACTGCTTCCTGAACTTTAGGAATTCTTGTTGAACCGCCTACAAGTATTACTTCATCTATCTGATCAACCGAGAAACCTGAGTCCTGTAATGCTTTGCGGCAAGGTTCAATTGTTCTTTGAATAAGGTCATCTACAAGCTGTTCAAACTTTGCACGGGTAACAGTCATATCAATATGCTTAGGTACACCATCAATAGCAGTAATATATGGAAGTTTAACATCTGCCTGAGTTTGCTGAGAGAGGTCGCATTTAACCCTTTCAGCTTCAACTTTTAATCTCTGCAGAGCCATTGGGTCTTTACGTAAATCGATATTTTCCTGCTTTTTAAATTCTTCAGCAAGGTAGTCAACAAGGCGCTGATCAAAATCGTCACCGCCAAGGTGTGTATCACCATTAGTTGATTTAACCTGAAAGTTACCTGTACCTTCAATATCATAAAGCTCTAATATAGAAATATCAAAAGTACCGCCTCCAAGATCATATACAGCAACTTTTTCATCTTTTTTCTTTTTATCCAAACCGTATGCAAGTGCTGCAGCAGTTGGTTCGTTGATAATTCTTTTTACTTCAAGTCCTGCAATTTTGCCAGCATCTGTAGTTGCTTGACGCTGTGCATCATTAAAATATGCGGGAACAGTAATAACTGCTTCTGTTACTTTTTGACCAAGGTAATCTTCAGCGGTCTGTTTCATCTTCTGCAGTACCATTGCTGAAATTTCAGGTGGTGAGTAAACTCTGTCATCAATTTCTACCCTTGCGGTATCATTTTCACCTTTTACAACTTTATATGAGACTTTAGAAATTTCATCTGTAACTTCATTGTATCTTCTGCCCATAAATCTTTTTATTGAAGATACTGTTTTATGCGGATTAGTTACAGACTGCCTTTTTGCTGCCTGCCCCACAAGTCGCTCACCGCCTTTTGTGAAGGCAACAACAGAAGGAGTTGTTCTGTGTCCTTCTGAGTTTGGAATTACAACAGGGTCATTGCCTTCCATTACGGCAACTACCGAGTTGGTTGTTCCAAGATCAATTCCGATAATTTTTCCCATAGTATTAATTCTTTCTATTTTTATATTCCGGGTAATTTTTATACCCGTTTGTTTATATTTTTTTAATTTTATTTATAAAATTTATATAGTTTATCTTTAAGCTCCCCAAATTCTGTTAATGCTTCATCTCTTTCAGGCATTTCCATTTCAGAAGACATCCTGAAAAGTTCTTTTGCATTAAAAAAACTTTCAAGACTGTCATTTATTCTGCCTTGAGCTTCAAATATCAGACCATCCTCTTTAAGTATTTTTGCCGAGCAGAATAGTTTTTCTGCATGTGATTCCTTGTTTTTTGCAAAAACATAATCAATGCCTTCAGGTCCAAGTGATTTAAGATGTTCAATACTGAAACCTGTTACCATTCGGCTTAAGCTATCAAGTTCAGTTAGAGCATCAGGATAATTATTGCTTTGTTTTAAAAGAACAATTTTTGCAAGTACTCTTACAAACTCTTCAAGCATCCTCATTATATAATCTTTTCTGAACATGTTTTCTTAACAATAAATCAGCGCCGAAGGACCATCAACTCCGGCGCCGCTTGATTCTGCTAATGCAAAACATCTGCATTATCTTTTTATCAATTAACCTTATCAAATATCATCTAAAACCATATCAAATAAAAAACTGCTAATTACTTAATTTCAATCTGTTTTTCAACTATTTTAGCTTCTTCTGTTTTAGGTAAGGTAATATTAAGTACACCGTTGTTGTATGCAGCTGAAATCTTATCTATCTTTACTTCTGCCGGTAAAGTGAAACTTCTTGAGAAGGCGCCAAAGTTTCTTTCAATCCTGTAATAGTTTTTCTTTTCATCCTTCTGTTCTGATTTCTTTTCACCGCTGATTGTTAACACATCACCTACTAGATTTATCTTAATATCGTTTTTATCAACTCCGGGTACTTCAACATGCACATATAAATTTTCATTATCTTCGGTAACATCTACTCTTGGTGTAAAAACGTTAGAATTGAAAGGTTTTACCCAATCACCCATAAATGGTGAATCAAAATCTTCAAAGAACTTTTTAATTTTTTTATCGATATTTGAAAGTTCTGCTGTTGGTTTAAACTTTACTAATGTCATTTTATTAATCTCCTTATATTTTTTTAATTTATTTATAATCTAATCTACACTATATAAAACTACAAATACCGTGCCAAAGTTTTTTATGGAAATGAATTGAATTTTAAGGATCACAGGAATTTTTGTTTGACAAATTTACATCAATTTTGCCATATAATTACATTAAATAAGCATTATTTACATTGAAAATGAAAATTTGTCATACCTTGAAAATTATAAAAAAATATCGGATTTTACGAATTAACTCAATTAATCTAATTATATACAAAATGAAAAAAGATATCATTTATACATCAAAAGCACCTGAGCCAATTGGACCATACTCCCAGGCAATAATTTTAAATATTGGAACTGAAAAATTACTTTATACATCAGGACAGATTGCAATTGATTCGGCAAAAGGTGAGTTTAAAAATGGGGATATTAAAGAACAAACTTTGCTTGTAATGCAAAACTTGAAAGCTATTTTAAACGAAGCAAATACTGATTTTAATAAAGTTATTAAAACAACAGTATTTATAAAAAACATGAATGACTTTAGTTCTATGAATGAAGTATATTCTGAATATTTTAACGAATCAAAACCTGCACGCTCAACAATAGAAGCAGCAAGACTGCCAAAAGATGCACTTGTTGAAATTGAGCTTATTGCAATTATTTAATATTTAAAGATTTTTTATTAACAATAGTTAAATTATTAATTTTGCTTTTTCGGATTTTCTATATAGATTAAATTTGTTAACTTGCAAACATAACATATTAATTGAATCCTATGAATACAGATAAATTACAAATAACAGATAGATCTCTTAAAGTATCAAAAATGGCAGAAACACTTATAGCTTCTGAAATAATTAAGCTTGCAGGCGAGATAAATGAAAAAATGAAACAGGGAGAGCAGATATATAATTTAACCATAGGTGATTTTAATCCGAATATTTTTCCAATACCCCGAGAACTGGAAGAAGAAATAATTAAAGCATATAATAATCATGAAACAAATTACCCGCCTGCAGACGGACTGCTTGAAACAAGGAAAGCAGTTTCAAAATTTCTTAAAGATAAAGAAGGGATTGATTATAACCCTGCATCCGAGGTACTTATAGCTGCCGGAGCCAGACCATTAATATACGCAGCATATCAAACAATAGTTCAGCAGGGTGATACAGTAGTTTTTCCGGTTCCATCGTGGAATAACAATCATTATTCACATCTTTCACACGCAAATAAAATTGAAATAAAAACAAAACCCGAAAATCTTTTTATGCCAACTGCTGCAGAGCTTAAAAAACATTTAAAAGGTGCCAACCTGATTGCTTTATGCTCACCGCTAAATCCAACCGGCACAACGTTTTCGAAGAAAGATCTTACTGAAATATGCAGACTTATTATTGAAGAAAATAATTCCAGAGGAGAAAATGAAAGACCTCTTTATCTGATGTATGATCAGATATATTGGGTTTTAACATACGGAAAAACTGAACATTATAATCCTGTTGCACTTATTCCGGAAATGAAGAACTATACAATATTCATTGACGGACTTTCAAAGGCATTTGCAGCAACAGGTGTAAGAGTTGGCTGGGCGGCTGGACCTGCAAGAGTTATTGGCAAGATGAAATCCATACTTTCGCATTTAGGTGCATGGGCACCAAAGGCAGAACAAGCTGCAACAGCAAAATATCTAGACAGAACTGCTGATGTTGATAGTTATTTAATGAAATTTAAGAAGGAAATTCAAGCCAGACTTGAAGGATTTTATAATGGCTTTTTATCTTTAAAATCAGATGGCTATAAAGTTGATGCAATTGCACCGCAGGCAGCTATTTATCTGACTGTGCAGTTTAATCTGCATGGAAAGATTAAAGAGGATGGTTCTGTTTTAGATACAACAAAAGATATTACAAAATATCTGCTGGAAGAAGCACATGTTGCAATTGTTCCGTTTTACGCATTTGGTGATGACCAAAACAGTACATGGTACAGGCTTTCTGTGGGTACCTGCAGACTTGATGAAGTTGAAAATGTAATTGAAAACCTGAGAAATGCATTAAGAAAACTTAAATAAAAATACATACTAATAAAAATTTAAATATTTTATTAATTAATTTTAGCCGCCATGAATAAATTTATTAAACTGCTTTTCATTGTTACTTGTATTGGTTTCTTTGGGTTTTTATTCAACACAAATAATCCCAGTAATTCGGGAAAAATTACCAATTTTTATTATTTTAATGGTGAAAAATTTTTTCTTCAGCCCTCCTATGATGTTATCTTTGTTAATTTAAAACTAAGTGTTTCAATGCAAAGCGCTCAGCAGGTATTTCAAAAATACCCGCAGATTGATTTAAGCAGAACAGGTATTGAAACACGGGACGGAAACTTCTTAAAACTTAAATCTCCACTCAATGAAGATAACTACATCAGACTTTTGAATGACCTGAGAAAAGAAAACATTTTTGAAAATGTGAATTTTACATTCACGCCTACAGGAGTGAATGATAACAAAACATTTTACGGATTAAATGATCTTCTGATTCTGCAATTTAAACCAACTTTTACAAAATCACAGATTGATAATATTAACAGCATTAATGGAGTTGAAATTGTTGAAAAGATAAATGTAACGGGTGGTGAAACATATCTTGCCCGGGTGAATAATAATTCCAACGGCCTTAATGCTATGGAGGTTTCAAACAGATATTATGAAAACGGATTTGTAAATTATTCTGAACCAAGTTTATATGTTACAAATGTTTTATGTGATACAGTAAACGACCTGTTCTATCCTATGCAATGGGCATTAAGAAATACCGGAACTAATGTTCCTACCAATCCGCCTAATGTAATTGCTGATGCAGATATGGATGTTGATAGCGCCTGGAATGTAACAAAAGGCGATAGTACTGTTATTATTGCAATTCTTGATACTGGTGTTGATACTACTCATCCTGATATTAGCAGGGTTTATGGTTACGATTTTGCCAATAACGATGGTAATCCGAATGATGATGGTAATCATGGTACAGCTTGTGCGGGAATTTCAGCTGCAATTGGCAATAATACAATTGGAGTTTCAGGGGTAGCATATAAATGCAAAATTATGCCTGTTAAGATAATTAATTCAGCAGGCAGCATACCCGGGTACCATGTTGCAGCATTTGGTACAATTTGGGCATACCAGCATGGTGCATCAGTATTAAGTAATTCTTGGGGATTTGGCGGCGGTGCCAGCTCATTGCTTATAAATGCAATTAATGATGCTGCACGTTATGGCAGGAACGGAAAGGGAACAGTATGCTGCTATGCTTCAGGTAATGAAAACACAAGCCCTATGAGATTTCCCGCAATATCACCGCTTGCTGAAATGATTGTTGTTGGCGGATTAACTCCGTGTAATAAAAGAAAAAGTCCGACAGATGGCTGTTCAGGTGAATCATGGGGTGCTTGTTTTGGACCAACACTTGATATTGTTGCACCGTGTACCAGAATTTACACAACAGATAGGGTAGGAGCACCAGGATATTCTTCGGGTGATTATTATAATTCATTTAATGGAACATCTAGTGCAACACCAAACGCAGCAGGCGTGTGTGCTTTGGTAATTTCTGCAAATCAAAATTTAACATTCAAAGAAGTTGAGGCATTGATATCTTTAAGTGCAGAAAAAGTTGGCGGTTATAGTTATACTACATTAAAAGAATACGGTAATTGGAATAATGAAATGGGATACGGCAGTATTAATGCAAGGCTTTCCATTGCGTTAATAAACAGTTTGTTTGATAGAGTAAAACCGGATATTTTTCACGATAAACCTGCACTTTCAAGCCCTGATACCCTTACCAGAAATATTTCCGCAATTATCAGAGATAATAAAATGTTAGCATCAGGCACAAACAGACCGCGAATGTACTACAGAGTTAATGGAGGTTCATTTACTACTGTTTTTGCAGCTTCAACTGTGCTGGATACTTTTAAATTTACAATTCCCGGTAAACCCGAGGGCTCTGTTATTGAATATTATTTTGCTGCTCAGGATACAGCATTAACTCCAAATGTTTCAACTCTGCCAAAAGGTGGTTCAGGCGTTAATCCTCCTGGCACAGTTTTTCCGCCTAGCTTTTTTACCTATAAGGTTGGTAAATATCGTGTGCAGACAAGCTTAACTACACCAAAGATATGCAATAACAACACTACAATTTATGATACAATTTTTGTTTCAGGAATAAATGACAGTGTAATTGATGTTGATGTAAAAATAAATATTTCAAATCGAGATGACCAGGATGTGGATTTATTTCTGCTAAAAGGAAACCAGCAAAGCGAGCTTACTACTGATAACGGAAGCTCTGGTGACAGCTACGTTAATACGATATTTGATGATGAGGCATCAATAATAATTACATCTGGAACTGTTCCCTTTACAGGTAGATTTAGACCGGAAACACCGCTTAATGTTTTTGACGGTAAGTCCCCTAACGGTATGTGGATCTTAAGATACACTGATGATGCAGCTTCCGGTTTTAATAGTACACTTGACGATTGGATGATAGAAATTTCTTACGGAAATGTTGTTGGTGTTCCACAGATAATTACAATACCTTCAAAATATATTTTAAGCCAAAATTATCCAAATCCCTTTAATCCCGTTACATTAATTTCTTATGGATTGCCCAAAAACAGTGATGTTAAACTTTCAATTTTTGATGTTACAGGAAAAGAAGTTACTGTTTTAGTAAATAAACTGCAAAATGCAGGTATGTATAAAGTATCATTTGATGCTTCAGCTTTAAATTTAAGTTCAGGTATTTATTTCTATAAGCTAAATGCGGGTGATTTTGAACAGGTTAATAAAATGGTATTAGTTAAATAAAAACAGATAATCAAAAATTAATTACGGCTGTCTCAAATGAGACAGCTTTTTTATTATCCTGTAATTTTATAAAATTAATTTTCTTTTTATCTTTAAACTTTTTAATTTCAATGCGGTTTAAAACAATACTATATAAATACACAGTATAAATTCACAAAATAAATACACCAAATCCGCAAATATATCATCTGATTGATACAGTTTCTTAAAATATAAGAAATGCTCCAAATTTTAGAAAATTTATTTCTAAATCATACTAATAAATTGCAATTTTTAACAAATTATTGCATTTTACAGAGATCTTTTTATAAAATATTTACATGCAAAGAGTATTGGTAAATTGAAAAACACGAAGTTAATTTTATTATTAAAAACATTTACACCTTCTGAAATAAAAAAATTCAGAGATTTTGTAAATTCGCCTTTTTACAATAAAAATAAAAATGTTCAGAAACTAAATGATGTGCTTATGAGGTATTATCCTCATTATGATTCTGAATTGCTAAATGAAGAAAAAATCTTTGCCGAATTATTTATTGAGGAAAAATTTGATTACTTCAAAATTAAGAATATATCATCAGATCTATATATGCTTGGATTGGAATTTTTAAGTACAATTTCAAATTCTGTTACAGAATTTACCGGTGAATATAATTTAATGGTACAATTGCGAATGCGAAAATTGTTTAATCTTCACAGCAAACTTGTTAAATCAAAAGAAAAATCATTAAACGAAAAAAATATTAATAATGAATATCTACTTTACGATAAATATCTTCTTTCTACAGAAAGCCAACTTGTTGATCTTTTTGAAAAACCAAGCAGCATTTCTGGTATTTTAAATGAATTTGATAATTTTTATGAATACCTTATCAACAATTTGCTGATGCTGTATAATTTACTTCTGCATATTAGCAAAGGAAACAATGTTCAATTAAATATTAAAATGCTTGATGAAATTGTGCTGTATCTTGAAAAGGGTCCCGTTAGCTCTCAGCCAACAACCATTGCCTACCAGTACCTAATACTATTAAAAATTAAACAAAAAGAAGAATATTATTATATTTTAAAGGATAATTATTTTAAAAACTTGTCTTCCATTGATGATTTTGCAGCATACAAAATACACATGTATATGTTTGGTTATTGTGCTGATATGTACAATTTTAACGGAAACCGCAAATTTGAAAATGAATGCTATGAGCTTTACAAACATTCATTTCTGAACAATAGAGTAACTTCAGGCGAGCTTCTTTACCCTGATTTTATAAATTATGTAAAAGTATTTACCCGGGTAGGTGATATTGAGCTTGCTGAAAAATTTATTAAAGATTATACTCCAATGCTTCCAGAGGAGCAAAGAGATAATGCAATAAATTTTTCTAATGCATTTATTTTACATAAAAAAGGTGAACTTGCAGAAGCTTTAAGACTTCTTACTTTGGTTAATTTTCAGCTGGCTATTCTTAAAATACAGGTAAAAATAATGCAGGTTCAATTGAATTATGAACTCGGATTTTTTGAAGAGACAAGAGAAATTATTGAATTATTCAAAAAGACTCTTCTTAAAGAAACTGCACTGCCGGATAATTATAAAAATCCGGTAATGAATTTTTTATACAATACTCTTTATTTGTTAAACCTACATCTTGAAACAAATAATAAAAAAAAAAAACAGGATGCAAACCTTCTCAGAGAAAAAATAGAAATGAATCAGCAAAATCATTTTGGAATTAAATTCTGGCTGAATGATATGATTGAAAAGTTTTAGTTGAAAAATTAAATTTGCTATAAAGGAAAAAAATTTAAAAATAAAAAAAGGAGCTAAATTGCTCCTTTTTTTATTACAAATTAATTATTTTACCAAAACCATTTTCTTTGTCTCAACAAAATCATCCGTAATCATCTTATAAAAATACACCCCGCTTGATAATTTGCTGCCGTTGAAATCAACTTCATACGTACCGGGTTTTAGCTGCTCGTTTACAAGAGTTTCAACTTCGCGTCCGGTTATGTCAAAGACCACCAATTTCACCTTACTTAACTTTGATATTTGCATTTTGATTTTTGAACTTGGATTAAAGGGGTTAGGATAGTTCTGGCTAAGATTGAATTTCTCGGGAATTTCAGTGGAAATATTTGTTACAGCCAACATCTCAGACAAAGGACGCTTAAAAACGGCGTTTAAAACACCTGCAAATAGATTAGAACCAAAAACAGATAAAGAGTATACGCTGCTGTTAGCAGCTAACCCTGTGTTCACAGCAATCCAGTTTGCGCCATTGTTAGTTGATAGAAAAACGCCTCCGCCGTATGTTCCTGCAAAAAGGTTTGTTCCTGAAACTACAAGTGAATATATAACAAGGTTCGTTAAGCCAGAGTTAACTACCGTCCAGCTTGAGCCATTGTTAGTTGATAGAAAAACGCCTCCGCCGTATGTTCCTGCAAAAAGGTTTGTTCCTGAAACTACTAATGAATATATATCAAGGTCCGTTAAGCCAGAGTTAACTGCCGTCCAGTTTGCGCCATTGTTAGTTGATAGAAAAACGCCTCCGCCATATGTTCCTGCAAAAAGATTCGAGCCGGAAACAACTAATGCCTGAACATCATCATCGGAAAGTCCGGAGTTAACTGCCGTCCAGCTTGAGCCATTGTTAGTTGATAGAAAAACGCCTCCGAATGTTCCCGCAAAAAGATTCGATCCGGAAACAACCAGCGCCCTGACCCTTTCTCAGTTAAGCCGGAGTTGACGGGCGACCAGTTAGAGCCGTCGCCGGAGTGAAAAACTCCCGCGCCGTTTGTTCCCGCAAAAAGATTCGCGCCCGAAACCGCAAAAGCGTTGACAGTAATATTTGTTATGCCTGTGTTGATGTCTGTCCAACTCCCACCGTTATTAGTTGAGCGAAAGATACCTGTGCCGTCGGTTCCTGCAAGAATACTTCCGGAAATATCTAAACCTAATGCTTGAACACGCATGCTCCCCAGGCCTGAGTTAACTGCCATCCAGCTTGCGCCGTTGTTGGTGGAATGAAAAATACCAGCACCGCTTGTTCCTGCAAAAATATTAGAACCTGAAATAATCAGCGCGGCCACCGTACCATGGTTTAGTCCGGAATTAACTGCCGTCCAGTTTGCGCCGTTGTTGGTAGAACGAAATGCGCCGCCGGTAGCAGTTCCGGCAAATAAATTAACGCCTGAAACAGCTAAACAGTAAATATTAGTGTGAGTCAGGCCTGAATTAACTGCCGTCCAGCTTGCGCCGACGTTGGTAGAACGAAAAACGCCGCCGCCGTATGTTCCTGCAAAAAGATTCGAGCCGGAAACTACTAATGTCTGAACTTTATTATTGGACAGTCCGGAATTAACTGCCGTCCAGCTTGCGCCGTTGTTGGTGGAACGAAAAACTCCCCCCTCGTATGCTCCTGCAAAAAGATTCGAGCCGGAAACTACTATTGCATTGATAAAAAGATTGGTTAGTCCGGAATTTACTGCCGTCCAGCTTGAGCCGTTGTTAGTAGAAAGAAATACGCCTCCCCCGTATGTTCCTGCAAAAATATTTGAGCCGGAACCAACCAGCTCCCTGATATCATCATCGGTCAGACCGTTGTTGGATGCAATCCAGTTTTCGCCATTGCTGGTTGAAACGTAGATACCTGCGTTGAAAGTGCCCGCAAACAGCGTAGTTCCCGATACTGCGAAGCAGCTCATAGTGCCTCCGTATGGTCCATTGGTTTGCAGCCATTGGGATTGAGTTTCTCTTGGAGATAAAACGCATAAAGATAAAAGCGCGATAAAAAAGTATATTGTTTTCATTTTAGTTTTGTTTATGTAATTAAATTGTTAATATCGTTAAATTTTCTTTTCTGTTACATTGCTCCAGGGAAATTGCCTTCTGTTGTTAATTGCTGCTACCCTGAATAAATATTTTTGTTTTGTTTTGAGTCCGTTTATAGTGCAAAAAGATTCTGAAACTATGTCGAAGTGCTTCCAGTTTTTTCTGCCGTTAACTTTACATAGCTGCACTGTATAACCCGTGGCGTTTTTTACAGAATCCCATTGAAGATTTATCTCACCAGAATTATCACCCTTTGTTGCAAATACCGTTAATGCAGTTTTATTATCTAAATTATTAGTTTCTGTTTTTGTCTTTGTCATTATGGTTCAAATATATAATTCCAAACGCGGGCTTGCCAAGTAAGGTTTTTTAAATTAGTTGATGATTTTGTAATTGAAACACGTCAAAAACTTAGAAAATATGCAAAAAATGAAATATTTAGTTATATTTTAGTTGATAATTTTTAACTACTTTTACAGAAGAAATGTTTAATTCTATCCTAATATCAACTCTCAAAACGTTCACGACAAAAGAAATGCGTGAGTTTGGTGAACTTGTATGCTCTCCTTATTTCAATAAAAACCAATCAGCAATTAGACTATATGGGTACCTGAAGAAATGTTACCCTGAGTTTGACTCCAAAAAAATGGAGAAGGAAAAAATATACAAAACAATTTTCGGCAAGGCAGAATACAGCGAAGGATTTATGAAAACAATTACACACATACTTACAGAGCTTAGTGAAGAATATTTAAAACTAATAAACTTAAAGAAAATGCCCGCCTATGAATCTCTGCTTACGGCAAGGGAATTAAATGAAAGAAAACTGGAAAAACTCCTGATTAAAAATCTTTCGGATGCAAAAAGGGAAATAGAAGTGATGAAGGCGGTTGGTGAAAAAAAATATTACTATTACAACTACCTTCTTGAAAAAATTAAGACTGATTACATTGAATGGAGCAGGTTTAAAAATAAAAACTTTAAAGAGTTTGACAACGTTTCTCTTTCTGATACAAACAATTCCCTTGCGCACTATTTTTTTGAGGATGCATTGATAACCTACCGAAGCATTCTTGCAAGAAGGCAGCAAACGCCAGTCGCCTTTGACGAACGCATTACTGAAAATGTAATTTCTTTTCTTTTAAACACAGATAACGATTTTATTCAAAATACCAACTTACGGCTACATCTTTATGAAGTCCTGCTTCTTAAAGAAAAGACTGATAAATATTTTTATCTTCTGAAAGACATTCTGTTCAAAGAAAGCAAGGAAATCGGACAGAATAAAAAATTCACTCTTAACACAATTCTCCAACAATTTTGCCTAGACAGAATGATGGCCGGTGAGAAACAATTTTTGCGGGAGCGGCACGAACTTTATAAGCTTGCTTTGGAAAAAGGTTTTTATAGATTAAAGTCCCACGTTTATTTTGATACACTATTATTTGGTAACATTTCTTTGGTAGCAATTCGTTTGAAAGAATTTGACTGGGCTGAGTCATTTATTGAAAAATACGAAAATGATTTGCCCGAAGACAGCGGGGAAGTTGTTGTGGCTTACGGCAAAGGGCGGTTATATATGGAGCGAGGAGAATTAGAGAAAGCTCTCGAAACCGTAAGCAAAGTTAAAACTTTTATGAATATTCCCCTGAAAGCAGCGCTCAGAAATCTGATGCTTATGATATATTATGAATTATCATACTACGACCAGGCAGAATATCTTCTTTCTTCCCACAGAAAGTTCATTGCCTCTGTTAAAGAAGATTATACAGATGAACGGTATGAGAGGCAAACCAATTTTATGAAATACTACGCACGTTTGCTTAAAGTAAAAGAGAACAGTTCAAAAGAAGATTTAGATGATTTAGTAGTTGCTCTCCATAAACACCCAAACGTTCTTGAAAACGAATGGCTGCTGGAAAAAGCGAATGAACTAACCAAATAGCAAAATAAAATCTTTTACCCCTCCTCTCCCCCTGCCTGCCAAAGCAGGCAGGCGCCTGCAATATGCAGACAGGGGAGAGACATCCAATAAAGTTACCGCCGTTTTAGGCGCGTAACGGGAGAGGTTAAAAAACTCATTTTATCAATATCATCTTTTTTGTCTCAACAAAATCATCCGTAATCAACTTATAGAAATATACTCCGCTTGAAAAACCGGATGCATTCCAGTCTGCATTATATGTACCAGCGTGCATATTTTGGTTAACAATAGTTTCAACCTCCCTGCCGTTAATATCAAAGATAGTTAGTTTTACAAAACTATTCTTCGAAACAGAAAATTTAATATTAGTAACAGGGTTGAACGGATTAGGATAGTTTTGTGATAAAGAAAATGCCTTGGGTATTTCAGTTGATACGTTATTAATTCCTAAATAAACCGGGTCATCTGAAACAATAAAAATTGAATCAGACATAGCCGAAAATGTTCGGGATTGCATGTGAATACAGGAAACTGATCTATAGTTTCTGGAAGATGGTGAATTAAAAAACGGATCAGTAAACCATGTTTCTCCGCCATTAGTAGTAAATCTTATTGTTCCGTTATCACCTACAACGGTACCGCTATCCAGATTTAGAAAATATACACTTCGCAGAGTATTTGTAGTACCGCTGGTTTTTTGCTGCCATGTAGCGCCAATATCAGTAGATTTATATATCCTGCCTCCGCTGCCTACTGCTATAAACCTGTCACCAGAATTCAGTTGATTAGCGTTTTTTTGATTTATGGCATAAAAATTAAATGAGGTATCGGGAATACTTACATTTTCCCAATTATTGCCCGTATCCGTACTTCTTAATATTGTGCCCTTATCTCCTACAACAATTATTTTTTGGTTATTAACAGATGATATTACAACGCCTCTAAGATTTCTGGTAGTTCCGCTGTTACGTGAAACTAAACTACCCGTAAACATTTCATTGGCATATAGAATTGTTCCGTTATCACCAACAGCAAACAACCAATAGTTATGGTCAACTGCATTCAGATTTGCGCTTGTAACAGGAGTTTTAGTTACCCAGTTTAACCCGGTATTGCTTGAAACCAGTACGACGCCATTGTTGCCTGCTATTGATACATTATTCTGAAATGAATTATTTGAAACTCTTACGCAGTTTAATTGCTGTGTCGTACCGCTTGGTATTAATTGAAATATCAAATTAGATTTACCTGTTCCTCTTATAATTTTACCGTTACTTCCAACCGATAAAGAGTAAAACAGCGTATCAACCGGGTTATCCCCGGGTGGAGGATATACTGAATAACTTGAAATAAATCCCCTACTTACCACGTCCCAAAATATTTCCCATGGTCCGATCTCAAAATTGCATCCTCTGAAATTCATCGAGGTAAAACTCACTATGAGTAAAATAAAAAGAATTGATTTTTTTTTCATAATTATTATAATTTATTTCGTTAATATCATTTTCCTAGTTTCTTTAAAATTTCCTGCTGTCATTTGATAGAAATAAACACCGCTTGAAAAATTAGCAGCATTCCAATCTACAGAGTAAGTACCTGTTGTAAATCTGTTATTTACAATGGTTTCAATTTCTCTGCCATTAACATCAAAAATTACAATGTTAACATCAGAGTTTTGTTTTACTTTAAAAACAATGCTGGTAACTGGATTAAACGGATTAGGGAAGTTTTGCTCTAAAATAAATTTATCCGGAATAGCATTACTTATATTTTTTATTCCAATTATTACCAGATTTGTATCTTCGCTTGCTACATACAATTTAGTATTATTTGATATCGCAGTGAATGTTCGGGCGCTTCTTGGCATAAGTGAAATTGATGTTATACTTCCTGTAACATTATTAAAGTAAGGGTCAGAAAACCAGGTTTCACCCGCATCCGTAGTCATTCTTACTGTCCCGTTATCTCCGGAGACTGCTCCACTATCGTTACCGCTGAAAAATATTGAACGTAGAGTATTAGTTGTTCCGCTGTTTTTTAATATCCAGGTTACTCCGTTATCTGTTGATTTGTAAATTTTACCCTGTGAACCTGCAATTAAATAATTTGTTATATAAAAATTTTGCCTTGTCCTCTGCGTTATACTATAAAAGTTAACTGTTGTGTCTGATAAACTGACATTTGACCAGTTTAATCCTGAGTCGGTTGTTCTTAATATCGTTCCTTTTTCGCCGACTGCAACTAGCACTCCTCCCCCTATGCCGCTTATACTAACTGCTTTAAGATTTCTGGTTGTGCCGCTGGTAACTAGCATCCAGTTTGCTCCACCGTTTTGCCCGAAAAGAATTGTGCCATTATCACCGACTGCATATGAATATGAATTGTTTAAATCCACACCATACAAATTAGCGGAAGTTATCGGGGATGATGAAATCCATGTTTCACCAATGTCAGATGAGCGTGTTATAGTTCCGTTGTTACCCACAGCAATAACCAAAGGCTGGTAGGTAGTAGGCTGAATTCTTAAACCGTTTAAATTCTGAGTGGTTACGCTGGGACAGTGAAAAAAATGTATAGTGTCGGTACCATCGGATTTTAAAATTACTCCATTATTGCCAACTGCTATAGTGAATATATTACTCGAACCCATATCTCCAGGTGCCCACATTCCGGATAAGCAATAATGAATAAAATTAATAAGAACTGCATTTGGATCCTCGGAGCACGATCCAAATCCCAGCGAAAGACTAAATACTAACAAAAAATAGACTGCAAATAATCTGATTTTCATAATAATATTAGATTAATTTACTGAAATCCGTTAATCAGATGAAGCGCTGTGAAAAATCCCACAGCGCCCCTATCCTTGGTCGCTCTCTGTTTTAGACAGAGAAATTAAATATTTTATTAAATTTATATTGAGATAGAGAACGACCGCAACAAATATAAGAACCATTTAAAAAAATATAAAAGAAATTTTAATTCAATTGTGGCATGTAGTATAAAATATTATCAAAAATATGTTGAAAATTAAATAAATTTCAGCAATGTTTATAAAAATTCTGTGGCACAATAAATATGAAAAATAAACAACTATTTGAAGCACTTAACACATTGGATAAAATTGAGTTCAAAGAATTCGGAAAATTCGTAAAGTCACCATACCACAATAATCGAAGCGAAGTGATAAGATTTTATGATTCCATAAAAAAGTATTATCCCAACTTCAGTAACGAGAACTTTACAGAAGAGAAAATATACAGTACGGTTTTTCCGGGGAAAAAATACAGTGATGTGCAAATGAGAAAGGTATTTTCTTTAACAATACAGTTGTTTCAAAAATTTATTGTTGATATTAAAATTAATGAAAACAAATTGCATTATAACCTGGAATTGATTGAGGCGCTTACAAACAGAAAGTTATTTAACCTTCACAATAAAAAATACACTGATTATATTAACATTCTTGAAAGCTCAGTTGAGACAATGGAAATTTACGAATACATTTATAAAGTTGAAAATGTAAAGCGGTTAATTTATAAGGGAATGAATTCACAATTTGAGAAAAATACTAAATCTCTGGATAAAATATACTCATATTTTTTTACAGTAATTTTAAACGAACATCTGGGTCATTTAATTAATTCGACAGATTACGAAGATACCATAAATATTGAGTTTTTTAAGTTTATAATAAATTTTTTAGCTGATTCTAAATACAGGGCAAAACCTTTAATTAATTATTATTATCTAATGATTAAACTTTTAACCACAAAAGAAAACAACTATTTTCATGAACTTGTAAATTTCAGAAACAATAATTCGGACAAGGTGGAAAAGGAACACAATTATAATGCTATGGTTATTCTGATAGATCAGTGTATATATAATATTGGTGAAGGTAAATCAGAATTCAGAAAAATCATGTTTGAGCTCTCCAAAAAGATACTTCAGGAAGATCTAATGAATAACAATGCAACAGAACCAATCACATTTACAAACATTGTGCGTAATTCTTCTTATCTCAAACAATTTGATTGGACTGAAAAGTTTATCAATAAATATAAAGTAAATTTGCACCCAACTCAAAAAGTTTCAATAATTAATTATTGCCTGGGATTGATTGAATTTGATAAAGGGAATTTTGCAAAATCACTTAAATTATTATCAAATATTAATCCTAAATGGTTTAATATGAAAAATGACATTAAAAAAATAATACTGAAATGTTATTACGAACTAGATTATTCTGTAGAGTTGTATCTTCAAATTGATTCATACAGACATTTTATATACAATGAACTTGCATCATGGGAAAAAATGAACTTCGGCAATAAAAGATTCATTAAATTTATTACGGAATTAAATAGTGTTAAAATAAACAGAAATTTCCGCGCAGCAGAAGAATTGAAAAATAAAGTTGAAGATTCTGAGTATTTTTATCATAAAGAATGGATAATACTTAAACTTGAAGAAATAATAAAAAAAAGCCGGAATTGACCCGGCTGTTTAGTGTTAAAACCTTTATAAAACTGTTATTATTAAATTCATGTTTTATAATTTACTTAATTAAAATCATTTTTTTAGAATCATGGTAATCTTCTGCCCTTATTGTATAGAAATAAACCCCGCTTGAATATTTTGAGGCATCCCAATTGGTTTTAAATATTCCTGCGTTCAGGTTTTGGCTAACAAGCACATCAACCTCTTTGCCGGTCATATCATATACTGCAAGCTTAACATAAGATGATTTAGGCACAGAAAATTCAATAATGGTTGCAGGGTTAAAGGGGTTGGGGTAGTTTTGTTTTAGTTTAAATGCTGATGGGATTTCATTTGATATCTGCTCTAAAACTGAAATTTCAATAAGAGGGCGTTTGTAAATCCCTATACCAGATAACGATTCCTTTCCTGCAAAAAGATCCTGGTTAAAAACACACAGGCTGCCCATGCGTATGTAACTTCCCAAGCCCTCGTTTCTCCTTTCCCATGATGAACCGTTATTATTTGATACATAAACGCCGGTATCACAACCAGCATAAACAGAGCCGCCTATTGATGCGAGTGCATAAATATTATTGCCGATAAGTGACTGACTCCAGTTAGCACCGTTGTTTGTTGAAATAAAAATCCCCGAACCAAAAGCGCCCGCATAAATATAATTACCGAAAGAAGACATTGAACGCATATATCCAATATTTAAAGATGTTTGATTCCAGTTCAAGCCGTTGTTGGTTGATCTGTAAACACCCATGCTTAATGTACCGGCATAAATATCTGTTCCGCTCACAGTCAAAGCCATTACATCAAATGCAAGATTTGATTGTACCCAATTAGCACCGTTATTAGTTGAAACCTTCACTCCGCCTGAAAAGCCCGCAACAACATTTCCTCCAATAATTACAATAGTCCTGACAAGCGACGCGGAATTGATATTTGTCCAGTTTACTCCGGCATTTGTTGAGCGGTATATAGCAGTTGATGTGCCCGCAAAAAAATTATTTTCAGATGCTGCAAATGAAAGAGTGCTTGCAGTTAAAGATGTTTGTGACCAGTTTGCTCCGCTGTTAGTTGATATAATTAATCCGTATCCGGTTCCGGAATAGATATTACCGTTGTGTGAGTTTAACGAATATACATACGGAGTTCCGTTAACTTGCTGCCACTGGGTAAATGTTGCTTGTACAAATGTTCCAAAAAGTAAAATGAGTAATATTTTTGTTTTCATGGGTTTAATTTTTTTAATTCACAAAATTAATTATTTATTAAAAATATTTTTTTTCAATTAAACAGAATAAATGTAAATAAAATTACTCTTGCTGCTTATTCGCTATGATGTGTCGGCGAAACAGTATCAGCAAATTTGATAGCTGACAGGAGTAAAATAAATTGTGATTTAAATAATACCGTTTCGCCTTAAGTGATACAAACTTAATATGTAATGCAATGTATTCAAAAACTAAAATTTTTTTAATTTAGAAAATTTTTTAGGGTAAAATATATAATACTTTGCATATTTAATCAATTTAAACTTTTTAAGTTAAAATATTTAGAAAATTTAATTGGCAAAATGCGGTGGTTTAGAAAATAAAGAAACACTAAGTTAATGATAAACATTAAATTAATTTCTTTCTTATATACATTTTCTCCGGCTGAAATTAAATAATTCCGCGATTTTGTTCTTCCTCCTTTTTTCAATAAAAATAAGAATGTACAAAATCTTAAAGAATCGATTTTAAAATTTTATCCTGATTTTAATTCTGATAATCTAACTGAAGAACAGATCTTCGGTAAGGTTTTTCCTGATGAAAAGTTTGATTATTTTAAAATAAAAAATATATCATCCGATCTTTACGGGCTTGGTTTGGAATTCTTAAAATATATACCAAACCCCTCCACCAATTTTGTACCCAATTACAACCTGATAGTTCAGCTGCGACTTAGAGAATAGTTTAATCTTCATAAAAAACTGGTTAGGGCATTTGAGGAAAGCTTCAATAAAACAGAATTTAAAGATAGTCCGTTCCTATACAACAATTATCTTCTTATTGTAGAAAGCCAGATTGTTGACCTTTTCCAAAAGCCCAGCAATGTTTCCGGTATTCTTGTTGAGTTTGACAGTTTCTTTGAGTATCTTATTTTTCACCTGTTCCAGTATTATAACCTTATGATACATATTTGCAAGGAAAATAAAATAGAATTTGATATTAATATGATAAATAAAATAACCGGCTACATGAAAAAAAACCGGTCAACAACCATCTTATTACAACTTCGTACCAGTATATAATACTCTTAAAGTTTAAAGAAAAAGAAGAATTTTATGTTAAGCTTAAAGAAAATTACTTTAAACATTAATAAAATACAAACAGGGACTTTAAGCCCCTGTTTGCTGCAACATAGTATTCCCTGATATTTATAAACCAAACTTTACACCGGCAGTAAACCTGAAACCGTTATTTTTAGCAGTTATTGTTCCTTTCAGAATGTTTGAAAAACCAAGTGAATATCCAATTCCCGTAAAAAGATCGGTTTTATCCGCAACTTTAAATTCCATACCGCTTCCAAAATAAAGTCAGAAGTCAATTGATTCATAAGCTGTTGAAACATCCGTTTCCCGGAAGTTAACGCCGTCTGTAGCTTCTTCGTTAGCTGAAAGCTGAATGCCAAGTGTTGGTCCCAGTTCAAAGTATGGCTTAACCTGGTTTAGTGGAAGATTTACATTTACCAGCATCGGAAATTCAATGTAACTTAAGTTTTCTGTATATGTAACTCCAAAATTGTTTCTTAACTCAAAGCCCTTTGTGATATACCTTATAGCAGGTTTTATTGAAACATATTTTGAAACTCCGATATCCACAAATCCGCCTATCATAAATCCTGTTTTTGAACCGTTGTTTAAAGTTGGTTTTAAATTTGCATTTGCAAGGTTTAATCCGCCTTCAAGTCCAAGTGATACTCCCTGCTGAGAAAATGAAGCTGCTGTGATTGTGAATACTGCGAAAATTAATGTTAAAACGGTTTTTAAATTTTTCATTTTATTTCTTTCAATTTTGATTTTTTATTGATATATTTTTTTTTAATTATTTATTGAACTGTATAATCAGTTGTAACCTTAAATGTATTATTGGCTGATGGTGCTTTCCCGCTGAACTCAAACTGCCATTGCTGCCCCTGTACGACACCGGTATAATTATTTATTATATATGCACTGTCTTTGCTGTATATATATTCCGGATTGCCGTATACTAGTGAATCTGTAAATTGTTCTGCACGGTACCTGCAAATTACTGAAGATACTTTAGCATCAGCCGAAGGCTGGAAGGTAAACTGCACACTGCCGCTGGGATTTATCCTTTGTGATATCTGAAAAGTTACGTTATAATTGTTTAAAGGATCAGTTGGTCCGTTGTTGCTGCATCCTGTGATAAGCAGGTATGTAAGCATTAATCCCCCAATTAAAAGTTTTATTATTCCCTGTTTCAACTTGTTTTATTCCTTTCTTTGTTTTATTGATTATATTTATTTTAAAATCAGTTCTTTTTAAATATCAAACCTGATATATATGGCTCCCAATGAGGCACTGAAGCTATTTCATTTATTACTGTTACGGAATCTGCGGTAAATGTGTAAGCTGAATTATTCATCACATATATTCCGTTTGAATCACTGCTGTATTTGTTTATTACATGCCACAGTCTTGAATCTCCAGCCGGTTTATAATAAAACTCAGATAAAAATTCCACCTGTTTTAACTCAGCCGCGGGTTGCCTTTCAAAGCTGCTATTATCACTTTTATTCAGCGAAAAACCCGTAATAATAACTGCCAGTAAAATTAATGGCAGTGACATGAGCTTTAAATATTTTACGATTTTCATTTTTTTGTATTCCCTTCTTTATTCTTTATTGATATTTCTGTTTAATTGTGTTTTTATAATAGTATTTTTTCTTTTTTATTTTTTTTATATTCTCTGATTCCCGGTTTAATATTTTCGGCAGAATTTCTTTAATACTGTATCCGTTTATCTGCGCAATTCTGATCATTGATTGCATTGAAGTCTTGCTGAATTTTTTTCTGCTGTTGTTTTTCATTTTATAATTTTCAATTCTGTATCAAAGATAGTTTTAACATGCAGGTTCAGCAAATAATTTATTTATGGAAACTAATCAGTAAATTTAACTTCTATGATGTTGGAAGTGTTGATTTTAGGCATATTTTTAAGGTTTTTAGTGAAATCAGACTAAACAGGATAATTATGTGAATAATTTAAAACTCATTAATATATTAAGGACTTTTTCAAAAAACGAAATGAAAGAGTTCGAAAAATTCATATCATCCCCGTTTTTTAACAGGGGAAGAAATTACATTCCCTTTTTTAACCAGCTCAAGAAATTCCACCCCAAATTTGATGATGAGAAAATGACCCCGGAATACATTTATTCTAAAATTTACCCGGGCAAAAAGTACAATAAACAAATAATCTGGAATATGTCCTCTTCCATGCTTGCAATGTGCGAGGACTTTTTAATGTATGTTTCTTTAGGAAGAGATAAATTCGGAAGGGAGCGGCAGGTAGCTGAAGAATTCCTTGAAAGGAGGCTTTCTTCATATTATAAAAAAAAGCTGAATGAAATGGAATCTGCGCTTGACAGCCTTGGGATCGGGTCAGCATATTTCAGACAAAAAGCAGAACTGGAGGAAGGCAGAATGGCATACCATTTTATTGAAGATACACAGAAATTTCTTCCTGAGCTGGTCGAAAAAAAGGGGAATTACATTATCCTGCACTTTATGAGGGAAATTTCTGATATTATAGGCAGTATGCGTACCAGCAAAAGCATGTACAATAAACCGTATGAAGAATTAATGCCTTATAAATTTATTACAAATCTTAAACTTGATAAAATTGTTGAGTATGCTTATAAAACTAAATTTAAATATGCAGCAGTACTGGATATATACCATGAAACTATAATGCTATCTCTGGAATACAATAATAAGGAACATTTTTTCAGACTTATGGAGCTATTTGAACAAAACCATCATCTTTTCACCAAAGAAGAAAAACATTTGGTAGCAGCAGAGCTTACAAATTATTGTGTACAGAAAGTGAATGAAGGGGATGCTTCTTTAAGGCATGCAAACTTTGAGCTAGATAAGCTTAAGCTTAAACAGGAAATTGTTTTAATAAGCCGAATTTTGCCAAAGGTTACATTTATGCAGATACTTGGTAATGCGCTTTATTTAAAGGAATATGATTGGGCTGTAAAATATATAGAAGAGTATGCTCCAAAGCTTAAGCCATCCTATCAAAAACCGACAAAAATGCTTTGTTATGCCCATCTGTATTATCTTCAGAAAGAATACGGAAAAGTTCTTGAATATCTCAGCAAAGTAGAGTTCATAGATACACTTGATAAAATATACGTAAAGACACTATATATAAGAACGTATTTCGAAATGAAAGAATTTGAAACTTTGCAGAGCTTTCTAGATACAACCAGACATTTTTACGAAAAGAACTCTCATGTAAGCAATATATTAAGGAGCAACAATATCAAATTTGTAAGCTGCATGAGTCGTCTTTTAAAGGCAATGGGATCAAACGATGATTTTGAAATGGAGAAGATCAGGAAACTGGTAAAAAGTGATAAAACCATAGCCAATGGAATATGGATTACAGAAAAAATAGATGAAATACAAAAAGGAGCCAAGTAGCTCCTTTTTGTATTATACTTTGTATATTCATCCGATGTCTCAAAATCATCGGATCAGTTGAAATTATTTCAGTTTATTAACAGCTTTTGTAAGTTTAGATTTTTTATTTGCTGCGTTATTTTTGTGGATTATGCCTTTAACGGCAGCTCTATCAAGTACTTTTACAGCTTTTTTAAGTTCGCTGTTTGCAGTATCTTTATCTTTAGCCGAAGAAACATTTTTTAAAGCGGATTTTATTTTGGCTTTAAAGTGTTTATTATATTCAGTTCTCTTAGGTGTCTGCCTGGCTCTTTTTTGAGCTGATTTATGTCTTAATGGCATCTAATTTTTGTCCTTTTTATACTAAAATTATAGGTTTATTATTGTTTTATTCAAACGTAATTTCAAAAATAGCCATATATTATAAGAAAATCAATTTACTATTTTAAACAGTGCTTTAATTAGCTGATTTTTAATAAAAAACATAAAAATGGAAAAATTGAAAAACAGAATCCTTTGGGTTGATGATGAAATAGAGCTTTTACGCTCTAACATCCTCTTTCTGGAAGATAAGGGCTATTATGTTGAAAAAGCTACCAATGGCGAAGATGCGGTTGATTTGGTAAATGCAAAAGATTTTGACCTGATATTTCTTGATGAAATGATGGCAGGGATGGGTGGATTAAAAACCCTTGCCTCTATTAAAGAAGCACAGCCAAACATCCCCGTAGTTATGGTTACAAAAAATGAAACTGAAACTCTGATGGAAGATGCCATTGGAGCAAAAATCTCAGACTATCTTTTAAAACCCGTTAACCCAAACCAGATACTATTAGTATGTAAAAAATTTCTGGAAGGCAAGCGAATAAAGAGTGAAACGGTTTCAAGAGATTATATTCAGGAGCTGAACAAGATCAATATGGCTATGATGGAGCCGCTGAACTATAATGACTGGATAAAGATAAACAGTGATCTTACCCAATGGGAAATGGAGCTTGATGAACATCCGGAACTTGGATTAAAAGATACAGTTCTTGCTACACGCAAAGAGTGTAATGCAGAGTTCTGCCGTTTTTTTGAACGCAATTACCTTGAGTGGATACACGGAAAGAAAGAAGGTCCGGTATTTTCAAACGGAATAGTTGAAAAATATGTTTTCCCTGAACTTGAATCTAATAAATCAGTTTTCTTTTTTGTTATTGATTGCCTTAGGCTAGATCAATGGATGCTTATGGAAAAAATGCTTTATGATAATTTTAAAATATCAAAAGATTTCCATTATGGAATTATTCCCTCAGCTACTCCATACGCTAGGAATTCTATATTCAGCGGACTTTTTCCAAGTGAAATAGAAAAATATTACCCTGAACTCTTTGCAAAGGGAGAAGATGATGAGAACAGCAAAAACAACTACGAAAAAGAATTTCTGCAAAAGTTAATTGACCGTAAAAGGATTAAACTGAAAAACGAGCTCCGCTATGTAAAAATTCTTGATGCAGATTTTGGCAAAAATATTGAACATAAAATTGCAAGTTTTACAAATACACATCTTAATGCAATAGTTGTGAATTTTGTTGATATACTTGCACATAACCGTTCAGATAATGCAGTGTTAAAGGAAATTGCTCCCGATGAATCAGCTTACCGCTCATTAACGCAATCATGGTTTGAACATTCTTCTTTGTTTAATATGTTTAAAATTCTTTCACAGCAAAAGGATATAAAGATTATTATCACTACCGATCATGGCAGTATAAGATGTTTGAGAGGTTCTAAAGTAATTGGAGATAGGGAAACATCCACCAACCTGCGATATAAATATGGCAGAAATGTTAAAATTGATGACCGTCAGGCAATATTTATCCGCAATCCGCAGGATTACAAGCTTCCAAAACGCGGCGGCATTGTTAATTATGTTGTTACAAAAGAAGATTTTTATTTTGTTTATCCAACTGATTATCATTATTACTTGAGTCATTATAAAAATACGTTCCAGCATGGCGGTATTTCAATGGAAGAACTTATATTGCCGATTATAACTATGGAACCCAAAGTTTAGAAAATAATGGAGCGGGATTTTTCTGTAACAACAAAAAATGAAGATGAAACCATTTTGCTTGGTGTAAAACTTGCTTCAAGTTTAATGGATGGTGATGTTGTTGCATTATACGGAGATTTGGGCTCAGGAAAGACACGCTTAGCAAAGGGAATATGCAGGGGACTGGGAGTTAATGATATGGTAAACTCTCCAACCTTTATGATAGTAAACGAGTATCACTCAAAATCTGCAGGTATTATTTACCATTTTGATCTTTACAGAATGAAATCTGAAGCAGAAGTTCTGCAAATGGGTTATGATGATTATATGGAAAACCGCGGAATTGTACTTATTGAATGGCCCGAACATGCTGAAAGAATGCTTCCTGAAAATATAATTAAAATACACCTATCACACTCTGATGAATGTGAAGATTGCCGCTGGATAAAAATAGAAAGACCATAATATACTTACCGTGAATCTCCTTTTAATAAATTCATCTGATAAAAATGCATTTGCTGCTTTTTACTGCAGCGGAAGTATTGCAGATGTTGTGTATTCATCAGAATTTTATAATGTTGAAGATTCACCAACTTCTAAAAAACCCGATAAGCTGGTTCACTGCCTTAACAAACTTTCGAAGAGCCATAATTTTAACAATGCAGATGCAATTGCAGTTACAATTGGTCCCGGTTCTTTTACAGGTATTAGAGTTGGTTTAGCTCTTGCTAAAGGAATTGCATTCGGTTCAGGTAAACAATTAATTCCAATAAACAATTTTGATATATTGTTAAACCGGCTGAATGAAAGAAATAATACCGTATCTTATATTCCGATTATTGAAGCTAAGTTACCTGAATATTATTTTGCTGAATACGAAAATTTGAAAGCTATCAAAAATGGAACAGTAAATCTTGAAAATATTAAAAAAATTGTCATTAATGATGCTGTAGTTGTGGGAGATTTTAACGATGAAACTCAATTAAAACATTATTATTTTAAATATATTAATGTTAAAAACTGCAAAAGTGAGCTTGTTTCGTTTATTGACCTTGCAGAAAAAAGATATACCAAAGGTAAAACAGAAGATTCTGCAGCGGTAAAACCGCTTTATATTAAAGATTTCAATTTCAGGAAACCTTAAAAACAATAAAAATATCAGGGTAAAATAAAGATGTCGTGGTTTAAACGAACAAAACAAAACATAGAAACTCAGGAAAAAAAGGAGCTTGAAGAAGGACATTGGGTTAAATGTCCGAAGTGTGATGAAATTATGCACAAGAAGCAATGGGAAAATAATTTTTACCTTTGCACAAAGTGTGATTTTCATTTCAGGATAGGCAGCGAAGAATATTTTAAGATACTTTTTGATAACGGAGAGTTTAAAGAATTAGACCGTAAGGTTATTTCCAAAGATCCGCTGGATTTTGTTGATACCAAAAAATATAAAGACCGTATTAATGATACAATAAAGAAAACCGGGTTATTTGACGCAATAAGAAACGGTATAGGTGAAATTAACGGCAAGAAATGTGTAATATGTGCAATGGATTTTAATTTTATTGGCGGCTCAATGGGCTCTGTTGTCGGAGAAAAGATAGCACGCGGAATTCAAAAAGCTATAAAGGAAAAATGTCCATTTATAATAATTTCTAAATCAGGCGGAGCCAGAATGATGGAAGCGGCAATTTCTTTGATGCAGCTTGCAAAAACTTCTGCATGGCTTGCCCGGCTTGCCGAGTATAAACTGCCGTATATTTCAGTTTTAACCGATCCAACAACAGGCGGAGCGTCGGCAAGCTTTTCAATGCTTGGGGATATAAATATTGCTGAACCTGATGCGCTAATAGGTTTTGCAGGTCCAAGGGTTGTTAGGCAAGCTACGGGCAAAGATCTACCCAAAGGTTTTCAGCATGCTGAATTCGTTCAGGAGCATGGTTTTCTTGACAGTGTAGTTAACAGAAAAGACCTGAAAGATAAACTTTACCAGTTTATGGTTTATATGCATGGTAAATAACCGGAATAACAATAAAATAAATTCCAGCTATTTATGAAAATTATACGAACTATAAACTATGCTCAAAAGCTAACAACAAAACTTAGGGAGCAGAAAAAAATTATCGGCTTTGTTCCTACTATGGGCTACCTTCATAAAGGACATTTATCTCTAATAAAGGAAGCTAAAAAAAAATCGGATATAGTTTTTTTGAGTATCTATGTAAATCCCCTGCAATTTGGACCCAAAGAAGATCTATCAAGATACCCGCGGAATTTAAAACGCGATGAAATGCTTTGCCGTAGGGCAGGTGTTGATTATATTTTTTATCCTGAAGATAAAATAATGTACCCAGAAGGATACTCAACTTATGCGGTTGTTGAAAACCTAACGAGAGGGCTAGAAGGAAAATTTAGACCCGGACATTTTAAAGGAGTTACTACAATTGTGCTTAAGCTGCTTAATATAATTCAGCCCCACTATTCGGTATTTGGACAGAAAGATGCACAGCAAGCTGCTGTAATTAAAAAGATGACAGAAGATCTTAATATTAATACAAAGATAATTATCTCACCAACAATCCGGGAAACAGATGGTTTAGCAATGAGTTCAAGAAATATTTATCTTACAAAAGAACAAAGAGCGGATGCACCTTATCTGAATAAAGCGCTTGAATATGCGAAACGCAAAATACAATTAGATAATTATAATAAAGATATAGATTTCCTTCGCTCACAAATGAGCAAACTTATAAAATCAAGAAAAACGGCAACAAAAATAGATTATATTTCGTTTAATGATTACAATACGCTTGAGGAGATAAAATCATTTAAAAACAACAAAAAAAAATCAATTTTGATAAGTTTAGCAGTTAGATTTGGCAAAGTACGGTTAATTGATAATATTATAATTAAGCGTTAATTTTGCAAAAAGCATTTAATATTTATAGTTAGTGGTATAGAAAGGCAAAAATATGGAAAGAATAATGTGTAAATCAAAGCTTCATAGGGCGGTAGTTACCCAGGCAGAGCTATACTATGAAGGCAGTGTTACTATAGATGCTGACCTGATGGATGCAGCAGATATAATGCCGTATGAAAAAATACAGGTAGTAAATATCAATAATGGATCAAGGTTTGAAAGCTATGCTATTGAAGGAAAACGCAGAAGCGGGGTTATTTGCATTAATGGTGCCGCCGCAAGAAACGCAGCAGTTGGTGATCATATTATAATTATAACTTATGGGAATTTTAAAGAAGAAGAACTAAAGACCTTTAAACCAACAATTATTCTGCTTGATAAGGATAACAAAGTAAAAGATATTAAACACACAAATGAAATTATTGAAGTTTAGAAAAACATTATGAAAAAAACCATTTCAATTTTTTTTATATTCTCTTTTATTTTCACAACATCTCTTTATACACAAAAGATGTATAAAGTTCAATATGAATCGCAGGCTGATTTGAAGGTTTATGTTGTTTCGTATGAATCTCAAGCTGACCTGAAGGTTTACATGGTTGATTATGAATCACAGGCAAATAAAGACGGTTTATGGTATAACGTTAGTTATGAAAGTCAGGCAGATTTTAAACTGTATTTTGTCAATTACGAATCACAAGCTGATTTGAAAATATATTTTGTTGACTACGAATCACAGGCAGGCTGGAAAGACAAATCAAAAGAGTATCTTCTGAAATTTAAAAACCAATAGTACAAAAAAGAACCCTGTACATTACTTTAATTTAAAATGCCGATAACAGATACTGATTTTAACAATAAAAATTCTGCATTTTTAGAAAATCAATTAGCAGAACTGATGAAAAGAGTTAAGGAAACCGAAAGGGATACGGGAAGAAAGCTTGCTGTTGTAATTCTTGCAGCCGGATTAGGCAAGCGGATGAAAAGTGCTGATAAACCGAAAGTAATGTTTGAGATCAATAACAAACCCATGATAGAATATGTTGTTGAGCTTGCTTTTAAAATAAATGCTGACTTGGTTGTTCCAATTGTTGGTTATCATCGTGAGCAGGTAATAAATTACTTAGATGATAAATTTAAAGGAAAAGATATTAAGTACGTAGTTCAAGCTGAACAGCTTGGAACGGGACATGCAGTGATTCAGACTAAAGATTTGTTAAAGGATTTCAATGGAGATATTCTTATTTTATCGGGAGATGTGCCTCTGTTGAAATATGAAACAATTAAAAAATTAATTGAAGAACATATAAGCTCAGGGAACATGGCAACACTGCTTACTACAGTTTTTAAAGATTCATTTGGCTATGGGAGGATAGTTCGTGATGAAGATGGCAGATTCAGCAAAATTGTTGAAGAAAAAGATGCAACTGATGAAGAGAAAATGATTAAGGAAATAAATCCGGCAATTTATATTGTAAATGCTGAATTATTATTTGAAACATTATCCAAAATATCACCAGAAAACAATCAGAAAGAGTATTATCTGACAGATATATTCAATTTCATCCCCAAAGGAAAGACCGGCACAGTAGTTACCAATGATGAATTAGAGGTAACGGGTGTGAATTCAGTTGAGCAGCTTAAACAAATGGAAGAAGCTTTGAATTCACGTTAAAAAAGTGCAAATTAAATCCACCAAACGCTTAAATTCTCTAAAATTATTTCCGGAAGATATTATTGCTATTATTTTTTCTTTAGCTATAATTTTAACTATAGTTTATTTTCTGTTTACCGGTGATATCAGTGATACAAATGTAATTATAACACCAGTTGTATCATTAATGATTTTGATTTTTTTTATGGTTTATCAAAGTTCAACTTCTTCCAATGCAGTTAAGTTTTTAAGGAGTTATCTTCATATACCATATTACGGAATAATTTTTTCAGCTTTTCAAGCATTTATTCATAAACTTAACCCAAACGATTTCGATTACCTGCTTCTTAAATTGGATTATACTTTTTTTGGATTTGATATTACTGTTTGGCTTGAACATTTTATAAGTAAACAGTTAACGGAAATTCTAACTCTCTCATATTTTTCATATTATATTCTGCCAACTCTTACATTTATATTATTATTCATAAAGAAAGATCCGTTATCATTTCAAAAGGTCAGGAGTTATTTGCTTGCTATTGTTATTGGATGGTACGGAGCATTCATTCTATACTTGCTGCTTCCTGCTGCAGGACCGGATATAGCATTTCCCGAACATTATACAGTTCCTCTGCAAGGACTTTCACCTTTGACTAATGCATACCTTGAAAACTTAGGAAAATATTTAAAAGAATCGTTTGTGCGAAATACTTTTCCAAGTATGCACTTTGGTATTATCCTTATTACAAACTATTTTGCCTTCAAACACCTAAGAAAATATTTCTGGTTTTGCACGTTACTGCTGGGTACATTATTAGCAGTGGCTACCTTATATTTAAGGCAGCATTACTTAATTGATCTGGTTGGTTCAATACCGGTTGCTGCATTAAGTATCTGGTTTAGTTCAAAATTATGCAATAATAAAAGGGGCATTTAGCCCCTTTTTTAACCGCAAAAAGTGATGATGAACCGGAGGTATTATTTGATCAGCATCATCTTTTTGGAATCTGTAAAACCATTTGCTTTAAGTTCGTAAATATATATTCCGCTTGAAAGATCATCTGCAGTAAACTCAACACTATGACTACCTTTGGTTACATAATTATTTAAAAGTGTTTTTACCAGTTTACCAGAAATATCATATACCTTTACTGAAACATTATTGCCTTCTGGAAGAGAAAACTCAATTTTTGTTGAAGGATTGAACGGATTAGGATAGTTTTGATTGAGCTTATATTCAGAAACAATTTCGCTATTCCCGTTTAAACCCGTAATACTGCCGCAAACGCTTTTTAATACAGGAACAGGACGAGTTACTGCAGGTGTTACTGTAATTTCATTTAATGCTAATATTTGTCTAGCACAATTTTCCATCCATTGACCGGGAATAAATTGGTACATTAATGAATCCTGGCACACTGCGCTTACATTCCCAACTGAATTTGTCTTAATAAAAAGTACATCTTCCCCTGCACTTGAAGTATTAAAAAATCTTCCAGTTAAAGTGTAGCCTGAAGGTGAACCAGCTTCTTTTAGATCATAACCAATATCAGTTCCTGCAGAATTGGGAAATCTTTTTATCCAAACAGGAGCTCCGGCAGCTAATGTTACTTTTGAGAGGATAACATCTTCTGTAGCTGCAGCTTTTAAACTTCCGGTAATAACCAATGATGCATCCGATGACTGAAATATCAAACTTTCTCCTTTTTCAGTTACTCCTGGAGTTCCATAGGCATTTTGCCAAATAACTATACCCGTAGAACTAACCCTAAGCATATATATATCCCCTGCAGGATCAAATGCTGTACTGTTACCTGTTACTGCAAAACCGCCATCAGGTAGTGCAATAATTTTTTTACCTTCTGAATGCATGCCAGGTATTGGCGAATAGCCAAAAAACCAGATTGGAACACCTGTAGGTGAAATTTTCATAATAAATGTTTGGTAAGTCCCGCCAGGACCTGTGAATCTGTTTGTTATACCTGTTATTGCATAACTGCCGTCAACCGGTTGATATACTATTGAATAAGCCTTTTCATCTACCCAGGGGAAAGGAGGTAAATAATTATATGCCCATAGCAATGTACCTGAAGGTGAGTGCTGAGAAGCAAGAATATGATTTTGATATACTCCGGGTGAAATATAACTCTGTATGTAACCCGCAGCTGTAAATATATCAGATGGGTTTTTAACAACTTGTCTGTATTCATGTCTCAATGAATCGGAAATTTGTTTTGATACAATATGTCCGCAAGAAGTATCAATCATTGAAAATGAAGCTTTCTGCTTTCCTACGGCGTTTCTATAGAAACCTGCAAGTACTATGTTCTTTGCGCCTGAAGAAAACTGAACATGTGAAAAACAAGAATCAGCTTGAGTAAATCCAAGTAAAACAGAACAGTTTATTGCACCTGAATTTGAAAGTTTTAGAAACATCCAGTCAAAACTTCCGGCATTAGGTGTTGAGTTAGAAACCCCTGCTATTGACCATCTGCCAATCAAGGTACCGTCAAAATTTTTCTCAATAGAGTAACCATAATCGGTCTTACTGCCAAATGGCGGATAATCATAAGTATTTACAAAATACTGAGAGTCTGCCTGAATTGTAACGATAAAGAAAAAAACAAATGCTGTGAATTTGAATATTATGTTTTTCATTTCTTTTGATCTCCCTCCACTTATTTAGTGGGATAGTTAAGTTTATTTAAAAAAACTTCTTATGCAAACTTAAATTCAGAGCATACAAAAACCTTATTAGAAACCTTATCATATCATTACTCATTGTTTTTCTTAAATTTATAAAGATATACTCTAGAGTTTTCCGTATTTTATATATTTTCAATTTTAGAATAGTTATATTTATGTAAATTCTACATTTAAATGAATGAAAGTTCAAATAAATTATACAAGAATAGCATTGCCTTATGCCCCTACTGGTATAATTAATAGGGATTTACTTTCTAAAAAAATTAATGATGGATTGTCGAAAAAGCTTGTATTGCTTAATGCACCGGCAGGTTTTGGAAAATCTACTTTTGTAAATTCCTATCTTCATATTAATAAAAGTACATTTGGATGGATCAGGCTTCATTCAGATATTGATTCATCTTATATTTTACTTCTATATATAATTACAGCTCTTAGAAAAATTAACAATGAGTTTGGTAAAGAAACTCTTAATACCCTCGAGCTTCTTGGCAGCGAACCTAAAAAAATTTTATCACAAGAATCTGCTTTACTTAGTATTATTAGTACTTTCAGTAATGAGTATTCTTTGTTCTTTAATAATGAAATAACTCTGGTGTTTGATGATCTTCACGAACTTTCTTCACAAAGCTGGCTTAAAAATTTCTTAGAAATTTTTTTATGCGATACACCTGATAATTTGAAAATTGTAATTACCACAAGGTACATAAACGATCTTAACATTTCATCTTTAAAAGCAAAAAGGAATATGCTTGAAATAACTCAAAAAGATCTTGCTTTAAGTGCACTTGAATTTTCTGAACTGGCAAAAAAATTATATAATATTTACTATTCAGATGAAGAAGCATCAAATCTGGTTAAATATATGGGTGGATGGGTAACCGGTATTCACTTGCTGCTTCAGGTTTCAGAGCAGGATACGAATGCAGCTTATTTTAACGAAAATAAACTGCCTGAAAATTTATTTGATTTTTTTGCATCAGAAATTTTTATAAAACTTTCGGCTAAAATTCAGGAATTTCTGCTCAAAACTTCTTTTCTGGAAGATTTTGACAATGATTTTTGCGATAAACTCCTAGGTATAAATAACAGCAGAGAAATAATTGAAAATCTATCCAAGCGTAATATTTTTATTGAAACAATAAGGAGCATTGATAACAATAATCTGCCTTCAGTTAAATACTGCTATAATCAATTATTCAAAAATTTCCTGCGACAGCTTGCACGTAAACTTTCTGATGAAGAATTAACAAAGATATATAATAATATCGCTGAACAGTATTTGAAAATAAATCTTCATGCTATTGCTTTTGATTATTATATTCTGGCTGGAAAGTATGAATCTGCATTTGAACAGATATGTATTTTTTTTGAAGAATATTTTCAGCAAAGTAATTTTGAAAAGCTATGGAATAGTATTTCTGCTTTTAAGAGTGAGTTTACAGAAAAAAATAAATTACTGTTATACTACAAAGGTATATTGTTAAAATTTTATAAAGGTGAAATAGAAACTGCACTAAATTGTTATAATTCAGCATTAGACCTAAATGAAAATGATTTGAATTTTAAGATTTTATGTACACAGGCTAAAGCAAGTATATTATTAACTTTGGGTAAAGGCAGAATTAATGAAGCAATTGAACTTCTAAATAATATACTTACAGAAGAGACTGCTGAGGTGGTTAATGCAAAAACTTATCTCTTGCTAGGAAATGCATATTTTAATATCCATAAATCTGAAATTTCCGAGTCATTTCTGGAAAAAGCTCTTCAAATTTGCAGTGTTCACCCTAATCATGAGCTGGAACATGAAATTTATAGTTTGCTCGGAAATATTAAAATTACCAATGGTGATTTTGTTCAGTCTAATCATTATTATGAATTAGCACTGAATAAAACAAAAGGTTTGTTTAAAAAAATTGTTATTATGGGCAACCTTACTGTATTATATTCACGTTCAGCAAAATATTCCAAAGCCAGAGAATTATTGATAAAATCTAAAGATTTATTGAATAAATTTAAAACACCAATCTTTGAAATTCTTGTTAAAATGACAGAGTATTCACTGTATTTTGAAACTGGAGATTATGTATCGGGATTAAAATTAGCTGAAGAAATTAATGAATCAGCACTAAAATTAAATAACAGTAATTTTATCTTTCTTAGTTACCAATTTTTGGGTGAGTGTAATTATTATACAGGTAATGCCCAAAAATCTATCGATTTTTATGATCTGGCGGGAAGATTTATAGATGAATCAAATGAAACTGATGAAATCTTGCTGTCTATTTTAATTTCAATCAGCGAAATTCAGTTTGATAATACTCCAAACATTGAAACTAAATTGCTTAGGGCATTTACTTTTTTAGATGCTATAAATTCCTATTATGATAAAACAATTGCCGGCTTTTATCTTGCAAAATATTATCTCAAAGCAGGAAATATTTTGACAGCAGTAAAATATTTTGAAAAAAGTATTGACCAGGCTTCAGAGAGAGAATATAGATCTTTTTTATTGAGAGAATATATTTTTTCTGAAGCAATTTTTCAGCTTCCTGAGCTTGATAAGTCAATTAAATCTAAAATAGAAAATATAAGGATAGATATTTTTGATCTTGCAGAACTTCCCTGGTTAGCTGCAGAGTATAAAAATAGTTTAAGAGAATTTATTCAGAAAAGTTATGATATTAAAGTAATGTTGTTTGGCGGACTTGAATTTATTGTTAAAAATGAAAAGATTAAAGAAAATGAATGGAAACGTAAAAAAAGAAAATTAATATTATGTTACCTAATTTTAAATCAAGGGAAACAAATAAGCAAAGATAAAATAATTGATCTGTTTTTCAATGAAACTTCAATAGAAAATTCAGATAATATGTTTCATCAGGCGGTTTCAAATATCAGAACGGCACTAAAATCTGCTTATAATGCTTCATTAACATCTGCAAATACCGGTATGCAAAGTGATAAACAATTTATTGTTTATGAAGGGAAACAATTAAAAATTGCATCAGGTATTTCAGTGTATTCAGATACCGGACATTTTGACAGTCTTATTAAGAAAGCTTCACAAGCAGAAAATTCTTCTGATAGCATTGCGTTATATAAAGAAGCAATCAATTTATATTCGGGAGATGTACTTGAAGGATTTTATGAACCATGGTGTGAAGAAATCAGATTACAATACAAAACAAAATATATAAGAGTTCTGGAAGATTTGATAAAAATATTATTTGATAAAGAGATTTATAATGAAGCTGAAATTTATGCTGAAATTCTTATAAATAAAGAGCCTTTAAATTCAATTGGTTATGAAATCCTAATTCGTTCTTTGTTAAGTAATGGTAAGCAAAATACTGCAAAAGATAAATTTGATGATTTAAAGAGAACTTATTCAGAAGATTTGAATGAAAATATTCCACTAGAAATGGAAAAAAGAATTATTTCGTATTTTAAACAATAATTTTTAATGATGTGTATGTTCTTCCAAATCCTGACCATCAGGAAAGTGCATTATAAGATCAATATCAATATCAGGATGAATGCATTTTGAAACGGGGCAGTGCTACAGCTTTAAGAATCCCTCTTTTTTCCAGAGGAATATCAGCGGGGAAAATTATTTCAGCAACTAGTTTTACAACTCTTCGCGGTGAAACAGTGCTCATGTGTTTTTCAATTCTGCAGGTAGCACCATTAAGGTTTATACCTCTATCTTCTGCTGCAATACCCATTGTAGTTAAGTAACAAACACCAAGAGAAGTTGCAAATAAATCTGTTGGGGAAAAACTTTCACCTTTCCCGCGGTTATCAACCGGTGCATCTGTTTCAATGATTACTCCGCTGGGCGTGTGAATTGCTTTGCAATGCAGACTGCCTACGTAGGAAGTTTTAATTTCAACCATATTTCCTCCTTATACTTGGAAGATTAGTTATACAAATTTAGTTAAATATTTAACTTAAAGTTATTACAAAAATTAAAAAAAACATTTTTAAATTTATATATTTGTATTATTTGAAAAGTATATAAAAAATTTACAAATATAACAGAATTTTTCAGTATGTATGTTCATTTCTTTAGAACAATATACTTAATTCTCACCTTTAAACGGTATCAAAATTCGTTTTATATGAATTTTATGATAATTATCTTTGTTTTAAGCGAAAAAGTGAAATTATGACAGAAAATTTGAATATTGGAATTAATCCTGGTGATATAAAGGGAAAAAAAGTAATCGTAATTATATTCGGAACTCGGCCGGAGATTATCAAACTGTTTGTCCTCTACCGCATACTCAAAAGATCTGAAGAATTCTATCCTGTTTTATATAATACAGCACAACAGAAAATATCAGGAGATATACTTACAAAAATAGGCATACACCCGGATATTACTGCAACAGAAAAGCCAAACAGGTCTAGTGACCTAAATGAGCTTATAGCTCATTTATTAAATGACTTCAATGAAAAGTTTAATGAAAAATCACAGATAAAGAAATCTGATCTAGATGGAATTATAGTACAGGGCGATACTGCAAGCGCATTTACGGGAGCTTTGTGGGGATTTTTGAATCAAATACCGGTATTTCATGCAGAGGCAGGTTTACGAACTTATGATAAACTGAATCCTTTTCCAGAAGAATTTATGCGTGAAGCAGTTGCAAGAATGACAACTATTCATTTTGCACCGAAGGGTATTAACAGAGATAATCTAATTAGTGAAGGAATTAAATCTGATAATATTTTTGTAATTGGTAATACAATAAATGACGCAATATTTACACTTATAAAAGAAAAGAAGATAAAAGAGCCGAATGAAAAAAATTATATATTATCCACATTTCACAGGCGTGAAAACTGGGGACATGTAACTGATTATGCCAAGATACTTAATACTTTAATGAACGAGGTGAATGGATACAGCGAAATTCTTCATTTAATGCATCCAAATCCATTGATACAGCGCAGTTTTGATGAAGTTATGGATGGAAATGCACATGCTAAACTTAAAATAATGAATCCGATACATGATTATTTTGAAATGCTGGGATATGTTAAAAATGCAGGCTCTATTTTAACTGATTCAGGCGGGCTGCAGGAAGAATCGCTATTCTTTAATGTTCCGTGCGGTGTATTAAGAAAAACTACAGAACGCCCCGAGGTATTAAAGAAGAATGCCAAACTGCTGCCTATAGAAAAATCAGAAGTTACAAGTTTCCTAACTGATGCAATTAATTACCGCAAAGTACACCAATCCAAATATAATTATACCTACGGGTTTGGTGACTCGAGTTATCTTATTTATGAGATATTGAAAAAATTCTACGGAATTCAGACTGAATACTCATTTATTTGAATATAATTTTAACAGATTAACACAAGCTTTTTTAATATTTAATAGTTTTTAAATGTATCGAGGGAAATAATAAATAAAAAACCCGGTTTAACTCCGGGTTTTAATTTGAATAAACTTAAAAATATTTAGAAAATCCCTTAATTTAGGATTTCAAAAAATAATTTAGTTATTTTACAAGCATCATTTTCTTTGTTGCTGTAAAATCAGATGTTATAAGTTTATAAAAATATACACCGCTTGATAGTTTTGAAGCATTAAAATCAGCAGTATAATTTCCTGCAGCAAGCTCTCCGTTACTTATCATTGCAACTTCATTGCCAATCATATCGTAAACGGCAAGTTTTACATTGCCGGCTTTTGGAATGCTAAAACTTATTTTTGTTGAAGGGTTAAATGGATTTGGATAGTTTTGAGCAAGCTTATATTGTTCGGGAACTTCTGAACCATTTTGATGAATACCAGTAACATTACTTGCTACACTTACCAGATCAATTGCAATAACGGCACCATCAGTTATATTATCAGTAACCCATTCTCTAAAACCTACATAAATATTAGCACCTTCATTTAAACCAGCAACGTTACCAAGCTTGTACGCTTTACGTGTCCAGCTTGTATCACCTGCAGCAGGATATACCAGATTTGCTACTGTGTAAGAAAATGCCCCCGGAGTTGAGTTATTTGTAGTGGATATCTTAATATCTAAATTATCTGCATAGCTGTCAGTAGCCCAAGTTTTCACCCAGAATATCAATGAATCATTTAAGCTTATATTCATGATTTGAGGTGTAATTACCCACATATCATTAGCAGATGTCCCGCCGTTTGTATAGGTAGCATAAGCAATTGCATTGCCACCGCCCGGGGGGCAATCAGCTGTTACACCAGTCCAACCCGGAACAGGGGTTCCATTTGTAATTCTATCCCATCCGGTACCGCCTATAGGGTTCAATTTTGTCCATCCAGTAGGCGGAAAAGTTCCGCCTTCAAACGATTCAGGACCGAAATTAGTTAAAAATGGAACCGGTAGTTCGCCGCCAATAATGCTGTTGGGACCAATAGGGTTCCTTGATTGATTAAGTTTGTTTGTACCCTGTGAGAAAATCAGCACAGGTGCAATTAACAAAATTAGTAAAACAGTTACGATTTTTTTCATTTTGAATTTTTAAGTAGTTTATTAAATGTAATTAATTTAAAGCAATAATAACATAAAGCAATAATACTATCAACATATATAATAAACTTATAGTTAAATAATAAGTTAGCTAAAAATATTATAAATATTTAAAAAAATAGTAAAAAACACTAATTTTTGCTGAATTATTTTATTAAAATCATTTTTATTATTTCAGAGAATTTGCCAGCAATCATTCTGCAGAAATATACTCCGCTTGAAAGATATTTACCGTTAAATTCAGTTTCGTATATACCCGGTTCAAAAAAATCATTAGCTAATACTGAAACCTGTTTGCCATTCATATCAAATATCGTAATTTTTACAAAATTATTCGTTCCTGTTGAAGGAACTGAAAATATAAACTTTGTAACCGGATTAAACGGATTTGGATAATTTTGCGATAGACTGAATGAATTGGGAATTTCTGAAGAAATCTGCTGAATACCAATCACAAAGTTAATTAAAGGCAGTTCAATATACGACCTTGAATTATTATTAATATATATTTTGTTAGTTCCACCTTTTAAAGATGGTAATATAAAGGGGTTTGTTCTCAAAAAAGTATCAGTAGTATCACCATTAAAATCATATAATGGTACATTATCCAGGTTTGTGAGTTTTATTCTTATTTTGTGTCCAGCAGCAAAAAGGTGACTGTATGATTGTCCGTTAATATATTTCTGTTTAACCTGGTTTGCGGTATAATCACGGTCTGTCCAGTTTATTCTAGTTACCAGTTTTTCGTTTCCGTTAGGGGCTACATCAAAAATCTGAATATTGATCTGACACATTTCTTCGGCAGTTGATGAATAGAACAGATTTGCAAATGG
>JADZAP010000041.1 GCA_020852705.1 Ignavibacteria bacterium | reverse complement strand
TACCACAACTAAAATAATATTAACAGAGCCGGAGCTTAATGAGAGTCCGAAAAATGAAAGTGCCTTTGTAAAGAAATCCTGTATATAAAAAACCATGTTTTCAAAAAATGAAGTAGATCTCTGCATGGTATCAAAGGCAATACCTGTTGATTCATTACTGCCTGAAGTGGATTTGCGTGATAGAAATCCTAAGGCAAAAGTAAATGCAATCATAAAAAAGCTGAAAGAACCGATAACATATTTAACAATACGGTCGCTTTTTCTTTCTTCAGCAAGTGCCTTGTTTTCAGCTGTAATGCGTTTCATAAGGTGCTGTGCAAAATCACCGGTTGTGTTCTTAAGAGAGCTTTTTTTCAGCTTCGCATCAATTATTTCATCTATAAATTTGTTTTTATCTCTCATTTTAATTTCGGTATAATACTAAACTTTTAAATAACTAAATAAGTTCAAGAATTTCTGTTTCTGAATAATTTTTCAATAATATTTCTTTCAGCTTATCTTTTGCTCTGAATATTCTGTTTTTAACAGTCCCAAGCGGCAGTCTTAATGTTTCAGCAATTTCTTCGTGTGAAAGATCATTAATATAGAAAAGCGTTAATATAGCTGAATACTTTTCAGGAATTTCTTCAAGGTAACAATTAATAATATCCTGAATATTTGAATCAAGTGCCCTACGCTCAGCATCATAAGAACTGCTAATATGGTAATTTTGTTTATCTATTTCCATTTCAAAGCTGTTTATATCTGTCAGCTCACCTTCATCATTTTTTTTGTTTTCATCAATATTAACTATGTTGTATGTTTTTGCCTTATGCTTTTTGTAGAAATCAATTGATGTATTGTAAACAATTCTGTAAAAATAAGTTGAAAATTTAGAGCGCTCTTCAAATTTTTTATCTGCAATAGCCCTGAATGTTTTAATAAAAGCTTCCTGCAGGGCATCTTCGGCATCTTCAGTACTTTTAAGTATTCTCATCGCAAGTGTCATTGCTTTATCTTTATAGCGGTTAACAATTTCCTCAAAATCATCAATTTTACCCGCCTGAATTTTTTTTATTATATTCAGTTCCAGATCATTCATGCACGATTCTACCTGCTGTTTAGACACCGGTTTTCTATTTTCACTAAATATAAACAAAAATGTTTTAAGTTATTATTTAATTGCAATTAACAGCAGTTTTTATTCTGAAATTATAGCTTATTTTTTAGTTGAATCTGCGTTTTTTGGTTCGGTTGTTTTTGGTTCGGTTGTTTTTGGTACAACAGATTTCATAGAATCTTTGTTTGGCTCAAATGTTTTTGCATCGGGCACTTTGCTGTTATCATCATTTTTATCAAAGTCCTCATCCGGGTCATTAATCTGTATAGGCTCATCTTCATCATCAAAATCAATTTTAAATTCTAATGAATTATCTTTCTTAGGTATAACTTTAGAGCCATCCAAAATTATCCTGCCGTTAATAGTTTCAATCTTTATCTGTGCTCCGCCATTGCCAAGAATACCGGATAATGATGTACGCTCATTGCTGGCATTTGTGAAAGTTAAATTTTTATATGTTACTTTACCGTTAGTAGTTTGTGAGTTTATTTCAGCATTTACATTTTTTAAGCCGCCTAACTTTACATCTCCGTTTGTCAGACTGATATTAATTCCTGAAGTAACGGAATCAACATTGCATATTATTGTGCCGTTAACGCTTTCCAGATCAAGCTTGCCGCGGCAGTTTAAAACATTAATCCTTCCGTTAACATTTTCAGCATTAATATCTCCGTTAATCCTTGAAATTGTAATAGTTCCGTTAACACTTTCTGAAATAACCTTCATATTAGCAGGGAGTTTGATATTGTAATTTACCTCAGGTGAACTATGTCTTCTGAAAAATCCGCTGTTAGATTTAATTATCTCAGTTTCAACTTTTACTTCACTGCCTGATGAATCAATATTTATTTTAACATTATCAATTGGCTTATCCATTTCATCGGCTTTAACTTTTGCAGTAATTTCTGCATCTATTTTTATATTTCCAGATGAATCGCTGCTGTTAGAAATATTTATATTGCCGTTTGAGTTATCAATTTTAAAGGTTGTTTTGCCTGTTGATGTAAATTCATATTTTACATTTTCGGTTTTTTCTACTCTTTTTTTAAGCAGGCTGCACCCGGGTGCAGCAGCCAGTAAAAATATCATGGCTGCTGCTAAAATTATATGTATGGTTTTCATATTCGTTTTTCTTTTAATTGGTATTTTTATCAAGAGCAATAACCTTTTTTTAATTTTGAGGTGCATTTTGTGTTTGTGGTGACTGCTGATTTTGAGAAAGCTGTTCCTGCTGTTCTTTTTTCATTTTGTTAACAGCAATAAAATAATAGATTATGAAACCAAGTCCGCCGAAAACAAGAACCATAACACCGGTAAGTTCATCTTTAAAACCTGCTTCATCAAGCAATATCCCGAAGAATAAACCGATACCTATCATTGTGAAAAGTATTCCCCATTTTAGAGTACCAAGCGGATTTTTGGTTTTCTTTTCCATATCACGGAAATAATCTCTGGCTTCCTGCGGTGAAAGTCCCATATCCATAAGCTTGGTTCTTTCCTTATGCTTTATATAAATGTTGTAGAATATGAGCAAACCGGGGATTCCGAATGTGAAGATTATGGCTATTGCGGGTACAAAAGCTTCAGCAAAGTCTCTCATTTTATAATTCTCCTTTTTATGCTGCCAGTGCCAATTCTATTGGCAATATATGGCGATTTTATGTTATTTTTTACGTTTTTCAATTGTTTTATATCTGTTTATTATGACTTGAAGGCGGGGGTTAAGGTTGCAGACTTTATATGAGAATAATGTAAAATAAAGGTAAAATTGAAAATTTTAATTGCTCAACACATCACTTTTTGTGTCAGTTCCTTTGCCAAAAACAGCAAAATAAAGTGTCCCAAGTACCCCAAACCCTGCGGCAGCAAACAAGTTTGCCTCGGGTGAAATCTGCCACAGCACTCCGCCAAGTAAACCCGCAAATGCAACAATGCCATCACGAATAAAGTAATACATACCAAACGAGCGGGCTTCAATACCTTTTTGCGATAGTTCAAGTATCAATGCTTTGCGGGTTGGCTCGCCAAACTCTTTAAGCCCCCGAATAATAAATGCAGCCGTAAGCAGCCAGAAAGTTGTGCTGAAATAAAGTATGAACGGAAATATAGTGAAAAAAATAAAAGTTATCACAACAAAAGGTTTTTTTTCAAGCTTTTCGGAATAACCTGCAACGGGAATAAAAATTAATGCAGATGTTGCCATTTCAATAGCAGTTAAAACACCAAACTGTTCTGGTGAAACCTTAATAAAATTAAGGCACCATATTACAACAAAAACATAGGGAATCTGTTCACAGAACCTGACAAGTATATCAGATACCAGCAGATTTTTCAAGTTGCTGTTAAATGTTTTCCATAACATAACAGGATGAAGTTTTTCCGTTTTTTCTTTTTCATCTTCAGAAGTAAGTTTGTTAATAAATATTAATCCGGCAAGCGAGAGTATAATTGATATACCGAAAGCTATTTTAATTCCGTTAAGTAAACCGTAAGTGCCAATCAGAACTCCCCCTATAACCGGACCAGCCGCCATTGGAAGGCGGCGAAAAAGTGAGTGCATGGAAATACCCATTACAGTCTTACTTTTGCCAAGTGTTTTTGTTATCAGACTCATTGAGCCCGGCAGAGCAACATTGCTCCATCCAAAGAAAAATAACATCCCAACAAACACAGCCGCCCAGCTGTTAAAAACTATTGCAACAGTATTACCAAAAATTGCTAAAATGCTGAAGACACGAAATGCTTTTCGGCTGCCAAGGTGATCAGAAATATAACCGCCGGGCAACGCCCAAATTGCCCCAAGGAAATTCTGAAGGAAACCAAATGCTCCGATAATGAGCACAGATGCACCAAGTCCATCAAGGTATTTGGGAATGAAACGCTCCCACAACTTTTCACCTGTGTACATTAAAACAGTGAGCCCAAGCATTAAAACAATATTACGCCTTAAGCCAAGGAATTCTTTGGTTTTATTAATAGCAGAATTCATTATTCAAAAATAAGGGATTACAGTAATTTAAAAAAGCATCATGTATATACCGGAAGTTACACTACACATTTTCTTCCATATAACTTTCAATTGGCTCACATGAGCATACGAAATTTCTATCTCCGTAAGCATCATCAACTCTGGCAACAGAGGGCCAAAACTTATTTTTAAGCAAACTGCTTACAGGGTAAGCAGCGGCAAGCCGCTGATATTTATGGTTCCAGTTATCAGAAGCAATTTCATGTGCGGTATGCGGTGCATTTTTTAGCATATTATCTTCTTTATCTGCCCTGCCTTCTTCAATATCTTTAATTTCATTTCTTATTGCAATCATAGCATCACAGAAGCGGTCAAGCTCATATTTTGATTCTGATTCAGTTGGCTCAACCATCAATGTGCCCGGCACGGGGAAAGAAACTGTGGGGGCATGGAATCCGTAATCCATTAACCGTTTGGCAATATCACCCACTTCAATACCGCATTTTTTAAATTCTCTCATATCAAAAATCATTTCATGGGCAACACGCTTGTTTTTGCCGGTATAAAGAACTTTATAATAACTGCTAAGTTTAGATGCAATATAGTTTGCATTAAGAATTGCAATTTTAGTAGCAAGTGTTAATCCGTTACCACCCATCATTTTAATATAAGCGTAGCTTATAAGCAGAATGTTTGAGCTGCCCCATGGAGCGGCTGAAACTGCATGAATTGCTTTAGAGCCGCCTGTTTTAATTAAAGCATGTCCCGGTAAAAATGGTGCAAGATGCTGAGCAACAGCAATGGGACCCATTCCAGGTCCGCCGCCGCCATGCGGAATGCAGAAAGTTTTATGCAGGTTTATATGGCAAACATCAGCACCAATTAATCCGGGATTAGTTAAGCCAACCTGAGCGTTCAGGTTTGCACCATCCATATAAACCTCTCCCCCGTTTTGGTGGATAATTTCACAAATTTCAATTATTCTTTCTTCAAACACACCGTGAGTTGAAGGATATGTTACCATAAGTGCCGCAAGATTGTTTTTATATTGTTCAGCTTTTTGGCGAAGGTCATCAACATCAATATCACCCTGCTCCATAGTTTTAACTACAACAACTTTCATTCCAGCCATAACAGCACTTGCGGGATTTGTTCCGTGAGCAGATGCAGGTATTAAAACAATATTGCGGTGAGCTTCATTTTTAGATTTGTGATACTCGCGAATTACCATTAGTCCGCTGTATTCACCCTGAGCACCTGAATTTGGCTGAAGAGAAACTGCAGGCAGACCGGTAATTTTGGATAGTGAGTCTTCAAGTCCCTTAAAAAGCTCAGTGTAACCCGCTGCCTGTTCAACGGGAATAAACGGATGCAGAGTACTAAACTCTGCCCATGTAACAGGAATCATTTCAGAGGTTGCATTAAGTTTCATAGTGCATGAGCCAAGGGGTATCATTGACATATTTAGAGAAAGGTCTTTATTTTCCAGCATTTTCATATAGCGGAGCATTTCAGTTTCGCTGTGATAGCTTTTAAAAACCGGATGCTGCATATATTCAGTTGTCCGTTTTAATTCATTTGGCAGTGAGGACCCGTTCACAGAATCTGATGAAGCAGGTTTTACTCCAATAACTTTAAGAATATCATAAACATCTTTTTCTGATACAGTTTCATCTAAAGAGATACCAATATGATCATCATCAATTGCCCTTACATTAATACCTGAGCTTTGAAATCTTAAATAAACTTCTTTAGCTTTACCCGGGAAATTTATTTTTAATGTATCAAAGAAGTAATTATTAACCTGTTTTATATCTCCAAGTTTTAAGCTGTTGTTAAGCAATTCCGTAAGTGAATTAACTTTTTGTGCAATAGCTTTAACACCGTTTGAGCCATGGTAAACACCATACATAGCAGCCATAATAGCCAGCAGAACCTGTGCAGTGCAGATATTACTTGTAGCTTTTTCGCGTCTAATGTGCTGTTCGCGTGTTTGCAAAGCCATACGGTAAGCGCGGTTACCAAGTCTATCAACAGAAACCCCTATAACTCTGCCGGGCATAAGTCGGCGGAATTCATCTTTGCATGCAAAGTATGCGGCATGCGGTCCGCCGTATCCTTTTGGCACTCCAAAACGCTGAGTTGAGCCAACAGCAATATCAGCACCAAACTCTCCCGGTGGTGTTAACACACACAGACTTAAAATATCTGCTGCTGCAACGCAGTAAATTCCTTTTGAGTGTGCTTTGCTGAATAATTCTTTATAATTGTGTATTTCCCCATCTGAATCCGGATATTGAACAAGCAGTCCGAAAACATCATCTGCAAGCTCGTAATTATTTATATCGGCAACAACAAGTTCAACTCCAATTGGTTCAGTTCTGGTTTTTAAAATATCAATTGTTTGAGCAAAACATTTATCAGAGACCACAAATTTATTTGCATTCTTTTTTTCCGGTTTGCGGGCAGCAAAAAGAACATGCATTGCCTCGGCAGCGGCAGTTCCTTCATCAAGCAAAGAAGCATTTGCAACAGGCAGGCCTGTGAGGTCAACAACTATTGTTTGAAAATTTAACAGAGCTTCAAGTCTGCCTTGAGCTATTTCTGCCTGATACGGTGTATATTGTGTGTACCACCCGGGATTTTCCATGATATTTCTTAATATCACAGCCGGTGTATATGTTCCGTAATACCCATAGCCTATGTATGACCTGTTCATTTTATTCATTGAAGCTAATTCTCTAAGGTGCCTAAGCAGTTCCTGCTCACTTAATGCATCGCCCAATGCAAGCTCATTTTTTAAACGAATAGAAGGAGGTATAATTTCGTCAATTAATCCATCAAGTGAATCATTGCCAATTACCTTCAGCATTTCACTAATTTCCTGTTCATCAGGACCTATATGTCTGTTAACAAATGAATACATTTTTTATATTATTCTATTGGAGAGTTAAATTATTTGTAGTTTAATAATTTGTAGTTTAAATAAAAGCTTTTATCAGAAGATTTTAACGGAAAGTTTTTTATACTGCACTCTTTTTCTTTTTCTTTAGACCCATTTTTTCTATCACATCAAGGTTCTTTAAAGCATTGCTGGCTGCTTCCTGCTCAGCGGTTTTTTTAGTTCTGCCCTTACCAATACCCAATGCCCTTTGATTTACCTGAACTTCAACTGTAAATAGTTTGTTATGCTCAGGACCTTCCTGATTAATGACTTTGTATTCGGGAATATAGTCAGTATTTGCCTGAGTATATTCAAGCAGTTTGCTCTTGTAGTTTTCATCAAACTGATTAAGCCACTTAACATCAAGCTTTTTGAAAATCTGGTTATTTAAAAATTCTTTAGCAGCATCGTAACCTCTATCCAGAAAAATAGCACCTACCAATGCTTCATAAGCATCACTTAGGATTGTATCATAACCATCTTCAATGCTTTTTAATGCTGTTGGCGCAGCAAGCAAATACCTTTGAAGGTCAATAACCTTGGCACGCTCAGCTAAAAAACGTTGATTAACCAGCACTGAGCGGTATTTAGTTAAATCACCTTCTTCTGATTCAGGAAAATTTTTATAAAGGTATTCAGCAACTACAGAGTCAAGCACTGCATCTCCTAAATATTCAAGTCTTTCATTGCTGCTTAACTTAACAACAGCAGAAACTTTTGATTTAAGAAATGACCTGTGAGTTAAAGCATTAATAAAAAAATTTTTATGTATTATCTGGTAATCAATGCTTGCCTGAAAAGCTTTAAAATCAAACGAAGCAATAGCTGAGTAGATATCATCTTCTTCTTTACGCCTTTTTAAAACAGGAACAAATTTTCTGAGGGTTTTTATAATGCCAAACATATTCGCTAATACCTTTTGAGTAAAAATTCAATTTTCATAACGGTACACAATTTAAAACAATTTAATTGGAGTACCTTTTAAACACCAATGCAGTGTTATGACCGCCAAATCCTGAATTATCACAAAGTACAGTATTGATTTCTTTTTTTACAGCGGTATTGGGAACATAGTTCAGGTCTAAACCTTCATCGGGTGTTTCATAGTTAATAGTAGGCGGAACAATTCCGTTGATAATAGTTAACACTGAGGCAATTGATTCCACAGCACCGGCAGCACCAAGCAAATGACCAATCATACTTTTAATTGAATGAACCGGAATTTCATATGCGTGTTTGCCAAGAACTGATTTTAAAGCAGCAGTTTCATTTTTATCATTATAGTATGTTGAAGTACCGTGTGCGTTAACGCAATCAATATCTTCGGGTTTCATCCCTGCATCTTCAATAGCAATTCTCATTGCCTCGCGAACGCCTTCGCCTTCGGGAGCAGGTTCGGTAATGTGGTGAGCATCTGCAGTTAAACCTATTCCTGCAACTTCAGCATAAATTTTAGCACCGCGTTTTTTAGCATATTCAAGCTCTTCCAAAACCAAAGTTGCACCGCCCTCGCCCATAACAAAGCCATCTCTGTTTTTTTCAAACGGTCTTGAAGCTTTTTCGGGGGCATCATTTCGGGTAGAAAGTGCCTTCATTGCATTAAATCCGCCAACACCCATTGGACATATAACAGCTTCAGATCCGCCTGTTACCATAACATCAGCATTGCCCCGCTGTATAAGCATAACCGAGTCAGCAATTGAGTGTGCTGAGGTTGTGCAGGCAGAAATAGTTGCATAGTTTGGACCTTTTAATCCAAACCTCATAGAAATCCTTCCTGCTGCAATATCTGCAATAAGCATTGGAATAAAGAAAGGACTTATTCTATCCGGATTGCCCTGTTTATCATAAAGCTTTCTTTGCTCTCTATCATAGGTCCACATACCGCCAATACCTGAACCGAATACAACACCAACCCTGTAGGGATCGGTTTTGGTCATATCAATGCCGGAATCTTTGAAAGCCATTTCAGATGAAGCAAGTGCAAACTGAGTAAACGGGTCAACCCGCTGAGCAAGCTTTCTATCCATATAGTTCAGCGGATCAAAGTTTTTTACCTGACAGGCAAATTTAGTATCAAAGAATTCTGTATCAAAATAAGTTATAGGACCTGCACCGCTTTTTCCGGCAACAAGATTATCCCAAAACTCATCTACAGTATTCCCAATTGGTGAAACAACACCAATTCCGGTAACAACAACACGCTTTTTTTGCATTTAGTATATAAGAGCTTAAATTAATTAAGCTACTTTTGATTTCACATAATTAATAGCATCGCCAACAGTCTGTATTTTCTCCTGATCTTCATCGGGTATCGTAATTTTAAAACGGTTTTCAAGCTCCATAATAAGCTCAACCGTATCAAGAGAGTCAGCCCCAAGATCATTAATAAATGATGCGCCTGGGGTAACTTTAGACTCTTCAACTCCTAATTTTTCTACAATAGCCTCTTTTATCTGAGCTTCTACGTCAACTGACATTTAGATTCCTCCTGTTTAATATTGATTTTTGTAAAATAATCACAAAAATACTAATAAAAATATCAATTTTAAAGTGGCTTATTTTAGTAACATATCTATAGAAACTTTAATTTTACTTTTACCTTAAAACATATAGATATCTGTTAAATTCGCTCTTTATAATGAAGGTACTTTTATTAATTTTACCGAATTAAACAAAATGTACTAAAATTAAGATTAACACTAAATTATATTGAAAGATAAATGTGAATTAAAATAAAAAAAATTCTACAATAATAAATCATTGATAAGTAATTCTATCTGATTGAAAATTATTAATCCTCTATTTTAATATTGAGAAAAATGGAATTATTATTTTGTATAAATGATTTTTATCAGCAGATATATGTATAAAGTCACATAATTTTTAAATATTTTAGTAAATGAAAATTTTAATAATAATTACACTTTTATTAATGACAGCTATGCAGTTATTATCACAGGATTTTTTATACGCAGTAGCAAAAGAACCAACTCCGGTACTTAACACACCTGATTTTCAATCAGTATTTGGCGGAGCGGACAGCATGACAGTTAAAACTGATAACTCAGGGTTAATACGCGAAATGGAATTTATAGCCCTGCCGGGCACTGTGTTTGACCTGCTGGGTGAATTTGATTATGGCGATCATAAAATTTTTAAAGTGGAAACAAAAGAATATGAGTATGGCAGTGAATTATTTGTGGACAGCCGTTTTGTTGAACTTAAAAAAACTAAGCCCGGCGAACGTTTTATAGAAATGCCGAAGAAGGAAGATATTTATAAATTTCTTGATAAGGTTGTTGGCAGCCGTTACTGCTGGGGCGGTAATTATAATGCGGGAATCAAAAAATTAGCTGAGCTATATAAACCAAAAGGAAATATAAGCGGTTCTTTAATGAATGAATGGATACTTTCGGGCTGCGATTGCAGCGGTCTTATGTATGAAGCGACAAACGGATACACTCCACGAAATACAAGCAAACTTGTTAACTACGGTTCACCTGTTGAAATTGAGGGCTTATCCGCAGAAGAAATTGCAGCAAAGTGCAAACCGCTTGATATGATAGTATGGAACGGACATGTGATTTATGTTTATGATAAAAACACTTCAATTCAAAGCAGTCTTTCAAAAGGCGGTGTAGTAAAGCTTGATTTGACAGAAACTATTCGTGATGTGATGAGTTCAAAAACTCCGGTGAACGATTACAGCACCTCCGAAGGAGAAAGATTTGTAGTGAGAAGGTGGTTTCCTGAGCAATGAGTAATTACTAATTGTAAATGAAAATTGATATTAAAATGTCTGATGTTTGGCAGTTGGTTATAACCTCACCTTTGAAAGGAAAGTCTCCCTTAAGGAGTAATTCGGATTTGAACAGTAAGTCAATAAAAGTACTTAGGGTATAACCTCACCCCCAAACCCCTCTCCTAAAAGGAGAGGGGAACATTCAATTTTTGGTTATAACCTCAACTTTACAGGTCAAGCTTCTTCCAAGGAATCCTTCAGACCCGCAGATCTCCTAAAAACTGCATAGGCAACCCTTTACAAGGTAAGCAGGGTAAAGAGGGGATGAAAATCCAGAAAAAATAACCAAGAAGCGATGACATTATAAAATAAATGCGATCAACCACGAATTTCACTAATTTTCACGAATTACATAAAATTGATATTAAAATGTCTGATGTTTGGCAGTTGGTTATAACCTCACCTTTGAAAGGAAAGTCTCCCTTAAGGAGTAATTCGGATTTGAACAGTAAGTTAATAAAAGTACTTAGGGTATAACCTCACCTCCAAACCCCTCTCCTAAAAGGAGAGGGGAACATTCAATTTTTGGTTATAACCTCAACTTTACAGGTCAAGCTTCTTCCAAGGAATCCTTCAGACCCGCACGTCTCCTAAAAACTGCATAGGCAACCCTTTACAAGGTAAGCAGGGTAAAGAGGGGATGAAAATCTAGAATAAATAACCACGAATTGGTGAAATTTTTTAGCTTTTGCATTACCATATAAACAGAACCAAGAAGCGATGGCATTATAAAATAAATGCGATTAACCACGAATTTCACTAATTTTCACGAATTACATAAAATTGATATTATAAATCAAAAAGCATTTAACACTAAAAGAAGCAAAGGAGATGATTTACAACCTATTCCGCTGCCCTCTCCTAAAAACTGCATAGGCAATCCTTTACAAGGTAAGCAGGGTAAAGAGGGGATGAAAATCCAGAAAAAATAACCAAGAAGCGATGACATTATAAAATAAATGCGATTAACCACGAATTACACTAATTTTCACGAATTACATAAAATTGATATTATAAATCAAAAAGCATTTAACACTAAAAGACGCAAAGCAGATGATTTAAAACCTCTCCCCAGCCCTTCTCCTAAAAGGAGAAGGGTGATCTCCTCAACTTTACAAGGCAGACAATTGAAAGGGGAAAACAATCAATTAGCAGCTTTCTGCAGTCTGTTCATAATTGCAGTACCAATTCCTTTTTCATCAACTTTTTGGCAATAAATTATTTTAATATTATCTTCATCGCACTGCCTGAAAAACCAGAACAGTTTTTTAGCGTAAATGCTGAGTGAACTGCAAATCAAAACTTTTTCAAATCTCCTGCCAAAATTTTTATCCAATCCAATAAATGCACATTTTTGTTTTATCTCTTTTTGTCTTTCTGATGGTTCATTCAGTTTTATTTTAATCTTTTCACTTTTGCCTTTTGAATTATGAACAGTTATCAGTTTTACATTTGCTTTCGGGCTGTAATGTTTATACTTCTGTCCCGGGCTTTTTAGCTTGGTAAATTTTTTTAATAATACTGCATGTTTATCTAATTTTTTAATCTGTTCTAAGGTGATGCTGCCCGGGCGGAGAATTACAGGATGTTTGCCTGTGCAATCAATTACAGTTGACTCAAGTCCGTATTTAGCAGAAGGACCAATTAAAAGGCATGGAATTTTATTATTGAAATCACGCAAAACATGCATAAAATTTGTTGGTGAAGGTGACCCTGATAAATTTGCACTTGGTGCAGCTATTGGAACTCCAGCTGATTTGATAAGCTGTTTTGCAAGTCTGCCCGAAGGCATACGGATAGCTATTGTATCAAGTCCCCCCGTTACTGCATTTGGTATAATTTCATTTTTTTTTAAAATAACAGTTACAGGACCCGGAAAGAACTTGCTGATTATCTTTTTTGCAGAAGGAGTGATCTCCCGGGCAAGCAGCAAAATATCTTTTTTATTTGCTATGTGTACTATTAATGGATTATCAGCGGGTCTGCCCTTAGCTGTAAAAATTTTTTTTACAGCTTTTTCATTGAAAGCATCGGCACCAAGTCCGTAAACGGTTTCCGTTGGAAATGCGGCAATTTCACCTGCTTTAATAAACTCAGCGGCAACTTTGGGGTCATTTGTAATTGTGGTCTTCATTGAGTAACAAAAATAAAATAAAATATAAAGAGATTTAAGGTAATATATAAAAAAAACTGAATAATCAGTTTAACTAAATTAAAGAAATTTAAAAATTAGAGTTTAATTTTATAAAAATTCAGGTATATTTAGATTGCGGGGAATAAAAGCAGACCCGCTTAAGAAAGGAGAGTGTATGTTAATTATAAGTTTCAGGAGGGCACGGGCGTAAACCTGCCCAAACCTGTTTGAAGTCCCTAATTTTTTAATTAGGGGCTTTTTTATTTAAAATACTTTTGCTGTAAAAATACTTCCAATACTTTAAATAAAAATAATTATTGGAACTTTACATTAAATCCGGAAAGTGAAAATGTAGCCTTGTTTCCGCTTACATTAATATATTTTATTGTATATCCCTCTTTGCCGCCAACTCTGAATTTTACAGCAGGATTTACAGGTGAAATTCTGAACTCAACCGGTTTTGGTAATATAGAAGAACCTACATTAACATACAGGTCATTATCAAGACCTTCTGTAACTGTCATAGTTGAAATTGAATTTATTCCAATTTCAACATTGTAGTATAAAGGTACAATTAATTCTTTATCCGTTAATCGTTCAATATTAATATTATGGTATTCGTAAGCAAATACTAAGTTTTGAATTTCTACTATCATTTTATTTTCAACAGCTGTTTCGGTTTTATTTCCAAATCTCAGCCCGTCAGATAAAGCATTTTTTAATTCAGTATTAAATTGCTGTGCACCGCTTTCGGTTATTTCAATTACAGCGTTATTGGTACTGAATAATTTTGTTATCATTAAAAGATTATCACCTGAATATTTTTCTGCAAAATCATCTTTTAAGGAAACATTATTAATATCAATTCCCCTCTCCTCAATTCCCGAGCTTTTAAATTTTATAGTAAGTTTATTTTTAAGTTCTTCAGAAACATTTGCTTTTAAAAGTATATCATTAATAATTTTTCTTATCCCTTTATCCGGTGAGTTTGAATATTCTTCAAGCAAAGATATAGCTGCCGGCTGTGAAGAAGCAATCCATTTAGAGTCAACTGCCACAATTCCGGTTGATTTAGGCGCACTGTTGTTATCAGTAATTATTGAAGGCAGTGTAATATTACCCGGCGGTGTACTGAATAAAGCAGATTGCTGTGAATATACATATAAATTCAGCAGCAGTATTAAAATAATTAAATTGAATTTCATATTAATTTGCTGAACAATTTGATTGTTCTGCAAATTTACTAAAACATATTACTTTAAAACAGTTAAAATTATGTATTTTTAAAATATAGCATTTTATATTTATATTGAATTGTTTTGAATAAATGATTATGTTTTACTTAAATCAAATAAAAAGGGGGTTAAAATGAAAAAAGTTACAGGATTTAATAATTCTACACGGATTGTTCTTTTCTTTCTTACTGCAATTTTTTCTTTTTACGGATTTTTTGTGTTAACTGGATTAAAAGATAGCGATGTTTTAGAAGCTGAAAATCAATTAGGCGCAAACATAAATATTGTAACTGATAACCCCCTGCAAAACCAGAATGTTTCTGTTCAGTTAAACAGATTGGTAAATATAACACCAAACTTCAGTTCGGTTGATACATTAATTTTAGCGGCTAATCCGGGTCCTGCAAATAATGGCGGTTCAGTTAACTGGGCAATATTCATGAACCTAATAGGCAACACAAGAGATGTTTATGTAACAAAAATCAGAACAGGAAGCACAGCAACAGCTAACTCACCTATCACGTTTGAGGTATATACACGAAATGGTAATGCACTTGGCGGACCTGTAAGTTCTGGTCCGGGCAGTTCAATGGCAGGGTGGACATTAATTGATACAGCTTCTGGTTTTCAGGGACCTACATCAAGCGGTATTTCAGAACCAATTTCGCTTGGACCTATATTTGTTGGTGCCGGTGATACAGTAGGGGTAGCTTTAAAATTCACTGTATCAGGTCCAAGATACTTTGGAACAGGTTCCCCACCGCTTGAAAATTATCTGGATACAAATATACATCTTGTTACAGGCGATGGTCGTTCTGTTCCGTTTACGCCAACCGGTTCCTTTTTCTCATCCCGTGCATTGACCGGTGATATTCGTTATGTAGTAAGCGGCGTAACGGGAATTACAAATTTGAATACAGGAATTCCTGAAGGTTATGAACTTTCACAAAATTATCCAAACCCGTTTAATCCGGTAACAAATATTAAGTTTGAATTACCTGAGAGAAACTTTGTAACATTAAAGATATTTAATTCAAGCGGTCAACAGGTTGCCGAGCTGGTAAACGGTGATTATTCTGCAGGCACATATATTGTCAAATGGGATGCATTAAAATTTTCCAGCGGTGTATATTTTTACACACTCAATTCAGGCAGGTTTATTGAAACTAAAAAATTATTATTAGTTAAATAAAAGCAGATTACTGAGCTAAAACCCCCTTGTGTTAAACATGGGGGTTTTTTTATTGCCGGAATTTAGAATAATTAATTTTGCAAATTTTGAGTTTTGCAATATTTAAAAATTTGGAGAAAAAATTTAAACTTTATTGTTTTATTGAAATTTTGTAACTTTGCAGTTCATAAAACTTACTGCCCGATGGTGTAATTGGCAACACGCCTGACTCTGGATCAGGAAAGTCTAGGTTCGACCCCTAGTCGGGCAGCAAAACTGATGTATGATATAGCTGTTTTTTTTTCCTTTAAAATCCTTATTTTTGTTTATTAATTAACTAAATATTAAGCTTATGCCTGATCCGTCATTAAATCTGGTACCCGTAATAGCTGCCGGAATAATTAACATAGTTCTTGGAGCACTTTGGTATTCACCCTTTGTTATTGGTAAATTATGGATGCGCTCAATGGGAAAAACCGAAGAAGAAATAAAAGCAGGATTTTCATCAGCAGCAATGGGTATAACTTATGCTGTAAACACTATTGCTTCATTAGTATTTGCTTATGTTTTGGCACATTTGATAAAATTCAGTATGGTTACAACTTTTTCGCAGGGTGTAATGATTGGATTCTGGGTATGGCTTGGATTTGTTGTTACAACAGTAATACCCGGCTATCTATATGAAAGCCGCCCGAAAATGCTATATTTTCTTTTCATAATATATCAGCTTATTTCAATCACACTTATGGGAGGTGTATTAGCACTTTGGCATTAAAAGGGTTAGTATATTTAACTGTGGAAATCATAAAAATCAGTTTAATATATTACTATACTATTTTATTCTAATAAAACAGAGAAATTACTTGATTATACTCTAAATGACTGATATTAGCATGCTTAAATGTCATAAAATAATTTGAATTAATTGACTTAAATCATTTGATAGGACTTAAAAAATCTGTATTATTGTATGAAAATACAGATATAAACATGAAAAGATTATTCATTTTGCTCATTACGGCAGTAATGTTTTACCACTGCGGTAATGATAATACTGTTAATACACCCAATGATCCAGCTGATTACACAAAAATTTATACAGCTGAAACAGGTTCCAATAAAATTGATGTTTACAGTAAAACTTCAACCGGTTTTATTTATGGATATAATGATATAGCTTTTAAAGTTTTTATAAATAATGCAGAACAGAATTCAGGTTATGTAAAGTTTAAAGCAACAATGTATCACGGTTTGGGAGGTCCAAACCACTCAGTGCCTGTTTCTCCTCAGTTTAATTTTAACTCAGATGAAAATTTATTTACAGGCTATGTAAATTTCATAATGTATGATACAGCAGCATTTTGGATAGCCAACTTTAACTATAACGAACAGTTTACAATAGATTCCAGTGCTTTTACATTAAATTATTCAACGCGTACAAAAATTGCAGCATGGGATAACAGCCAGACAGAAAGAACATATTTTTTAACTTTAATTGAGCCGCATGCACCGGTAGTTGGTTTAAATGATGTTGAAATGATGCTGCATGAAACTCAAAACCTGCAGACATTTTCAGAAATAAGTAACGCAGAAATGTTTATCAGACCTTGGATGGAATCAATGGGGCATGGTTCAAGCAATAATGTTGATCCGGTAAATGTTTCACCCGGCAGGTACAAAGGAACAGCTAATTTTAATATGGCAGGTGAATGGTTTCTCTATGATTCAATTAAAGTAAACGGAAATTTTATAACGCGTACCCCAACGCCAAAATTCACATTGGAGGTAAACTGATGAAATATCTCTCAGCAGTATTAATTTTAATTATTATTATTTGCAGTGATACCAGAAGCTGTAACAGCTGCGGAGGGGGAACAAGTGACCTTGCCGTACTTTCTTTAGACGGATTAGCACTTTTTAATATTGGTGTAAACCGTGATGAAATTACGGGTGTGTGGGATAAAAACGGCAGCTGGATAAAAACCAAATTTTCGCAAAGTCAGTATAAAATTTCATTTAATACTGCTTATAGACTAAACCGCCATATACAGTTTGCAGTATCATTGCCGTTTCAGTTCAACAATAGCAATATTCCGGGTCTAAAGCAAAATGGTTCAGGGCTGGGTGATATTACAGTAGGCGGAAGATTTGAGATATTTCATGAATTCCAGCCAAAGAAAAAGGGTAAAAAACTTCTACTAGATAACACACTTCCCTATCTTGCTTTAACTTTTGGTTTAAATTTACCTACAGGAAAATCTGATGAAACAGCTGAAAATGATGTTGATATTACCGGTAAAGGGTTTTACTCAACCACACTTGGAGTTTCTGTAACCAAAAGTATAGTAAAGTCAAAATTTCAGGTTGTTGGTGAGTTTAGCTGGCAGCATAGTTTTGAAAAGAAGTATTCATCATACTTTGGCAAACCTATAACATACGAATACAGAAAGCAGCCGGGAGAAAAATTTAATTACGCTTTAACAGCAAATTATATAATAAACAGCAGGCATGCTGTTTCACTTTCAGCGGCTGGATTTTTTCAAGGGAAGTACACACTTAACGGCTCAACAATAAATAACACTGCTGAGAGAAATACAAATTTTATTCTTGCATATACTTTTTATCCATCTATACCATTTAGAATTACTTCATCGTTAAAGTTAGGTATGCCTCAGGATAATTTTGGAGTAAATGCACAGGGTTCAACATCATTTAACATTAATTTTACATATTATATACCGCAATAATAATGGAAAAAACAAAAACACAAATCAAAAAAGGGATAATTCTAAAAGCGATTATTATCCTGTTATTTTTTTCTAGTTTTAATTTTATTTATTCAACATCTATTTACAATTATAAACAAATGACATTAACCCAAACAGAACTTTCACAGAAAATTGTGAAGATAAAATGTACTGAAATGAGCTGCAGCTCATGTAAAAAGCATATTACAAACTCAATTAGCAAGCTTAAAGGCATTGAAAAAGTAGATGTAAATCTGGAAACAAAAATTATAACAGTAACTGTTAACAACCCCAATACAACTGATCAGGATGTGCTGAATGCTGTTATTGAAGCTGGCTACGAAGCTGAGCTGATAGGTTAAAATAGAATTTTAAATATGACTTCTGTGCTGGATAAAGCTTTTTACCCTGCATCTATTGCAGTTATTGGAGCATCAGTAAAAAAAACAAGTCTTAGTTATCAGCTAATAAGCAACCTTATAAGTTTTGGATATACAGGAAGTATTTATCCTGTAAATCCAAACGCATCTGCAGTGCACTCTATGCCCGCTTACAAATCAGTAATTAATATCAAAGAAAAAATTGATTTGGCAGTAATAATGCTGCCAAAAGATTTAGTATTTAATGCAATTGATGAGTGCGGCAGTAAGAAAATTTCTGCTGTTATGGTTATAACAGCCGGTTTTAAAGAAACCGGAAAAGAAGGTGCCCAGCGCGAAATAGAACTGGTAAAAAGGATTAGAAAACATAATATCAGACTAGTAGGTCCTAACTGCATGGGGTTAATAAATACACACCCTGAAATAAAAATGAACTGTACATTTGTGCAGGGCACTCCAATACCGGGCGGAATAGGTTTTATTTCACAAAGCGGAGCACTAGGTGCCGCAGTTTTGCGGACTGTTCAGCAGAATGATATTGGGCTTTCACAATTTGTAAGTGTAGGCAATATAGCAGATATTTCCAGCAACACAATACTTGAATATTGGTGGCATAACAATGATATAAAAGTAATTACATTATATCTTGAGTCATTTGGCAGCCCCAGGCAATTTATGGCTCTTACACGGGAAATAACAAAAACCAAACCCATTATTGCAATTAAATCTGCCAGAACTTCTGCGGGAATTAAAGCAGCTTCATCTCATACCGGGGCACTTGCTTCAAGTGATGTAGTTGTAGATGCTTTTTTAGAGCAGGGCGGAGTAATAAGGGTTAATACAACAGAAGAAATGTTTGATATTGCAAGAGCATTTGATAAGGCAAATCTGCCAAAAGACAACAGGGTTGCAATATTAACAAATGCAGGCGGTCCTGCAATTCTTGCTGTTGATGAATGTGAAAATCAGGGTTTAACAGTACCTGAGCTAAGCAGCAAAACAAGATTAAAATTAAAAAAAATAGTGGCACCTGATGGTGCATTGCGTAATCCGGTTGATATACTTCCTTCGGCAAATGCAGATGTGTATGCAAAATCAGCAAAAATAATTATTGAAGATGAAAATATAGATTCTCTGATAGTTGTTGTGGGTCCACCCCTTATGTTTGATACACTTGAAATTGCAAATTCAATTTGCAGGGCTGTTAAGGATTCATCAAAAACTGTAATGCTTGTTTTAATGTCTCAGGATGATATAATACCCAAACTAAAGATAGTATCCCCTAATCATCCTCCGTTATACCGCTTTCCTGAAAATGCGGCACGCGCAATAAGCAAGATGGTAATGTATAAAAAATGGAAGGAAAAACCAACAGGCAAATATATACATTTTAATACAGATCAAAACAAAGTAAAATACATTCTTAAAAAATATAAGAAGAAAACCGGAATTTATATGAATTCAGATGATGTATCAGGTGTTCTTAATGCTTACGGACTTCCTATAATAAATTCAGTTTATGCCAAAGATACTTTTGACCTGATCCAGATTTCAGATAAAATAAAATATCCTGTTGTATTAAAAGCAGTGGGCAATAAACTGATACATAAATCTGATTTTGGCGGCGTAGAGGTTGATATACATAATTCTGATGAGCTTATAAAAGCTGCTGATAGAATAACCGGTAAGCTGAAAGCACAACAAGCAGAGCACTTATTGGAAAGTTTTATGATTCAGCCATATATAAAAGGCGGTGTTGAAACTATACTTGGCATTACAAATGATTCAAAAGCCGGAAGTATGATAATGTTTGGGCTAGGCGGAATATTTGTTGAGATATTTAATGATGTAAATTTTAAACTTACACCCATAAGCAGTACAGAAGCACGGGAAATGGTATGCTCTATAAAAAGTATTCAGTTGCTAAGAGGCGCAAGAGGAAAAAAACCTGTTGATATGGAGTACATTATCGAATCATTGTTAAGACTTTCTCAATTGAGCAACGATTTTCCGGAATTTAAGGAAATTGATCTCAATCCTTTTGTATTTTTTAATAAGAAAGAAAAATGCAGAATACTTGATGCAAGAATTAGAATATAATTTTAAATAAGTAATAGAAATTGTGTAAATTAAATCGTTAGTAAATTCAGTATATTTATTGCCTTAAAATATATATTAATAAATCATTATCTTTAACAATTCCACTAATAACTTAAACTATATATTATGAAAAATAAATCTATCATTGTTATTATTTTTACTGTTGTATTTTCATTTATACTTGGCTCATGCGGCAAGGATACAACAAAAAAAGATGAAAAAACCGATAAGCAAACTGTTACTGATACAACCAAAAAAACCACACCTCCTGCTGATAATACTGAATTACTGGCAAAACTGAAAAAATTCCGCGAAGATGTTGAAACAAAGCGCAACGAAAATAAGCTCACTCAAAAGGTTGTTGAATTTAAAGGCGATAGCTTTCGTGAAAACCTGAAACAGAAATGGGCAAAAATGGATGCTTATTATGACGGAGATAAACTTGTCAGAATTAAAGTTTATCCGCATACCGGTATAAGTGAACGTACAGAAGAGTTCTATTTAATGGACGGGAAACTGGTATTTGTATTTATAAAAGACCAGGGATTAAAGAAAGAACCAGAAGATAAGAACACAAGAGGAAAAAATATGTATTTTAGTGATGATAAAATAATAAGTTACGAGGATCTTTCCGGTGAAAAAGATAACGTTAATGAAGATAAAAAAGTTTATGAAGCCAAGCTACCTGCTGAGGCAAAAGAACTAATGGAAATTTCAAAAACAGCTAAATAATATATTTTTTAGTATCTTTTTTAAACCCGAAAATATATTATTTTCGGGTTTTTTTATTATATCATTTTCTTAAATTATTAATTATAGTATCATTGTAAAATGAATTTTTAAATCAAATTAATAATTATGGATCCAGAGTCAGCAACTGTTATAGGTGAGATTTCACACAGGATTTCAGCACTTGAAAAGAAAATTGATTTTTTATTCAGGCATTTAAAATTAGAATACGAAGAAGAACTTGAGCCGTATATAATAGAAGTTAAAGCTCTGTTGGGGCAGAATAAAGAAACAGATGCAGTAAAACTGGTTCGCAATACCCTAAACTGCGGTCTTGCAGAAGCAAACATAATTGTTCAGAAGCTGAAAACTTCAATTTAAACTGCATTGGTAACGGCTATGCCGGAGTTCAGCATTAAAGTACTTCAGCATGCTCGCCTACAGGCGGCTTTAGTTCTTTTAATTGTTAATTGTTCTTTGCTATTTGTTAATTGTTCTTTGCTATTTGTTAATTGTTATGGCGCATTGGTCCCGATAAATCGGGATAAATTCCATTGGTTAATCCTGCTAAAGCAGGACTTCCCCCGATAAATCGGGGTCAGCACCCGCCCTACTGGCGGCACTGGTTTTTTTAATTGTTAATTGTTCTTTGCTATTTGTTAATTGTTATGGCGCATTGGTGTAATTGGTTAACACGCCGCCCTCTCAAGGCGGAAAGTACGGGTTCGATCCCCGTATGCGCTACAAAAAATCAAATCCCCTCTAAACCAAACTACCTTGCGATTGAGGTTATATGACCAGACAATAATTCAACTTATTTGTTTTTTCGTAATCATTTATTGTATGAAAGAATTTAAAATTGAAGATCGTAATGAATTATTAGTGTGTTTTATTTCCATTATTTATTTTGTAAATTTGATAAAAGGTTTTACAAAATTTTTATATTAATTGGTATAAAAATGTATAATTTAAAATTTATTTTATCATTTTTAATTTTAGTTAGTTTTTCATTCATTTGTGATTTTTCTAGTAAACCACAAAATGAAACAGAAAATAAAAAAGAAGAACGTAATTATCAAGATAACGATAAACAAAATAAAAATATTCATGGAATTGTTAATGATGCAAAAAACAAATTCTATGCTTACCTGCCAAAAATAGAAAAAACTAATGAAGGTAAATTAAATGTCATGCAAACATACACAGGTGATTTTACAGGAGACGGTTTAGAAGACGTAGCAATTTACTTCACTCTTTCTTTTATTGGTGGGAATGCAGATAAATTAAACTCAATTGCATTATATAAAAACACTGGAAGTAGTGCAAAAGTTATTGCAGGTTTTGAGCCATCATATAGTTTTAGTTTTAACAGAATAAGTGAAGGTAAAATTTACATTACTCGAAATGATTATGCACCAGATGATCCACGCTGTTGCCCATCTATAAAGACAGAAAAAGTCTTAACTGTATCTGATGGGAAAGTGTTCGAAAGGGATTTATAAACATGGTATTAGCACATTGTAAGAACTTTTAATTTTGAGTTTAAAACAGCAGTTTAGTATTTTATTTTATTTAAATCTTGCTTGTAACAAATCTTCCTACTGAAGTTGTTTTGCCGATTCGCGGCATCAAGCAATAAAGTATGAAATACCCTACAAAAAAAGTTCTCCGGCTGAAATTGCGAGGATAAAAATGAGTATCATTAATGAGCAGCCGCTTTTTTGTGCAGCCTGCCGTTTAACTGTGGGTTTATTTGCATCAATTGTATGTTCAGATTGTATTTTTACTTGTGATTCAGAAAGAGTTTTCCCCGGTATTTCCATATTTTCATTTCCGGATTTAAAGTAACTTCCGCTGGAAATTTCCTGAAGTAATGATGATGCTTCTTTATTTTCAGGATCGTATTCACATGCTTTTTGAACAGTTTCTTGAATTGCTGTTTTTAACTTTGTAATTTTATCATCCGTTTGAGGTAAAAAATTATTTAACTTGGATAAGTTTAATAATTCAATATCAAGACTTATCCTAGATTTATTTTTTTTTATAACCTTAACAATTTCAGATGAAGCATTTTTTTTAAGATTTTGTTGTTTTACACCATCAGCATAACTGAATGCTCTCTCAAACAGCTCAATCATCCTGTTAAATGGTTTATCATTGATCTTGTTAACCATTCCGGTGCATACCGCAAGCCCGGCAATTGCATAGGGATTTTTCATATCAATTTCAATTGCACGGTTAAAGTGCTGATATGCATCTTTATAGTTACCCTCATTTATTGCTGTATAAGCAAGTGTCATGCAGTTCTGCATAAGGGATGTTGAACCAAGCAAATCGGTGATTAAAATAGTACCTCCGCAATATTCACATTTAACCTGTGTGCTGCCATCAGGTATTTTAATATCAGCCCCGCAATCGGGGCATTTTGCAGGAATTAAATGCATTTCTCTTTCATATAAAATTTAAAAAATAATTATTCAGCTTTAAGGTTGTATAATTAAAAATAATGAATTCATTCTAAAATAAACAGGTTATATTGTATTTTTTGTAAATTTCAGAAATTTATTAAATATTTAAATTTGTAAAATATACAGTAAGAGATGGTATTAAAAATTCTAAATATATTAATACAATACAAAGATTAACAAATATTTATTAACAATAAACATATTAGAAACACAATATTATTAAGTAAATAAGATTTCAGTTAACTTAAATTACTATTTAAGGTAACACTTTCAACTAATTAAGTTTTAAATTATATAACTTGATTTATAATTTTACAGCATTATATTAGTACTGAATTTCATAAAAAATAAATTAAATATGTTAAAAATTACTGCAGCCGTTTTATTGTTGTGTTCATTTATTATATTATCAGGCTGTGATTCAGCTACAGATAGCAAAGCAACTGACCCAACACCACCAACACTATTAACCCCTGCTGATGGTGATACAAATGTTTCGCGTTCAACAACATTTACCTGGTCTGGTACAGCAGATGTTTTATGGTTAGACGTAAATTCTTCATTTAATAACCATACTGAATACTCAGTCAGCGGAACATCATTTACAGTTCCTGCTCCATTAAATCCAAATACATATTATTACTGGCAAGCAGGAAGAAATGTAGGAGGTAGAATGTATTGGTCGCAATATAGTTTTCATTTCAGGACAGGTAATTAAATAAATTTAATATACAGTTTAGTTTAATTATTTGGCTTGGTTTATTTTTAAACGCTTCAAATAATAAAACATTAATTAACAAAAGAAGATAACTTACTATCTTCTTTTTTTATTTTTATTTAATAAGAAGTTATTCAAGTTTTAAAAGCAAAAAGAGGCTTTCCAATGATTTTTGAATGCCTCTTTAAATTTTCCATTCTGAAAAGAAACTAACACCTGTATTTTTTTAATAATAACTTAATTACGAAGCTGACTTTCTGATCATCTCTTTTCCGTTTTCCTGGTTATCTTTTACATTTGGTTTCAATTTATCCCAAACGGTTTTAATTTTATCGTCAGAAGTCCGCATCATAGCAAAGAGTCTATCCCCTTTTTTATACGGCTCAAACATATTATCCTTTCCGTATTTATCAAAAATAAATTCAATATCATAAGCAGTAGCATTAACTTTAGCTTCAAGACGCTGCATTGTTTGGAATCCGTCAATTTGAATAGTTGCAACAAGTCCTGCACCTTGCTGCTCTTTAACATCAACAATGTATGTCCAAGATTGCGAACCACTGCCTGTTACATTTTTTGCAGATTCGCTAAAAGTATATTGTCCAATCCACCACCTTCCGGGAATGTTAGAATTGTTTTGCGGCGGATTAGTGCCCGGATTCTGCGGCACGTTTTGAGTTGAGCTTTGATTGTTGTAGTTTGGGGCTTCATCTTTTTTACCGCATGATGAAAAAATTACAACAGCAGAAAATAAGAAAAATATTATTTGTTTCATTTTTAAAAATATTAGTTTATAAATTTTATTTATTATTCGTTTTTTAATTTGCTAATTTGTTAAAACTTTCCAAATCAGATAAATACCTGTAATCAGTTTAATATATTTAATCTGTTCAATACCTCTTCTTTTCCCAATACATAGGCAATTGTGCCAAGCTCGGGACCGTGCTCTTTGCTGGTCAATGCTAATCTAATTGGCATAAACAGGTTTTTACCTTTAATTCCGGTTTCTTTTTGTATTTCATTTAAAACAGGTTTAAAGTTATCTGCAGTAATTTCAAAAAGTGCTGCCGTTTTAATATTTAATAAATTTAAAACCTGTTTAGAAGTTTCACTTTTAAGAATATCTTTTTGTTCCTCAGATAAATTAACATTACTATAATATATTTCTGAGTGTTCCGGAGCTTCCTGAAGTGTATTAATATAATTTTTAATTGCAAAAATTACTCTGTTATATTTATCTTTATCCGAAGTATCAATTCCAGCAGTATTCATATACGGAATAACAATCTCAGCAAGTTTTGCTGTATCCATTTGTTTAATATATTCTGCATTCATCCAGTTAAGTTTTTCAGTATTAAATACAGCACCTGCAGAATTAACTTTTTCAATGGTAAATAAGTTTACAAGCTCCTTCAAAGAAAATATCTCACGTTTTTCACCCTCACCCGGGTTCCACCCCAAAAGCGCCATAAAATTAACTAATGCTTCCTTTAGGTAACCTTTTTTAAGGTAATCTTCAGTAGCAACATCACCCTGTCTTTTGCTGAGCTTGGATTTATCAGGATTAAGTATCAAGGGTACATGTGCCATATCAGGCACCTGCCAGCCGAATGCATTATATAATATAATATGTTTTGGTACAGATGTAAGCCACTCCTCCCCGCGGATGATATGAGTAATTTTCATTAAGTGATCATCTATAACATTTGCAAGATGGTAGGTAGGGAATCCGTCACTTTTTAGAAGAACCTGATCATCAATCATATTGGTTTCAATCTTAACATTTCCCCGTATAAGATCATTAAATTTTATTTCTTCATTAAGAGGAACTTTAAGTCTGATTACATACGGCACTCCTGAAGCAATTTTTTCATTAATTTCATTTTCAGTCAAATTTCTTGCTCTTCTGTTATACATTGTTTGTTTGCCCTGCATTTGCTGAATTTTACGCATTTCATCTAGTTCTTGGGCAGTTTCAAATGCATAATATGCATACCCATTAGCCAAAAGTTCATCGCAGTATTTTTTGTATATATCTAACCGCTCTGACTGAAAATAAGGACCGTACTCGCCTCCGGCAATGGGACCTTCATCGTATTTTAAGCCCATATCGTTTAAAATATTAATCAGGTTTTCAACAGCTCCTTCTACTTTTCTTGATTGGTCAGTATCTTCAATCCGTAAAATAAACTTTCCGTTGTTATGTTTGGCAAAAAGGTAGTTAAATAAAGCAGTTCTAAGACTACCCAGGTGCAGGTAACCTGTTGGAGATGGTGCAAACCGTACGCGAATATCGTTTGTCATTAATATTTAAATCCTTTTTAAAATTTACTGTATATTACAAACTTTACAAATATCATTCTATTAATTAAAAAATAACAGGAAAAAGGGAATTGGAAAATTATAAAGTTTAAAATTAAAATTTAATTAAAATATTATAAGATACAAACATTTACATAAATTCTTATAAATTTCATAGATTTTATAATTATAAACGTGTTATCTTTGTTATAATTGATATGTTAAACTAATTAATTTTTATGTTAAAACGTTATATTTTACAGCTTTTCATAGTTTCCGCAATTACTGTTTTAATTTTTCAGTTTCAATCATGCAGCCCCGAAGAAATTATAAAAACAGTAACAACTGTTGAAGTAACAGCAAAAGACAGACTTGACTCGGCAAATGCACAGGCAATCAGAAAATACGGTGCAGGAACAAAACTTGCGCTTATAATGGGAAAAAACGTAAAAGCAAACGGCAAAACTGAGCTTTCTGCAATTTCGCTTGCAACAAATCCGGATTCAGTTGGTGCATGGCTTTATGTTTTCAGAGTTCCAAGTGATACATCACTCAGGATTTACACACCTAATCCACTTCCAACAACAAGTGATTGCATAGAGCTTACTGCGTTTTTCTCACCAACACAGTTAGTTAATTTAATACAGGATACATCAGCCAGAAATATAGTTTCTGGTGCTTTGAATATTATTTTAACAACTGATATTGGTGTAACAACTTCACCTTCGGCATTATTGAACAGTGATGCCTCATTAAATCTGGCAAACAATACCAATCCTGTTATAAAATTTGACTCAGGTTTTTTACCATCATCAAGTTCGTTAAACGGTGCATCTTTCTTTTCATCAGGCACAAACCAATCAAGAAATATGATATTAATTCCGGCAGCAGGTACGCTTAATCTGCCGGCATATATTACAAGCCTCACAGGTTTTCCTGCTGACTTGTGGATTGTACAGTATAATAAAACAAATTCATCAAACCAAAGTGAAAGTCTGATACTTGGAACGGTAGTACAAAGCGGGCAGATGATGGGAATTCCAAATTTAAGCCTGCAAAGCCCGGTGATAAATCTTTCAAAATATTAATTTTTTTGAAAAAAAATGATTCCCGAATAGATGTTTGGGAATCATTAAAAAAATAAATCAGAATAAATTAACTAATCTTTATATAAATTATTTTATAAGGATTAATTTTTTTGAATCTATAAAATTACCAGCTTCAATTTTATAGAAATAAACTCCGGCGGAAAGATTTACTGCATTAAAATTTGCAGAATATTTGCCCGGCTGTAAATTATGTGCAACAAGAATTTTTACCTGCCTTCCCAGAATATCAAAGATACTTATTTTTACAAATGAAGATACAGGAAGATCAAAATTAATTTTAGTTTCAGGATTAAACGGATTAGGATAATTTTGATATAATTTAAAGTTAACAGGTATTTCATTGCCAACGGGTGTAACAGAAATTAACCCGCTTAAATTTGCTGTATAAATTTCCTGATCGGGTGTACCTTTCCGGTCATCTGTCCAAACAGTAATTACTTTGCCGTTAAACGCATCAACCCCAATATAGTCTCCATACCTAACATCACCGCCTGAACCGCCAACAGGAACGGCAGAAAATGTTGAATCACTTAATTGCTGATTTATCCATGTATTACCGGCATCAATTGAATATGCTAAATATGAATTTACCTGCCCTGTTCCAAGTCTGTTATCATAATAAATTACATATAGAATACCGTTAATATCACACTGAATAACAGGCCAATACTGATGATTTGTTGTTACATCATTTACTCTTACCGGTGCAGCTAACCAGTTAGTACCGCCGTTAGTTGAGCGCTGAAACCACACATCAGAGCTTCCGTTACGCATATCATCCCAAACAATATAAACGTTGCCACGGGTAGAATTATTTGAGTAATCACAGCAAATAAACGGAAAACCTTTTGTAGAAGATACATTAGAAAGCTGATAATCAGTTCCAAAGTTTGCTCCGCCGTTAGTTGATTTATCAAATTTTATCCCGCCTGCATCCCAAACCATATAAATAGCACCGTTAGTGCCGGAGCAAATATTAGAACCCTGCCCTGATGAATTATCACTTACATTAACAGTTGAAGACCAGTTTAATCCGCTGTTTATAGATTTACGGAATTTTATACCGGGCTGAGGTCCAAAACTTGTCCATGAGATAAAAATATTATTGTAAGTTGAATTTGTCTGCACAGGGTCGCAGAAAATCCATTCCTTATCCTCTCCGGCACCGCCGCTGCCCGGAACTGCAATTGAGTAAAAATGAAAACTTTGTCCGTTGTTAGTTGAGCGGTAAATTAACATATCTCTGTTATATCCCGCCACAGGTTTACGTGAAGTACTGGAAAGATAAAAATAACCCTGTGCATCATTAGTTAATACGGGATCGCTTTGGGAAGTGTGATCGGGGTTTGGGTCAGGTATTAACTGTGAAACCGCCCATGTTAAACCGCCATCAGTAGAATAAGAATAACCAATTCTTCTTACAATTTCAGACTGAAAGCCAAGCCGGAAATCACGCCATGCAGCAACAACTATATTTGGGTTAACTCTGCTGATTCTAACAGATGGCTCATTTTGCGGACCGGTATTTTGGGAAATATTTTTATTTGGAAATAAAACATTAAAATATTGGCTTGTATTATTGCTTTTAGATAAAAAAACTGAGGGTATGTGAGCCTTAGCTTCATATTCATCCTGCTGTGAAATTAAATCAGATACTAATCCAAAAATTGCAAAAGTAAATAAAAAGATTTTCATAATTCAATAATAATAATAATTTATATATAATTATCAGTTTCAATACAATATAATTGAATATCAAATTAAATAATAAGTAAATAATTTTGTAAAATATTTATTCCAAAAGTGAACATTTTAAATAACAACATTAATCCCTATTTATGTTAAAGAGTAACTATAAAATAATTTTATTTGATGGTATATGTAATTTATGCAATGGTGCAGTAGATTTTTTTATCAGGCATGATAAAAAAGATAAATTCCGCTTTGCAGCACTTCAATCTGAAACAGGTATTGAATTGCAGAAGAAATTTGGCATAGATTATACTAATTTGGAATCATTTATTCTGGTTGATGGGGAAAAATATTTCAAAAAATCAACTGCTGCACTGAAACTTGCGCCATATTTAGGTTTTCCGTGGAATCTGTTGTATCCGTTTATCATAGTACCGCCGTTTATCAGAAATTATGTGTATGATATTATTTCTAAATACCGCTATAAATGGTTCGGAAAAAAATCAACCTGCCGCATTCCGACCCCTGAAGAAATAGCAAAATTTTTATAACTTATCTGTTTTTAGTAATGTTCCTTTATTTTAGGTTCTATTATTAATATATTTGTTAAATTTTTTTATAAATCCCCAAAATCTTTAAGTTCCAATTGTATAAAGCAGCTTTACGTTATATTGCGGTTCTGTTATATCTTCTTACAGGTATAAGTACTGTTTTGTTTTCTCAACAACGCCTGTTTACTAGAAACTCCCCTGAAATTCCGGAAACATTTATTAACAATTTTCAAAACGAACACAGAAAGCTAATTAACCTGAATGGATTTTGGGATATTCATTCAGAATTTACGTCATCTCAGCAGATTCAGGTACCGTTTTGTTATGATTTTAAAGGTAAGATTACAGTAAGCCGCATATTTAATACAGAAATTGAAACACCCGATAATTATAATTATATAATTTTTTGTGATGGAATAAATTATCAATGTGAAATTAAAATAAACGGCAGTTTTATAGTTAAACATGAAGGAGGGTTTACTCCGTTTTACACTTCTTTACCAGAAGGCATTGTTAAGGAATCAGGAAATAAAATTGAAATTACTATAGATAATACGCTTGATCCTTCAAAAACAATTCCGTTAAAAAACACATCAAATTTTCCAAAAAATTACGGCGGTATTTACCGTGATATATATATTGTAGCTGTTCCAAAAGTTTATATCAAAACATCCAATATACTTTCTGAAATAGATATAAACTTTAACGCAGATATTAAAAATACGGTAACAATAAGTGCAACAGATATAGACCGTACATTTTTAGATAAGAAATTCAGTGTTAAAACCGAGCTAATTGACAGCTCAGGCACAGTTAAAGCATCAAGCGATAATGTTCAATTCACTATTTCATCCAACTCTACATCTCAGGCAGTAAATAAATTTACCGTAAATTCCCCAGTTTACTGGTCACCTGAATATCCCTACCTGTATAAATTAAAAGTTACAATAACTCAGGGTGATACTGTAATTGATTCATATATTACAGATTACGGTATTTACGAGCTTACCCGCAAGCAGGGTATCTTAATGATGAATAACAATGAATTCAGATTTAAGGGAATAAACTATGTAGAAGAGTTTGGGAACACGGGAATATGTTCAAACTATGATGATATTGTAAGAGATGTAAAGTTAATAAAATCTCTTGGATGCAACATATTAAAAGTTTACGGCAGACCAGCCAGCCGTTATTTAATTGATGTATGCAACAAGTACGGTCTATTGATAATGGAAGAATTGCCGGTTTACACAGTGCCAGCAGGAATACTTGAAACTGAAAATTTTCTGCAGCTTGCAGAAAATCAAATGACCGAAATGGTATCAGCACATAAAAATAATCCCTGCATATTTGCTTTTGGAATAGGCAATGATTTTGATGTAACAGGCGAGGAAGGGCAAAATTATGTAAAGCGTATGGTAACGGCTGCCAGAGAATTAGATAACAGATTTATATATTACTCAACCCGAAATTATTATCAGGATAAATGCCGTGAGCTGATTGATTTAGTTGGCTTAAATTTTTATGATAATGACCTTGCTGAACTTAAAAGTGCTGCTGAAGATATGAAGATTAAAAAAGAAAAACTTTTTATTTCTAATTACGGTAAAATAATTAATCCCTCAAATACTTCCGGTTACAGCGACCCTAATTCAATTGAATCACAGTCAAAATATATTGTAGATTTTTCTAAAGTATCCAAATCCACAGCACTGCTTGGCGGATTCTTTCAGTCATTTACTGACTGGAATTCAGATATCCCGAATTTAAAGCATCCTGATAAATCTAATCAATACATGCGTACAAGCGGGCTATATACATTGTTCCGTGAACAAAGATCTCCGGCAATAATTTTGAGGAAAGTATTTCTGGAAGAAGATATTCCTAACCTAAATATTGGCACCTATTCAAAAGAAGCCCCAATAATTTTTGTATTCACGGGATTAATTACTTTCATACTGTTTATTTATCTTGCAAACAGTGTCCGAAGGTTCAGAGAAAATGTTTGGAGAGCATTATTCAGACCGTTTATTTTTTACACAGATATAAGAGAGCAAAACTTAATACCAACATTTCATAATTTACTGCTTGCTTTAATACTTTCTGTTGGAAACGGTTTATTTTTTGCAAACCTGCTATATTTCTGGAAAGATTCTCAGCTTACAGATATTATGCTTTCAGTAATTATTACAGGCGGTTCAGTAAAAATTTATGCTGATGATATATTTGCCAATCCGATAAAGCTTGCCGGTTTTCTTTCTGCTGCAGTGTTTATTTTGATCTTATTGATCACATTGCTTATTTGGCTGTTTTCTTTAACGCTAAAGTACAGAGTAAGGTTAAATAACATTTATACAGTTACTGTCTGGGGTTTGCTTCCAACTATTGTGCTGCTTGCTTTGGGTACATTTTATATTAGAATACTGCAATCAAACACAGATTTTGTAATTATTGGATTAATTACTGCAGGATTTTTGTATCTCCTTTCTATTTACCGCATCCTTAAAGGTACTTACATTTTGTTTGATACATTTTTTATTAAAGTTTATGCATACGGTATATTATCTATCATTGTATTGTGCGGAGGAACATTATTCTATCTCAATACTACAAGATTTGTAATTGACTATTATTATTTGGTTTTAACTTTTTTAAAACTGTAGTAAAAACTTAACAAATAAATACAATTTTTAGTTATATTTGTAGTTAACAGTTAATTAGCTTGAGCAAATAATTTATTAGATTTTAAGTTAATTTAAAACAAATAGTTGTATCTAAGTAAACTCGAAATTTTTGGATTCAAATCGTTTGCCGATAGAATATCGGTAGATTTTGATTCGGGAATGACCGCAATTGTTGGTCCAAACGGCTGCGGAAAAACTAATATTGTAGATGCTGTACGCTGGGCTATTGGTGAGCAAAAAGCAAGTGTTTTAAGAAGCTCAACAATGGAAAATGTTATCTTTAACGGTACAAAAAACCGCAAACCATTAGGGTATGCAGAAGTATCTCTTACAGTTCAAAACACAAAGGGAATCCTTCCGAGTGAATATACAGAAATCAAGATAACACGCCGTTGTTTCCGTGACGGAACAAGCAACTATATGCTCAACGGTGTTAATTGCCGCCTTAAGGATATTACTGCCCTGTTTATGGATACTGGTATGGGAAGCGATGCGTATAGCGTAATTGAGCTTAAAATGGTGAATGAAATACTTTCACACCGCACTCAGGATAGACGCAAGCTGTTTGAAGAAGCTGCAGGAATTACAAAATACAAGGAACGCCGCCGGGAAGCTTTAAATAAACTGGAAGAAGCTCGTGAAAACATTAACGATGCTAATATTGAAATTCGTAACCGTCAGCGGACTGTAAATGCTTATGAACGTATTGCACAGCGGCAGCAGGAAGCAAAGGAAGTTAGCTTAAAACTTAAGGATTTAGAAATTGAATATCACACCCGTGCCCTTTCAAAATTAATGGATGATACCATAAGTACAGAAGAAGAACTGAAGATAAAGGAAACCGAGCGGGAAAATCTGCAGAAAAACCTGAATGAAAACGAAGTTACAATCAACAAGTATAAATCAGAGCTTTCTGAAACAGAATTAAAGCTAAACGAGTCAAGAGATAAGCTTAATACTGTAAACCTTAATATAAATGAAGTTAATACTTCAATTTCAATTTCCGAGCAGCGGATAAAATACCTTGAAGAAAACATCAGCCGTTATAAACGAGAAAAAATTGAAATTGAAACAAAGATCAGCACTCTTTTAACCCGTAAAACAGAAATAGAAGATAATATAGTTGTATTAAAAAATACCATTGAGCTTATGGAAGGCTCAGGGAGCACCAAAAAGGATAGTTTGGATGAAACTGAGCTTAAAGTAAAATCAAGCAAAGAAGAATTAAAAGATCTGACTGAAAAACATGCTGCATCTCTTAAAGCTTTGCAGGAAAAACGAAGTGAATACAAGATAATTAAAAACAAACTTGAAGATCAAATAGCACGCTGCAGCAGACTTGCAGATGAAAATATAGTAAATATAAACAAAGTTACCGAGTTTGATATATCTATAAGAGATGCAGAAAAATCTCTTAATTTGCATAAGGATGAACTTTCTGCAATGATAAATGAATTTAATGAGCAGAAAAAAGCAAAGGATACCTTGAGAGAAGAAATTCAGAACAAAGAAAAAGAAATAATATATAAACAGCATGAAGCTGATAAGCTGAAAAATAAAATTGAATTCCAAAAGAACCTTCTTGAAAACTTTGATGATTATTCAGAGGGTATAAAATATCTTGTTAAAGAAAAAAGTGAAAAATCAGCTTTTGTTGTAATTGATAAACTTGAAGTTGAAGATAAATTTAAAATTGCAGTTGAAACTGCATTAGGAGAAATTGCAAATTATCTTATTGTAAATGATATTGATTCTGCCGAAAATTATATAAAGATACTTACTAAAGATCAAAAAGGCAAAGTAACATTTATAATTAAAGATCAGCTTTATAATACAACCCTTAATATATTTCAGGAAGAATTTCCTGAAATATTAAGTCATGAAGGCGTTTACGGCTGGGCAGATAGGTTTATTAAATGTTCAGATGAATATTTAATGCTGTATAAATACCTTCTTGATGAATTTATTATTGTAGAAAATATTGATATTGCCCGCAAACTTTCAAAAGATAATTTCATTAAGTTTATAACTCTTGATGGTGATATTGTTACAAACAGCTTTATACGGGCAGGAAGCAAAACAAATATAGAATCACTTAAAATAGGCAGAGAAAAACTGATTGGAGAACTTGAAAAACAAATTAATGCAATTGAGCCCGCAATTGAAAGTGATAATACAAAACTAAAAGAGCTTAAAAGCAGCTTTGCTGCAATTGATGTTGACATAAGACAACAGAAAATACAGGATAAACGTGCATTGGTTTTAAATGAAGAAACTAATCTGAATCAGTTAAAATATAAAAAATCAGAAACAAATAAACTAATAACCCAATATAAAGAAGAAAACGATGAGCTAAATTCATCAAATAAAAAGCTTTCAGATAGCATGGATGAGCTGATTAAACTTATTGAATCAGCCGAAAACGTAAAATATCAGCGTGAAAAAGAGCTTGAGCATTTTACAACAGAACTGGAAAATCTGGCTGATGAAATGACATTTAAGCGTGAAGAATTTAACAGCTTTAATATTGAAATAACTAAACAAAAAGCAGAACTTTCTAATCTTGATAATGAGCATACAAGAACAGATGAAAATATAAAATCATATAAAAACAATATTGAAGCAAGAGCATTGGAATGCAATGAATATGAAACCGAGATAAAAAAACTAACTGCGGAACTTGAAACATACAATCAGGATAACACTATAAACGGATTTAGACCAAAACTAAAGCTTCTTGAAATTGAAAAAGCAGGCATTGAATCAGATTACACTCTTGTAAGGAAAGAGTACGAAGTAAAACGCTCAATTGCAGATAAAATTGATACAGAACAAAAAGATATTTATAATTCCAGGGATATAATAATTGATTTCATTCATAAAAATGAAATGAAACTAACTAAGGATAGATTAGAAATAAAGGAGCATAAAGATAAAATTAAAGATGAATATGAAATTGAAATAGAATATACTAAGTATGAAGATTCTGAAATTTTTGATCTTATCAGAGCAAAAGCAGAAGTTGACCGGCTTCGCAATAAGCTTAGAACCCTTGGCGGCTCGGGGCAATTAGAGCTTAACTTATATGAAGAAGAAAAACTTGAACTTGAAAAATTAACTGAGCAAAGAAACGATCTTGTAAAAGCTGAACAAGACCTGATTAACCTGATAGATGAAATAAATAAAACAGCACAGAATAAGTTTACAGAAACATTTGAGAAAATAAGGCAGAATTTTATGGCAATTTTCAGGGAATTATTTCTTGAAGGAGATGAATCTGACTTAAAACTTGTAATTGATCCTGATAATCCTGACCCGTTAGATGCAAAGATTGATATTATAGCAAAACCAAGAGGCAAACGCCCTCAGTTAATTGACCTGCTTTCAGGAGGTGAAAAAACATTGACAGCTATTGCCCTGTTATTTGCTATATATCAGGAAAAACCCTCTCCGTTCTGCATACTTGATGAAGTAGATGCACCGCTTGATGATGCAAATATAGACCGCTTTATTAAAATAATTCACAAATTTGCAGAACATACTCAATTTATTATTGTTACACATAACAAACGAACAATGGAATCTGCTGATTCAATGTACGGTATAACTATGGCAGAACAGGGAATTTCTACTATTGTTAATGTAAAATTTAACGATCAGAAAATAGCATCTTAAAAAATAGATTATCTTTTTACATTTCATATATTAACTCTGTACAACCCTCGTTATTAAAAATCATTTTAAAACAGTTTAATTATTACTTTCATGACAAACGAACAAAAACAGTTTCTTGTTAATCTTGTAAACACCCCGGCACCATCGGGGTTTGAAGAACCGGTACAAAAACTATGGAAAGAAGATGTAGGGAAATTCTGTACTGATATTAAAAAAGATGTGCACGGAAATCTTACGGCTGTATTAAATCCGGGCAAAGAAAGATCAATAATGATAGTTGGACATTCCGATGAAATTGGCTTGATAATAAATTACATAAATAATGAAGGTTTTATTTATGTCCGCCCTATAGGCGGTGTGGACCCGACAATTCTTGCTTCACACAAAGCACGGATACTTACTTCAAAAGGAATTGTGCCTGCTGTAATTGGCAGAACATCACTTCATTTGCTTACTAATTCTCAGCGTGATAAGAAACCTGAATTGAATGACGTTTGGCTTGATATTGGCGCAAAAAACAGGAAGGATGCCGAAAAATATGTTTCAATTGGAGATCCCGTTATTTTTGGAGGCGATTTTGAAGAAATGGCAAACTCAACTGCAACTTCAAGATGCTGGGATAACAGAATTGGAGTTTATATTGTAGCAGAAACATTAAGGAAACTTGCAAAAGTAAAAAACTTAAAACATACAGTTTACGGAGTATCTTCTGTTCAGGAAGAAACAGGCGTATGGGGCGCAGGAGGTCCCGCTTATTATTTTAGACCAAATGCAGCTATTGCAATTGATGTGATGCCATGCTCAGACCAGCCCGAAATACCAAAAGAAAGATTTGGTATTACAAAGCTTGGTGCAGGACCTGTTATTACAAAAGGCGTTAGAACAAACAACAAGCTTACCGGTGAGATAATTTCAACAGCAAAGAAAAAGAAAATGAAACATCAAATAGATGTTGACTATGGGCATACATGGACTGATGCAGACCCTATTTCACAATCACGGGGCGGAATAGCTATTGGTGTTGTTTCGGTAGCTACAAGGTATCTGCATTCATCAGTTGAAACACTTAACTTAAAGGATATAGATATGACTATTGAACTGCTCGCAGAATTTATTATTAAAACAAAGTTGGAATATTAAAACAAACAAATTAAGGAAGGATAATATTAAAAGATGAGCGAAAACGAAATAACAACTGAATCAGGGTTAAAATATACAGATGAAATTGTTGGCGATGGGATTTCTCCAAAAACCGGGCAGAAAGTAACTGTACATTACACAGGAACACTGGAAAACGGAAAAAAATTTGATAGTTCTAAAGATAGAGATCAGCCGTTTACATTTACAATAGGTGTTGGACAGGTTATTCAGGGGTGGGATGAGGGAGTTGCCTCAATGAAGGTTGGCGGAAAAAGAACACTTGTAATTCCTGCAGAACTTGGATACGGAAGACGCGGTGCGGGCGGAGTTATACCTCCAAATGCAACTTTAATTTTTGATGTTGAGCTATTAGATGTGAGATAATTTAATTATTCGTACGGCAGTTTATTACTGCCGTATACTTTAATATTTACCAAAATTCTGTGAAACTTTCCTTAATTTAATAAATAACTGCTTAATACTTCTATTTTCACATTTCTAAAATTACCAAAAGAAAAAATGCAACCTTTAATGCAATTTAGGGGTCATAATATTACAGAAAGGATTAAAAATGTTATATATTCAATTAAAAACAATAGAAAAAATTACAGCAGTATTAGTACTTTTAAATATTGCCGTTTTAGCTGTATTAAGCTATAATTATTATCTTAATATATGATAATAATTTAAAATTTTTTAAATAATGTAAATAATACCTCATTTACAGCAGTTAAGTGATTACCTCCGCTTAACTTAATAAGGGAATAAGTAACTTATTCCCATTTTTTTTTCTGAAAATTTCAAAATAAAATTTTATTTATATATTAATACCCCGGGAGTTAAAGATTTTTATAATAATTTAATATTTTTTGTTACCTTGAATAAGCAATCAAATAAAATTATTTTACTTTTAAATTCTGATGGAAGCACCCAATATAAAAGTTTACAGTGATTTTGACGGCACCATAACCCTGTATGATACGTGGATAGAAATGGGTGAACACTTTATTAACGATAAAGATGCCTGGCATAATATTATTAAAAAATATGAAGAACAGAAAATAGGTGCCAGAGAGTGTTTTCTTGGTGAGGTTGAACTGATAAGAAATTTTGAATTGAATGCATTTAATAAGATTATTGATTCTCAGAAATTAGACCCGCAATTTATAAATTTTTATGAGTTTTGCGTGCAAAAGGGTATTCCGCTTGTTATCTTAAGTGAAGGAATGGATTATTATATTGCCAGAATATTAAAAAATTACGGATTAAACATTCCATTTTATGCAAATAAAATGACATTTTCAGCTGAAAATAATAAAATTGGTTTGCTTTTCCCCTATTCAGACTCAGACTGCACAAAATGCGGAACAAGCAAAAGAAATATTTTAATGAATAATACAGCTGATAATGAGATTTCTGTATATATAGGTGATGGATTTTCTGATGCTTGTGTTGTTAATTATGCCGATATAGTTTTTGCAAAAAAATCACTTGCATCATATTGCTGGAAAAATAATATTACATATTATGAATTCCAGACATTTGGAGATGTAAAAAAAAAGCTGGATAAAATTTTAAGCTTAAAAAAAATTAAGCAGCGAGATTCAGCAAAAAATAATCGCCGTGAAGTTTTTTTAAGGGGTTAAAATATCAATTTAGTTTTATACAATAAAATAAATTTTAATGACATTAGGTAAATTTTTTTTTAAATACAGGTCTTACACTCCCCTCCCGTTTTTAATACCATTGCTTCTTTATGCCCGTCCAACTATTACAACTATTGCTATTGGATTGGTTTTTATATTAATTGGCGAAATTATCAGATTTTGGGGTGTATCTTATGCAGGCAGCGAAACCAGAACTACCGGCAAACCCGGAGCATCAAATCTGATTACACAGGGTCCATTTGCATTTGTCAGAAATCCGTTATACATAGGAAATATTTTTTTGTATTTTGGGGTAAGCATAATGTCAAACTCGCTGGTGCCATATTTACAGATAGTAAGTATTCTATATTTTGTGTTCCAGTATTATTTTATCATTCTTGAAGAAGAAGCAGAATTAAAAATTATATTCGGTGAAAAATATAAACATTACTTTGAAAATGTAAACAGATTCCTGCCTAAGTTTTCGCCTTATATCCCTGAAAAACAATCTAATAAAAATAAAGACCTTAAAGCCGCATATATCTCAGAAAAAAGGACCTTCCAGTCAATTTTCATCAGTATTATTATGATAGTCCTTATTTATTTTCTCATCAATCAATAGTTCCTTCGTTATGGGGCAAGGCAGTTCTCAAATATCGAGGTCTGTTTTTATTTCCGCAGGAGAGTTAAGCGGTGATATGCACGCATCATCATTAATGAAGGAAATAAAAATCCAATCACCCGATAAACAATTTATATTCACAGGTCTTGGCGGAGCAAAAATGATCTCGGAGGGTTTAAATGCACTCTACCATGTTAAAGATCTTGCAACAGTTGGATTTGCTGATGTAGGGAAAAAATATTTTTTCTTTAAAAAAGCACTAAAGCGTTCAGCAGAATATATTATAAAAAACAATCCTGATGCGGTTATATTGGTTGATTATCCCGGATTTAATTTAAGACTTGCAGAGGCAATTAGACCATTTTATTCAAAGAAAATAATATACTATATATCTCCTCAATTATGGGCATGGCACGAAAGCCGGGTTAAAAATGTTAAAAAAAATATTGATCTTATGATGGTTGTTTTTCCTTTTGAGGTTGAATTTTATAACAAACATGGTGTGAAAGCTGAATTTACAGGTCATCCGCTTGTTGGCAGAGTAAATGAATTTATTCAGAAAAATCCAAAATCTAACAATCACACAGATAAAAAGATTATCACTGTGCTTCCCGGCAGCAGAAAAGATGAAGTTAAAAAACATCTTCCTGTATTAATTAAGGCATTAAAATTGATAAAGAGCCGGATTAATGCAGAAATTTATATCAGCTCAGCAGGGGGTATGCAAACATATTTTGAAAAATTTTCTGCTGAACTAAAAGAATATAATATCAGTAATGAAAATCTCTACAATTTAATTTTAAGCAGTGATGCAGTTTTAGTTAAAGCAGGGACTGCCACAATGGAGTGTACCCTGCTCGGAACACCTTATCTGATATTTTACAAAACTTTTCCTCTTAATTATTACCTGCTGAAACCATTAGTAAAAGTAAACAAGCTTGGAATTGCAAATTTGCTTCTTAAAAAAGATGCTGTAAAAGAATTTATTCAAAAGGATTTTACAGCTCAAAATCTGGCTGATGAAACATTAAAAATCCTTGAAAACACTGATTACAGAAATCAGATTATTGCTAATCTAAAAGAGGTTTGGAATATTCTTGGCAGCAAAGATGCATCAAAAAATGCAGCAGCTCTTATAAAGGAGACATCCGGAATATGAAACTAGTATTAATTCCGTTAAGCTGGGTTTTTAGAATAATTACAGCAATTAGAAACTTTTTATATAATACCGGGATTTTTAAGGCAAAAGTTCTTTTGCCGAAAATAATTTCAGTCGGCAATATTTCTGCAGGCGGAACAGGTAAAACTCCGTTTGTTGAGCTTATATTTGAATATATAATCAAAAAAAATAAATTACCTGTTATTGTATGCAAAGGTTATAAACGTGAGTATGACGATATTAAAGTTGTTGAATCAGGTTATTCCAATATAAAACATGACCTGACAACAGAAAACCTTGGTGATGAAGGACTTATGCTCCTTGAAAACCTTTCGTCAAAAGGATATAAAGGCGGATTAATTGTTGTTGGAGATGATAAAACCAAGGCAGCAAAATTTGCTGCAGCAAAATTTAAGCCGGATGTAATTATAATTGATGACGGCTTTCAGCACAGAAAATTATTCAGAGATCTTGATATTGTCCTTTTAAATCCCGAAAGTGATAAACATTTGATTCCAGCCGGAAATTTAAGAGAACCGCTAAAGAACTACAAAAGAAGTAATCTTTTGGTAATTAACAATAAGTTTAATAAACATTCTGTAAATGAAAACAGGGAGAACTTCCCACAGGTGATTTGCAGTTATCAATTTGAAGGATTCAGGGGTAATAAAGGTGTTACATTGCCTTATGATGAAATTAAAAGTGCTGCAGTATTCTGCGGAATAGCTGAACCGGAATCCTTTAGGGTACTGTTAAACAATATTGGTATAAAAATTGATTCATTTACAATATTTAGCGATCATCATTTTTTTACAGGAAAAGAGCTTACCGAAATAATAAATTTATTTAAAAGCAGAGGTTCATCTCATATATTAACAACTCAAAAGGATTACGTGAGGATAATAAACTCTGAATTAGTTCAAAAAGCAAAGAGTGAAAATACGTATAAAAATCTGTTATTGAACTTTCCACTTTATTTTGCTAAAATAAAAATGCAAATTAACAATAATGATGAGTATTTGTTCAATAAAATTGATAATTTATTAAAATCGGCTTAAAATATGTCATCAGATAAAAAAATTATCGGCTTATCACTCAGCAACAGCAGTCCGGTTAAATACAGTAACTGGTTAGATGAAAACAATTTACCATATATAATACTTGACTGGAATAAAAATAATTTTGATGATATAAAAAAATGTTCGTCATTAATTTTAACTGGAGGTGCTGATATTTTTCCTGAGTTTTATAATGATTGGGAAGACGGCAAAAACCGGGAAGATTATATCCCTGAACGCGATGGATTTGAGTTTAAGCTCTTTGATTATGCTCTTACCAATAATTACCCAATTCTTGGAATATGCCGGGGGTTACAGCTTATTAACTGTAAATTGAACGGAAGTCTGATAAATGATATTCAAACTATCCGAAAGACAAATCACAGGAAGATATCTGATACTGAAGACCGCATGCATGATGTTTCAATTAAAAATGATACATTATTGTATGAAATTTTAGGTGTTGATAAAGGTATAATAAACAGTTCACATCATCAGGCAATTGATAGAGTTGGTGAAGGTTTAATGGTTTCGGCAAAATCAAGTGACGGGATAATTGAAGGAATTGAATGGGAAGAAAAAAACGGCAAACCATTTTTGCTTGCAGTGCAATGGCATCCTGAAAGAATGAATGATAAAACAAGTGTGTTCAGCAAAAATATTATTAACAGATTTAGAGAGGAAACAAACAAAGATTAAACCTTCAAAAAATATCATAATATTTTTTTTAACTGCTGTAATTTTTTCTGCTTGTTCCGGCTCTGCAGGAAATGATATTGAAAAAAAACCTGTTAAGGAAATAAAAGAAAGGGTAAACAATAATTCAAGCGTTATTGAAACTATGGAAGCTTCAGGCAATCTTGCATTTGATTCACCAGAGCAATCAGGGCAGGGATGGATTGAAGTTCGTATTAAAAAGCCCGATACAGTTTATGTAAAAATTGAAGGTCCGTTCGGGATTTCAATTGCACAGGCACTTATAACAAGAAGTAATTTTACTTATTATAACGTACAGGAAAATAAAGCTATTATGGGACCCACAAATGATATAAATATTGGGGCAATTCTCAGGATTAAAGTAAGTTTTGATGAGTTGATTAATGGATTCAGCGGTGGATTTTTACTTGAGAGCAATTCAAATGATTCAAACTATGCTGAAGAAGAAAATGGATTTTACACATTAACACAACGGGATAAATATGGTTCAATGAAGTATTATATTAACCCTTCATTATATACGGTAAATAAATACAACAAGCTTGATAAAGAAAATAAATCAATAGTTGAAGTTAATTACACAAACTACTTTGAAGAGGAAACATCCGGAAAGAGATTTTATTTTCCATCAAACATTAAAATATTAAATCCCAGCAAAAATCAATCTGTTTGGGTTGACTATCAAAATAAATCTTTTAATGTACCTGATCTAAAGTTCAGCATAAAGATACCGAAATCGGCTAAAATTGTAAAATGGTGAAATCTACACATAAAATAATTTTATTGTTTATTGCAGTTTTTGTTATATCGGGTGCTGCTTATGAAGAAATACTGCATGATAAACAGCAGCAATTAGAATATATTGATAAAGTAATACAGAACAGCAGGGGCAGCATTATAAAAATCAGCTCAAGAACAGCATTAATAAATCAGCAGATAGATAGTGTTGAAACTGCAATAAGTGCATTAAACAGCTTCCTTAAGAATTACGAAAATGAATCTTATATGACTCCTGAGCAGATTGCAATTGAAACAAATATGATAATATATTTAACTGAAGAAGTTGAAAGGATTCAGGAAAGTTTTAAAAAGAAAGTAATAAATCTGTATAAACACGGAAAAAATTATGAACTGGAACTGCTTTTAAGCTCTAAAACACCCAACGAATATTTACGACGCAACCAATACCTGCAGAAATTTTCACAGAACAGAAAGATAGAACTAAGGGAGTTAAAGGCAAAAAAATTTATACTAGAAGAAAAGAAAAAAATGCTGACTCTTTCAACTTCATCACAGCGGTTTTACGTTGAGTCAAAACGAAATGAAAAAAGAAATTTGGATAGCAGACTTATTGAACTTAAAAAGCTTAAGAGTGATGCAGAAAGTGAATCTAGTCAAATGGCTTCAATGATAACAAGATACGAAATGCAGCAAAATAATGTAAATAACTTTATAAATAACTTTCAGGATTATAAAGAAAATTTTAATGGCAGTAAGTATAACAGAATTAACTATACAATGACTGATCTTAATCAACTGAAAGGAAACCTGAACCTGCCTGTTGATATAGCGTTAATTTCAACTGACTGGGGAAATATTTCAGATAATAAAACTCTTGCACTTTCAATTAATAATGGAATTGATTTATCCATTGCTTACGGTTCAAAAGTTTACGCAGTTGCAGGAGGTATAGTTTCATTAACGGGTGAGACGCCGTTCTACGGCAAAGTGATAATTATAAAACATGAAAACGGATTCAGGTCTGTTTATGGTTCATTAAGTGATATAAATGTTAACACAGGTGATATAATAAAAGTAAATCAGGTAATTGGTAAAACTGGAGTAACCCTTGACGGACAATCAATGCATTTTGAACTTTGGCAGGGTGCAATATCTTTAAACCCAAATGAATGGCTTAGGTTTAAATAAATATATTAAAGTCCCTTAATTAAATATTTTTTAATTTAAAAATATTTAATTGAAATAAGTAAAATAATTCCCCGGCATTTAGAAAATATTTTAAATTTACCCTTATAAAACTATATTTTCTATACAGTTTATACAATATCAGGATTAAGATAAACACTATATTCACAACTCAATTCCGAAATTGATTTTAGATTAATTTCTTGTTATTTTTGTAAATTCATTGAAAAATTAAGCAAAAGATGGCGGAAAATAACAGCATTTTCAACAAAAAAGATGCTGAAAATCCTTCAGAATTGCAAAAAGTTGCCAATTCATACCGTTCTGGGTGGCAATACGCAGAATATGCATTTCAATACGGTGTTTCAATTGTTCTTTGTTCTTTAGCCGGCTATTGGCTGGATAAATGGCTTAATACGGGCAATTTATTACTGATTGTTGGGGTACTTATAGGTTCTGTTGCGGGATTTGTAAATCTGCTTAGGGCAGTTAATTATAAACCCGTTATTAAACAGAAAGAAAAAACAGATACAGGCAGAAGTAATGAATAACAATTTAAAAAACAGCGGTTTTTATAAATTCGTTGCATATACAAGTCTTCTTGTAATAGTTTTAGCTTCTTATCCCGTTTACAAATATTTTAATACTGTTCAGATCAATTCTATTATCTGCGGTTATTTTATAAGTTTGCTTAACGCTTTTATCGGCTTTAAGCTAAATACAATAGCCTTAAGCCGTTCTACAAAAAGTTTTATGGTACTGGTTTTTGGAGGTATGGGTATCAGACTTTTAATAGTAATGCTGTTACTTGTAATACTTATTTACCTAACAAATTTAGATTCATTAAGTCTTACAGGTTCAGTATTTTTCTTTTATACTTTATTTATTACAATTGAAATATATTTTCTGCATAAAAAACAGATGCAGAATACCAATCAAAAAATTGAATCTGCAGCAGCAGAAAATTAAATACAAGATTATTACCAAAAGATTATAATGCAATTACTCACAGTATTTTTACAGGAACACAATAAATTAGATACCCTTTCTAAAATGCGTGAAGAAGATAACTGGATCATGCATCACATTCTGGATAAACATGTTATTTCAATTCCGCCTGTAAATTTAGGAGGATTTGATCTTAATCTGTCAATCTCAATGAAAATCCTTATGCTTATAATAGCAGCAGTCCTGATGTTAATCCTTTTCACTTACGCAGCAGCATCAAATAAAAAAAGAAAACATCCAACGGGTCTTGGCAATTTTCTTGAAATGTTAATGGTATTTGTAAGGGATGATATAGTTAAACCATCAATGGGGCATGGCTACGAAAAATTCCTGCCGTTTTTCTTTACTTTATTCTTTTTTATACTCTTTGTTAACCTTCTAAGTCTTATTCCCGGAATGTCAACAGGTACAAGCAGTATTAGTGTAACAGCAGGGCTGGCAATAATTACATTTATTATGACACAGATTCACGGAATAAAAAATAACGGGTTTTTTGGATACTTTAAAGGGTTAATTCCTCCTGGTGTGCCTGTGTTTGTACTTCCAATTATGATAATAATTGAATTCATTGCACTATTAACAAAACCTTTTGCATTAGCAGTCCGTTTGTTTGCTAATATGACAGCCGGTCATATAGTCATTTATACGTTAATTGGATTGATATTTTTATTAGGATATGCGGTAATTCCTGTTTCTATAGGTTTTGCACTTTTTATATATTTATTAGAAATACTTGTTGGTGTTTTACAGACATATATTTTCACAATGCTCTCGGCATTGTTTATTGGAATGGCAATACATCAGGATCATTAAAATTTTTGCAAATAAACAACTATAATTAATAATACAAATCACATAATCTTTTAAGAAAGGATACAAATCAAATGAGTTTAGCAGCATTAGCAGCTGGAATAGGCGCAGGACTTGCGGTTATTGGTGCCGGTCTTGGAATTGGAAGACTTGCAGCATCAGCAATGGAAGCTATTGGCAGACAGCCGGAAGCAACAGGCGATGTTAGAACAACAATGATTATCGCAGCAGCTCTGGTAGAAGGTGTAACACTTTTTGCGCTTGTTATCTGCTTTATTTTAGCAGGTAAATAATTGGATAATTTCAGTTAACTGCATTCACATAAAAAGAATGCAGTTAACACTGGATATTATTCCGGTTTATATATCATTAAAAATTCATTTTTATTAAAGGATAAATATGTCTTTAGCTTATATATTTTTAAAGTTTCACAGCATACTGTTATTAATTCAGGCAGATACTCACGAAAAAGGAGATCCGCTTCTTTCTGTTGAGCCCGGTCTGCTTATCTGGACAATTATTATTTTTATATTACTGCTTTTGATATTAAAAAAGTATGCATGGGGTCCGCTGTTAAAATCGCTTAATGATAGAGAACAGGGCATAAAAGATTCAGTTGAAAAAGCTGAGTATTTAAAGCAGGAAGCTGAAAAGATTTTAGAGAAGAACAAAATATTGCTTGCAAAAGCAGATGAAGATGCCAGAAAAATAATAGCAGAAGGCAAGGAGCTTGCCGAGAAGATGCGAAATGACCTGATGAATAAAACAAATGAAGATACGGCACGCTTATTAAGTCAAGCAAAGAGCGAAATTGAACGCGAAAAGATAGCTGCTTTAAATACGCTTAAAGATGAAATTGCAAATCTTGCTGTTCAGGCTGCAGGAAAAATTATTGATGAAAATCTTGATACTGCAAAGCAAAAAAAGATAATTGATAACTTCATTGGAAAAATTCCGCAGAATTAATTTAAGCAGATAAAATATTTAATATGACCAATAAAAAGGTAGCAAGAAAATATAATACCGCACTTTATCTAACTGCAGAAGATTTAAAAGTTACAGATAAGATAAAAAATGATCTTTGGGATATAAAAAGATCTATTACAGCTTCCAGAGAGCTTGCAAACTTTCTGTTAACGCCTGTTATATCATCTGAAAAGAAATCTTCTGTTATTAATGCATTATTTAAAGGAAAAGTTGATAATTTAACTTTAAAATTTCTGGAATTTTTGTGTGAAAAAAACAGAATTCAAATCCTAGCAGAAATTGCTGATGATTTTGCAGACTTTGTTAATGAAAAGCATGGTATTGTTAGCGCAAAAATAAAAACTGCAGTAGAAATAAATGATACTGAAAAGAAAAACCTTTCTAAAAAACTTAAACAATATACCGGCAAAGAAATTAATGCAGCATTTACAGTTGACCCCTCAATAAAAGGCGGATTTATTGCTAATATTGATGACAGAATTATTGATGCAAGTATAATTAGACAGCTTGAGCTGTTAAAAGAAAAACTTGCAGGAGGAAACTTTAATAATTAAACTTATTAAAGTTAAAAAATAAAAACTAAAATAATATAATATAATTAAATAAAATGGCTGAAGTAAAACCCGATGAAGTATCTGCGATACTTCGAAAACAATTATCAGGATTTGAAAAAGAAATTGATGTGTATGAGGTAGGCACCGTTGTTCAAATAGGTGATGGTGTTGCACGTGTGTATGGATTAACAAAATGTATGGCAAGTGAGCTTATAGAGTTTCCGCATGGAGTGTTTGGAATGGCATTAAATCTTGAAGAAGATAATGTAGGATGCATTCTTTTTGGTGACTACACACTTGTAAAAGAAGGCGATGAAGCAAGACGCACAGGCAGAGTTGCTTCAATGCCGGTGGGTGAAGAAATGGTTGGCAGGGTTATTAATCCCCTTGGTCAGCCTGTTGACGGCAAAGGTCCTATTACAACTAGTAAATTTTTACCTATTGAAAGAAAAGCACTTGGCGTAATTGCTCGACAGCCTGTTAAAGAACCTCTGCAAACAGGTATTAAAGCTATTGACTCTATGATACCTATTGGAAGAGGACAAAGAGAACTTATTATTGGAGACAGGCAAACAGGAAAAACTGCCGTTGCAGTTGATACAATTATTAACCAGAAAGGCAAAGGAGTTTACTGTATATATGTTGCTATTGGACAAAAACAATCTACCGTAGCACAGGTAGTTGCTAAATTTGAAGAAGCCGGTGCAATGGAATTTACAACTGTTATAACTGCTGCTGCATCAGACCCCGCACCAATGCAGTTTTTAGCACCGTATTCAGGTGCAACACTTGGCGAGTTCTTTAGAGATTCAAGCCGCCATGCATTATGTATATATGATGATTTATCCAAACAGGCAGCAGCTTACCGTGAAGTATCTTTATTACTAAGAAGACCTCCTGGCAGGGAAGCTTATCCAGGTGATGTATTTTATCTGCACTCAAGACTTTTAGAAAGAGCTTCAAAACTTTCAGATGATCTTGGAGGCGGAAGTTTAACAGCATTACCTATTATAGAAACACAGGCAGGTGATGTATCTGCATACATTCCTACAAATGTTATTTCAATAACAGATGGGCAGATATATCTTGAGCCAAACCTGTTCAATTCAGGTGTTAGACCGGCTATTAACGTAGGTATATCAGTATCACGTGTTGGAAGCTCTGCACAGATTAAAGCAATGAAAAAAGTAGCAGGTTCATTAAGACTTGATTTAGCTCAGTTCAGGGCACTGGAAGCATTTACAAAATTCGGTTCAGATCTTGATAAAGCTACATTGCAGCAGCTTACACGCGGCTCCAGACTTGTTGAGATTTTAAAACAAGGGCAATATACACCTTACCCTGTTGAAAAACAGGTAGCAATAATATTTGCCGGAACAAACGGCTTTCTTGATGAAATACCAGTAAGAGAAGTAAAAAGATTTGAGAAAGAATTTCTTGAACTGATGGATCTTAAACACAAGAATATACTGGATACAATTTCTTCAACAGGTGATCTTAACGATGAATTAACAACACAGCTTAAACATATACTTAACGATTTTACAAATAGCTTTAAGGTATCTGTAAAATAAATTAATCTGCTTAAAAGTAAATTATAAATGGCAACATTAAGAGAAATTCGTGACAGAATAGGCAGTATTAAAAATACTGAAAAAATTACAAAAGCTATGAAGATGATAGCTTCTGTAAAATTCCGAAAAGCACAGCAAAACGTTGTTGCTGCAAGGCCTTATGCAAGAAAGATAAGCGATATATTACGAAACCTTATCCCAACAATTGAAAGTTTTGATAATGAGCTTCTTAAACAAAGGGAAACCAAAAAAGTGTGCGTGGTAGTAGTTGCTGCCGATAGAGGTTTATGCGGTTCTTTTAACACAAACCTTTTAAAAACAGCAACTTTGTTAATAGATGAGAAATATGGTGAGTATTTAAGAAACCATGACTTGACAGTTTTTCCCATAGGTAAAAAAGCTTATGATTACTTTAACAAACGGAATTATGACCTGTATGCCCGTGCTATTAATGTGTTTGACAGATTAACATTTGACGATGCACAGAATATAGTGAAGGATATTATCCGCGGATACATTGAAAAAAGATTTGATAAAGTTGTAATAATATATAATGAATTCAAATCTGTAGTTCAGTCAAAAACTGTTGAAGAGGTTTTTCTTCCAATTCCCCCCTTTGAAGCTGCTGAAGGAGAAAAAACTAAGATCTCAAATTATATATTTGAGCCATCAAGCATTGAAATAGTAAATAATCTTTTGCCAAGACATCTTAACACGCAGGTATGGCGCATACTACTTGAATCTTTTGCATCAGAGCAGGCTGCAAGAATGACAGCAATGGACTCTGCAACAACTAATGCCAATGATCTGCTTCAATTACTTAACTTAACATATAACCGTGCCCGTCAGGCAAAAATTACCACTGAAATCCTTGAGATAGTTGGCGGTGCCGAAGCACTTAATAAAGCATAAGATATTTAACATATACAATTACAGGCGTTCAAAATTGAACGCCTTTTTTATTTTTGTATTTGCCTGCACCTAAAATAAGTTTACACAATAAGCAGTAAACAAATGAAAGAATAAGGATTAAAGCACAAAAATTTTTAAACCATTATATTTGTAAATGGAAGAAGATAAAAATCTGAAATATTTTCGTATTTATCCGCTGGATCAGGGTTTTGAGGTTTGGGTTGGTAAGAACTCAGAAGCAAATGATTTGCTTACATTTAAATATACTAAACAAAATGATTTATGGTTTCACGTTCGGGGCACGAGCGGTTCGCACACAGTTTTAAAATTTCCGGAAGGATTTGAAGGTTCAATTCCGAAAGAAATGATTAAAAAAGCAGCTGAAATATGTGCATTTTATAGTAAGGCAAAAAATGCCGCTAATATTCCTGTTGCATATACCCAAGGAAAAAATGTATCTAAGTTTAAGGGGGCTAAATCCGGCAGTGTAGTAATAAAAGGTGAAAAGGTAATAAAAGTAAAACCGGGGGTTCCTGATTATGAAAAAACCAATTTACCTTAGTTAAAAATCATTTATCAGCTTATTAATTTGAACCTCTACTTCGCTTATTTTACTTTCTATGGCTTCTTTTCTTTCAGGTTTTATCTTTAGTAAATAAGTATATGCTTCAATAGCATCAAAATAATTTCCCTGCTTGGCAAAAATATCAGCCAGAGTTTCTGAAATTATTTTAACTTCAAACTTATTTTTAAGTCTTTTTTTCTCGTAAACAGGTTTAGTATTTTCTTTTTTAAAGAAGTGCGGAGTTTCAAATATTTTTTTGAAATCTCTAAAATCGTTTGAGTCTTCAAGAGAATCTAAATCCAGTTTATCAGAGCAAAGCTCTTCTATTTCATAACTGGGGAATAGATTGAAATTATAATCATAATCGTTGAATACGGGAGCTTTAAAATCAAGCTTTGGGATGATATCATCTTCATGTCTTCTTGAGACTTCTGATTTGGTTAGATCCAGAGTAATATCAAGGTATTTCTTGGCAATTTCCATTTCAGGGTTTTCAGCAAGCAGGTTTTCAAAAATCTTTTTAGCATCCATAAAATATCTGTTGCTTAAAAATGCTTTCCCCAGCAATAAATAAGCAGTTGTATAATTTGGATAAAATTTCAACCCGGCTTTTAAAAGCTCAATAGCTTCATTAATATTACCATTTATAAGATAATAATTTGCAAGTTTAACAAACTCCGGTGTTAACGGATTTGCCCTTAATTTATCTTCCAGTTTCTGGATCAGGTATTTTATTATATCTGTATCTATCAATTTATTTTTTAAACAGAGCGACCTGCTGCTTTTTTGTTTGTATCTATAACATGCTTAATTGAAAGGTAAGCTACAAGCCCAAAACCAAATGTGTACATCAGCTGAAAAGGAATTGCAGAAATTTGCAGTGTAACTGCCGAAACCACCACACAAGCCAAGCTGTACAGGGCTATGATTAACTCGAGAATTACAGAAAATTTAACAAACTTTTTATGAACATATTTCTTATCCTGCCACTTATCTTTATCTCCTTCAATTCCGTATTTTGGTGTCCTTACAAATTCACTTTTTTTATTTATCAAAGCTTCAAAAACTGCTTTTGTATTGTTAATGGCAAAACCCATGCTTCCGGCCATAAATACAGGGAAAAGCAATATCCTTGAGCGCCAGTCTTCATAAACATCTTTTTGTGAATACAAATAAAATAAAAATGAAGCAATAAAAGCAAGAACAAAAACTGACATAAACATAAAATACGTATCATAATGTCCGGTGTTTTTTATAAGTACAATAGGCATATTCAGCAGGCAGGCAATTAAGATAAAAGGGAATACAATATTATTTGTCAAATGAAAGGTACACATAATTTTTGTTTTAAGCGGCAGCTTTGCACCCCAAACCCTGAATAACATTTTACGTGCAGTTTCAATTGCACCTTTGGTCCAGCGGAATTGCTGTGATTTAAGCGAATTAATTTCAGATGGAACCTCTGATGGAGTTGTGAAGTCAGTTAAATATTTAAACTTCCAGCCTTTTAATTGCGCTCTATAAGAAAGATCAAGGTCTTCTGTTAATGTATCTGCTTCCCAGTTTCCTGCATCAAAAATACATTCTTTACGCCAAACACCGCTTGTGCCGTTAAAATTTATAAAGTAACCTGCTTTATTGCGTACCTGCTGCTCAAGAACAAAATGTCCGTCAAGTGCTAGTGCCTGTATTTGTGTTACTAAAGAGTATGAACGGTTTAAATGCTCCCATCTTGTTTGTACCATACCTATTTTGGGATCATTAAAGAAAGGAAGAACAACTTTTAAGAAATTTTTCCTTGGAATAAAATCTGCATCAAATATTCCAACAAACTCACCTTTTGCAACTTTTAGACCTTCTTTTAAAGCACCTGCTTTATAACCGGTCCTATCAGTACGGTGGATATGATGTATATCAAAACCGCGTAATTTATATTCCTTTACAATATTGGATACAATTTCAACTGTTTCATCTGTAGAGTCATCAAGAACCTGTATTTCAAGCTTATCAATTGGATAGTCCATTTCACAAACGGTTTTGATAAGACGCTCAATTACATACATTTCATTGTAAATTGGAAGTTGAAGTGTAACTACAGGAAAGTTTTCAAGTTCACCGTTAAAATTATCTCTTTTATACCTGTGTTTAAGATAATAATAAATCATAATAAAACCATGAGAGCCAAAAGTGAAAAGGATCAAAAGAGACCCAATGTAAGTAAACAGTATTATTTTTTCCAATTTATCTTAGTAGTCCTGAATATATGCAGTATTATTATTTCTAAATTATTAAACAAATTTGCAATAAAATATATTTTTATGAAACAGCAAAGGTAATAATTTTCTTACCAGTTAGAAATTACCTCAAGCAGTATATCATCTGTAATTTTATCCTCAGCTGATTTAACCCCTTCATCACGTTTACTAAAGCCGCCTGTTGAGCTATCATACTCTCCCCAGTTAGAAAAATCCCTTTTCCAGATATTTTTCTGTTTACGCAGATTGGTAAAATCTGCTGAAACTGTAATTGTTACCTTTCTTCTGGAAACAGTTTCATTTCCTGTAACAACCAAGGCCTCATCAGTAAACGATTTAATTACAACATTAAGCATACCATCTGCCTGTGTTTTTTCGGCATATTCTAAAGTATTATCATTAATGAATTTATTTTTAAGCAGAGTTGTTAAATCTTCGCCAAGAGAAGGTAAGCCAAACCCGCTTTCATCACGGATTGTTGGAATATAAATAGTTTTTATTCCATCCGGCGGAGATGCCCCTTTAAAACTGTAATTGCAAGAAACAGCAGGTAAAAATATAAAAATAATTATAAAAAACTTAAATATTTTATAAAGGTAATTCATTAATTATACTTTCCGTTCTTTAAACCGTACTGTTTAAACTTTCTGTAAAGTGTTCTGTTGCTAATTTTTAACTTATCTGCAATTCTGTTTATGTTACCGTTATATTTATTGAAGTAATAAGTTAATAATTCCTGTTCAAACTCATTATAAGTAATAGAATCTATTTTATCATCGCTGATAAAAAATCCGTCTTCAGGTTCAGCCCTGTGTTTAGCATCATCAAAGGAATTGAGCTGATGCTTAATATCCATAATATCCCGTTTAAGTTCAAAAAGTGCTCCAAAGAGAAGCTGCCGTTCATCCTGTTTATTGAAACCGTTAACACCTGCCGGCATAATTTCTGCTTTTGGTATGCTTAGCTGAGCCAATACATCTTTTTCATCAATAATTTTATCTCTGTTTAATGTTAGCAGACTTTCAATAAAATTCTTTAACTGTCTAACATTGCCGGGCCAGTTATAATTAATAATATAATTCATTGCTTCGGCTGAAACTCCCATAAATTCAACTGAGTTTCTTTCAGTAAACTGTTTTACAAAGTGATCAAATAATATCTTAATATCATCTTTCCTTTCACGAAGCGGAGGAATAACTATATTAATTGATCTCAATCTGTAATAAAGGTCTTCACGAAAAGAATTTGCAGCTATAAGCTGCTCAAGATTTTTATTGGTTGCGGCAATTATTCTAACATCTACTTTTTCGGATCGTGTGCCGCCAACTTTTATATATTCACCGTTTTCTATTACTCTTAAAAACTTCACCTGAGTTTGCAAAGGAAGCTCACCAATTTCATCAAGCAAAATTGTTCCGTTATTAGCTGCTTCAAAGTAACCTTTACGGTTTTCAGTAGCACCTGTAAAAGAACCTTTTATATGCCCAAAAAGTTCACTTTCTATAATCCCTTCGGGAATTGCTCCGCAATTAACTATAATAAATGGTTTATTTTGACGGCTGCTTTGCTTATAAATCTCATTAGCAACTACCTCTTTACCCGAGCCGCTTTCTCCGGTTATTAATACAGTTACATCAGTAGGGGCAACTTGCCTGATTATTCCCCTAAGCTCCACAATAGGAACAGAATTCCCAAGCAAAGAGCTTTGATATACTCTGGTTTGATCAAGCAGTTTTTTTTCGGTCTCTCCGTTCAATTTTCTATATAAATGTTTATTGCTTAAGATCTCTTTTCCCCTTGAATATACCTGATTGCAGTACTATTAATTCAATGAAACAGCTTCACCAAACAGTGTAGCCGAATTTCCTTTATTTACTTTTACTTTAACTTTATCACCTGCCTCGGAACCGTTTAAAGGGATTATCACAGTTTTATTGCCGTCAGTTCTGCCAAACAGCATTTTATCTGATTTTTTGCTGATACCTTCTACAATTATTTCAAACTCTTTGCCAACTAAAGATTTATTTTTTTCTTCAGAAATATTTCTTTGCAGTTCAACAATTTCCATAAGTCTTTTAGTTTTTATTTCTTCATCTACATCATCATCATACTGCCATGCTTTGGTTTTTTCTCTGGGTGAATATTTAAACATATATGCACCGTCATACCTTACTTCACTCATAATATCAAGAGTCATTTTGTGGTCATCATCGTTTTCTGTGCAAAACCCTGAAATAATATCTGTAGAAAGTGTTACATCGGGAATTATGTTTTTAATATTATACATTATTTTCATGTAATGCTCAACAGTATAATTCCTTTTCATAAGTTCAAGTATTCTATTGCTTCCGCTCTGTACAGGAAGATGGATATATTTACAAATATTATTATATAAAGCTATTGTTTCAATCAGTTTCATTGAAAGATCCTGCGGGTGAGAGGTTGTAAATCTTATTCTTACCTCAGGCACAGCTTTTGCACATGCAGCAAGCAAATCGCTGAAATCATTTTCGCCGCTTTTGTATGAATTAACATTCTGTCCCAATAATGTAATATCCTTAAATCCTTCTTCGGCAAGGGCTGAAATTTCTCTTGTAACACCATCAAGCGGGCGGCTTCGCTCCCTGCCCCTGGTATATGGAACAACACAAAAACTGCAGAACTTATCACACCCTCTCATTACTGAAAGCCAAGCACTTATACCTTCTTTTCGAACGGGCATAATATCATCATAAGTTTCAACCCGCGAAAGTTTTACAGCAATTCCTTTTTCTCCGGTATCAATCAGATTATCAATAAGTGATGGCAGCCTCCGGTATTCATCCGGTCCAAGAACAAGATCAACTACTCCCTTTTTGGTAATAAGATCCCGTTTCATCCTTTCTGCCATGCAGCCAATTATACCAACTACAAGATTAGGATTATTCTTCTTATATTTTTTAATCTCGGTTAATCTCTGTAAAACTCTGGCTTCAGCCATTTCTCTAACGCTGCAAGTATTTAAAAGTATAATTGCCGAGTCATCTATATTTTCAGTAATATCATATCCATTTTTTTTCATAATACCGTTTACAATTTCGGTATCAGCAAAATTCATCTGGCATCCGTAAGTTTCTACATACAGTTTTTTTTCAGATGTAATATCATCAATTTCTGTTTCACCTGTAAATGTTTCAATTGGAATATATTTTTCTAAATCTCTGTGTTCCAAATCTTGTTTTATTTATTTAATTCCGTAAATTTTCAGGTCTCTTGCCCTGATAAATTTAAATTCATTTTCTCCGCAAACGCGCGGACTTAAAAACAATCTCAATTCATACCAAGTTGGTTCAGCAGGCACATTAATTTCAAATGAGTGGGTTGAATTTATATCATTGTTTGATTTTACATAAAGTATCCTGTTGTTAACAGAATTGCTGAACTCAACAAATGATATCATAGCTCTATCACTTGTTGTGAATGATTCAAACTCAACCTTTAATTTGTTATACCCCCAAATACTGAACGTATCTTTTAAAAAATGTGATCTGGTATAATCATAACAGCTTGTAATTGCAGCACTATCAACTAAACCGGGTTCATTATATATCAAAACCTCATCAGGCACAGCAACTGCATTTTCATTACCGCACGAACTAATACAAACAATTGTAAAAATGGCAGTAAGTAATAAATAACTACTTTTCAATTTCTAGTTTATTACCTTTATTTTATTCAGTAAATGATCTTTAATTATTTCAGCAATTCCTGCGGCATCAAGTTTTAGGTCTTTGTATAATTCATCAGGGGTGCCGTGACCAACAAACTTATCGGGTAAGCCGTGAACAATAACATCAGCATCTTTTATGTTCTGCTGATTCATAAATTCTAAAACGGCACTGCCAAAACCGCCTGTAATTACATTATCTTCAATTGTTATAACTTTTTTATGCCTGCTGAATACATCTTTCAGCAGTTCCGAATCAAGCGGTTTTACAAATCTTGCATTAACAACTTCGGCATCAATACCTTCTTTTGCAAGTATATTTCTGGCTTTTAATCCCATATCAACCATATTACCAATAGCTATTATAGCAGCATCATTCCCTTTTTCAACTATTTCACCTTTACCTATCGGTATTTGAGCCATAGGTTTAATTTCAACACCAAGTGCATTTCCTCGAGGATATCGCATTGCAATAGGACCTTTTTTGTACAGCGTTGCAGTATATAACATATCACGTAATTCCTGTTCATCCTTTGGTGCCATAAGCACCATCCCCTGAATGCACCTGAAAAAGCTGAGATCAAGTGCCCCGTGATGTGTAGGACCATCAGCGCCCACTATGCCGCCTCTATCCATAACAAATATAACAGGCAGTTTTTGAATTGCACAATCATGCACAACCTGATCAAATGCACGCTGAATGAAAGTTGAATAAATTGCACAAACAGGGGTATAGCCCTCGGTTGCCATTCCCGCAGCAAAAGTTACTGCGTGCTGCTCGGCAATACCTACATCAAAAAATTTTTCGGGCATTTCCCTTTGTAAAATATCAAGCCCTGTTCCATCCGGCATAGCTGCTGTAATGCCAACAACTTTTTCGTTTTCCTTGCAGATTTCCACCATTGCTTCGCCAAAAATTTTTGTATAAGCAGGGTTACCGCCTGATTTTTTAAGTGCCTGCCCTGTATCCTTATCCCATGGTGTTGATGCATGGAATTTTTGGTAATGATTTTTTGCCGGCTGATAACCATGTCCTTTTTCTGTTACAACATGAACAAGTATAGGACCGCTAAAATCTTTGGTTTCCTCAAATATTTTAACAATATTTACAATGTTGTGACCGTTTATAGGTCCAAAATACCTGAAACCTAAAGCTTCAAAAAGCATGCCGGGGGTTACAACACCTTTTAAGCCGCCTTCAATTTTTGCAGCAAAATTACGGAGTCTATCGCCAATTTTTGGATCAAGTTTACCGGTTGCATCCCAAACGTAATTGCGGAACTTATTGTATGAAGGGTTTGATAAAAACTCATTAAAATAATTATGCAGTGACCAAACATTTGGGGCAATTGACATTTTATTATCATTCAATACAACAATAATATCTTTTTTAAGCAAACCAATATTATTCATAGCTTCATAAGCCATGCCGCCTGTCATACTGCCATCGCCAATAATACCAACAACTTTAAATTTTTTCTTCTGGAAATCCCTGGCTGCTGCAACGCCAAGCGCAGCACTTAATGATGTGCTTGCATGCCCTGCTCCAAAAACATCATATTCACTTTCTGAACGCTTTAGAAATCCGCTGATACCTCCGTATTGCCGTATTGTTTTAAGCTGATCTTTTCTGCCGGTAAGTATTTTATGTATATATCCCTGATGACCAACATCCCATATCAGTTTATCTTCAGGGGTATTAAAAACATAATGCAGTGCAACGGTAAGCTCGGTAACGCCAAGCGAGGCACCAAGATGACCTCCGATTTTTGAAATTGTATCAACAAGAAACTCTCTGATTTCTTTAACCAGAACTTTAAGCTCAGTTAAATTAAGCTTCTTTAAGTCTTGCGGAGTATTAATATTGTTCAGATATTTATATTCTGTTTCCAAATTAAATTGTGGTTAGTTAATTAAATATAATTTTCCGGTTACGGAGTGTAATCTTTAATTTCAGCACCTGATTTTGCTGATTTGGTTATTTCCTTTATACGTAATTCAGCATTGTTAAGTTTATCATAGCAAATTTTTGTAAGATTTAATCCTTCTTCGTAAAGTTTAATGGTATCTTCAAGTGCGCAATCTTCACTTTCAAGCTCCTCCAAAATCTTTTCTAATCTGCTGAATGAATCCTCAAAACTGCGGTCTTTTTCTTTATTTTTCTTTACTGTCAAATTTTTATTTATGTGATTTTTGCATTTTTTGATTTATCAAAAAATTCAATTTCAATTACTTCATTTTTTTTAAGCTTAGCTGCTCGTGTTACAATTTTATTGAAATCAAACTGCAGACGCATTTCATCCATTTCAACTTTTTTCTTCACAATTGCATAACCTTTTTTAAGGTTATTTTGCGGTGAAACGTGATGAAGAGTTTTTTTATAACTTTTTACCAGATTTTTAAAATTACTTACCCTGCTTAAAGTTACTTGATTTATACTCTTTGAAAAATCATCAAGTTTTTGGTAAAAATTATAAATAATATCCTTTGGACGGTTAAAATAGTAACTCCCTTCAATCTCACGGAGCGAATTTTTATAACTATCCAGCTTTTGTTGGACAAAACTTCTGCTAAAATACGAAAATTTGTCAAGATTTTCAATTAACTTGCTAATATCCGGTGTAATCAGCTCAGCAGCGGCAGATGGGGTTGGTGCCCTTAAATCTGCAACAAAATCGCAAATAGTATAGTCAACTTCATGTCCAACTGCACTTACAACCGGAATTTTACACTCAAAAATTACCCTTGCAAGCTTTTCATCATTAAATGACCATAAATCTTCAATTGAACCGCCTCCCCGAGCAAGAATAAGTACATCAATTTTTGGCAGGATATTTTTCTTAACCAAATTCTGTACCATTATCACAGCTTCTGTTAAAGATGATGCCGCTGCCGAACCCTGTACGCTTACAGGGTAAAGATAAACATTAAGCAGAGGGTAACGTCTGCCGGTTACGTTGATAAAATCCTGCAATACAGCTCCCGTACGTGAAGTAATAATTAAAACATTTTCAGGATATTTTGGAAGCGGTTTTTTATGTGATTCATCAAAGAGACCTTCTTCAAATAATTTTTGTTTTAACTGTTCAAATCTGTACTGCAGTTCGCCTGCACCCTGCGGCTTTATTTCCCATACTTCAACCTGATAATTTCCGCGTGCGGGATAAACTGTTACACGACCTTTTACAACAACCTGCATACCATCTTCAGGTGTAAATAACAATTGCTGATTTCTGGTTTTCCACATAACAGCACTAATTTGTGAATGTTCATCTTTAATAGTGAAATAGTAATGCCCGCTTTGAGTGTGGATTTTGAAATTGGAAATTTCACCCATAAGATGAACAAATCTGAAATTCTCTTCAATTAACTCTTTAATTGAAGCGTTCAGCTCTGAAACTGTTAATATTTCAGGTAGATTTTCTGACATAAAAATATAAAATTAAAAGGGAACGGTTTATCGTTCCCTTCAAATATAATGATGAAATTGTTTGAATAATAATTACTTCAACAGCACCATCTTTTTGCTATCCGTAAACTTAAAACCATTCGTTTCTTCTGCTTCAATGCGGCAGAAATATACACCCGATGCATAGTTCTGTGCGCTGAAATCTACAATATAAGTACCTGCTTTCTTTAGCTCATTATTTACGAGTCGTTTTACTTCCTGACCCAGTATATCATAAATTACTATCGTAACTTTTGCATCCCTCGGCAGGTCATAGTTTATCTTTGTGGTTGGGTTAAACGGATTGGAATAATTCTGCGATAACCTGTAAACCATTGGCAGATTATTAGGCGTTGTTTTGGCGTTTGATGTTCCTTCACCAAATACCTTCCGGATATCCTCTGAAACAATCTTAACATGCTGAAGTATATTAGCCGGCTTGTGAGTCTTT
>JADZAP010000040.1 GCA_020852705.1 Ignavibacteria bacterium | reverse complement strand
CCGAATTACTGGATTTAAGGATAAAGTTTGTATCATTTGATGAAGTGAATTTTGTTACGGCGTAACCTGTTAAGCTGTCAACGAAGGTAATATCGCTGATTACCCTGCCTCCAAGCGGCGGAAAGAATTGCTGGTACCATGTGCCGTTTGGCGGCATATTGGCAGGCACCGCAAAGCCAAGTACAATAATTGCAGTAAAAAATATTGTAAGTGATATTTTAAGCAGCTTTTTCAAATTGGATGAAATTTGATTATTTAAAAATAATCCAAATTAAATACAATAACAACTAATTTTATAAATCTTACTTCGCAAAATTTATATTCACATTTTCAACTGTCCAGCCGCCTTTTATACCAATAAGCGATGGATAAAATACAAATGGCTCTGCCGGCTCATAAGGGTACGGACTGCCGTAATCAAATACTCCGTTATTATTTTTATCAATATATGCAAAGAGCTTGTATGATGCATCAAAAATGTTCTTGAAAATAAATACCGTATCGCGTACTTCAAAGTTATATTTTAATACCGGAATAATCTTCTCGGCTCTTAGCTCAATGCGTGTTAAGTAATCTTCGGGCGAAATAGAATTATAGTTGATATTTCCTTTAAGTTCTCCAAATGAATTCACTGAAACAGTTCTGAACTGCATGGAATACCTGTAAATCCTTGCTGAATCATCCTTTGCGGTAAGAGATAACATATATTTTTTATTTGACTTAAAGCGGTTTTGGGCAAATATTTCTACCAATGAATCATTTTTCCAGTTGAAAACCATCCTTTCGGGTGAGTTATCTTCATCAGTAATTTCCAATCCGTTAATAATTTCATCTCTTGTTGGCTTGTTGCGGTTGAATGAAATAAAAATACTCTGCTCCGGAAGCACTGATTGTGTGCCCGGCTTAATAGATGTTGAAATAATGCCAAGTGAATCTTTGAAATATTTAGTTATATCAAGCTCGGGCTGAACTGCAGGAGCAGTTTCCAATATTTTTAAATTAAAATTAATATTGGGAATGTTAATGGAGTCGGCAATATCAATATCAGCCGGCAGTACACCATAACTTTCGCGGTCACCGGTATATAAAAGGTTGCGGTCATCATCAATAATTGCAATTATTCTGTAGCTTCCTGCAGCAAGGTTTGTTAAACTGTAATTTCCTTCAGGTCCTGTTTCAACTGCATAATCAGGCAGGTTTTCAGTAGGATTGTAATTACTTTTCATATTATATGCAAGTATTGAAACTGTTTTATTTTCTGCATTATAAACCCTGCCTGTAACAGAGCTCATATCAATTCTGCTGCCGGTTGAAAATGCAAAGCTAACAGGTTCATTTACAGAATTACCCCTAATATCTTTAAATGAAGTATTAACAGTAACAACAAATGTTTTATTGGGATCTATTTTATCAAATTCCTTTGGAAAAATTACTTCAACATCCTTAGCACCCCAGTTGAATTCAAGTTCACCTTTTACCTGCGGTGATGTATGAAATGCATCCTGAAAACTCCGTCTGTCAATGTATTCATTAAATTCAAATGAAATTGAATTACCGGAATAGTTAGTTTCGTTTGGCTTGGGGGAAATAATCTTTACCTTAGGCGGAGTTTTATCTTCTTCACCGCCGCCGGGCGGTAACTGATTGGCACATCCGTGTATTACCGTTATCACGGTGAAAATAAGTGTAAGTTTTAATATAAACTTTTTCAGATTAATTGACCTATTTATTCTAAAATCTTTCAAATATAGCAAATAATTGCAATAAATCATAAATAATATTATAAATTCTAATATCCCCAATATAGAGTATTGAATAACCATATATCATATACCATATTCGCAGTAGGAAAAACTAACTATAATGACTATAAATTCCGGTTATAGTTAATACCATAAGAATGTTAGAAACAGATTGATGAATAATCAATATAAATACAAATTTTTAAAATATACCTTAATAACCGTTCTTTTATATACATGGAATTTTAGCATAACAGCACAGAATGTATCGGTAAATAACACTGATATAACAACTGAAAATGAGAACAGTACAAATGTAATAATTCTGGAAGATCCGGGAAGCAATAATCAGACGACAAATGATGCTAGTTCAAATACCAAAGGTGAAGTAAAAAATAAGGATGTTCAAGAAACAGAAACATCAAAATTTATTGCTGAGGATCTGACTTCGGGAGGCTGGACTTTAAAAAGTGTTGAGGCAAAGCAATATAACGGAATAAATATCACAAAATGGGATATAAGAAATAACGATGTTACTGCAAACTGTTCATGGAAGGATATGCTGGAAATAGTTCATACAATTGAATCCGGGTTTAAATGGCAAGACCCGCCTGAATATATGAAGCCGGGAGAATATCTGAACCTTGAAGCCATATACACCAATATTGATTACAGCACAACTGCAAATATTTCAACAGGTATAAAAATGTTTTTTGGAAAAGCCGGAAGTGACTATAAAAATCCCGAAGCAAATTCAATTGAGGTACTTAAGCTTACTAAAAGCAATAAACAGTATGCCAACGAAGTGAAAAAAGGATTTTTTTATGCACCAAAAACATATTTTGATAAGAATAATCTGTGTCAGTTAATAATAGATTGTTATGTAGGTAAAGATCATTACGTAACAACATATACATACGAATACACACCATAAATAAAAACAATTTTCTGCTATACCAGCAAAAGCTGATAGTATTCCCTACTAATTAGCAGATGAACCGGGGCTTACAAAGTAAGCCCTTTTTTTTTACAGAAAACTTCTTTATCTTTTTTGCATTACATTCCCCAAAAAAATACATCAAAATTCACGAAAAATAAAATTTCAGATTTTTTTAAACTAATTTTATAATTAATTTGTTAAATATAACAAATGCAAATTAAATTCATGAAAAAACTATATATTTTACTGTTACTGATATTTTTGACAAATACAATTATTTCCCAAGATGCAAAGATTTTGCAGGGAAATAGAGGAAAAGTTAACTGTATTGCATTTTCAAATGATTCAAAAACGTTAGTCAGCGGTGATGAAAACGGTAATTTGATTTTTTTTGATACAGAAAACGGCAAAAAAAGTTATTCACTTGAAACAGAGTCAAATATTACATCAATAAATTTTTCACCCGCTAAAGAAAGTTTGCTTGTATTTACTTATTATGAAGGTGAAATAAATATCATGGATGCTGTTTCACATGATATAAAAAATAATTTTTCTGTTAACGGCAATGTGTATTACGCATTGTTTTCACCAAACGGCAAACAGCTTGCTGTGGCATACACAAAAGACCCCACCGAACAGCAGGAAAGTAAAGGTATAAGACTGAATTTTATAGTTTCAATATTTGAAACAGGTAAATATACAATCACAAAAACACTGCGTCTAAGCAAGGAAGGTGATGATGATGGAGAGTTGTTTGGTTCTAAATTGTTTGAAACATACAGATATAATACATTCAGCTGTGATTTTAATCCGGATGGCACATACCTTGCAGCAGGAACAATGGGTAAGGGAATTGGAATATACAGCTTTGCACTGAAATCATTTGCTCCGCAATATAAAGGACACTCAGGCAGGGTTACATTTGTAACTTTTTCCCCGGACGGCAATTATTTGGCAAGCACAAGCAAAGATAATGATGTGAAAATATGGGAAGTAAGATCAGCAGGAAAGATTTTAACCCTAAAAGGTCATGAGGGAACAGTAAATTCAGCTAGTTTTTCACCTGCAAGCAAGTTTTTAGCAACAGCAAGTAATGATGAAACAGTAAAGATATGGGATGTAAATACCTCTAAGCTGATAAAAACGCTAAGCGGATTTGGAGGAGAAGTTTATACTGTTAAATTTTCACCTGACAGCAATTATCTTGCTGCCTCCGGCAGCGGAGAAAAGATTCTTGTTTGGAAAACAACCGATATTTTACCCCCTAAATAATTACATAAAATAAATTATTATTTAAGCATATAAAAAGTGAAGGGTTCTGTTTGGGACAGAACCCTTCGGGTTAATGGAGGAGGCTTTTTTGGGGAAAAAAGCTGAGGTAGTTGTATGTAGTAAACTATATCCTGGTCCCGGCATACACCGGTACGAAGCTGACTGCAACCGTATTTAAAAGCAGAGCAGAATATGATGCTTTTCTCTCGAAGCCAGCCTCGTGACGTCAAACCCGAATATTTGGGTTTATTACATATTTCAGAAGCGGGACAGTAATTTTTAAAATTATTGAATGAACAAAAAGCTTAATTTTTTAATCCATTTGTCTTCTTAAAAAAGCAGGCTTATCATCATTCGATATCTTAAATTCATCACTGTTAAAATCAAAGTCTTCTAAATCTGTGTCATCGCTTCTGGATCTTATCTTATTCAAATCTTCATCGCTAAATAGTTTATTTCTTTGAACTGTCGGAATATCATAGTTCTTTAATTCCTGCTGATTGCTCGGTATCTTAACAACATTAGTTTCTTTTTCAATATCAAGCAGAAGGTTTTTTGATTTAACTTCATCTTTTTCAGGATATGTATTTAATTGTTTTGCCTGCTGTGTAGTAAAACCTGTAGCAATAATAGTAACAATAACTTCATCTTCAAGTCTTTCATCACTTACAACACCCCAAATAAGTTTACCATAACTGCATCCTGCAGCCTTTTTGATAAGCTCGGTCATGTTCTTAAGATCAGAAATTCTGAATTTTGGATCTGCAATTATATTAAGCAATATTGATTTTGAACCTGCAATGGAAACACCTTCAAGAAGCGGGTTATCAATTGCTTCCTGTGTTGCCCTAAGTGCTTTATCTTCACCTTTTGCATAGCCAATACCCATCAGGGCATCGCCCATATCACGCATAATAGTTTTAACATCGGCAAAATCAACATTAACCTTACCTTTTTTTGTAATAATATCACTTATACCGCGGGTTGCATTATAAAGAACATCATCAACTTTTCTGAAACTGTTTTCAAGGGTAACTTCTTCACCAAGTACAGTTAAAAGGCGTTCATTGGGAATAACAATGCAAGAATCTACTTCCTGCTTAAATCTCTTTAACCCTTCTTCAGCAATTCTAAGCCTGTCATCGCCTTCAAAATCAAATGGTTTAGTAACAATACCAACAACTAAAGAACCAGTTGCTTTGGCAATTCTGGCAACAGCAGGTGCCCCGCCTGTACCGGTACCTCCTCCCATACCTGCAGTGATAAATACCATATCACATCCGCGCACAACCTGCTCAATTTCCTCGCGGCTTTCTTCAACTGCTTTAGCACCTTTAGATTCATCCATACCGGCACCAAGCCCCAATGTAGTATTTCTGCCGATTTGAATTTTTATATCTGCCTTGCTTCGCTCTAGATCCTGAATATCTGTGTTCATAGCAATAAAATCAACGCTATCCAGACCTTTTTCAATCATATTATTAATAGCGTTACCACCGGCACCACCAACACCAATAACCTTTATCTTTGCGCCGAAAGCTGATTCTGTAACAAGTGAAATTGACATTTTGATTTTTCTCCTTCTCTTTCCCCTTTAGAAAGAAATTGGTTTATATTTTAAAAAAATTGAATTCATTTATTATTTTTTTATTACATTGATTACAGTTCATCAAACCAATGTTTAATTCTTTCAAAAATATTTTTTATTCCGGGATGTTTTTTTCCTTTTAAAGATTTTGCACTTAACTTCTGGTTTAAATACTTCATTCTGTGAAGTATAAGACCTATACCGGTTGCATACATAGGACTTTCAACTTCTTTTATCAACCCGCCGCCAATATCCAAAGGAATCCCAAGATTCACTTCCGCGCCAATAACCTGAGCAGCAAGCTCGTTTGTTCCGCGAAGCAAAGAGCCGCCTCCTGTTATAACAACACCACCGGGAAGGTAACTTTCAATTCCGCTTCGTTTAATTTCCTGTGCGGCAAGCACAAAAAGCTCTTCCATTCTTGCCTGAATAATTCTTGCAATAATGCTTTTTTCTATTTTGAGCGGTTTTCTTCCTTTAATACCCTGTATAGTAACTATATCATCATTAATAATTTCACTAACCATTGCATAGCCAAATTCTTTTTTAACACGTTCAGCTTCTTTTTCTTCAATTCCAAGAGTCTCAGAGATATCATTTGTAACCTGGCTTCCGGCTATACCAATACCGGCAGTGTGCTTAATGACTCCTTTTTTAAACACTGCTATATCAGTAGTTCCACCGCCAATATCAATCATTGCAACACCCATCTTTTTTTCGCTCTCATTAAGCACCGCATAAGATGAAGCTAAAGGTTCAAGCACAATATCATCAATATCAACACCGCAGCTTTGAACGCAGCTTGAAAGATCGTCAATCTGAGAAACAAGACCGGTAAGAATATTCACCTTTGCTTCCATTCTTAAGCCATACATCCCGATTGGCAGATCAAATATTCCGTCTTTGCTATCTATAATAAATTCCTGTGGAATGACATCAATTATCTTTTCATCCTTGCTTAGTCTTAAACTTTTTGCACTTTCATATAACCGTTCAATATCATCTTCGGTAATAATTCTATCGGGATGAGAAATAGCAACAATACCTTCTGACTGAATGCAGCGAATATGCGGTCCGGCAATTCCCACAGTAACAGATTTGATATCAAATCCAGAACGTTCTTCTGCTTCTGTTAAAGATGCTTTTATTGAATCAAGTGTTTTGCCCGGATTTACTACCATTCCGCGTGACAAACCGGTTGAGGGCGCTTTACCTATTCCCAAAATATTAAGTTTTCCGTCATCCCTAACCTGTGCTACTATAGTACAAATTTTGGTTGTGCCAACATCTAATCCAACAATTATGTTATTTTCGTTTTTAATTTTTGCCATTTCGCTGATTGTAATATTTTCCTTTAAATTACTACCTTTGCTGATTATTGCTGTGCTTGCTGATTATTGGTTTTTGTAATAATGAGATCATTATATCTCAAATCAATATACTTAAATGAATTAGCAGGTCTGTAAACCCTAACCTGCTTTAAAAAACCGTTAAGCAGGATTAAATTTTTATCAATTGCATTTAAAAGCTGATGATTTTTAATATCACTTGAGTTTTCAACATTAAGGTTTTTATTATCAATTGCACTGAAATCAATAAAATAAACCGGAGTAGCATCATCACTTGTAATTAATACAATGTTACTATTGCTGAAATTTATTTCAGAAATATAATTATACAGACTTTTATTTATTTTTAGCGACTGACTTATGATATATTGAGAAATTTTCAGGAGTTCCATATCATTTTTACCGTAAGTTCCGGCACCAAGCTCTGCTGATAGACCGCTTATAACAGGGAGATCAATATTAATATGTTCTTTTTTAACCGGATAAATTGTAAGCTGGTCATCTACTAAAAACAGATCATTTCCGTTTGATACAGCCGCAAACGGATTTTTTTCGGAAATCTCAATTTTAACAGTTACGCCATCTTTTAAAACAACAACTTTTTTAATGTTAGGATGTTTTGCAATCCTTGTTTCAATATTTTCCAGTGATACTTCATTATTGCATATTAGCGAGTCATTGAGATGTGCGAACTCAAATATTTCTTCCTTAGATAAAGTCAAGTTGCCGGTAAACTCAACATTTCTGATAGTAGATTTATCTTTCCACAATCCTGAAATTACGATACTTGAAAAAGTAAATAATATTACAACGGTAAATAAAATAATAATTTTCCAGTTCTTCATACTTTTACCTCCTCAAATCCAATCAGCTTAATTTCCATTTCAAGCTCTATACCGGTTTTATTTTTAACAGTATTTTTAACAATCTTAACTAATTCAATAACATCATTTGCAGATGCTTTATGAAAATTTACAATAAAATTTGCATGTTTATGTGAAACCATAGCTCCGCCAAAAGTGGTACCTTTAAGTCCGCATTGCTGAATAAGCAGTGCTGCCTTATTATCTTTGGGATTTTTAAATACACATCCCGCATTTGGTATTTCTACCGGCTGCGCCTGGTTGCGGTGCAGAATAAGTTCTTTTCTTTTCCTGGAAATTTCTTCCTTATTGCCTGTTTCAAGATTAAATGAAGCTTCTAGTACAACTGAGTTTTTTAATCCGCTGGTTCTGTATTTAAATCCGCAGTCAGCTTTTTTTAATACCTTGAGCTTGTTTGCAGCTATAACTTTTACTTCCCAAACATAATCGGCAGTTTCGCCTCCATAAGCACCGGCATTCATAATTAATGCACCGCCAACAGTTGCGGGAATTCCCGCAAGCATTTCTACACCGCTTAGACTGTTTTGAATACAGTAATCTGCAAAGCGAGCCATTTTTACACCCGCACCGCATATAATTACGCCATTTTCATTTTTCAAATAATTGAAACCTGTTTCTAGGTTTATAACTATACCTCTTATTCCATCATCACTTATCAGGATATTACTTCCGTTACCCATTACATAATATGGAATGCTGTGCTGCGAAGCATACTTAACAATGTTAATAACATCATCAGTATCAACAGGTTCAACAAAGTAGTCAGCAACGCCGCCAATACGGAATGTTGTAAACCGTGCCAGAGGTTCATTTAAAGTAATTTTACCTTTAAAAAACTTTTGTATTTCAGAAATTGAAATCAATTCTGTTTATTAAGAATGTTAATAAATTCATTACAAAGTTCCGTTATATCGCCTGCACCCTGAAAAACAATTATACCGCCCGGAATTAAATTCTGGATTAAATCTGCAAGTATTTCACCACGGTCATGTATCAGTTTTATATTTACATTATTTTTTAATGCTTCATTAAATATAAGTTCACTATTAATACCTTCTATAGATTTTTCTCTTGCGGGATAAATATCCATCAAAATAACTTCATCACTTATGCTTAAGGCAGATGCAAACTCCTTGTAAAAATCACGTGTGCGTGTAAATAAATGAGGCTGAAACACAGTTGTAAGCTTATTACACAGCATATCTTTTAAAGCTTTCAAACTTGCAGTTACTTCAACCGGGTGATGTGAATAATCATCATACACTTTTATTCCGTGAGCATCATACTTTAGCTCAAGTCTGCGGTCAACTGTGTTAAAGCCGGCAATACTATTTTTATATACCTCAAATGGTATTTCAAGTATTTTTGATACTGCAAAGCAGGCAGTGGAATTAAGAGCATTATGTTTACCGGCAATTTTTAATGCAATATTATCAAACCGGCTGTGTGAGTTAAGTATATTAAACTGCACTGTATTTCCTTCAGTAAAGTAGTCAATTATTTTAAGGTAATTTTTTTGATCATAACCGTATGAAATCTTTTCTCTGTTAATGGAATTAATAAAACTTTTAATATTTTCATCATCACCGCAATATACAATGTAAGCACCGTATTTGGTTTTATCACAAAACTGCCTGAAAGTATCTTTTATATCATCAATATCTTTATAAATATCCAGATGGTCAGCATCAATATTTGTTACAATTGAAATATCCGGTCTTAAAGTTAAAAATGATCTGTCATATTCATCAGCTTCCACAACAGCATATTTTCCGCTGCCAAACCTGTATGCACCGCCATCAAAAAGTTTTACATTACCGCCTACAAAAATCAGCGGGTCAAGTCCGGCATCAACTAACAGCTTTCCAATCATAGCTGTTGTAGTAGTTTTACCGTGTGTACCGCTTATTGCAATTAAATATTTATCATTTACTATTTCACCAAGCATTTCAGCCCGCCTGATAATTCTTAAACCAAGTTCCTGTGATTTTATTTTTTCCGGGTTATCATTTTTTACTGCTGAAGAATACACAACAATATCAAGATTGGGTGTAATATTTGATGAAGAGTGTCCGTAATAAACAATAGCACCCAATTTTGCAAGTCTTTGCGTAATGTGTGTTTCGTTCATATCGCTTCCTGAAACAATATATCCGTTTCGCAAAAAATATTCTGCTAGACCACTCATTCCAATACCGCCAATACCTATAAAAAAAATATTCTTCTTTTCCATTTAATTATAATTTTACTGCTTATCCTTTACATCGGGATATTTAATTCTTAAAAATTCATTGATAAGCTCTCCGCCCCGTTCAAAATCATTTGCTCTTATTCTTAGTTGTTTTCTTCTGTTTCTAAGTCTTAGTTTAATTATTCTGTATGTAACTTCTTCATCTCTTTTTTTTCTTCTGCCAATTTTAATGTTCAATATATCAGCGAAAACAACTTCCCTTTCGCCAAACCTGTTACGGAAAATAATTCTGTCATCTTTTAATATTATCATTGGTGCACGAAAAATTTTAATAATTACAATGATCAAAAAAATTATAATGAACAAAATCAATATGTAGAAAATCGGGTCATTATATAACGCACTAAAGCTCTTTCCAATTGTTCCGCTAAAAAGAACGTAACCGGCAAAAAACAGCAGATAAGTAACAAGTGCCTGATAATAAAAATCCATTCTGTATTTATGAATTTTATCCTGCATATAAATACTATCAGTTTTTTCTGCTGTTTACAAGTTCAATCAGCATTTTTGCAATTTTAGATGCTGCTTTTTTATCTGCCATTTTACTTATATTTGCTCTCATTAAGCTAAGTTTGTTTTCATCATTTATCAGGTTTAAAATTGAACTTTCAAGTTTTTCATTCAGGTATTTGTCCGGCAATAGCACAGCTCCATTTTTTTCAGCAACTGCTGCAGCATTTTTTTCCTGATGATTTTCTGATGCAAACGGGTAGGGTACAAATACCGCTGCAATACCAAACAAAGCCAGCTCCATTATTGTAGAAATACCCGAACGGCAAAGAACAAGATCACATGCTGAATATGCCATATCTATTTTATTAATATATTTAAAAACTTTTAAACCTATATTACCGGAAGTTGCTGAAATTATTTTTTCAAAATCTTCTTCACCTGTTTGCCAGATAATCTGTATGCCTGAATTTATAAGATTTTTGAAACATTTAAGCAATGCATTATTAATAGATTTAGCTCCCTGGCTGCCGCCAAATACAAAAAGTATTTTTTTATCCGAATTAAATCCAAATTCTAAAACAGCATCAGCTTTAGGATATTTCTTCATATTTTCCCGTACGGGATATGACATAAATTCGGTATTATCAGTTCTTTTTAAATACTTTTTAGTACCTTCAAAATTCAATATTACTTTATCAGCTTTAGGGGAAATCAGCTTTACTGTAACTCCCGGGTAGTAATTTCCTTCTTCAATCACATTTAAAATTTTAAGTTTTTGGGCAGCTTTTAGCACCGGACCCGAAACAAACCCGCCTGTACCGTAAACTATCTGCGGAGCAAACTCTTTTAATATTTTTTTTGAATCTTTCAGTGCTTTAAAAATTTTAATTGCTGATATAATATTTTTAAAATTAAAACTTCTTTTAAATCCTGTAATTTCTATAGTTTCAAGTTTGTATCCGTTCATTGGAATAATTTTTTCTTCTATTCTGCCCTTTGCACCAATAAACCTTATTTCAATATTGCTGTTTAACTTAAGCAGTTCATCTGCTATTGCAATAGCGGGATATATATGACCGCCTGTACCTCCTGCGGCAAAAACAATACGATCAATTTTATCCATAATAAATCAATCTTCCTCATCACCCGATGCGCTAAGAGATTTACGTAATAACGAACCTTTTGGCTGCAAACGGTAAGTTGAAATATTCAGTAAAATACCCACAGCAATTGAATTAAAAATTATGGAAGTACCCCCATAGCTAATAAAAGGCAGTGTTTGCCCTGTTGTTGGTATCATTCCTGTAGCAACCATCATATTAATTACAGCATTCATACCAATAATTATAGTGATACCAAATGCAAGATATTTTCCAAACTCATCAGGCATAGATTTAGCCAATTTTAAACCACGGTACACAAACAGTGCAAATAACAGGATTACGATTGTTACACCCCAAAAACCGTATTCTTCACCAACAATAGAAAAAACAAAATCATCATAAGATTGCGGAAGGAACAATTCGCGCTGATTAGAATTTCCGGGTCCAACACCAAAGAAACCTCCGTTACCAAATCCAATAATAGCCTGTGAAAGCTGATAACTGGCATTACCTCCTTGGGTATGCTCGCTGTAAGAAAATATCCTGTTTAAAATATATGGTTTTGAAAGCACAAACAGCGCTGCAGCAGGTAACATAGAAAGGATTGTAAATGCCATGTGTTTAATTTTAACTTTTCCTATCCAAAATACCATTAAGCTGGAAAGGAATATAGCACTGGCAGTGGAAAAATTTGGCTGAACTGCAATTAATATTACCACAACAAGAACGTAACCTAATAACGGAAGGTAACCGTAATATAAATTATTAAGGTAATCTTTTTTCTTTGCCAGCAGATAGCTAATGTTAATTAAAAGAGCATACTTAACAAAATCTGAGGGCTGAAAGCTAAAACCGCCAATGTAGATCCATCTTGCAGCACCTTTTGTAGATTCAACCCCTGCAACCAGCAGGTAAAGAAGCATACCAATTGAGGTGATCATTAAAAATTTCCGGTATCTGATAAGATGAAGATAACTTACCCTTGAAAATAGGAATATCAGGAAAATCCCTGCACCAGCTCTAATTAAATGATTACGGAAAAGCATAGCGCTATCGCCGCTCATTTTAGCTGACCAGCTTGAAGAAGCACTGTAAACAACCCCCAATGAGAAAGTTGTTAGTGCAAGAATAGGGAACAATATCCCCAGATCAATTTTATTTATTTTCGGTTCCAATTATTCCAGTGAATTAACAATTTGCTTAAATACCTTACCTCTGTGTTCATAATTATCAAACATATCAAAGCTTGCACATGCAGGTGAAAGAAGGACTACATCATCTTTTAAAGCTTTATTTCTGCATTTTGCAACTGCATCTTTCATATTATCAGCACATTCAATACTTATCTTACTTTTAAAGAAATCATATATTTTTTGTTTGGAAGAACCAATCGCAACAACATGCCTGCAATGAGAAATTACTTCATTTTCTATTTGGGTATAATCATTTCCTTTATCTTCTCCGCCCAGAATAAGAATTAATTTTTCATTGAACCCTTTTAAAGCGTACCAAACAGAGTTAACATTGGTTGCTTTTGAATCATTGTAGTATTTTATTCCACTGAGCTCCCTAACAAATTCAAGTCTGTGTTCTACTCCTTTAAAGTTTTCGAGAGTTTTTTTTATATAATCTTTTTCAATACCAAAAATTTTTGCTGAAATAACCGAAGCCATAGCATTATATATATTATGGTCGCCTTTAATAATCAATTTTTGAGTATCAATAATATTTTCTTCACCCATATAATAATAATAAATAAGATCATTGGTATTAATATATGCACCGGATTCTGATTTAAGTCTGACTTCAGCACCAAGACTAAATGCAGATTTATTTGTATGAACTTTTTCAGCAGACTTTCTTACAAGTTCATCATCATAGTTAAAAATAAAATGCTCGGTGGTGCTTTGATTCATAGTAATCTTCATTTTGGATTCAAGATATTTTTCAAATGAATCATATCTGTTTAAATGATCTGGTGATACATTAAGTAAAATTGAAATGAACGGTTTAAACTTACTTATGTTATCAAGCTGAAAGCTGCTGGTTTCCAGCACAACAATTGAATTTTCATCAGTAAGCTCCGCAATTTCGCTGAAAGCTTTACCAATATTTCCGCAAACAAAAGTTTTATAGCCGGCATCTTTAAACATTTCTCCGATTAATGTTGTTGTAGTTGTTTTTCCGTTTGTTCCCGTAATTGCAATTACTTTTCCCTTGCAGTACCATGAAGCAACCTCAATTTCGCTAATTACTTTCAAACCCTTTTTAATTGCATTCTGAATTATTTCAGAGTTTTGAGGCACACCCGGACTTATAACCATAATATCAGTTTCATATACACTGCTGCTGTGTACTCCAAACTCACTTTCAATACCAAACTCATTTATTTCGTTTAAAATAGCTTTGTCAATTTTTTCTTTTGGAGCAGAATCGGTTAAAAATACTTTAAACCCTTTCTTGTTAAGCAGCTTCGCAGCGGCTATCCCGCTTCGGGCAGCGCCAACTACTGTTACTTTTTTTTCTTCCTCTAGTACTTCTATCAATTTTTTAAAAATAAAATTACGGGAATGTAACCCCTACATTCAGACCAATTCCCTGATACCGCAAATCATCAAACTCACGTAAATAATTAAAATATTTTAACTCGGTTACAATATTGAAATCATAATTTCTAAAAAACACAGCTCCAACAATTAAGTTTAGCCCAAGCCCGCCTCGAGCGGCAACACTGGATTTATGGGGGTCATCCCTGTCTTTTCCAATAAAATGAAGTCCAAGTCCCCCGCCTACAAATGGGTCAACTTCTGATTTATTTTTTGCCCCAAGAAAAGGGTACATCACATTTACATCAACTCCAATATCAGTAAAAGCGGGACTGGTTTTAAATCTGAACGGAATGCTGATTTCTGCCCAGAACCCGTCACCAACATATTTTCCAAAAGCTTCTAATGAAATTAACTGGTTACCTCTGTAATCACCCTGAAGAAAGAACATTCCGATTTTGCCACCCGGCACAAAATAAATTTTCTTTGTGGGTTTTTGCGATAACTTTAATTTCACCTCATTGTTTTTAGAACTGTGGCTGCTTAAACTGAACCCTGTATTTTCAGCAGATTTTAATTTAAGCTCACCTGTGGAGAGCTGTGAAAATGAAATGCCCGGAATTAAGAGAATCAGTACTGCGGCTTTTATCATTTTTAAATATTTCATATATAAATCTCCTTTTAAATTTTTTTTATCTCAGCTTAAATGTAGCAAATGTTAAAATAGCAAGAATAACCGCAACAATATAAAACCTTGTTACAATTTTGGGTTCAGGTATTCCTTTAAGTTCAAAATGATGGTGAAGCGGAGACATTTTAAAAACCCTTCTGCCTTCTCCGTATTTTTTCTTAGTATATTTAAAGTAATACCTTTGAATTATTACTGAAAGTGATTCAGCAAAAAATATTCCGCCAAGTATAGGCAGGAGAAACTCTTTTTTTACAAGGATAGCAAGTGTTCCAATTGCACCGCCTAAAGCCAGAGAGCCGGTATCACCCATAAATACCTGTGCAGGGTATGAGTTAAACCAAAGAAATCCCAGAGATGCCCCAACAAGTGCGGCACAATAAACAGCTAGCTCCCCATTACCCGGAAGGTAAATTATATTAAGGTATCGGCTAAAAATTTCGTTACCTGAAAGATATGCAATTAATCCAAGTGCCAGCCCTGCAATACCTACGGTACCAATTGCAAGCCCGTCAAGCCCATCAGTAAGATTAACCGCATTTGATGTTGCAGTTATTATAAATACCATAATTGGTATATATACATACGAAAAATCAAACTCAATTTGTTTAATGAACGGAATAGTTGTTACAGAATTAATTTTCTGAAATTCGGGTAAAAAGAATATCAAAGAAGCTATTACAATACCCAAACCTACCTGATTCATAAGTTTGTATCTTGCCACAAGACCTTTTTTCATTTTTTTAAAGACCTTTAAATAATCATCAATAAATCCCACAAGTCCCATCCAAATTGTAGCAAGTAAAATCAGTAAGGTATAAGTATTTCTTAAGTCACCCCACAACAGCACAGGAATAATTATTGCAAGCAGTACAATAACACCCCCCATAGTTGGAGTTCCAGCTTTTGAAAAATGTGATTGCGGTCCATCGTTTCTTATTTCTTCACCAACATGCCTCTTTTTTAATACTTTTAATATTTTAGGTCCAATCCAGAAACATATAAGCATAGCAGTTATTGCAGAAAGAGCAGACCGCCAGGTTATAAAACGGAAAATATTAAACCCCGGTGGATTAAATGTTCTGTTAATGTATTCTGCTAAAAAGTATAACAATATATTTAAGTTAGTTTTTACTTATTAAGTTGTTAACTATATCTTCCATTTTCATGGAACGGGATCCCTTAACTAAAACCATATCACCCTTTTTAACGTGCAGTTTTAAAAATGCTGATAATGTTTCTTTGTTTTCAAAATGAAAATTATTTTTTATACCTTTTGCTGATTTAAAAGTATAACTTGATTGTTTGCCATACGTTAAAAGAAAATTAAAGCCCATTTTTTTAATCAGCCTGCCTGTTGCTTCATGTTCTGCTTTTGAAACTTTACCGAGCTCTAACATATCACCAAGAACTACATATTTGTTTCCTTTAACATTATATGCCTTCAGGTTTTCTAGAGCTGCTTTAACTGAATCTGGGTTTGAATTATATGTATCATCAATAACCATTATTGAGTTACTGGTTTTAAGCTGATTCCGGCTGTTTGATTTAATTTTATAACCCGATAAAACCTGTTTCAATTTCTGAACCGGTATTTCAAAATAAAACCCAACAGCTGCAGCACAAAGTGCTGCATAAGAGCTTTGCAATCCGATATTTTTTAATTGGGCAGTAATTTTTTTCTTTCCGCTTGTAATTTCTATTTTTGGCTTAAAACCTGTAAATCCAGTAACCTTACCATTAATATCACATTTACCTTTAAATCCAAAACTTATTTTTTTTAAATTTTTACTATTTTTATATTTTAAAAGATACTTATCATCAGCATTTAAAAAAAATGTGCCGTAAAATTCTTTTAAATATTCTGCCAGCTCACCTTCTGCCTTTGCTGTTCCTTTTAAGTCATTAAGAAACTCAAGATGTTCTTTTCCGATGTTTGTAATTAAACCAAATTGCGGCTGAGCAATTCTGCAAAGACTATCAATTTCTCCAAAGTGATTTGTACCAAGCTCAATTACTGCTATATCATGCTTATTATTCAGTTCAAAAAGTGTGAGCGGTACACCAATTTGATTATTTAAATTACCCTTTGTTTTAAGCACATTATATTTTACAGAAAGAACTTCAGCAATAAAATCTTTTGTTGTTGTTTTACCGTTGCTTCCGCCGATTCCAATAACAGGTAACACAAATTTATTTCTGTAAATCCGGGCAATTTCACCAAGTGCCTTAACAGTATCCTTTACTATTATTAAATATTTATTGTTTAAAGAACGATTTATTGAAACTTTATTTTTTTTGTACCAATTTTCTGCAACAACGGCAGCTTGTGTGCCGTTTAAAAATACTTTACTTACAAAATTATGTCCATCAAATTTTTCACCTTTTATAGCAATAAATAAATCATTTTTACTGCATTTTCTTGAATCAATTGAAACACCTGTAAACTTTTTATTTTTAAACTTTTCAGCATTAATTATTTTAAAACCGCTGATTTTTTTAAGATCATCTAAGCTTAAATTCATTTCCCGTATTTTAAGGCAATTTCCGTATCGCTTAAGTGATATTTAACGCCATTTATTTCCTGATACGTTTCGTGTCCTTTGCCTGCTATTAAGATTATATCATTTATTTTGCTTAGCCCAACTGCTTTTTTAATGGCAAGTTCACGGTTTACTTCAACAGAATAGTTATCGCTTGTAATACCTGATTTTATTTCTTCAATTATCTGCATCGGGTCTTCATTTCTTGGATTATCTGAAGTAATTATTGCTTCATTGCTGTATTTTACAGCAATATTTCCCATAACAGGGCGTTTCTTTTTATCTCTGTTTCCACCGCAGCCAAAAACCGTAATTATTTTTCCTCCGGATTTGCTTTCATCAAGTATTTCACGGATTGAAGTTAATGCTTTAAGTAATGAATCAGGTGTATGTGAGTAATCAATAATAGCAACTGCACCGTTATTTAATTTTATCTTGTTAAATCTGCCTTCAACAGAATCAAACTCTCCAAAGTAATTAACAATATCTTTTATGTTTATACCAAGTGAATGAAGTGCTGCAATTGATGCAAGGATATTATGTACATTAAACTTTCCGGTTAACCCGGTATTGATGGTTACCTTGTTAATTTTTTCATGATTATCCGGAAGATGTACATCAAATTTCATTCCGTTTATATCCATTTCAATATTGCTTGCTGAATATGCCCCGCATTCAATACCGTAAGATATTTTTTCAGCATCACTGCCCAGCACTATTTTTTCACCATATTCATCATTGCAGTTATAAATAGCTGCAGATTGAATTCCTTTTGAACTGATTGGTTTTAACGTATCAAATAATATTTTTTTAGCTGAAAAATAACTTTCCATATCATTATGAAAATCCAGGTGCTCAGGTGTTAAGTTTGTGAAAACCGTAATATCAAACTCAATACCATAAACTCTTTGCAAGGCAAGCGAGTGTGATGATACTTCCATTACTGCATACTCAACTTCTTCATCAGCCATTTGTTTTAATAAAGCATTAAGCTCAATAGCTTCCGGAGTTGTATGTTCTGTTTTAATAAATCTGTTGTTAATGCAGTTTCCGTTAGTGCCAATTAAACCGGTTATTTTACCGCATTTCTGCAATACATAATTAATAATAGAAGTAACTGTTGTTTTACCGTTAGTTCCGGTAACACCAATCATTTTAAGTTTTTTAGAGGGATTACCGTAAAATGCAGTGCTCATCACTGCCATAGCTTTGCGTACATCACTTACATTGATAATTCTGTTATCAGCGGTTTGCCTTTCAGCATCTGAAATTACAGCCATTGCACCTGAATTAAAAGCATCGCTTACAAATTTGTTTCCATCTGTTTTAAAGCCCTTCACAGCAAAAAAAACATCATTTTGCTCAATATTTTTTGAGCTGCATGTAAGCTTATTGATTTTAAAATCAATACTTTTTACAGGGTTTATCAATATTTCATTTGCTGCTGTGAGCAATTCATTAAACATCATTTTAGTTTACTAATGGATCACTGCAATTTATTATAACCTGCTGACCGTTTTCCAGTTTACTGCCTGCTTCAGGCATTTGTGCTAAAACTTTACCTGTTCCGTTTATTTTGTAATTAATACCCAATCCTGAAATTATTTTAATGCATTTCCTTAAACTCATTCCTCTCAAATCAGGCATTTTTACAGATTCTTTACTAATTTTAAATTCACCGTCATTTCCTGCTGTAATAAGTTTCAATTTACTGCTTCCGTTTTCATCCTTAATTTCCTCTTGTGAAATTACTACAGAATTTTTCTTTGGTCCCTGTATTTCAAACGGTATCTCATTATTGTTCAGAAATTTAACAGCATCACTAATATCAAAATTCACCAGATTCAGCGGAGTATGTTCTGAAATGGTGTTAGAAGTATAAACTAAATCAGCGTTATTTTCGGGCTGAGTAAATTCGTGCAGCCCGGTCATATTAATTATTCTTTCAGAAATTTTTCTGAATATTGGAGCAGATACTTTTCCTCCGTAAATTTCACCGTTACCAGGTGCATCAATTATCACAGCAACAACTATTTGTGGGTTATCAGCCGGAAAGTATCCAATAAATGAAGAAGTGTATTTGCTTTTTGAATAATTTCCATCAACTAATTTTTGTGATGTACCGGTTTTTCCGGCAATTTTAATATTTTCTATAGCGGCATCTTTTCCTGTACCGCGTTCAACAACTCCTACAAACATTTCTGTAAGCTGTTTTGCGGTATTTTTAGAAATAACATTTCTTATTTCAACCGGCTTAAATTCTTTTATTAATGTTCCGTTTGGCTCAAGAATCTTTTTAATAATAAATGGTTTCATCATCATCCCGCCGTTAGCTATACATGAATAAGCATTTGCCATTTGCAAAGCTGTTACAAGAACTTCATATCCTATGGACATATAGTTTAATGACACAGGTGAAAATTCAATCGGTCTTTTAAGTTTACCTTTCATTTCCCCCGGAAGGTCAAGACCGGTTGTGATTCCAAAACCAAAATCTCTTGCATATTTATAAAATCTTTCCTTCCCCAGTTTTCCTGCAATTTGATTTGTACCTATATTGCTTGAAAGCTCTATTACCTGTGTAAAAGTAAGACTAGAGGACTTATGAGAATCTTTGATATTCATATATTCACCGCCATAGGTATTTATAATATCATACTTGCTGTATAAATTTTCTTCAAGTGCAGCAGCAGCAGTAACTATTTTAAATGTGGAACCGGGTTCATACATATCAGTAATTTCAGCAATTTTATCACTGCTGCTGCCATCAAGATTAATAGAATGCATAGCTAAAATTTCACCCGTTTTAACATTCATTACAATTACTTTACCGCCAGATGAGTTATTAGCTTCTACTCCTGCCTGAAGTTCTTCTTCAACAATTTTCTGTATATTCATATCAATTGTAAGGATTACATTATTACCGTCAACGGGTTCCTCTCTTGGATATTCAACAGCAGGACGTTTTCTACCAAGCCCGTCTTTTTGCATTACAACATAACCTTCTTTGCCTTCAAGTAAATTATTTAATTCCAGTTCAACACCGCTTAATCCGTTATTATCAATATCTGTATAGCCCACAATTTGTGCCGAAAGCTTTTCGTAATTAAATACTCTGTTCGGTTCATTTAGCTTTATTACACCCGATAGATTCAAATCCTTAACCTGTGATTCATATTTGGGGTCTATCCTTCTTTCAAGCCATACAAATGAAGTATTTTGCTGATTTAGTTTGTTTAGATAATAAGACTTATCTTTTTTAAATATATCAGCAAAAATCTGTGCAACCGAATCTTTATTATCAACCATATTGGGATCTGCAGCAAAAGAATACATTACTATATTTGAAACAAGCGGATTCATTTTACGGTCAAAAATAATACCGCGTGAAGATTTAAGTGAAATCCTGCTTTCGTATTGCTTTTTTGCTGCAAGCTGATACCGGGCTGCCTCTATTACCTGTATGGTAAAAAGTTTATAGAGAATAACTATAAATAATAAAGCAAACACAGCCATAAAGATAGTTATTCTTCTTTCTGTGTTTGCCTTAAATTTAGTGTTTTCTGTTTCCCGCATAGCTTTTTACCGGAACACTTACCCGGTACGAATTTTTATTATTTATAAGATTATTGCTTTATATTTTCCAGCTCAGACCTCTCTATTGTGATCTTTTTAGGTTTGCTTGTTGAGTATTTTAATCCTAATTTATCAACAGCAATATTTTTTATATTATCAAAATTAGAAAGCCGCTCAATTTCTGTTTGAAGATTATTATTAATAGTAACTGTTTTTGAAATATCTCTTCTGATATTATCATTTTTTACAACAAGAGAGTTAACAGCAATAATATTATATACAAAAAAAATAATAACTCCTGCAGTTACAAACATCATTAACATTAAATTGAATAATGAAATTTTTCTTTGTTTAATTTTTCGCAACTGCTTTATCTTAATATTTTATCTTTATATTTATTTTTGCTTAGAATAATTTCAGAACTTTTTTCTGCTGCCCTTAATTTTGCGCTTCTGGATCTAACATTTTTTTCTACTTCTTCGGCACCGGGCAATACAGGTTTTTTTGTAAGAACTTTAAGTTTTTTACTTGACCTGTATATATTTTTAACTATTCTGTCTTCAAGTGAATGATATGATACTGCAGCAATTCTTGAGCCATCATTTAAAAGTTCAATTGAATCATTTAGTACTTTTTCAAGGTTTTTCAGCTCATTATTAACTTCTATTCTTACCGCCTGAAATATCTTTGCAAGATCACTGTTTAAATATCTTGGTGGAATTTTTTGTGAAGCAATTTCAACAAGATCAAATGTTGTTTCAAGTTTTCTTGATTTTCTTGAGTTAACAATCTCTTTTGCAATATGCCTGCTGTATTTTAGCTCGCCAAATTTCCTGAAAATTTCTTCAAGTTCACGCTCTGAATATGTATTCAGTACATCTTTTGCGTTTAATTTCTGGGTTTTATCAGCTCTCATATCAAGTTCAGTGTTCCGCTGATAGCTGAACCCTTCTTCATGGTTAAGCTGATATGTTGAAAGCCCAAGATCCATTGTTATACCGTCAATTTTTTCAAATCCTGCATCATGAACAATTGAAGAAATTTCAGAAAAATTGCGCTGCAGAAAAATTATCCTGCTTGAGTATTTTGAAAGAACCTGCCTGCTGTATTCAATCGCAAATTTGTCTCTATCAATTGCAATTACTGCAGTATCATTTCCTGTTAACTCTAATATTTTTCTTGTATAACCGCCGCCTCCAAGTGTACAGTCAACAAAAACCCTTTTAAAACCTTTACTGCTTATATAATTGCTTTTTATGGCAATATCCTGATTTGCTTTTTCTAACAGAAAACCTGTTGTTTCGTTTAAAAGAACCGGTTCATGATAATGATCAGGCTCCAAGCTTATACTTTTAATTAATTATTATTTTTAGTATAAAGCTTTGACATCACCTTCTGCATAACACCTTCATAAGAATCAGAACTGCCTTTAAGGTATTTGTTATATGTATCCGGATTCCAAAGTTCAATGCGTTCAAGCTGCCCAATTGCCAAAACATCTTTTTTAATACCAACTTTATCTTTCATTTCAGAAGGGATAAGAATTCTGTGCTGTGAATCAATTGTTAGTTCATCAGCATGAAAGAACATTTGCCGGCGCATCTGTACTTCTTCATCTGTATATGGATTTGTTGATCGTACGGTTTCGAGCACTTTAATCCATTCGTTTTGAGGAAAAAGCCAAATGCAGTTATCACGTCCCAAAGTAATGTTTAATACTCCATTTGCTTCAGGCAAAATGTATTTTCTGAATTTAGCAGGAATAATAATTCTGCCTTTATCATCAATGGTAGTATTTGAGTGACCTTGAAACAATGATGGTTTTTACGTTATTTTAGTGTTAATTTATAGAATTGAGTTGAAAATGAGGTTAATTCCCAAATCCCCCACTTTCCTCCATTTTACTCCACTACAAAAATACAAAAAAAAAACCATTTGTCAAGGGTTTTTTCGTTATTTTTTAAAAATTATATTATTTTATAAAATAAGGGAAAAAGAGCTTTTACTATATTATACAGAAAATTATTTATATTTTTACATTTTTCAGAAAATATTAAAAACTGACCCGGTTGCCTTGCTGAATAAGAAAACCCCAAGAAGAATTAATACAATGCCTGCATAAAAGTTAAGTTTACTGATTGTATTTTTATTTATACGATGTGCATTTCCGGTGATTAATTTTAAAAGGAGCCAAAACCAAAGTACAGTTCCAGTAAATGCTCCGCATGAAAAAATCAGTCCACCCAAAAACGAGCTGTCAAGAATTCCGAAACTTTTCACATACCCAACAAGTATTACCCATGATGCAGGCAGAGTAATTGATGAAATACAAAGCATAACACCCATTAAAAATTGTCCAAACAAGTTTGAATCATTTTTAACTACATGAGATTTTGCAGCAAACCCTGCAGCTCTATCTTTTGCACGAAGCAAATGCTCTGCCTCCTGTGCTTCAAATTTATCAAGGTCTAATTTGGTTCTCATTATCCTAATACCGTAAACAATAACAACAATGCAGCCGGTATAAGTCAATAAAATTTGTATCAGACTGCTGTTGCCGTTAATAAGCACCTCAATTTCTACAGGAAGAAGTGAAATAAATAAAGAAATACCGCCAAAAGCAATGAGTGCATAGATCATATCCATAAATGCTGAACCGGATGCAATAGCCATTCCCTCCTTTACTTCGTTTCGGAAGCCCTTTGAAATAAGGGCAAACGCTATTGGACCTAAAGGAGGCACAGAAACAATAAATCCCGTAATAATACCTGCAAGCAGTGAAATTATCATTAAAATATTGGAATGATTGCAATTTATCTATTTCAACAGATACTTAAAATAAAGAAAAAAATACCCCAGTTAAAATTTTAAACTGTTAATTTTGGCATAAATTTATAACTTTTTAGCATTCTGCATTACTTTTCCTTGATATTACGGCTAAAATAAATATTAAAAACACAACTGTATAGCAATCATTTTGTTTAAATTCTAAATTGATTATACAAATATTAATTAATAAATTTGCGTATTCCTCTAATCAATTCCGAAATACAAAAAACAAATGGCAAGATCTGAGATACAGATTTTTTCAGGCAGAACCTCCAATTATTTAGTTGAACATATTTGTGATTTTTTACATCTCCCAAAAGGCAAGTGCAGAATAGTTAACTTTTCTGATGGTGAAATTTGGGTAAAATATAACGATAACATCAGAGGCAAGGATGTTTATATTGTTCAGTCAACAAATCCCCCTGCAGATAACCTTATGGAATTACTAATAATGATAGATGCTGCAGTCAGAGCATCTGCCCGAAGAATTACTGCTGTAATTCCCTACTTTGGATATGCCAGACAGGATAGAAAAGATATGCCAAGGGTATCAATTACTGCCAAATTGATTGCAAATTTACTTACAAAAGCGGGGGTTGACAGAATTATAACAATGGACCTTCATGCACCGCAGCTTCAGGGATTTTTTGATATACCAGTTGACCATTTATACTGCTCTGTATTGTTTTTAAAATATTTCAAAAAACTTAAGCTCCGCAATCTTGCTGTTGCCGCTCCTGATGTAGGCGGTTCAAAGCGTGCAAGAGCGTATGCAAAAAATCTGGGTGCTGAGCTTATTTTGATTGATAAACGAAGACCCAAACCAAATGTTGCTGAAGTGATGAATATTATTGGCGATGTTGATGGTAAAAATGTATTAATAGTTGATGACCTTATTGATACAGCTAATACATTTGTAGCTGCTGTTGAAGCTTTAAAGAAAAACGGTGCATTGGAAATTTACGGTGCCGTTACACACCCAATACTTTCAGGTCATGCCTTAGAAAAAATTGAAAATTCATGTCTTAAAAAACTTGTTACTGCTAATACAGTTCCCCTTACTATAAAATCTAATAAGATTGAAATTCTTGATGTATCTAAACTGTTTGCAAATGCAGTCCTTCGCAATAATGAAAATCAATCTATCAGTGCATTATTTAAAGTAGAGTAAAAAAATAGTGGAATTACAAATAGGATTCCATAATTTATTTATATAACAGAATTCCATTTCTGCTGCTATTATATTTATACTTTTACATTCAAACCAATATTTCAAATTAAAATAACAGCAATAATTGTATAAATAATCAAAATTTTTGCTTATTTTATGTAAATTTTATTTATTTTTGCAAATATTATTCCATTGAAAATACAAGTGCATTTTGCTATTTTTTACTATTAAAAATTAAATTATAACCCACCCAATGGGTAAAACATTAAAATTGGAGGATAATACTATGTCAGAAGAAAGAGGCATGGCAAAAGGTCTGTTCCTTGGATTTTTAACAGGCGGAATTGTTGGCGGCGTTTTGGCTTTGCTTTATGCACCAAAAAGCGGTAAAGAACTTCGTCAGGATATCAGGAACAAAAAAGAAGAAATACTTGATGATGCAGAAGAGTATCTTGATATTGCAAAACACAAAGCACAGGATATCATTAACGAAGGCAAAAAACGGTCTGAAGAGCTTATCAGCGATGCAAAGAAAAAAGCTGGTAACCTGCTTGATGATGCAAATAAGATATTGAATGTAGCAAAAGAAAAAACAACTACTTCATACGAAACTGCAAAAGAAAAGATCAAAGATGAATCTGCTAAAGTAAAAGATGCTATTAAAGCAGGTGTCGATGCATACAAAGATGAGCGAAGCAAACTTTAATCTTTGTATTTTAATCTTTGTATTTTAATCTTTATATTTAATCTTTGCTTTTGATACTGATTAACATTTACATGTTTAAAACAGTTTATTAATAATTCAGCAAATCATGCAGGAAACAGAACTAATCCAACAAATAGCTTTAATTGCCCTTTATGTAGCACTAATAGCAATGGTGATATATCTGATAATTGCTATACGGCGTATTGCCGCTGCTGTTGGTAATATGAACCAATCGGTTAATAATATCAACAGCAAAATTGACCATTTAACCGCTAAAACAGAACCTTTAATTGATAATTCAATTCAAATATCTTTAGATTTAAAAGATATAACCGCAAATCTAAAAACTCAATCACAAAAAATTAACGGAATAGTTGATACGGTTAAAGATACTACTGATTCAATTATAGATTTTGAGCAGAAGGTTCAAAAAGAAGTTGAAACGAATATTTTTGATGTGCTTAATATGGTTTCAGCTGTATCAAAAGGGATCAAATCTTTTTTAAATGTATTTTCAGGTTCCTCTAACGGATATTCACCTAAAAAGCTGAAGTTAAGGGATTTAGATGATGACCTGCAGTAATTAAGCCGGTTTAAACTTTATATTTTTCAACTAATATTTATAACAGAGTTTATTTTTAAAAATAATTATTAATCAAATTAAATTATTTGCTGTAAATTTTATATGCAAATGTGAACTGCAATTATGATGCAGAATAAATTAGAAGGGGCAGAATATTTTGGGTAACATTTCACCGGAAAAGATTAGAAACATAGTGATTGCAGGACACGGAAGTTCCGGTAAGACACTTCTGACAGATTCAATTCTTTACACTACTGGTGCAATAAACAGACAGGGTAAAATTGAAGATGGTTCAACTACATCAGATTACAGCAAAGATGAAATTTCCCGCAAGATTTCAATTAATTCTACAGTGTTAAATACACTTTGGAATGATTATAAGCTGAACATAATTGATACACCGGGTTACACTGATTTTACTGGTTCTGTAAAATCAGCAATGAGAATAATGGATACTGCCTTCATTCTTGTTAATGCTTCCGAAGGAGTTGAAGTAGGAACTGAAATTGCTGCCGGTTATGCTAAAGAGTACGGTATAGAAGTATGCTTTGTTGTAAATAAACTAGATTACGAAAAAGCAGATTTTGAAGGCACAATGGCACAACTGCGTGAATTCTACGGAAACCATGTTGTTGAACTGCAGTTTCCGGTAAACCAGGGTGCAGGTTTTGATACTATTGTTGATTTACTTAAAATGAAAATGCTTAAGTTTTCAACTGATGGAAAAGGAGATTATACCGAGCACGATATTCCCGCTGAGCTGATAGATAAGGCAAAACAGCTTCACCAGGAGCTTATAGAAGTTGTAGCAGAAGAAGATGAAGAACTAATGAGCAAATTTTTTGATGAAGGCGGAACGCTTACCGAAGAAGAACTTATTGAAGGACTTTCCAGAGAAATAAAAGCTAAAAAAATTTTACCTGTGCTATGCACAGCAGGTTCTTCAGGTATCGGGGTTAAACCGCTGGTTGAATTTATCTGCAAATACTGCCCCAGCCCAATTGATGCTGCACCATTTATGGCTAAGAAAACCGGAACTGAAGATTATGTTGAAGTTGAACCAAACCCAAAAGGTGAACCTGTGATTTTTGTATTTAAAACACTTTCTGAACCTCATGTAGGTGAAATGTCATTTTTCCGTGTACTTTCCGGAAGCGTTACTGCGGGAATTGATTTAACCAATCAGAACAGGAATAAAGCAGAACGATTAACACAGATCTTTCAAATGAACGGTAAGAACAGAAAAGAAATGGGCACTGCTGTTACCGGTGATATTGGTGCTGTTGTTAAACTTAAAGATACTCATGTTAATAATACACTAACCGGAAAAGGATTAAATGTACAAATTGACCCGATAATTTTCCCCGAGCCGTTGATTGAGCAGGCATTAACTTCAAAACAGAAAGGTGATGAAGATAAAATAGCTTCGGGGCTTTCTCACCTGCATGAAGAAGACCCCACATTTCTTTTCCATTTTGATCCTGAACTTGGGCAAACAATTATTGCAGGACAGGGTGAGCTTCATTTGGCAATAATTATTGCAAGACTAAAAGAAAAATACGGGGTTGAAGTAAATATTGTTCAGCCAAAGATTCCTTTCCGTGAAACAATAAAGGGTAAAATAGAAAGTGTTGAATACAAACACAAGAAACAGTCAGGCGGACACGGTCAATACGGACATGTGTTCTTACGGCTTGAGCCGCAAAAACGCGGCGTTGGATTTGAGTTTGCCAATGAAGTTGTTGGAGGTGCAATCCCAACTAAATTCATTCCGGCTGTTGAAAAGGGTGTGGTTGAAGCTTTAGTTAAAGGACCTGTTGCCCGCTACCCTGTTGTAGATGTTAAAGTAACAGTACATTTTGGCTCTTACCATGATGTTGATTCATCAGAAATGGCATTTAAAATTGCAGGTGCACAGGCATTCAAAAAAGGATTTCTTGATGCAAAGCCGGTATTGCTTGAGCCAATTTATATAATTGAAGTAACTGTTCCAGAGGTGTTTATGGGTGATGTGATGGGCGATATTTCTTCCCGCAGGGGTAAAATTTCAGGTATGGACTCTAACGGTAAAATGCAGATAATTAAAGCAACCGTACCGCTTTCAGAACTTCATGACTATGCTACAAAACTTCGCTCAATAACACAGGGACGCGGTATATTTAAGCGTAAGTTTTCTCATTATGAGGAAGTACCAAAGGAAATTGAAGCTAAAATAGTTGCTGAAGCACAAAAGGAAACAGCCGAAGCAGCAGCTTAATTTATAATTTTGAAACAAAATTTAACCCCGGAAATATTTTCGGGGTTTTTTATTTTATATTACCGAGCATTTAATTTTAAAATCATTTATTTTTGTTGCATGGAAAAACTTTGGTCGCCATGGCGCTCGCAATACATAGAAACTTTTAAAGAAGAAAAACCGGATAAACCAAAAGGTTCACTATTTACCCATATACTTAATGAAAATGAAGACAGAAAAAATTACCTGCTATATCGCGGAAAGAAGAGTTTTATCATAATGAACCTGTTTCCCTACAACAGCGGGCATTTAATGATTGTGCCTTATGAAGAAGCAAAGGAACTAAGTGAACTTGACAGTGAAACGCGTCTGGAAATGTTCAGTTTGATTGAGCTGAGTACAGCAGCATTAAAAGAAGTTATGAATCCTCATGGTTTTAACATTGGCGCAAACATTGGCAGGGTTGCAGGTGCAGGAATTGAAGATCATATTCATTTCCATATTGTCCCCCGCTGGAACGGTGATACAAACTTTATGCCCGTACTGAATGATGTTAAGGTTATCTCCGAGGAAATGGGCAAGACTTATTCTAAGCTGAAGGCAGTAATTGAAAAAATTATGAATTTATGAAAGTTTAATTATTCAAATAAATTTCTTAAGCAATTTTTGCCATTTTCTGTCCCTTTCAACTATTTAAAATTTTTCGTAAATTTGCAATTCTTGTAAAAAATGCTCCCATCGACTAGGGGTTAGGTCATCACTCTTTCACAGTGGAAACACGGGTTCGAATCCCGTTGGGAGCGCTGGAATGCCTCAAAATCTAACGGTTTTGAGGCATTTTTAATTAAAAAATAATTATGGAAAATTTAAATTTATTTGTAGTTCTGCTTGGTGGCTATAATCCCGGTGATATGCTTGAATCTCATAATCTTTTTATAGGTGTTGGTAAAGATATGGAATCTATGAAATCACAAATGAAAAAGTCATGGAAATATGCAACTCATGTTGATGCATATATGATTTTAAATAATGCCGATGGATTTAACATTAAAATAAAAGAAGGTAAACCTTATGATAAAAAATTTCCTGCTTTGGTTATTGGCAATATTGGGTATTATAGAGAAGGATATTTCACAGAATTTCATAATTTAATACCTTTTGTTCTAAGAGATGAAACAGACAGCATATTTGAAAAGCTTAATCGGAACCCTGAATTTTCAGAAGGTCAGGCATTAAGCAAGGATGCCCGTTCACATTTAGATGATAAGCATGTTATCAGTGCATTTGATGTGGATGATGTGATTAATGTTCAGCAGAAAATTGATGGATATATAATTGAGCTAGTGCCAGATGAAAAGAAATCAGAAAATATTCTGAAGCTGGGATATCAGTTTACGGATCTTAAAAAAATGTAATAATTTTTTTTCATTATAAATTTATATATCTGTATTTTCAATAATTCACAACCTTTTACATTCATTTACACAAAATATAGAAACTTCCTGTATATTGCATTGTAGAATAAATAAATTTCAATAACTAAATTAAATATTCTATGAAATCAATTAATACAATTCTATTTACAGTAATTATCTTCATATCCACGCAGAATATATTTTCAAATTATCATGATGACAAAAACTTTAAAAATTCAGATAATTACTGTAATTGCAGTTGTGATAACTGCAAAGATTGCAGGTATAAATCACCTGATAACCAGACAGGATATAATGATTACAGGAAAATGTCTAACCGTGATTTTGCAGAATTTAAGCAGCTTATTGCCGATAGAACTTTTGAATCAACAAAAATGGATATGACAAAAAGTGTAATTGATAATAATTATTTCTCAACTGAGCAGGTAAAGGAAATTTTAACATGGTTTGTTTTTGAATCAAATAAACTTGAATTGGCAAAATATGTGTTTAAAAATACTGTTGATCCTTATAATTATTACAAGCTTTACAATTCATTTGTATTTGAATCAAATGTAGTTGAGCTGGATAACTATATTAAAAATTACAGATGATACAAAAAATGTTTTAATTAATTTATTTTTTCTTCTTGTGCATCATTAGGTAATTCCAGCTAAAAGCCAAACCCTGCTCCATAGGGTAGATTATCTGGTCATCATCAGCATCAATTTTAACATTAACTTCCATACCATTTTGCACCTTTGGGGCACCCATTGGATAAACCTCCCAGACACTTTTAGCTCGGTAAGATGCCTTAAATTGATTTGAAACATCAAGAGTCATTTCATAACCCTGATATTGACCTCCTGAACCCGTACCGCGAATACCCGCTGCGTGAGAACCAATTACCAATGCTTTAGCTTTTTGTGCTTTTAAAATTTTTGCTTCCCTCTCAGCAATTAATTTTGCTCCGCTTTTGGAAATGTAAATAAATAATAATACTATAACAGCAATTACCGCTGCAATAATAACAAATTCCATTTAAGATTTATTAAATTTTTCAAAATCCCATACGTTTAATTTCTTTAATTACAGTATTAAGCTCTTTAACATCATCAAGGGTAACTGTTTTAATCATTTCAGCAGTTCTTTTTTCTTTTGGAATTTCAGCAAGTCTTAAATTCTGGTTTTTAACTGCTTCGGCAATAGATTTACGAATTTCTCTGGCATTACCAAAAAATTTATCTCTTGAACTGTAAAGTGATTTGATGTGCTGTTTAAAATACTCAGTTGCTGGTGAATCAAAAACAAGTTCCTGCTCATTTAACATCAGCTTGGCAATTGCATAAAGTTCTTCTTCGGTATAGTCCGGAAAATTGAATTTCCTGTCAAATCTTGATTTCAATCCCGGATTCATTTTCAAAAATTCTTCCATTTCACCAGTATATCCCGCACAAATAACAACAAACTTTCCTCTGTTATCTTCCATCCTTTTTAAAATGATTTCAATTGCCTCTTTGCCAAAATCATTTTCGCTTGAACCCATTAATGAATACGCTTCATCTATAAAAAGTACACCACCCATAGCAGCATCAATTTTTTCAGCAGTTTTAATAGCAGTTTGCCCTATATATCCTGCAACTAGTTCTTCACGGTCAACTTCAACCAAATGTCCCTTTTCCAGTACACCAAGTGCCCTGAAAATCCGTGCCATAATTCTGGCAACTGTAGTTTTACCCGTTCCGGGATTCCCAGTGAAAACTGAATGCAGTGAAAATGATCTTGTTACATCCTTTCCAATTTCTTTGTAATATCTAACAAGTTTAACCATTTCGTGAATATCAGCTTTAATATCATTAAGACCAATAAGTTTGTTAAGCTCACCTATTGAGTCACGCATCAGTTCTTCATCGGGGGGAATATCAACTCCTTTGTTTTCCTTCTTTCTGAAAATTTCTTTAATATCTTCAATTTTAATTGTACTTAAAGCAGTATTATCAAGAGTCTCTGTATTTGTATTTCCATCCATAACGCGCAAGCCCATATTCATTTTAGCTTCATCAACCACCGAGTTTACAAACCTTGCATTGCCAAATGTCCTGTCTCTGTCACGGTAAGCTTCTACTAATCTGGCATATAAATATTCTTCAGAATCTTTATCAAGATCAACATCAATCTGCTCAGCGTGATAATTTGCAATCTGAAGCAGTTCACTTGGTGTATAATCAGGAAAATGGAAATAATGATTGAACCTTGATTTCAAACCCGGATTGGATTCCAAAAAGAAATTTATTTCATCAGGATAACCTGCAACTATTACAGCTAAGTCACCCGGACCATCTGAGAGCTCTTTTATAAGTATCTCAATAACTTCTTTGCCAAAATCTCTTTCGGTATCACCTTTTCTGGCAAGTGAGTATGCTTCATCAATAAAAAGAATTCCGCCCCTTGCTTTTTTAATAGCTTCTTTAACTTTTGGTCCGGTTTGCCCGATAAACTCACCAACTAAATCAGTTCTGTCAACCTCGTAAACATGACCTTTTGAAAGAACACCCAAATTCTTATAAATTTTACCAAGCATTAAGGCAACTTTAGTTTTGCCAGTTCCGGGATTTCCTGTAAAAACTGCATGAAGGTTAATTTTTTCTTTGTCATCAAATCCTTTTGCCTGCCTAAGCTTTACAAATTTTAAATAGTCATATAAATCATTAATACTTTCTTTAATAGTTACCAAACCTATCAACTCGTTTAATTCTTTCATTATTTCCGCTTCAGAAAGTACTTCACCTGCAGGTTGGTCAATGGGAGCAGCAGGAATTCCTTCTCCCGGAAGGTAAAATTTACCTGCTTCAGGATCTGTTTCTTCCTGTTTTGCAAATTTCACATTAACTGTACCAAGCAGTTTTTCTAATAAAATTATATCAACAATATACTCACCTTCATACCAGCTTCCCGGCTCTTTGCTTCCCCAGCCTCTTATAAATCTAACAAGCTCAATAGAGTTACCGTAATTATACAGGTCATATATATCTGCAATGCTGTCCCCGGATTTGTTTCTTATTCGTATTATAAATTCACCCATCCAAGGCATTTTTTTATACTGCAGATTATTTCCTTCAATCTCAATCCACATATATCTGGTAGTTTCAGCATTAAAAGTTTTCAGATAATTTCTCTTTCCAAATGCATCTGATTCAAACGGACTTTCATACAGCTTAAGTGAAGTTAGTTTAAAATATGGAGAGCCGTCATCCAGAAGTTCCCCTTCATTAAGGGTGTAGAAATATGCAGTTCCTGCAAGAATTCCTTCAACCCATGCTTCCCATCTGTAATTGCCTTTTATCCAGTAAACTCCGGGCTCAGGTTTTCCCCAGGAATATCTTATATAAGATATATCTTCACTCTTTAGAATTGTTTGAGAAACAGTTTTATCACATAAAACCGAATTATTCTGATCAAATACTTTAAAGTTAACATTAATCTGCCAATCTTCTAAATTAAATAAAAGATTATTTAAAGCAAGCTCTGCATATATAAATTTAATTTGATTTGCATCAAATACCTGGCGGTATTTTTTTTTATTGCCATAAAGCCATTCATTAGTACTGTGTACTTTTAAAGATATAGCTTTAAATTTAAGCTGCTGATTTGTATTATTTTGTGCCATAATATACAAGCATAAAGGTATGTATTTTTATTTTCAATGAATTTATTTTTTAAAAATTATAAATATTTATTATAAGAAATTAAAATATTTTTTGCTGAAGTTAATTTAATCAGATAAAATGACTGATTACCCAATAGAAAAAAGCACCCGCTAACCCTGAAAGCGGTATGGTTAAAACCCAAGCCCACAATATTTTACCGGCAACACCCCATCTTACTGCAGAAAGTCTTTTAACGCTGCCTACGCCAAGAATTGAACCTGTAATAGTTTGAGTAGTACTTACAGGAATTCCAAACACAGCAGTTAATAAAAGAGTAGTAGCTCCTGAAAACTCAGCACAAAATCCGCCAATTGGTTTAAGTTTAGTAATTTTCATACCCATTGTTTTAACAATACGCCATCCGCCAAACATTGTTCCAAGTCCAATTGCCAAATGACAGGACATTACTACCCATACAGGCACATGAAATTCCGGCTGATAACCTGTTGCAACAAGAACAGAAACAATTATTCCCATAGTTTTTTGGGCATCATTAGAGCCGTGCCCAAAGCTGTAAAATGCTGCTGAAAACAATTGTAGTTTTCTGAATGCATTATCAACTGATCTTGGTTTTTTCTTTCTAACAACCCAGCTTGTTATCAGCATATTAATTAAGCCAAAAATAAAACCCAATATTGGAGCAAGAACAATAAATAAAATTACTTTTTCATAACCCGACCAAATAATAACATCCCAGCCAAGTTTTGCAATTGCAGCACCGCCGTAACCGCCAACAAGTGCATGAGATGAACTTACCGGAATACCAAAATACCATGTAAAAATATTCCAGAAAATTGCACCAATCAGTCCGGCAAGAATTATATATATATCAACATGCTCAAGTCTTACAAGGCCGCTGCCAACGGTTTTAGCAACTGCTTCACCAAATGCAAATGCTGCTATAAAATTAAAAAAAGCAGCAAACAATACTGCTTTTTGGGGTGAAAGTACACCGGTTGATACAATTGTAGCAATAGAATTAGCTGAATCATGAAAGCCATTAAGAAAATCAAATACTAAAGCTATTATAATTACTATCAGTACAAGTTCAAACATAAAATACCGGCGCTTACATATTTTTAATTAAAATTCCTTCAATTACTGTTGCTGCAGTCTGGCATCTATCTATAGCTTTTTCTATAATTTCAAGAATTTCTTTCTTTTTTATCAGTTCTTTAATATCCTGTTCTTCTTCAAACAATTGCAGCAGTGCATCTTTAAAAACAATATCACCTTCGGTTTCAAGGGTTTTAACCTGAACTATCTTATCGGTTGTTTGTTTGGGTTCCTGAATATTTTTAATCACATCATCAAGCACACCGGTTTGAATTACCAAAATATCTGCAAGCTGAGGTGCAAACTGCAATTCAGATTTCATTTTATACATGCTCATTCTGATTGCAATTGTATCAATTGTATCAATAATATCATCCAATGAGTTTGCAAGGGCAAAAATATCTTCTCTATCTATAGGAGTAATAAACGTATCATTCAGGTCATTTACTATTTGATGAGTAATATCATCACATCTGTTTTCTATGAAATGTATCTTACTGGAATACTCAGCATAATTTGTATTTTTATTCAGCATTTCATTCAGCAGTTTTGCTGATTCATTTACAGATGCCGTAAGTTCTTTTAAAAGATCAAAAAAGTTATTTTGTTTTGGTAAAAATTTTTTAAACATATTTTTCCCGTCTATCTTAACCGTGTGTTAAAATATTCGTTTTTGGTTAAATTTTTGTATTTTTGTTAATTTTTTGGTTAGAATAGTATTAAAATATATAAAGTATTCAAAAAACAAAACCAAAAAGAAGTGAGTTTTTTTCAACCATAAAAATGAAAGGGTGATAAATTAAAATATGTATAAATCCTGATAAATTACTTTAATTTAAAAAGAATTTATCGAATAATAATAATTATTTATGGTCAAGCTTATATTCAATCAAATCACCTTCTTTTATTCCATGCCGTTGGCAAAAACCACCGTTTACTTCCAGCACAAACTGCGATTTAATTTTTGAAGGCAATGACTTTTCTGAAAAAGGTGTTGTTTGGCTGTGAATTGTATTTATTACACCTTTGCTGGATATAAAAATTATATCAAGCGGTATAATTGTATTTTTCATCCAGAATGCCTGCATTTCTTCTCTATCAAAAATAAAAAGCATTCCTTTATCTTCATCCATGTGACTGCGATACATTAACCCCTGCTGACGCTCAGTTGGATTTGATGCAACTTCTATTTCAATATGTGCAAGCCTGTTTCTATCTGATGCTTTTAATATTGTTAACTCACCTTCTTTAACCCATTGAGGCTCATTACTTGATTTGTTAATAAAGAAAAAATATACTGCAATCAATACAATCGCCGATGCAATAAGTATAATTATATTCCTTTGATTCCAGAAAGAAACGCTTCTTTTAGCTTTACTTTTTGATTTTCCCTTTTGTTTCATTAAATTATTTTATCAAAATCATTTTAATAGTCTTTTTATAATTTCCTGCAATTAATCTGCAAAAGTATAAACCGCTTGGCAATCCGTTAGCGTTAAAGCTATAGCTGTATTTACCTGCAGCAAGCTCTTGTGCAGCCAATATTCCAGCCAAAGCTCCTGAAGAATTATACAGATTCAGCTCAACATAATCTTTTTTTGGTATCTGAAAATTTATGTTTGTTTTTGGATTGAACGGATTAGGATAATTTTGTTCAAGCATATATTCATCCGGAATTTCTGAGGTAATGTTTTCTATTCCAATAGTATTTATATTGCTGAACTGCCATGTATCTTTATACAATGAATCCCCTTCACCGCCAAAAATAATCATCTTATCATCTGCAGGAACATAAATTGTATGCATTCCCCACCTTGCCGCAGGCAGGGTAAAGCCCTGAAATATATTCTGCCAGGTATTAGTTGTCATATTAAATTTCCACATATCATTTTTTGCAGTTGTACCAAGTCCCCCAAAAATCAATATATTTCCGTTGCCGTAATAAATCATAGAATTCCAGAATCTTGCAGGGGGTTTAATGGCAGGAGTAATATCACTCCATGTATAACTGCTTAATGCACACTGCCAAATATCATCAAGCGGACCGGTATCCTGCCCGCCGTAAATAACCATTCTCCCAAGTTCACCTGCATACACTGCAGTATGCAGGCACCGCTTTGGCGGATGAACAGAATTTGTCCTTTCAACCCAAAAATGCTGGTCAACATCAAAAGTCCATGTATCTTCAAATCTGCCGCTTGTTGTGAATCCGGCAAATGTTGTAAATTTTCTTGAAACAGGTTCAAATACACTTGCTGTGCCGTATCTTTTAAGGGGAGCCCAGCTTACATTGCTATCAGCCCAAATCATATTCCATTGGCTTGCTGCAAAACTGAATAACCAAACATCATTGTATAGAATACCGCCTTCACCTTGACCTGACCAAATTATCATTGTGTTATTTGTGGGATCATAATAAGCATTATGTGTATATCTAGCAGCAGGACCTTGACCACCGGAATGAATAATCCGAACCCAGCTGTTATCATTTAAGTTCAGACTCCACATTTCATTGCTTAATCCTGTTGCATTTCTTCCTCCGTAAACTACCATCCTGTTACCTACGGGGTCATATATTGCAGATGCATTTTTTAAATGCGGCACATTGCCTGATGTATTAAGCTTTTGCCATTGGGCTTGAACCGATATGCAAAGGATGAGTATTAATATTAACCGCATTTTTATCATTATAAAGGTTAAATATGCTTAATAAATTTTCATAATGAAATATATTTTAATTTGCAGAAAATGAGATAAATACCGATTAAAATAATAAAAAAAAGAGCGCTGAATAAGCGTTCTTTTATAATATTTTCAAAATATTGAATTTTAAAATATCGTTTAAATAATATTGAAGTCTTTATATAAAACCAAATTACAAAGCTTTTACTTCACTTACAAGTTTTGTTAAAGATGCCTTTGCATCACCAAATAGCATTCTGGTATTTGGGTAGTAAAAAAGTTCATTTTCAATTCCTGCATATCCTGCTGCCATTGAGCGTTTCATAACAATTACATTTGCAGATTTATCTACATCAAGTATTGGCATTCCGTAAATGGGACTTGATTGGTCATGCCTTGCAGCCGGATTAACAACATCATTTGCACCGATAATTATACTTACATCGGTATTTGGCATTTCACTGTTTGCATCTTCCATTTCTAATAGCTTATCATAAGGCACATCTGCTTCTGCAAGAAGCACATTCATGTGACCTGGCATTCTGCCTGCAACAGGGTGAATTGCATATTTAACTTCTACACCTTTATCTTCCAATAACTTTTCAAGCTCATGGCAAGTATGCTGTGCCTGTGCTACAGCAAGTCCGTAACCCGGTACAATGAAAACCTTTTTTGAATATGCAAGCAATACTGCAGCATCTGAAACAGAAATTTCTTTTACTGTGCCCTGCTGTTTATCACCGCTTGAGCTTGTGCCGCTTGTATTTCCAAAAGCACCTGCAATTACATTAAACAGCGAGCGGTTCATAGCTTTGCACATTAGGATAGTTAATATTGTACCCGCTGAGCCAACTAAGATACCGCCTGTTAACATTACCTGATTATTATATACAAATCCGCCAAATGCGGCAGCAACACCTGTAAATGAATTTAATAAAGAAATTACAACAGGCATATCAGCTCCGCCGATTGGCATTACAAACATTATACCATACAATACTGCTATACCAAGTGTTACAATTAACAAAGTATCATCACCATGATGCTGTATTGAAAGATATACTGCAAGTGAAACAGCAGCTAAAAGTATAACTAAATTAATAAATTTTTGCCCGGGGAAAACTTTATCGCCAATGTTGCCGTTTAATTTTCCAAAAGCAATCATGCTGCCGGCAAAGGAAACAGTTCCAATAATTAAACCTGCCATAATTATGGCAACAAATGCTGCTCCGCCATGTGAAAAATCATGTCTGGTATATTCAACAATGGAAATAACCGATGCACAAGCGCCGCCCATTCCGTTAAATAAAGATACCATTTGCGGCATAGCAGTCATTTTAACTTTTTTAGCAGCTATCCAGCCAATAATGGTGCCTATTGCAATTCCTCCAAATATCCAGAGATAGTTACCTATTGTTTTATCAAGAAAAATGGTTGCTAAAATTGCGATTATCATACCTGCTGCCGCGTACAGGTTCCCCCTTCTGGCAGTATCAGGATGACTTAGCATCTTTAATCCGATAATAAAAGAAATTGATCCTATTAAATAAACAATATCTACAATATATTTTTCCATGTTATTTCTTCTTCTTCTTAAACATTTCAAGCATACGGTCAGTAACTACAAATCCTCCAACTACATTTAATGTACCCAATATTACAGAAATAAAACCAAGTATTAGTGCAAGATAGTTATCCGGCTCAGCATGCCCCATAACAATTATTGCACCAACAATAACTACACCGTGAATTGCATTTGCTCCGGACATCAGCGGAGTATGCAGTACTGAAGGAACATGTGAAATAACCTCTATTCCCAAAAAAACCATGAGTATAATCAGGTAAATATACCTGATATGCTCACTTAAAAAACCAAGTATATCCATTATTTGGTATCCTCTTTCTTCACCGGAGCAGACGCCCGTAATTTTTCGTTTACAATTTCACCGTTATGAGTTATGCAAGTGCCTTTTACAAGATCATCATCAAAATTCAGATTGATATTGCCATCTTTTAATATAAGCTTTAAAAATGTAAATACATTTTTCCCGAACATTTTGCTCGAATCAGATGGAATTGTTGAAGGTAGAAAAGAACTGCCTATTATTTTTACACCGTTTACTTCGATAGTTTCATCATTTTTGGTAAGTTCACAGTTTCCGCCTGTAGATGCAGCAAGATCAATTATTACTGATCCTTTTTTCATTTCCTTAACAGTTTTACCTGTTATAAGTACCGGAGCTTTTCTTCCGGGAATTTGAGCAGTTGTAATAATAACATCTGATTTAACTGCATGATCATGTATAACCTGTTTTTGTTTTTCCTTAAATTCTTCTGACTGCTCAACTGCATATCCGCCTGCGGCTTTATCATCTTTAGCACCTTCAACTTCTACAAATTTTGCACCAAGCGAGTTAACTTCTTCTTTAACAGCACTGCGTGTATCAAATGCCTCCACAACTGAGCCAAGTTTTCTTGCAGTTGCAATTGCCTGCAAACCTGCTACTCCTGCACCAAGAATAAGCACTTTAGCAGGAGTTATGCTCCCGGCAGCTGTCATAAACATCGGAAAAAACTTTGGCAGGTTTACAGCGGCAAGCAGTACTGCTTTGTATCCTGAAGCAGTTGCCTGCGAAGAAAGTATATCCATTGACTGTGCACGTGTTGTTCTTGGAATTGTTTCTAGACTAAAGGCGGTTACTTTTTGCTCTAAAAGCAATTGTACTGTATCAGCACTAAAAAAAGGATGAAATATTGCTATGGCAACACATCCGTTTTTAAGTTTTGTGATTTCATCTTTTGTAAGGGAATTGATTCTGAGTATTATATCTGATGAAGAAAGTACATTTGCTTTATCTCCAATTTCTGCACCTTGTGCTTTGTAATCTTCATCACTTGCAAAAGCTTTGCTTCCTGCTGTGCTTTCTATAAGGACTTTAAAATTCATTTTAACCAACTGTGCTGCAATTTCCGGAAGTATAGCTACCCTGTTTTCGCCATCCGGCTCTTTTAAAACTCCTATAATAGCCAATTGTGATATTATCTTTTTATTTTCAAAAATTTATCTAACCAAATTAACAATCATTTAAAATAAAATAAATGATAATAATAATATTTTAAATCCTGTGTATTTTTGCACTTTTACTATGCTTGATTTAACAGAATATTATCTTATAAAAATTTTACTAAATTAATTTCAGAAAAGATTTAATTTTTAATTTTCAAAATTTCAAATTAAATAATAATCAAACGTTATTCACATATTTCCCTAACTATCATTAGAAATACGTATATTTTACATAATATTTACGGTATTATGTTATTTTTTTATTCACATTTTAAAAAATTCCTTTTTTGAAAGATTTTTAAAATTTCTTATCTTTGTAAATCAATTTAATGTTGAATTTACAATAGTTTAGAAGGAGTTTACAGATGAAGGTTGCTTTTTTAATAACTTGTGCAGTATTAGTTCTGATTAATGCTAATATTAGCTTTAGTACAGATAAAAATTCTGACCGGTTACTAAAACTTATAGAAAAGCAGAAAAGCAGACTTAAGTTAAGTTCTGATGCACTAGAAAATCCCCGAAATGCATCAAATATGTTATCACATTTATCATTCAGTGATTTTAATTCACCCAATTTATATAAAATTGTAAGAGATGGTAAAGCTAACAAGCAGGCATTTCACATGGAAACAGGAATTGGTTTATCAAAAGTAGATAGCACAAACTATTACCTTCTTGCATTAAAGCCGTCATACGAAACAGGTGCAAAAAACTGGGCACTTAACATTGGCATAGATGCACCACTTAGATACAGAACAAGCAAGGTCGCTTTCCGTTCACAGGATTATGAATCATTTACACAGATACTAAGCACACTTAATACAAGTTATGCATATCTTTTAAATTCAAAATCATTTTCATTAGTATTTAACGGAGGTTTCTCTCAGATAAACAGCGCAACACTGGGAAAGGGTTCTATTATGTATGGATATAATAATTCTCCAAGTTATGAAAACAGACGTAACGGAATTTCTTTAGATGTTGCTTACAATGTAAGCGGATACCTGAACGATAATGCAGCAACAGCAAAACTTTTTTTAAGCGATGTTACTTCCGGCGGAATTTTTGGGTTGGGATTTGAGGGTTCACCTTTAAAAGTTTTTGGAGGAAAAAAAGGCAAGCTTGATTTACCTGTGCTTAAAGATTTTAATGTTGGATTTAATCTTGCAAGTGATTTTAATAAAAATGCAGGCATAACAAAAGTTCTTTATGATACAGATACAACAGGAGGTGTTACACATTATTATCAAAAAGGTTTTGTTGATGCAGGTGCAATTTCACTTGTAAATATGTACGGTGAAATGGTGTTATTTGGAGAAAAAACTTTTTCAACTTATGTTTATGGTGAATATTCAAAAATTGTAAAATTTGGAAGCGATGCATCAGCAGGTATTGACTTAGTTGCAAGAACTGAAGATAACAAAAATTATTTTTCTCTAACCTTTCAGCGCCGTTACCAGCAGGGCAAATACCTGCCCACATATTTTAACGGACTTTATGAAAATGACAGATACCAGCTCATTTCTAGCAGCGATAATTTAACCAGACCGCAGTTATTCAGCAAAGCTTCTATGCTTGATACTGTTCAGGAGCTTAAGGGCAGTACATTCTTTTCAGTATATGGAATGTTTATGAAATCATTTGTTGCGTATGCTACCTATCAAAAAATTGATAAGGGTGATCTGGGAGGCGAGCTTTACATAGTTGCATCTTTACCAAACATCGGTGATAAATTTTCAATTTATGCAGGGTATTATAAAAGGCGTATCAAAGGTACAAGTGAATTGTTTAAATTTAATGAAAATGCTTACTTTTTTGGACAGGCAAGCTACATATTAAGCGATATGATAGTATTATCGCTATCATATCAACAAACCTTTGCTGCAGTAAGAGATGCAAAAAATAATGTAATTGGTTATGCAGCACAGAAACGCTTTACACCGCAGGTAAACTTCATCTGGCCTATAGGCAGATAGTTATTTAGTTACGCTTCATCTGCTTCACCATTAATTGATTGGGCTGTAGAATTTTCATTTGAAATTTTCACAGCCTTTTTTATTATTGAATATCAAAAGTTTTATATTATTTATTAATCCAATAAAACAATATATTTTTTTCAAAAAAACAGGTTAAGATTTACTAAAAAAATATATATAAATTACCTGAACTGATTTTTAAAAACTTTTTACATAAATTGCAGGATAAATTAAATACAAATGCCAAAATTACAACTGCATACCAAAATTATTATAGGGCTTATTCTTGGAGCAATATTTGGAGCAATATTTGCTGTAAATCCAAATAAACTAGAATTTAGATTTAATGATAACTCCCAACAGGTAGAAAACTGGCAGGAGTTCACTTTCCTGAAGAAAGATTCAGTATTAAAATCATTTGGCAAAGAAGACCAGCTTGCAATAATAAAATATTTCAAAAATTTAAAAGATAAAAAAGATATTCGTCAAAAGATTAAACTCTCTGATGGCTCTGAAAAGATATTTGAAAATACCGTTACCATAGAAAAAATAAAAACTATTGGCGTATGGTTTAAATTCATCGGTGATATTTTTGTACGTCTTCTTAATATGATAGCTGTTCCCCTTGTGCTTGCTTCATTAATTGTAGGTGCAGCATCACTAACAGACCTACGACATGTTGCAAAGATAGGCGGAAAGACTCTGGGATTTTATGCGCTTACAGCGGTGCTTGCAATAAGTATTGGACTTACATTCGCAAATCTTATTCAGCCGGGTCATATAATGGATGCCGATGCTAAAGACCGCTTGCTTGATACTTATCAGGAAGATGCAAAAACTAAGATTGATCAGAATGTTTCAATGAATATTGTTGAGTTTATTGTAAATATTGTGCCTAAAAATCCTTTCAAGGCAATTGCAGATGGAGATTTCCTTCAGATAGTATTTTTTGCTATTCTTACAGGAATATTTTTGATGCAGATACCAAAGGAAAAATCAGCACCTGTTATAAACTTTTTTAGCGGAGTAAGCGAAGCGATGATAGTGCTTGTTGAAAAAATTATGCTAATTGCACCTTATGCTGTGTTCACCCTTATTGCAGCTACTGTAGCTGAATTTGGTTTTTCAATATTGCAAACACTTCTTTGGTATTCACTTACTGTTGTTTTGGGCTTGCTAGTGCTAACATTCATAGAGTACCCTATCCTTCTAAAAATATTTACAAAAATTAAGCTCAAAGATTTTCTACGGGCTCAAAGACAGGTACTTGCAGTTGCCTTTTCTACAAGTTCCTCGGCAGCAACATTGCCTGTTACAATGGATGTATGCGAAAAAAGACTTGGTGTGCCAAATAAAATTGCAAGTTTTGTGCTGCCATTAGGCACTACAGTTAATATGGATGGCACTGCATTATATCAGGCAGTTGCCACTATGTTTATAGCACAGGTTTTTGGTTTTGATCTTAATCTTACTCAACAATTAACAATAGTTTTAACAGCAGCATTGGCTGCAGTTGGCACAGCACCTGTGCCCGGAGTTGGGTTGCTGATGCTGATAATTGTTTTAAAATCAGTTGGCGTGCCCGAAGAAGGTATAGCATTGATAATTGGTGTTGATCGTTTTCTTGATATGTGCAGAACAGTTCCAAATGTTCTGGCTGACTCTCTTGCCTGCGTTGTAATTGCTTCAAGCGAAGGCGAATTGGGAGAAATAAATCCCGATGCTAAATATGAAGGGGCAATGTAATACTTGATACAATTAACCGGTTTAACAAATACTGAAGTACAGAATAGAATTTCAAAAGGTCTAATTAACAGATCTACTGTTACTAAAACTAAAAAAGTAAAAGAGATAATTCTTGAAAATGTATTTTCTGTATTTAACATTGTTATTTCCTCTGTTATACTGTTCCTTTTATACTTTTACATTAAATCAGGTGATGTACGGCTGTTATATGATACAATTGGTACAACACTAGTAATTTCTTTAAATACATTTATTGCAGTATATCAGGAAATAAAAGCTAAGCGGGCACTTGATAAAGTTAACCTGCTTTTAAAACATGAAGTAAAGGTTATTCGCGATGGAAACATCATCTTAATAAACCAAAATGATATAGTTGTTGATGATATTATTGTTCTTGAGCGCGGTGATCAGGTTTCAGTTGATGGCGAAGTAATTAACTCAAATAAGCTTGAAATAGATGAATCACTGCTTACAGGTGAATCAATTCCAATAAATAAAAAAGCAGGTGATGAAATTCTTTCAGGCAGTTTTTGTGTATCAGGCAACGGATATTATAAAGCTGTTAAAATTGGAGATAACAGTTACGCAAATGAAATAACAAAAACTGCAAAAAAATTCAAACTGAATATTTCACCCCTGCAGGTTAAACTTAACTTTATCGTAAAAGTATTATTTGCAGCTGCTATTTTTCTTGTAATTATACAAATAATACGCAACCCTGGGGGCTTTGCTGATCTGGATTTTATAAGGAAGATATCAACTATAATGCTTTCACTAATACCTCAAGGATTAGTTTTAATGGCAAGTGTTACATTTGCGCTGGGTATTTACCGTATAAGTAAAATTGGTGCAATTGTGCAAAAACTTAATGCAATTGAATCATTTGCAAATGTAAAAATTGTATGTACAGATAAAACCGGCACACTTACCCAAAATAAGCTTTCAGTTAATCGTATAACTCCCCTGACTGATAAATTTACTAAAGAACAAATTGAAGAATTACTTGGAACTTATGCAAAACTTTCTAGCGATAAAAATGCTACATTAAGAACGCTTGAAGTTTTTAAAGCACTTGATGAGATATCGGTAATTGATGAGCTTCCTTTTAGCTCTGAAAATAAAATGAGTCTGCTTAAAATTTCAATTCCAAAAAAACAAATATCAGATTATGGTAATTTAACAATTATTTTTGGCGGTTATGATATACTAAATGATAAATCAGTTAAAAAAAATATAACTGAAGAAATATTTGAAAAAGACGGATTAAAAATCTACCGCAATTTACTCTTCGGTATGGAAACATCAGGCAGAAGTCTGAAAGAAATTGAAGATGACCCGGGAAGTATAAAAATTGAACCGGTTTGTATTGTATCTATAACCGATAAGGTTAGAGATGATGTAATGGATGCAATAAATCTCTTCCACAAAAATAATATTGAAATAAAGATACTCTCAGGTGATAACGCATTCGCAATTCAGGCAGTTGCAAAAGAAATTGGCTGGGAAATTAAAGATAGCGAACTTATTTCAGGCAGTGAACTTGAAAAAATAAGCGATAACAGTTTTCTTGATGTAATATTAAATAAAAAAATATTTGCCCGGCTGAAACCTGAGCATAAGCTGCGTATTATTAAAGCTTTGCGGAAAGAAAAGATTTATACTGCTATGATTGGAGATGGTGTAAATGATTTACCAGCTATTAAGGAATCTGATATGGGAATTGCTATGGAAGAAGGCAGCCAGATAACAAAAGAAGTTGCTGATATAGTTCTGCTTAAAAATAAATTTGCACTTTTGCCTGAAATATTTGATGAAGGAAACAAAATTGTTAATACTGTTAGCTCTGTGGCAAAGTTATTTTTAACCAAAAATTTTATGGTAATATATTTTACCGTGCTTTCAATGTTTTTTGCTTTTGAGTTCCCGTTAACACCGCGAAGGGTTTCACTGATAAATATTTTTTCAATCGGGCTGCCTTCATTTATTATTGCCCTGCGAAACTCAAATGTAGTAAAGCTTACAAACTTTTCAAAGGAATTGTTCAGCTTTGTTATTTTTTCTGCAGCAATTATTGTTGGGGCTTCTTATATTGGGCAGCACTACACCGAAAAGATCAGCGGCTTCACTTCAGAAGATATTCAAATGGTTATGCTTTCTGTAATGATTTTTATTACCAGTGTAAATTTCCTCGCGGTTGTTATCCATAAAAATGAAACGAATATGAAGCTCTACATTCTTTATGCAATTGTGCATGTAACGCTGTATTCAGTACTTGCATTAACAAATTCAAAGTTTATACTAATTAGCTGGATAAAAACATTTTACGAAATATCTTATCTGCATAATCAATATACCGGAATAACCACTTTAACAGCACTTGCCGGTGGGATATTATTATTTATTTTACAGTTCATAAGGGGCAGAATTGTAGGCAGAAATCAAAATTAAATTACCTTCCTCCTGTAAAGCATTCCTTGGGTATATAAAGCTTATGACCTAAGGGAAAAGTCATTTCAATTCCTTCATTATTCCATATAACCCTTGTTAATTTAATATCATCTTCGCTAACAGGGGCAGTATCAATATAATTTATTACATGACCGTAACTATCATCTCCGCTTCTAGAAACCATTACAATAACTTTGCTTCCAAGCGGCTGATACTGTTTAATTATCCGCAATTTATAAGGGTCATAAGAATTATACTTTATGTATTCCCCCTGAACTAATTCCATTATTACTTTTTCATGATATGTAAAACCTAATAACTGAAAAATAATTAAAATTAACAGCAAACCTGCAATTAAACCTGCGCCAATTCCAAAAAACACTGCAAACTTTGATTTCATTCTAATTGAATAATAATTTCAGAAAGATGAATTAATTTATAATTTAAAAGCTTAAAAAGAATGTATCAATCTTTCCAATTCCACCATTTAAGCTTATTAGGATCATAATTTTTATGCGAAGCATAATATACGGCAGTACGGAATACATATAACAGACATCTGTCCTGTACAATTCCCGCAAATTTATTTGATTTTTCATATAGCTTTTGCGGATCCTTGCCTTTTAGATCATCTATTGAAGTAATACCTATATTTAACAAATCATTTGCTATTGATTTTCCAACTCCCGGAATCTGCATCAGTTCTTTTTCTGGCGTTATGTTTTTAAGTTTCAATTAAGTTTTTAAGTTAAAATTGTGTAACATTATAAAATTAAACTTAAATTAAAAATAATTACGAATATATAATAAAAAACCCGCTTATAAACGGGTTTATAATAAAATAAAATTAACTGTTAATTCCCTCCGCGGAATTCTTTATCAATTACATCAAACTCACCCGGATATGTAATTGGACCAAGAACTGTACTTACAGTTGGTTTAACTTTTAAAGTAATCCTCGAAGATGACCCGTTCTTTCCGCCCAAAGCCAATGCCAAGTTTATCAAATCATTATACTGACCGTTGCTGAAGAATTTAAGCAGATCAAAACTTATACCAATTGGTATATTGGTAGTTTGTCCTACTCCCGGTACATTAATATTACCAACATTTCCGTTAATGGTTTCTTTGTTGTCTATAAAGAGTCTCCACGCCATATTTTCAATAACTGCGCTGGATTGCTTTGTGCCTCCGGTTCCGTCATTTGGGTTTTTAGCAAGCACATTTAAAGTAAATGCAACAGGCAGTTTACCCTGTGTAAACGATGCCAATAAATTTGCTGCATCAAGCACTCCAATGCTTGAAATTGAACCAAAGTTTGAAAGCGGCACATTTGCTACCTTCATACCGGAAACTTTATCTAATTTAAACTTAAGCCGTTGTATATTTGTAATGGCATCCATTAAACCAGAGCATCCAAAGTTCATAAATGCAAAACAAACCAAACAAAATATCAAAAAAGCTTTATAATATTTTTTCATTGATTTAATTTTATTAAATTTAACATTTTTAAAATCCAAATAATAATGCTGCTATAATTTGTATTGTAACAATTGATCTATCGTTGCCTATAGGGTGTTTTGTGTTTGATCTGCTGTATTTAGGATCTGCTGCATCATTTAAATTGGTGTAAGCATCATTCCTGTCATTAGAATTAGTCAATCCGTCATAACTTTTTCCGAACAGATTAATAAGATTATACCGCAAACTAAGATCAAGTGTAAACTGCCTGCCAAATGATATTTCTGAGCCAAAAGCAAATCCAAGCCCTGTACGAGTTGCTGATTTAATGCTTTTTTCACCCGATGAAACCTCTGCTGTACCCTGAAAATTATATGTTCCGCTTATACTGCTGAAAAGAACATCTATTCCTCCATAAGGTTTTACCGGACTGGAAGGAACAGGGAAACTTATTTCAGTTCCCACCGTAAACATAAATATGTTCTGAGTAATTTCTGCTTTACTGTTAGGCTGGTTTGGATTTGCTATTCCGTTGTTATCCAGCGATACATAGCTTACTGAAAGTCTGCCGTTTAATGGACCAAGTATTACCTTTCCCAATAAACCATAGTTTAAACCGGAGCGCATCCCATATTTTGTACCGGAATAAAAATCCTTTGCTTCCCCGCTGTAATCAACCGTTGGAGCAGTTAATCCAGCAAGAGGTCCAACCCTGATACTTATTTGTGACTGAACTGTGAATATTGAAATAAAGAATAAGAAAATAAAAAACAGAATTCGTCTATTCATACTTTAAGTTAATAAAAATATATAAAAATAAAAAAATAAAAAATCGGTTACAAATTATTTTTAATTAAATTGAAATACATCTTTCATAAATTTTATATAAAAAATAAATAATCTGAAATTGAAAATTAAGATTTATTAATTATTAAATTTAAAGTCAAAGCCAAGCTCTACTGCTGTTTTGTAAGTATTGCCTGTACCTAGAATTAAAATAACCGCCGCTTTGCGGCTGAAAAAATATCTTAATCCTGCCTGACCAAAAATAAAAATCTGTCCTTTGTGTATATCATCATATCCGGCAGGTTTTATACCGGAATTGAATTTATATGTTGTGCCTGCATTATTATATCCAAGTACAATTCCGCCAAAAGGTATTAATTCTTGTGCTTTCAGTGTATTAAAATGATAATTCAGCTGCACTCCCCCCGAAATATTTGTAGTCCTAAGCTTTGCGGAGTTGTTTAAAATTTCTTCGCTTGCGGTATTATATCTTACTGAAATTCCAATACCCGGCAATCCGATTTTTGATTGCGAAAAGAAATGTTCATAATTTAAACCAAAATTTATTAATTTTAAACGAAACGAATATCCAACAGTAAAACCTGCACTGTTATTGCCTTCGTTCAAATATTTTTCAGTTTGTATAGTTTTTCCAAATTCTCTGTTTACAATTTGCTGATTGTTTGTTTCCTTTAATTGAGAATAATTTTGTATTAAATTAAATGTGAATATTAATATTATTAGCAGGTATTTCATTTTCACTCCTTTTAAAATTGGATGCCTGTTACAGCAGTATTTTAATACTCATTAAAGCAAATATAATATTATGTTTGTTAGATTGCTATAATATCATTTTTATATATTAAACAGATAATTTTGATTAACAGATTTGTAATTTTTACATTCCTTCTTTTATTTTTAATCATTGCATGTCCGCTCTTTGCACAGCAATCAAGCAATATGCGGATGCTTGCAAATATTAATAATCACAGGACAGATGGTGAATACTCAGCCTGCTGGGGTTATACAGCCCCTGATGGCAAAGAATACGGAATTCTTGGCTGCGCCAAAGGTACAGCATTTATAAATATTACCGATACAAATAATATATATGAAGCTGATTATCTTCCCGGACTTAACCTGCCTTCATGCTGCAGAGAAATGAAGGTTTTCAGTCATTATGCTTATGTTGTTGCTGATGGAATTCCAAGCGGTCTGCAGATAATTGACCTGCAGTATCTGCCCGATTCAGTTCACCTTGTTAATACTTTTTATTATGGTGATTTTACCATGGGGCATACAATTTCTATTGAAGGTCCGTATTTATATATTAATGCAGGCGATTATAATATAGGAGGTGTATTTGTTCTTGATTTAAGCAATGACCCGGTTCACCCTGTTAAACGGGGTGAGTGGGAAGATTATGTTGTACATGACTCAAGAATTGTAAATGATACTATTTTTGCATGCAATATTTATAACCCGCCCGGAAGAATTAGTGTAATTGATGCCAGAGATAAAGATAATTTAACTACAATTGCTTATTGGGAAAACATTCCGAATCCCGGTCCGCATAATATTGCTATTTCTGAAAACAGACGCTTTGCATTTGTTACTGATGAAATTGGCGGTAATCCAAGATTGCTTAAAATTTGGGATATTTCAAATCTGAACAATGTTGTAAAAGTTGCGGAGTGGCACCCGCCGGGAATAACAACTTCAATTATTCATAATGTAGAGCTGTTTGGAAGATATTTATTTGCTGCGCATTATACTGCAGGTTTAAGAGTTGTTGATGTTAGCAATCCGTTAGACCCAAAAGAAGCTGCGTTCTATGATACATTTCCCGATAATAACGGATTTACTTTTGAAGGCTGCTGGGGTCCATATATATTTAACAGTGAAAAAATAATTGCTTCTGACCGCTCAACCGGACTATATGTATTCAGAACAGATTTTCCTCTGAAATTAAAAAATCCCGCAATTGCTGATAATTTTTCTCTGGGGCAAAATTTCCCAAATCCTTTTAATCCGCTAACCACAATTAAATACTCATTAAAGTTTGATAGTTACGTTACATTAAAAATTTATGATGCATCAGGAAAACTTGTAAAAACTTTAATTGACGGAAATTCTCAGGCAGGTAACAGACAAATAACATTTAACGGGAATGATCTTGCAAGCGGCGTATATTTTTATAATTTTATTGCTGTATATAGGGATGGAGTAACAAAAAAATTTAATGAATCAGCAAAGATGGTTCTTATAAAATAATTTTAATTTAGTTTTTACTTCTCTTATGTATAATTTTACCAAAATAATTGTTGTTTTTACAATGATTTATGATAATATGTGTTGACACACATAATGTTTTTTATTATATTTGTTGTAACAATTAATGTTAAAACACGTAAATTAATATTCAAATGGGTGAGGCAATAAAAAAATGGTTAAAGATGTCTAAAAATCTTCCCGTTCGTGAAGAACTTAACCTTAATTTAAGGATATCCGTAACCATGCTTAACACAAGATTTGATAAGTTATTTGAAGAATTCGGCATAACAGAAGTACAGTATAATGTTTTGAGAATTTTAAAAGGTGTATATCCAAACGGTCATGCAAGATGCGAGATTGCTTCCAGAATGATTGAAAGAGCAAGCGATATAACCAGAATAATTGACCGGCTTGAAAAACAGGGATTAGTTGAACGTGACAGAACAACCGAAGACAGAAGGATTTCAATAACAAAAATTACAGAAAAGGGAATTGAAATTGTTAATAAATTAAAACCTGTAATTGATAAAGAACATTCGGAATTTACATCAAAGCTTAATGATAATGAATGCAAAAAGCTTTCAGAGCTTATTGAAAAATTATACAGCAATATGATTTAAAATTTTTTATAACAATATGTGTTTAAACGCATATTGTTTAAACAACATTAAATTAAATTTAATTATAAATAATTGGAGGATAAAATTATGAAAAAGTGGAAAATTGATACGGCTCACTCCGAAATCAAATTTAAAGTAAAGCATCTTTTAGTTTCAACTGTTACCGGACAGTTCAATAATTTTGATGGTGAAATTGAAACAACCAGTGATAATTTTGAAAATGCAAAAGTTACATTTTCTGCTGATGTAAGTTCTATTTATACTAAAAGTGAGCAAAGGGATACACATTTAAAATCAGCAGATTTTTTTGATGCAGAAAAATATCCTAAAATAAAATTTACATCAACTGATTTTAAAAAAATATCAGATAATGAATATAAGCTTACAGGTGATTTTACAATAAGAAACACAACTAAACAAATCGAACTTAATGTTGAATATAACGGCAAAGCAAAAGGTTTTGACGGACTTGAGGTAGCTGGATTTGAATTAACAGGCAAGATTAACAGGTTTGATTACGGTTTAGAATGGAATGCTTTAACCGAAGCCGGAAGTATTGTTGTTGGACCTGATGTTAAGATTGAAATATTTGCAGAAATGAAAGAATCTACTGAAGTAAGCAAAGCTGCTTAATTTAGTTTTATGAATATGAAATATTTGGTTTTAATCTCAGCCGCAGGTTTTACACTGCGGCTTAAGAGAACAAAAAAATTTAAAGGATAAAAATTATGAAAACAATAATATATAAATCAGATACAAGAGGACATGCAAACCACGGATGGCTTGATTCACATCATACATTCAGTTTTGCCTCTTACCATAATCCAGAAAGAGTAAGATTTGGGTTACTAAGGGTTTTAAATGATGATATTGTATTGCCTGGCGAAGGTTTTGGCACTCATCCGCATGATAATATGGAAATTATTTCTATTCCTTTAAAGGGTGCGCTTGCACATAAAGATAGCACAGGCAATGAGCATATAATTAATACCGGCGATGTACAGATTATGTCAGCAGGTTCAGGCTTATATCACAGCGAATACAATGCTTCGCTAAAAGATGATGTTAATTTTCTGCAGATATGGGTTTTCCCAAAAAAACGTGATATTGAACCCCGTTACGAACAGAAAACATTCGATGCTAATGAGCGTAAAAATAATTTTCAGCTGGTAGTTTCGCCAAATAAAAATAATGGTGCTTTATGGATAAATCAGGATGCTTACTTTTCATTAACTGAACTTGATAATGGTAAAAAGATTAACTATACTGTAAATATAAAAGGGAATGGAATTTATATCTTCCTGTTAAACGGTAAAATTACTATTGGAAATGAGATCCTTGAAACCAGAGATGGTTTAGGCATTGAAGATGTTAATGAAATTGAAATCAAAGCTTTGGAAAATTCAGCTGTATTGTTAATGGAAATTCCAATGAAATAAGCTTTTGTTAAACCAGAATAATATGGATAAATTTGAAATAGTTTCAGAAGTTATTAGGTCAAGAAGGACAATTAAGCCATCAAAAATGAATGGAAAGCAAATTAGTGATGAGGATATAACCGATCTGTTAAAGATGGCTGACTGGGCTCCTTCGCATAAACATACTGAACCATGGAGATTTATTGTACACTCAGGCAATAAAGCAAGTGAATTTGTAATTTCTCATGCAGAGCTGTATAAAAAAAGTATGCCAAATGAAAAGTTCAGTAATGATAAATATGAAAAACTGCTTGGTTACAGCAGTAACCTTTCACACCTTATTGCAGCTGTTATGAAAAGAGACCCTGAAAACAGAATACCTGAGCTTGAAGAAATTTGTGCAGCTTCAGCAGCAGTTCAAAATTTACTTATTTCTGCATCTGCAAAGGGAATAGCAAGCTTTTGGTCAACAGGAGGAATGACACATACCGATGAAATGAAACAAATGCTTGGATTGAGCAATGATGATATTGTAATAGGGCTAATTTATCTGGGATACAGTGATCATACATTCCATGGTAAACGTGTAATTCCGTTTGAAGAAAAAATTAAATTTATTAAATAATAAAATAAAACTATGAAAATTCTCTATATTTTCCCGCATCCTGATGATGAATCATTTGGTCCGGCACAGGTAATGTCAAAACAGCGAAGGGACGGACACGAAGTTTACCTGCTGACTTTAACAAAAGGCGGAGCAACAAAACAACGGCATAAGTTTGGTTACTCTATTGAAGAAATGGGTGAAATTAGATTTAAGGAAATGCTTAATGTTGAAAAAGTTCTTAACCTTAGCGGCATGAATGTTCTTGATCTTCCGGATAGCGGTTTAAAATGGATGGATCCCAGAGAAATTGAAAAAGCTGTTGCAGATGAAATTAAAAGAATTATGCCTGATGTAATTGTTACTTATGCAGTACACGGAATAAGCGGATTTCACGACCATCTGATAATTCATGGTATAGTAAAAAGAGTTTTTGTAGAGATGAAAGAAAAAAATAGTTACTTAAAAAGATTAGCTTTTTTTACAATTACCGAAGAAGCTGCAGCTAAACAAACACATTTTAAGATCAGCGGTTCTAAACCGGAAGAAATTGGCTGCAAAGTAAAAGTTGAAAAAACAGATGTGGAAAATTCAATTAAAGCACTTGATTGCTATGTAACATTTATGGATACTATAAATGCTACTAAAATTAAAGAGCAGATACCGGATGAATGTGTGTTTGAACTTTTCCTTGAAAAACATGAACATGTTTTAAATGACTTGTTTGAAGGAATTAAATAATTAATATAAATTAAAAGTAAATTTAATAAAATATAAATATTACCGGAGGAGGTAATTAAAATGAATATACTAACCGGAATTTTTGCCAGACTTTTATTTGCAGTTCCTTTTTTGGGATTTGGTATTAACCATTTAATGCACGCAAATGCAATGGCAGGTATGGCACCTATACCTGGAGGCGCTATATGGATATATGTTTCCGGTGCTGCTATGATTCTGGCTGGAATTGCTGCTATAACCAAATTTCAGGGCAAAACTGCAATGCTGCTTCTTGCTCTGCTGCTTTTAATATATATTGTATCTATTCACATACCTCAAATGCTAAAACCTGAAAGCTATTCAATGGGTATGATGAGTCTCTATAAAGATGCCGGATTAATGGGCGGTGCACTTTTACTTGCCGGTATATTTGACCGTGAGAAAAAAACTGCTTAAAGTTAATCAACAATTTTTTACAAAGCGAAGGCAGAAATACCTTCGCTTTTGCTTTTTTAATATACCTGCAAAAGCGGGAAACTGTTTTTACATTCTAAATATTATTATATTATATCCAAATTATGAAGATTCCTGATAATACAAAAATACAGAGTGTTGATCTAAAAGTTAAAAATCTTGAAAGATCCTTGAATTTTTATTCAAACCTGCTTGGGTTTAAAATTATCTCAAATATAAATAACACTGCAATACTTTCTGCAGCAGGTGAGCTGCCCTATTTGATAAAAATTACAGAAGATAAAAATGCTGTTTGGCGTCTGCCCGGTACCACAGGACTCTATCATATTGCAATTAAACTTCCTGACCGAAAAGAACTTGCAAAAGTATTTATGAGATTATTTGAAAATAAAACTAAATTTCAGGGATTCTCAGACCATTTGGTAAGCGAAGCTATTTACCTTAAAGATCCTGATGAAATAGGGGTAGAGCTGTATTCTGATAGACCCCGAAACCAGTGGTTAAACAAGTTTGGGCAAATTGAAATGGATACTCTACCTTTGGATCTTTCAACTTTGACTGCAGAGTTAAAAGGTGAAATTGTTTGGCATGGTATCCATCCCCAAACTGAAATTGGTCACATTCATCTTAATGTATCTGATCTGCATAAAGCACAGAAGTTTTACAGCTTGCTTTTGGGAATGAATGTAACAAACTCAATGTATAACGGTGCATTATTTTTTTCAGCAGGAGGATATCATCATCATATCGGAACAAATATATGGTCATCAAAAAACGGCTCCCCTGCCCCCCTAAATAATGCAGGTCTGCAAAGATTTACAATTAAAATACCTGATGAAGTTTACCTGAAGGAGCTTGAAAAAAGATTTGATGAAGCTGCTTTGCTGGAAAAAAATATGGAAAATGGAATTCTTGAGATAATTGATTTCAATAAAATTAAAATTACGCTAACTTTGTAAATGCTATTTATATTTAATTTAGAACTAACTGAAATTTACGAATAATGCAAAAATATTTTCTGCATTATACTAAATAATTTTACTGGAACATGTTAAGGCATTCACTACGTTTAATTTATCAATAGAGCAAGCAATATAAAAAGAACAAGCAATATAAAAGTTCAATGAAATATATATTTATTATTATTTTAATTATTCAGAGTTTCAAAATATTTTCAGATGTAAAACTGCTTCCGCCAGAAACAGGTATATACCATACTGTTTTTTCGGTTAAATATTCAACACCGGATAATATTTCCAAACAGGAAGTCCCCTATTTTGTAAATCTTGTTAATAAAAAAATTGTCTGGATGAATTTTTCAAATGACTGGTTTAACGGAATAAAGTTTCCTGAACAATCTGTTAAAAACATATACAATGCAGGGGCACTGCCTTCTATTAGAATTATGCCATGGAGCACTTACAGCAAATTTGATACAAAGTATCCGCTTCGCAAAATTATAAACGGCAGTTATGATAAAGAGCTTATTCAGTGGGCAAAAGATCTGGAAAAAACCGGCATACCTGTGCTTATTGATTTTGCAGCGGAGCCAAACGGAAACTGGTTCCCCTGGTGCGGTGAGCTTAACGGTAAAGGTAAAACTGATAACTATGGAGATAAATCCTATCCCGATGGACCTGAATTATGGCGGGATGCTTACAGGCATGTGATAAACTTATTTAAAAAATCAGGTGCAACTAAAGTAACATGGGTTTTCCATGTTAATGCTGTTGGGGCTGCTGATGAAGAGTGGAATAAAATTAAATATTATTACCCGGGAGATGATTATATTGACTGGCTTGGTTTAAGCGCCTACGGTCCGCAGAGATGGGGTGAAAAATATATTCACTTTCTTGATGTAATGAAACCCGGCTATTATGACCTTGCTGCTCTTTCTGATACAAAACCCATTGCTGTTCTGGAGTTTGGTGTTTCTGACTACCTTCCCGAAATCAGCAAACCCAACTGGATACAGGATGCATTATATTCAGTACAAACTTCCGAGTTTTACCGTATTAAAGCAGTTGGCTGGTGGAACTCCACCTGGTGGAATACTGACGGGACTATTTCAGCAATACAGATTGATTCTTCTCCTGAATCACTTAGGTTTTACAAAGAAGCAATTGCGCAGCCTGTTTTTGTCGGAGAATACAGACTTTCAAATTAACCCTTTTTAAAGAAATGAAAGATAAAGTTATAATCAGTATTTGCGGAGCAGCGGGAGCCGGTAAATCTACCCTTGCAAAAAAACTGGCTGAAGCCATAGGTTATGATATGGCTTGCCGCATTCCGGTTGATTATTTTCTTAAATCATATAATGGTGAGCCGTATGAAGAATTTATGAATACTCCGTTTAAATTTGATTGGACTTTTCTGAAAAAAGTAATATCTGTTCCAATTAACTCAAGGTGTGAAACACCTGATTTTGATTTCAATAAACTCATCAGAATATCCCGTACAGGAGGTATTCAATTAACCTTACGCCGCTATATTATACTTGATAGCTTGCCATGTCCGTTTGCTGATCACTTAATAAGACTTGATGCACCAGAAGATTTACGTAAAAGCAGAATTAAAGACCGTGATAAAAAAGATAAAACAAATTCATTTCGCAACTGGCAAAAAATGGAAGTTACTGCAAAGGAACTGGAATTAGGCAAGTATAAATATGATCTTGTTTTAAGCGGCTTTGATGAACCAGAGGCAAATGCACTTAAGATAACGGAATATTTGAATATCTAATTGATATTAAAAAGCTTTAACCACAAATTTCACAAATTTCACAAAGAAATCTAAGTAGCGTTACAAATCCAAGTTTTATTCGTGGAATTCGTGAAATTTGTGGTTACTTTTTTGAATTTGCTTATCTATTAATATTCTTTTTAGCTACGCAGAATATTAAAATTAATTTTTATTAAATCCGAATTCAACAATCCGAAATCCGTAATGAACTTACACCTGTATTACTCCAGGGTTAAATTTGGGTAAATTTGGATTATTATTAGCACATTTAAGGCATTTAGATACTATTTTACGCGTATCTGCCGGATCAATAATGCCGTCAACCCATAGCCGCGATGCGGCATAAAGCGGGTCTGCAAACTTATCATAATGATCCATTATTTCCTTCAGCATTGCCGATTGTTCTTCATCACTAAGCTTTTTACCCTGTTTTTTTAATTGACCAATTTTAATGTTAAGCAGTACATTGCTTGCCTGTGCACCGCCCATTACAGCAATTGATGCAGTTGGATAAGCAAAAATGAATCTGGGGTCATAAGCTTTACCGCACATTGCATAATTACCTGCACCGTAACTGTTGCCAACAATAATGGTAATTTTAGGTACAACGGAGTTTGCAACTGCATTCACCATCTTTGCACCATCTTTAATTATTCCCCCATGCTCTGCCCTTGAACCTACCATAAAACCGGTTACATCCTGCAGAAAAAGCAGTGGAATTTTTTTCTGATTGCAGTTCATAATAAAGCGTGCACCTTTATCGGCGCTATCGCTGTAAATAACTCCCCCAACCTGCATTTCGCCTTGTTTGGTTTTTGTTATTGTCCGCTGATTTGCAACTATGCCAATTGACCAGCCATTAATTCTAGCATAAGCAGTAATAATACTTTTACCAAAACCTGCTTTATACTCATCAATTTCGCTGCCGTCAGTAATTCTTGCAATCAATTCATACATATCGTATGGTTTTGCTCTATCTTGAGGCAGAATGCCGTAAATTTCTTTTTCCGGATATAACGGTTCCACACCGGTAATTCTGTCAAATCCGGCATTTGATGTATGCCCAAGTTTATTTACCAGACTTCTGATAGTTTCAAGGCATTCCTCATCATTTTTCATTTTGTAATCTGTAACACCAGAGATTTCTGAATGTACCTCGGCACCGCCCAAAGCTTCGTTTTCAATATTTTCACCAATTGCAGCTTTAACTAAATGGCTTCCTGCAAGAAAAACACTTCCACTGCCTTCAACAATAAGGGCTTCATCACTCATTATCGGCAGGTATGCACCTCCGGCAACACAGGGTCCCATTATAGCAGCAATCTGAGGAATACCCATTGAACTCATTACAGCATTGTTGCGGAAAATCCTGCCGAAGTGCTCTTTATCAGGGAATATATCTTCCTGCAGAGGAAGGAATACACCGGCTGAATCTACTAAATATATGATAGGTAATCGGTTTTCAATTGCAATTTCCTGAGCACGCAGATTTTTTTTGCAGGTAATCGGGAACCATGCCCCCGCCTTTACTGTGGCATCGTTTGCTACAATTACACACTCCCTGCCATTAATTTTGCCAATTCCAAATATCGTACCGCTTGAAGGTGCACCGCCGTATTCTTCATACATTCCATAAGCAGTAAATAAACCAATTTCCATAAAGTAAGAATCTTTATCTATTAAAAGATTTATTCGCTCACGGCAATGCAGTTTTTTCTGGCTGTGGAGTTTTTCAATTGCTTTTTTACCTCCTCCAAGATATATTTCCTTTGCTTTTGCATCCAGCTTGCGAAGCAGGTTCTTCATATTATCTTCCCGTGCAAGGTAGGTTTCATTATGTGTTATTGCCGATTTAATTGCAGCGATGGTAAAACACTCCTTTTACTGTATTTTTTTGAAATTTTTTTATTGGATAAACAAAGATAAAAATATATGTGAAAATAAACTATTCATTTAATAAACTTTAGTTTCACTCCCACGCTCATGTTAGCTCCCCTGATATCCTTTGCTAATGTAAGTTCCTCAGAACTGACACACATTAAAGCAACGCAGTCAGGTCATTAGACCTGACTATAAAACAAAAGGGATACAAGAAGCATCCCTTAGTTAGAACTCGAAATTGAATAATAAATCTTAAGCGTATTTTGAACCTGATTCCTGAATATAAACCGGCTGATCTTTTTTATTGATAACATCTTTTGTTACAATACATCTGCTTACATTTTCCTTACCCGGTATCTTATACATAATTTCAATCATAATTTCCTCTAAAATTGATCTTAATGCCCTTGCACCGGTACCTTTGGTTATAGCTTTTTTAACAACAGCCATTAATGCATCATCTTCAAACTCAAGCTCAACGCCTTCCATACGGAAAAGCTTTTTGTACTGCTTTACAATTGCATTCTTTGGTTCAGTAAGTATTGCAAGCAATGCTTCTTCGTTAAGTGAATTAAGCACGGCAGTAATTGGCAGTCTGCCAATAAATTCCGGAATTAAACCAAACCTTATCAGATCATCGGGCTCAACCTGTGCCATTAGTTCATCATACTCTTTAGATTTCTTGCTTATAATTTCAGTGCCAAAGCCAATTGAAGTTTGCGAAACTCTCTGCTGAATTACCTTTTCTAATCCGTCAAAAGCACCGCCGCAGATAAATAAAATATTTTTTGTATTAATGCTAATCAGCGGCTGTTCAGGATGTTTTCTGCCGCCTTTAGGCGGAACGTTAGCTGTTGTTCCTTCAATTATCTTTAACAATGCCTGCTGAACACCTTCACCTGAAACATCTCGTGTTATTGAAGTACTATCTGACTTGCGGGAGATCTTATCAATTTCATCCACATAAACTATCCCGCGCTCTGCTTTTTTAACATCATAGTTTGCTGATTGCAAAAGGTGAACCAGAATTGTTTCTACATCATCACCAACATATCCGGCTTCAGTTAAAGTAGTGGCATCAGCAATTGCAAACGGCACATCAAGAAGCTTTGCTAGTGTTTGCGCAAGGAAAGTCTTTCCGCTTCCTGTTGGACCTATAAGCATTATGTTGCTTTTTTCAATTTCAACATCATCAACATAACTGAATTCATTTGAATCAATTCTTTTGTAATGGTTATATACGGCTACTGAAAGTACTTTTTTTGCTGCATCCTGCCCAATAACGTACTGGTCTAAAAACTTTTTAATTCCTTCGGGGGTCAGCTCGTGACGCTGAGGCAGATTTTTATTCAGACTGGCAGCGGTTGACTGCTTTATAATTGTCATAGCGTTGGTAACACACATATCGCATATATAGACTTTTTTGCCAACATAGTTGGAAGGTCCTGCTATCATGCTTGTTACCTTATTAGCACTTCTTCCGCAGAATGAACAAACCGGTGAATTAATGTTTTTTATGTTTGTTTTATTGGACATATATAATATTTATAAATTTAAAGTCCCGTTATTTTAAATAGTGCAAAAAATTGAGTACTGGAGAGGAGACTCGAACTCCTAAGCCTTGCGGCACATGCTCCTAAGGCATGCGTGTATACCAGTTCCACCACTCCAGCAAAATCAAATCTTTAAATGTACCTGCCGGAGCTGCAGGCAGGTATGCTAGTTTCGTCAATCAAGCAAAATTAGAAAATTATTAAAAAGAACTACCAAACTTAAATAAATTTGTTTTAAAAGTCAAGAACCCTTTTAAAATAATATAGTTACAGAAATTACCTAAAGGATAAGTTTAAATACTGCGTATTTTTATTAAATTTTAGTAATTTTTTAATCAATAAAAATAATTAAAGGCACTCTGCAGAACAATACTGTAAAAATACTAATTTAAAAATTAAGTCGGCGCGACTGGACTTGAACCAGCGACCCCCACTACCCCAAAGTGGTGCGCTACCGGGCTGCGCTACGCGCCGTGTGTATCTTTTAAAACACTAAACTAATATTTTTTTTAACCAAATTCACTTACAAAATAAATCACAGTAAAACCAAAATTGAAAGAAATTTAATATAAAGGTGTTATACTCAGTAAAATAAAAATTCATGATTAACTTTTTTCATATAATTTGTTACAAAAAAAAAGCAATAAAAAATGCCGGCAAAATACCGGCATTAAATTATTTATAATTTAAAAAATTATTTTAATCATCTAGCTGAGTGTAAAGCTCCTCAAGAAATTTTCTTATCTCGCGAAGGTCATCTGTCATTTTATCACTTTCTTTTTCACCTTCATCATTTATTGAAGTATCACCTGATTGATGACTATCAAACAAACTCAGCTCCCCTGCTTTTTGTTTTTGTACTTCAACAACATCCATTTCAGATTTATCACTGCTATCATCACCTGCATTGTAATTTTTCAGTATCTTTTTAGCACCTTCAATTGTATATTTTTCTTCTTTAAGAAGCTTTTTAATAAGGAGAATCATTTTAATATCCTTATTGGTATAAATCCGGTTGCCCGATGTGTTTTTAGCAGGTTTTAACTGCTCAAACTCAGTTTCCCAATATCTCAATACGTATTGCTCCAGGTCGCATATTCTGCTTACTTCACTAATGGAATAATACAGTTTTTTCATTGAGAAATTTTTCATAGCCATAAATTTAATTCTTATGATTTAATGCAAAAATACTTATTTTTGTAATACTTTTCAACGCTAAGTATTAAAATACTTTATTTATTCAGATTAATCAATAGCATTTATAAGCAGTTAAATTAATTGAACAATGGGTAAATTGTTAAATACTAATCAAAATTGACCAATTTTTAACACATAACTGCGATAAATAGATTTCTTATAATTACATAATAATTAATGATATCAGATGAAATAAGGGTTAGATTTGCGCCATCACCAACCGGATTTTTGCATGTTGGCGGAGCAAGAACAGCTATTTTTAACTGGCTTTTTGCAAGGAAAAATAAAGGTAAATTTCTGTTAAGAATTGAAGATACTGATGCTGAAAGAAGCAAAAGTCAGCTTTCTCAGCAGATTATAAGCAGTATGCATTGGCTTGGTATGAATGAAGATGAACCTATAGTTTTTCAGGCATTAAATATTTCCAGACATAAAGAAATTGCTATGGAATTACTGAAAAACAAAAAAGCATATTACGCCTTTGAAACACCCGAAGAGCTTGAGGAACAAAGAAAAACTGCACAGCAAAATAAAATCCCCTTTAAATATAACAGAGCATCATTAAACCTTACTGAAGAAACAATACAAAAATATCTTTCAGAAGGCAGGCAATATGCCCTTAGATTTAAAGTCCCAGATGGCATTACAGAATTTGATGATATTGTACACGGTAAAACCACTTTCGGTAATTCAGAAATTGAAGATTTTGTAATTCTGCGTTCAAACGGATCTCCGGTTTATATGATTGCTGTAGTAGTTGATGATCATGATATGAAAATTTCACATATAATTAGGGGTGATGATCATTTATCAAACACTCCAAAGCAGATAATGCTCTACAATGCTTTGGGATGGGAAGTTCCAAAGTTTGCACATCTGCCTATGATACTTGATGAACAGAAAAAGAAACTCTCAAAAAGAAGAAATCCGGTAAGTGCGGATGAATATAAAAATAAAGGATACCTTCCTGAAGCGTTATTTAATTTTTTAACATTGCTTGGATTTGCACCGTTTAACAACCGTGAAGTGATTTCACGGCAAGAACTTATAAATGAATTTACATTTGAAAGGGTGAATAAAAAATCAGCTGTGTTTGATATGAAAAAATTAAACTGGATTAATTCAGAATATATTAAATCGGCTGATGAGAATAAACTTCTGGAACTTGTAAAACAATCACCCGCTGCTGCAGAAAATAATATAGAACCCGCAAATTTTTCAGATGATTATTTTCTGCAGGTTATTAATATCATAAAAGAACGTCTTCAAACAATTAACGAAATTTATCATTACGGTGATTATTTTTTTAAAGATCCAATAAAATATGATGAAAAAGGAATTGAAAAGCATTGGAATGATGAAATTAAACCAATTTTTATATCTTACCAGAAATTATTGGAAAATTGTTTAGATTGGAATTCAGATAAAATTGAAGCGGAACTAAGGGATTTTGCTAATAAAAATAATGTAAAAGCAGCAGCAATTATTCATTTATTAAGGTTAGCTATAACAGGCAAAACCGTTAGTCCGGGAATATTTGATGTAATGGTAATTCTTGGTAAAAATACCGTTTACACACGAATAAATAAGTTTATTGATTTTAATTAAATGATAATTGTTTATTTATTTAATTCTGTTTACGGTTACACGTTTTTGATACTTGCAAACTATATTTGTAGTGTAAAAGTCAAAAGAAAAAGTAATATTAATTAAAAGAAAATTATTAACTAAACAATCAGATAAATACTTAAACATATAACTGCAAATTTATTTTCTAAATTTAATAACCGATAGAGAATATATTATTTCTGCCCGATGTAAAAATCATCTTAATCAAATATCAAAAAACTTTAAATTCAAGGAGAATAATATGAAACTTACAAGAATTTTCGGAATTTTATTAATAATTTTAATCGGTGTGATCCTGAATTGGAATTGCAGAGATTCTTCTGTTACAGATAAAACAACACCGGGAATAATTAATCCAGTAACTGCTGATGATCCAAACGAACAGCTCTCCTTATGGGTTCATGAATATTGCCATATAACACCCGTAAGCGGATCACCCTATGATGCATATTTACAGATCAAACTAATTAGCCATGCAATAAATCCCATTGGATATACAAATGATGGGTTTACAACTCCAGATTCAATAAGAACTGATAGAGAAGGTAACCAATATCAAACTATTAATTACAGGGTAACAAAAATTGTTAATTGGAAATGCAGAACCAACAATTGTGCAGGAAGGTTTTATATCAGCGGAGTATTATCCTTTGATCAATTTTACAATAGCGGCAACTGTACAACCTGTTCAACTCCTCCATACTACTGTAATACATATTTTGATCAATATTCTACATCTGCTATACGTCCTGCCACATCTTATACTATGTATGTTGGGTCTGATTGTATAGTAGATGATAAATGGGAAGCTGAATAGGTTAATTTTTTATTATTTCAATAATTATGATATTTAAGCAGGTAAAAAACCTGCTTTTTATATAAATATTTCTATTGTTTTTAAGTAATCAGTTTGTTACCTTTGAACAATTAAATTTTAAGCATTAATATTTTAAATAACAAACCATCTCCGTTAATTTCGGAGATTTATTGGAGGTAAATAATTACATGAAACTATTTAAACTTTTTGTAATAGCAGCATTTTTTATTTTTGCAGCTAATACTTATTCACAATGGACCTTTTGCCCGGGTTCTGTTAATATGACCGGTTTAGGTTCTTTTCCGTTCATTTCTGTTGTTGACCAAAACACAGTTTGGGTATGCGGCGGAACAGGCGGTGCACCAAAAGTTTACAGAACAACCAATGGCGGAACAAATTTTGTTAACGTTACAGGTTCATTAACCGGTCCTGAGTTTTTTGCAGTTTGGGCTGTTGATGCAAACACATGCTTGGTTGGTGATGGCGGTGCAGTAGGAGGTTCAGGCGGAAATGCAAAGATCTGGAGAACTTCTAACGGCGGTACAACATGGACAACTGTTTTAACAACAGGCGGTACAGTAGGTTTCTTTAATGGAATTGTTGGATTGCAAAGCAACAGGCAGTGGATGTATGCACAAAGCGATGCACCAACCGGCGCAGCACAGTTATGGGCTGTTTCAAGTAACGGAGGTGTTACATGGACAACCGGTACTTTAACCGCAGGCGGTGCCACCGGTGCAGCAGGTTCGCTTTGGGCTTCAAGTACACAGATATTCGGTCATGGTATTAGCGGTACAGTTAATACTGCAATTACAACCAATGGCGGTACATCATGGACAGCACATGCACCAACAGGTATTACCGGAAACTTCACATCAGGTTTTACAATGAGTGATAACGGACAGATAGTTCTGGCAGCATCAAGCACTTCGCTTCCGAATATAGGACGCTCAACAAACGGCGGTACAAGCTGGACAACTGTAGCTGTTTCAGGCTTAACAGGTTACTCTATTTTAAAATGGATACCGGGTACAAACGCTGCATATATGGCTGGTGCTACCGGAACAAACACTATAAGAAGAAGTGTTGACGGCGGTCTAACATGGACAGGTATGACAACAGCAGGTTTAACTGGATGGAATGATTTGTCATTTGTATTCACAGGCGGTACTGTATATGGTTATGCTATTTCAGGAGGTGACGGAAGCGTTGTTAAAATTGCTGATAATACTTTAACAGGAATAGATCCTACAAACACAGGAATTCCTACTTCTTTTGCATTAAAGCAAAACTATCCAAATCCGTTTAACCCCGCTACTGTTATAAAATTCTCAGTTCCTGAGGCAAGTAAAGTTACATTAAAAATCTATAACTCAGTTGGTGCAGAAGTTATGACAGTTACTGATAAAGATTATGCTGCAGGCAATTACATTGAAAATGTAAACATGGAAAGCTTCTCAACAGGAGTTTACTTCTATACATTAACTGCAGGTAACTTTAAAGAAACAAAGAAAATGATGCTTGTAAAATAATTTAATTATTTTAACAACTCTGTTTTATAAAAACCCCCGCTTGAAAAAGCGGGGTTTTTTTGTTGCTGCCAAATTCAAATAAAGTAATTGTTTAGTATAGTTGAGGTTATAAATAACTCAAAAAAGATGAACAACTCACAAAAGATGAACAACGCCAAATGGACACTTGCATAAGCGGGGTTGTGGTAAACAATCTCACCTTTGTGGGTTTGCGGCTTTGCAAGAAAGATTATCCTTTCATTGTAACATCAATGGTGAGATTTAAGAAATAGTGTCAAAATACCTGTAATTTGAAATTCCTGTAATTTGAAATTCCTGAACTTCATTCTTTCCTTCAAGTCTGAGGACCTGACGGCAGCAGTATTATAACCATTCTTTGTCCCTCCTTCAACAGAAGAGGGTTCGCTGCATTGTCTCAGCTAATCTTTGCACCCCTCTCCTCTTAGGAGAGGGGCAGGGGGAGAGGTAATAATCAAATTTTCTTCATCTCCTTCTTTTATCTCTTTGTGCCTCTTCGTGTTCTTAGCGCCCCTCGACTATTTTGATAATTAAAAAGTTTTGTTTCGTTGCTTCATTTTTTCAACCATATCCTCACAGCAAGGGTTACGTCATAAGAACTCATAAAGGGGAATTTGACTTGTTAAAATTAAGCAAATTATAACCATTCTTTGTCCCTCCTTCAACTGAAGAGGGTTCGCTGCATTGTCTCAGCTAATCTTTTCACCCCTCTCCTCTTAGGAGAGGGGCAGAGGGAGAGGTAATAATCAAATTTTCTTCATCTCCTTCTTTTATCTCTTTGTGCCTCTTCGTGTTCTTAGCGCCCCTCGACTATTTTGATAAATAAAAAGTTTTGTTTCGTTGCTTCATTTTTTCAACCATATCCTCACAGGAAGGGTTACGTCATAAGAACTCATAAAGAGGGATTTGACTTGTTAAAATTAAGCAAATTATAACCCCTCTTTCTCCCTCCTTCAACTGAAGAGGGGATGAAGATCCTGCAAAAAGTATCAATAAAGATTTTTCATAAATCAGGAATATTTAATATAACTCAGAAGTGGTTCGGAAGCTGACTTGTAAAGGTATAGTTTAAAAATGGCATTAGTTTAATATTTAATGTTTAATCCAAATTATTTATATTTGATTGTTTTATTTTTAATAAATGTTTTTTAATTAATTATTAATATATGAATCCGATAATTCATTTATTTTTAGCCGGCTTTTTTTCTGTAGTTCCAATGATAATATATCTTATCATCATCTGGTGGATGGACAGGTATGAGCGTGAACCGTTCTGGCTGGTTAGCCTGAATTTTTTCTGGGGCGCAACCGGTGCAATTATCTTTGGAATTATCGGCAGTATGATTATGGGGCTTGGCGTAACTGAATTTATTTATCAGTTTGCCAATGAATCAGATGCAGGTACATTCAATAATCTTGCCGGAGCTGTTGTAGTTGCCCCGTTTATAGAAGAATGTACAAAAGGAATATTCCTGATTATGATGTCTTTCAGCAGACATTTTGATGGTCCCGTTGACGGTGCTGTTTACGGAGGAGCAATCGGACTGGGTTTTGGTATGACAGAAAACTTCCTTTACTTTATGAGCTTCCCTCAGGATTATGCTGGATTATTCACTTTAATTATCATAAGAACATTATTTTCAGCAGTATTACACTGCTGCACACAGGCAGTATTTGGTGCAGCAATTGGGTATGCTAAATTTAAAAGTTTTGCAGCTAAGATATTTATCATTCCGCTTGGACTTGCAATTGCAATGTTTATGCATTTTATGTGGAACCTGACAGTTAGTTTTAATACTACTGCAATTATTGGTTTTGTTTTCATGTTTCTTTCTGTAATAATAATATTTACTGTGTTTCAGTTTGCAGTTCATCAGGAAGGAAAGATAATTTTAAGAGAGCTTACCGATGAAGCAAATACAACGGGATATATTCCAAAAGAACATCTTTTATACCTGCCGTTTACAGGCAAACGCAATAAAAAAGGTTGGCTTGCACAGGGTATTAATCAGAAAAATTATATAAAAACGGCAGTAAAGCTTGCTTTGCGAAAAAACCAAATAAAAAATATGAATGCATCCGCATCAGGAAATTACGTTAAAGAAATTGAATCGCTTCGCAGCAAAATATATTCAATGCTGTTTTCAAATCAGCAGCAAAGGGTATAAATAATAATAAATTGTTGATCATTTAAGCCGGTCCCCACTTTTGGGATTGGCTTTTTATTTAAAAATAAATAACAAGTTCAAATAAATATTGGTACTTTCTGTAATAATAGCTAACTGGAATACAAAAGAATTAATTAAAGGATGCATTGAATCTGTTTTACAAAATTCCGGATTCAAAAATTCGGAATATGAAATAATTGTAATTGATAATGCGTCAAATGATGGCAGCAAAGAGTATCTTTTTTCACTTGAGGGAAAAATAAAACTGATTGAAAATCCCGAAAATCTTGGATATGCAAAAGCATGTAATCAGGGTTTTGCTGTTTCAACAGGTAAATATATTTTACTATTGGGAAGTGATACTGTTATGCTAAATGATACCTTGCCAGAATGCATAAAATATCTTGATAAAAACCCTGATGCAGGTGCTGCTGCCTGCAAATTACTTAATCCTGACGGAACAGTACAAAACAGTCTTAAAAAATTCCCCAAGCTAAGCAATGCATTTTTTACATATCTTTCATTGGATAAATTTAACAAAGAGTACGATATGTCGGAGTTTAAATATGACAAAGTAACAGAAGCAGAGCAGGCAGCTGCAACATTTTTAATGTTAAGACGCAGTTTATTAGAAAAAATTGGATTATTTGATGAAGATTACCGGATTTTATATAATGATGTTGAGCTTGCAGGAAGAATTAATGCATCAGGCAGTAAAATTATTTTTCTGGATTATGTATCAATTATCCATTACGGTTCACACTCAACTAAAAATGCAGATTTTGCTTTAAGAAAGATAATGTATGGCGATATTTACAGGTATTACAGAAAACATTTTGGCTTTAAGGCTGTATTTTTATACCCTATTTTAGCATTCAGACTGCTGGTTGTTTCAACAATAAAATCATAAATTGTAAAATCTTCTGATGTCTATTAGAGATAAGGTAATTAAAAATACGTTTTATCATTTTATAGCCCAAGCATTTGGTTTCATTTCTCCTTTCATATTAACACCGTTAATTATAAAATATATAGGCACAACCGAGTTCGGTATATACACAATTGTACTTGGTTTCATAGGGACATTCAGTCTTCTTGATTTCAGCTTTTCATCTTCATTTATAAAATTCATATCAGAGTATTATAATAAAAAAAATTATGATGAGCTTAATAGAACTGTAAATACAGGACTATTTTTCTATATAATTTTTTCAGCATTTATATGTATTGCAGTATATTTTTTTTCTGATTATATACTAAAATTAATAAATATTCCTGCAAACCTGTATGAATTGGCAAAATTTGCCTTAAATATTAGTTTAGTAGTTTTTTTTATAGCCACTTCAAGCAATATTTTTGTTTCAGTACTTATCAGCATTCAGAAAATGTATTTAAACAGCTTGTTGGGTTTAATAATAAATTTTTTGAATCTGACTTTCACTTATATAATTCTTGTAAACGGTTACGGTTTAAAAGAGATACTTTATATTCAGTTAATTGCAGTAGTATTAAGCATCATTGTAAATATTCTTCTTGCTTTAAAAGAAGTTCCGGAATTGAGGATCTCACCCGATAAAATCAGCAGGGCTGCTTTCAAAGCAATGGGCTCATTTGGACTACAAATGCAGGTATCCAGGATATCTTCATTTCTTTCAGAAAAATATGATGAGTTTCTGCTGGGATATTTTTCAAGCTTAAATAATGTTACATTTTTCAATATATCAAGCCGGGTAACTCGGCTTGGAAAGTTCTTTCCTCTGCAATTATTTCAGCAGATAGCCCCTGTTGCAGCTGAACTTAATGCAAAAGAAAATACACCTAAGCTAAATGAGCTGTTCTTTGAAGCGACCAAATACCTTACAGTATTTTCTGCACCAATATTTATTTACATTTTTGTATTCGGTGAAGAAATAATTACAACATGGATGGGACCGGGATACGAAATATCTGTTTATCTTTTAAGAATACTTGCTGCAGGACAGCTTATTAATCTGCTAATCTCAGCACCTGGAAACTCTATAATACCTAACCTTGGAGTTCCTAAATATCTGATGTACGAAGGTATTATCAGTCTTTCAGTAAATATAATTGTGAGCTATTTTATGATCAAATATTACGGAATTATTGGGGCTGCTATAGGAACAACTGCGGCTACATTAATTGCTTCCTCATTTATTTTTACAACATCAGTAACATATTTCAAAGAAAAACATCTTAAATTCATAATAAAAAGCTATATTCAGCCTGTGTTAATAGCGTTGATTATAATAGTTTTATTATATTTAATAAACTTCTGGATAAGGCAGTATTTTTTAATTCAGGTAAACAGGACAAATGGGATTACAGTGTTAATATTAAGTGCTACGCTAACATTTGTTTTATATATCAGCTTATTATGGAAAACCAAATATTTAAATTCTCGCGATAGAGAGAATGTTATTAAAATGGTACAGTTAATAAATCCTTTAAAGAAATGAAAAATAACTTGAAGATTAATTTTATTGTACCTGAAATTTCAAGAACTGGAGGTATGAATATTATTTTTCAATATGCAAACAGGTTAAAAAAACATGGACATGATGTTGAAATGTATTCATCTATTGTACCTCTGAATATGCATAAAAACAATATAAAATGGTATTATTTAAAATATCAGGTAAAATCATTTCTAAAATGGCTCAAACTTGGCAGAGCTATTATCCCTGAAAATATGTATCCTTACTGCTTCAAAATAAATTTTGTACCTATGATGCTAAATATGTTTGTAAGGAATGCTGATGTACTAATCGCTACTTCATGGCCAACTGCATTTCCTGTTTATCATTTCAGCAGTTTAAAAGGAAGGAAATATTATCTAATTCAGGATTATGAAGCGTGGAACTCAAACATTAAAATGGTTGACAGGTCATATACACTACCATTAAAACGGATAGTCTGTTCCAAGTATATGCAGAATTTATTGAAGAGCAAATTCGACTCAGAATCAGAGCTAATATATATAGGTCTGGATAGGGAAAGGTTTAATGCCGATAACAAAACATATAATGATCCACCGGTAATTACATTCCAAGACCACTCTTTGCCGAATAAGAATATTGAACAGGCAATTTACACAGTTGAAAAGCTGAAAAGTGAATACCCTGAATTGAGATTTAAGTCATTTGGAATACAACAATATCATAAAATGCCGGAATATGTTGAATTCACCACGAACCCGGATGATAAAACCCTGACAAATATTTATTCAACTTCAGATATTTTTTTATTTTCAAGTAAATATGAAGGATTCGGTTCTCCACCATCAGAAGCAATGGCATGCAAATGCTGTATTGTTGCTAATAAAGTAGCTGCAATACCGGAGTATTCTGAGCACATGAAAACGGGAATTCATGCTGATCCTAATGACCCGGACGGATTGTATAAAGGTGTGAAATTATTATTGGAAAACAAAGAGCTAATTCCCAAAATCTCCGAAGCAGCATTTAAGCATATAAGGAAATTTATGGATTGGGATAAAAGTGTGAATAAATTCGCGGAATTTATCAGTAAATAAAATGATCTCTATAATAATAGTAAATCATAATACCGGAAGTATTCTATTAAAATGTATTGATTCATTAAAAAAATATGAGTCAGATACAGTATATGAGGTTATAATAATTGATAACTGTTCTACTGATGATTCTCGGGAAATTATAAAAAAAATTACAAAAGATGTAAACATACGATATATTTTTACAGAAAAAATAATCAGCTTTTCAGCAGCAAATAATCTTGGAATAAATAAAGCAAAAGGTGAATTTATATTAATTATGAATCCTGATATAATTTTTACTGAGCCGGTATTGCAGAAACTTATCTTGGGGTTAGATGAAAATACAGGTGCAATTTGCCCTGCATTAATTGGTACTGATGGTAATTTTCAAAGAAATTATTTTCAGCGGTATCCCTCAATTAGACAATTTATATATTATAATTCAATATTGGCAAAATTTTTCAATAAATCTGCCAAAAGAATGAATAAATTTCTGGAGAATCAGGATATTGATATTTCAACTGGTGAGAAATTTATGATTGAACAGATTCCATGTGCTTTTTACATGACAACAAAAAAAATTCTAAAAGAAACAGGACTTATGGATGAAAATTATAAACTTTTCTTTGAAGATGTAGATCTAAGCTATAGAACAGCTAAAAAATATGAACTTATAGTTGATACATCGGTAAAGGTTACTCACCTTGGCGGCTCTAGCTTTAAATCACCGGATAATTGGAATCTTCACGGAAGATATATTGGAAGCATGCTTTATTTTTTCAGAAAACATTATGGATATTCAAAATATATTTTTTTGAAATTTATTGTAATAAATAACTCATTGCTTATTTTATTAATAGAAAAGGTAAAAATTTTGTTAGGTAAAAAAGATAATTACAGATACAATAAACATAAATATTTATTGAAAGTAATTTAATTGATAAATATAGTAATTCCAAATTTTAACGGATATGAGCATTTAGTTACCTGTTATGTTTCATTAAAAAAGCAAAGCCTGCAGGATTATACTGTTATTTTGTGTGATAACGGTTCTGATGATAAATCAATTGAATACACAAAAGAACAATTCAGCAACTCAGCAATTATAGAAATTGGATATAACTCTGGCTTTGCAAAAGCAGTTAATGAAGGTATAAAGTATTCACTTAAAAATACCAATTCAGAATATATTTTACTTCTAAACAATGATATTGAACTTGCAGAAAATTTCATAGAAACTGCAATTTCGGCTTTAGAAAAAAACAAAGATGCCTCAATGCTTGCTGCAAAAATGCTGAATTATTACAACAGGAATATAATTGATGATTGCGGTGATTTTATTAAAGCTCATGGCGGCTCACCCCTTGCACGCGGGCATGGTGAAGAAGATAAGGGACAGTATGATAAACAGGAATACATTTTTGGCGCTTGCGCAGGCGCAGCCGTTTATAAACGGCACGTATTTGAAAAAATTGGATTTTTTGATGAATCATTTTTTGCATATTACGAAGATATTGATCTGAGTTTCCGTGCACAGCTTGCGGGATTAAAGTGTCTTTACGAGCCTTTGGCAGTTTGCTTCCACAAACGGGGAGGTACAAGTTCCGTTGCTACTCATGGCTTCCAAACTGAAATGTGTGAAAGAAACCTTTTACTAATGCGGATTAAAAATTATCCGCTTTCTGTATATTTACTTTATCAACCGTTATTTTTTATTGCAAGAATTAAAAGATATTATTCATTTATGCGCTATCACTCCTTTAAAATATTTCTCAGGGCTGTAAAAGGATATTTTAGAGGTATTCTTATAATGGTTTCAAAACTTCCTGAACGATTCAGAATACAGCGAAACAGAAAAGTATCAGCATCATACATAAAAAGTCAATTTAAATAAAAAGTTTAGTATTGAACGATAAAGTTTCAATTATAATTCTTAATTACAACGGAAAACAGTACCTTGAAGAGTGCTTAAATTCAGTATTTATGCAAACATATACTGAATTTGAATTAATTCTTTTTGATAATGCATCATCTGATGGCAGTATTGAGTTTCTGAAGGATAAATTTAATGATAGCAGGTTAAAAATAATTTCATCAAAGCAAAACCTTGGTTTTGCAGGCGGTAACAATGAAGCATTAAAACATACATCAAATGAAATAATTGTACTTCTTAATAATGATACTACCGTTAATGCTGATTGGCTTGATAAATTAGTGAATGCTGCTGCATCAAAAAATACAGTTGCATCAAGTTTTGTAATAACCGAGGGGATTTCAGAAATTTTTTATCAAACAAACGGTTCACTAAGTTATATGATGTATAATATTATGAATATTTTTCCGGATTTTGAAGATGTATTTTATCCAAACGGTGCATCATGTATTTTCAGGAAAAGTGAAATTGGCATACCGTTTGATACTGATTACTTTTTTTATGGTGAAGATGTTTATTTGGGCTTAAAAGCCCGTTTCATGAATATGAATATTCGGTTTGTAAAAGATTCCGTTGTTTATCATAAAGGAGGCGGCACTGAATCAAACAACAGTTTTAAAACTTTTTGCCGTGAACGAAACAGATTTTTAAATCTTTACCTTTTTTTCTCTCCCTGGTTCATAATAAGAATGCTTCCATACATTACCTTTAACCACATAACAAAAACAATAGTATCTGTTTACAGTAAAAAATATTCGTTAATAGGTACAATAAAAGCATATCTTTGGTTTTATGTTAATATTCCGGGTATTTTAAAAAAACGTAAATCGTTAATGCAGTTTAAAACAGCTGATGAAAAAGAAATCATTAAATTTCTTTCTTCTAAAGTATTTAATGGCAACAATACGATTGAAAAATTGATAAACAATATCTCGTACTTTTATTCAAGACTTACGGGAATTAAACCAATTGAATATTTCCTTAAGAAAAAATAATTATATTCAACTTATATTATCACTTACTACATAACAATTTAATGCTTATTTTTGTAAAATCTCTAAAGAAATTTTGGCAAAAATTAAGGTTTTACAGCTAATTGATGGCGGATTCTTAGGCGGCGGACAGACGAATATTCTTTCTATTTCCAAAAATCTGCCGGTAAATGAATTTAATATTCAAATTGCTTCCTGCGGCGGTGGTAAATTTGAGCAAGAAGTTCAAAAACTCTCAATTGATTTTTTTCCTGTTAATCTTCCCAAAGTACTAAGAACCAAATATCTTAAAACTTTACAGGAAATTTACAACAAAGAAAAGTTTGATATTATTCATTCACATGGCGGGGTTGCAGGATTTTACGGCAGAATTTTGAAAAAACATAATCCTGAATTAAAATGCGTTCACTCTATTCATGGCATACATTATATAAACAGCGGCAAATTGTTCCGCAAAAGTATTTCTAAAACTATAGAACAGTATCTTGTGCAGTTTACAAATAAAACTATCTGCGAAACTGTAAACGACTATATGACTGCTGTAAAAAATAAAATTGCCGGAAAATTAAATACAGAAATAATTCCTAACGGAATTAACACAGGTGAGTTTGCAAACTTAAAAAAGAATTTTGAACTTCTTAACAATTTGGGTTTTAAAAAAGAAAATTTTATTATTGGCAATATATCAAGATTTGACGAACAAAAAAATCAAAAGTTAATCCTGCAGGCAGCATATTTTCTGATTAAGAAATATCCTGATATTCGTTTTGTTTTTGTTGGTTCCGGTAAATATCTTAAACAAATGCAGGACCTTGCAAGAGAGTCTAACATTGAAGATTATGTGTTTTTTGCCGGCGAGCAAAGCAATTTAAAAGATTTTTATTCTATCTTTGATATTTTTGTATTTCCGACACTTTGGGAAGGTATGCCTTATGTGCTTTTAGAAGCAATGGCAGCAAGACTGCCTATAGTTTGCAGCGCATTGCCAAATTTAATGGAGGTAATTAAACCTGAATACAGTGCACTTGTTATTGATCCGCTTGATATGGATGACCTGTTCAAAAAAGTATCTGCATTATATCAAAGCAGTGAACTTCGCAATGAAATTGCACAGAATGCTATGATAGAATCAACTCAATATGATGAATCAGAGATTATTCCAAAGATTGCCAATATTTACAGAGAGGTAATGGAGCAGAATTGAGAAGAATAGGAGTTTTTGGAGGTACATTTGACCCTGTTCATAACGGACATTTGATTGTAGCAGAAAATGTTAAAGATCAAATGCATCTTGATACAGTTTTATTTATTCCGTCAAAAATACCTCCATTAAAAGATAAAAGTTTAATAACAGAAAAACTGCACAGACTGAACATGCTGAATATTGCTTTGGAAAATAACAGTTCATTTGAAATTTCTGAAATTGAACTGCAGCGAAGTTCTGAAGAACCCTCATATACAGTTGATACATTGCTAGAGCTAAGAAATGTATATGCCTCTGAACTGGTTAAGTTTTATTTAATTCTTGGAATGGACCAATTAATAAATCTTGAAAAATGGAAAGAACCGGGAAAACTTTTTCTACTTTCGGAAGTGATAATAATTAACCGTCCGGGATATCTTATTCAGCAGGTAGAAAATGATTACGGCAGACAGTCAATATATGTTCCCGTACCAAATGTTGAAATTTCCGCTACAGATATCAGATACAGAGTACAGGAAAATCGCTCAATAAAATATCTGGTTCCAGATAAAGTTGAAGAGTATATTAAAAAAAATAAATTATACCTATAATCAGAATTATATGAAAGTTAAAAGCGGCATTACAGTAATGAAATTCGGCGGAACCTCCGTTCAGGATAGTACAGCAATTAATAATGTTATTGAAATAGTAAAAGCAAATACAGCAAAAAAGGTAGTTGTTGTATCAGCAATTGCAAAAGCTACTACCATACTTGAAAATATTGCAAACTTTGCAGCTAATAAAAATTCAGATGAAGCAGAAAAACTTTTAGATGAACTTATAAACCGACATCATGAAATAATAAATGACTTGGTTAAAGATCAGGCACTTCGTCAAAGTGCAGCTGAAAAAATTATTGGCTGCCACCGCCAAATAGCTGAATTAATAAAGGGGCTGGCAATTATTAACGAGCTTTCGCTCAGGATACTTGATGCATTCAGAGTGTTTGGTGAATTAATGAGCTCATCTGTTATTTACCATGTTATGAAAAATGAAGGTATAAACGCAGAATTAATTAACTCACAGGATATTATTAAGACCAATAATGATTTCTCAAGGGCTTATCCAAATTTTGAGCTTTCTCAAAAAAATGCAGATAAAATTATAAAACCTATCCTTAATGAAGGTAAAACAGTTCTTGCTCAGGGATTTATGGGTTCAACAGAAGAAGGCATACCAACAACAATGGGAAGAGAAAGCTCAGATTTTTCTGCTGCAATATACGGCTATTTAACCGATGCGGATGAAATTCAAATATGGACTGATGTTGATGGAGTATTAACCTGCGACCCCAATATAATACCCCAAGCTTTAAAACTTAATGAAATTTCATTTAAAGAAATGGAAGAGCTTTCAAACTTCGGTGCAAAAGTATTGCATAAAAACTCCGTTAAACCTGCATTAAAAAAGGATATTCCCATAAAAATATTAAATTCCAAAAATACTAAATCATCCGGTTCCTTAATTAACTCGGGGTTAAAATATCCGGAGCAAATTAAATCAATAACATACAAAAAAAATATACTTGTTTTAAGGATTAAGCCAAAGGAGTCACTGAGCCAGTTTATATTTTGGGAAATGATGCTTAACATACTTTCTCGTCATAAACCGCAGATTGATATACTTATCTCATCAAATAATGCCCTGATTATAGTGATTGCAGAAAACGCTTATACTAAAATTCATTACGATGAGCTAAAAAGTGAGTTTGAAGAAATTTCTGAGTGTGAAATAATTAAAGATAAAGTACTTGTTACACTAGTTGGCTCAAAATTAAGTTCAATAAATAATTTTGAGCAAAGTATTTTTCTGTGTAACCCTAAAACAAAGGTTGAGTCAATAATTTACGGCTTCAATCCACACAGTTTTTCACTACTTGTAAATTTAAATGAGTTTGAAGAAGTAATAAAAAATTTACATAAAGAATTCTTTGAGCTTAGGTCTTCAGGCTCTGAATTATTTGAAGAAATATGCCATAAACCTAAAAAACTAATTGCATAATGATAAATTTAGCCATTGTGGGTTACGGAAAAATGGGAAAAATGATAGAATCATTAGCCCATAAAAATGAATTTAATATTACCGGAAAATATGATGTAATAAATCCTGTAAATAAACATCTAAAAAGTAATACAGATGTTGCAATTGAGTTTTCAACTCCTGACTCTGTAATTGAAAATATTGAGTTCCTTTCATCTAAGGGCATAAATATTGTATGCGGTACAACGGGCTGGTATCATAAAGCTGATCAAATTAAAAATATTATAGATAAATTTGGCAACGGATTTATTTATGCCAGCAATTTTTCGGTTGGTGTAAATATTTTCTTCCAGATTGCAAAATATTCCGCAGGGATAATTAATAAATATTCACAATACAATGCAGAAATAACCGAAACACATCATACTCAAAAGCTGGATAAACCAAGCGGAACAGCTATTAGAATTGCGGAATATATTGTTGAAAATGTTAACCGGAAAAATAAAATCGTAAGTGATTCAGATACACCTGAAGTTAATGAGTTAAACATAATTTCAAAACGAATTAAAAATGTTGTTGGTACACACGAAATAAAGTTCAGCAGTAATGCAGATGAAATATCTTTAAGGCACAAAGCAAACTCAAGGCGGGGTTTTGCTGAAGGTGCCTTGGTTGCAGCAAAATTCATATTCGGCAAAAAAGGATTTTATAAGTTTGAAGATATTTTCAACGAATTATAATAAAACAATATTTTAAAAAAATGGATGAAAATAACAATCAAAATCAGTTAAATGAATCGGAAAGTAATCCGGTTGAACTTGATGAAAATATATCTTTGGGTGATGCAATGGCAGGTGTATTTTCAGAACCCGGTGTTACATTTGAATCGGTAAAAATTTCAAAAAAGAAAAATTACTGGCTTATTCCCCTGCTAATACTGCTCGTTATCAGCGTTATTTCCAGTATATTGGTTACAAGAGATGAGGAACTTTCCTCAGAAATCAAATCTCAACAGATAGAAGCGATGAGAAAGCGATTTGATGATGCTGTAAAAGAAGGCAAAATGACTCGTGAACAGGCAGATGAACAGCTTGATAAATCCGAAAAAATGTTTGGCGGAAATACATTTGTAATTTTTGGAGTATTAGGTTCTTTCTTTGGAATTCTAATTATATTCTTTTTAAAAGCACTCATTTATTGGGGAGGTTTAAAAATATTTAAAGGTACAGCAGGATATATTGATATTATGAATGTATTAGGACTTGCTGCTTTAATTACTGCAATTCAGATGATTGTTGATACTGTGCTTGCAATTTTTATGGGAAAATTAATGATAAATATCGGACCTGTACTGTTAGTTTCAAAAGAATCTTTGGGTAAAGATTTATATTCTTTCATTGCAAGTTTTGACCTCATAAATATTTGGTATCTTATTGTTATTGGTATTGGTATAGCAAAAGTTTCTAAGTTAAAATATTCAGTTGCAATGCCGTTTGTATTTGCATTATGGATAATATGGGTGATTTTAACATCATTTGGTCCATTAGGTATGTTTGTTGGAAGATAAATAAATTAAGTAAGTTACAAACGGGGATATATTATATTATTGTTTATTTCGTATTTAGGGATTTATTCTCTGTATTTTTTTCTTGATAATACTTTTTGCAGTTGACGCTCAATTATTGCATCAGAAAGTTTAATTGCAATATCTTCTTTGGAAGAATTCTTGAAAATTTCATCTGTTATCTTTTGCCCAACATCAATTCTGTATAAAATTGATAAAAGCATTTCAACATTTTTATCTAAAAGTTCCCGTATCTTAAAAGTTAAAGCACGGTGAACGTCTTCTATTGAAATTACATTTCTTTCTTCAAGCTCAAAATTTGAAGTAATGATACTGTAAACCTCTTTGGGGATTTTTTTTTCTGTCATAATTATCTGCTAATTATCGGCTTCAGTTGCCTTAAAAAATGAAATATCATTTTCTGAAATTTCAAAATAAACCTCTATAGGTCTGCAGCAAACTTCGCAATCTTCAATATATTTCTGTTTATCTGCAGTTATATCAAGTATAAATGATATTTCCTGCCAGCAATAGGGACATGTAAAAAAATATTCCATATCAACTAAAAAATAAAATTACGGTTTTAAAATTTCAATTTCGCATTTATGAATATTCCATAAATAATTACTGTTTTTAATGAACATCTTGGTATTTAAAATATGCTGCTTAAGTTCATCCCTTGAACCTGTTTTAATTAGCTCACCAATATATCCAAATATTGAATAGTCAAACGCACATGAATTATTTTCCTGACGCATTCCCACAAAGCATTTACTGCACTCCCAATCAATAAATTTACATAAAGGTACACATAATAAAAGCTCATCAAAACCTTCGGGCCAATCCATAGCCAACCAAGCATCTTGGTTTCTTCCGTTTGCAGAAATCTTTAACAGCTCATGCCAGCTTATATCATTGTTCACTATTTCTTCTAGAGCATCAAGCTGTTGTAAGGTTAGTTCAATAGCAGCTTCTTTTGTTGAACCGTTGCTAACCCATTGGTTGTATATAGTATTGTAATTAAGAAGTTTATTAAGAGGCAAAACTCTCTCTTTTCCTTTTAATGCCGTAGATTACAAGGATTACAGTTAATAAAATTATACCGGCTAGCACTAATGGAGATCTTATTACATTATCATTTATACCCGATTGCTGAATAAATGGCAAACCACCGGCAGCTATAGCAAATCCAAAAGATAATCCCGCTGCAGTTGCCGGGAGTTTTTTAATATTTTTATATACCGCTGATACCATTATTGGTGTAACCGATTGAAGCAGTGCAATTCCCGGAAGCAGAAAATAAATGCTGTACTCTCCAAATATTAACAGCGGTATAGCTGCAAGCAATACAGTGTATGAATATCTTTTCCAGCCAAAGTAATCTCCAGCAAAACCGCCAATTATTTTACCACTTGCCGCAGCCAACGAAATCAGTATTAAAGTTGTAATTTCACCTTGATTTATGTACTGAAAAATATTCCATACTGCAGAGCGTAATGCAATAGCAAGCAGCAGAATTAACATCACAAAATCATGTTTTTCAAATTCTGTATCATCAGCTTTAAAATTATAAGGTAAAACCGGCTGCTTGAAAGCAATAATAAAGAGTGAAAGTATTACAAGTGCTAAAATAATTATTATAGAGGGGAAAATTCCATTCACAGCAAGATAACCGCCTATTGCAAGACCTGCAACACCGGGAGCAGCAAATATTCCTGCATTTGAAGCATTTCCCGGAGATATACAAAGTGCAAGTGCACCGCCTCCGGTATGAAACACAGCGGAAGCAAGACCTGCTAGTATTACTGAAAAAATTGGATTAACATAAAATAAAACAATTGCGGCAATCATTAATGCCATTCCAAAAACTGTTGCAATTTTTGGAGATTTAAGCTTATCAATCAATAAGCCTGCAAGAGGCTGAGCGCCAAATGCCAGTATATTATACAGCAATACCAATGCCCCAATCGAAAAAATTGATGTGTCGCGTGAAAGCGAACCGAGCAATAGACCTGCTGAGCAGTCAGAAATTCCGTGAGAAATTCCTAATATTACCGGCAATGATGTTTTTTTCATCTATTTTTATTTAAACAATAAAACTTAAAGATGCTGTAACTAAATTTGCAGTAAATGAAATCAAAAAAGCTTTTTTATAGCTTACATTTATTAAATATTTTATTGGAATAACTTCACTTAAAAATACAACTAATTCAATTATAATAAAATATATATTCACAGAATTATTAATTTCCAAAGAATTAATACTCAATGTGTTAGATAAAAAATAAGAATAAAAATAATATGCTAAAGGATGTGTAATACAGTTAATTATTATTGAATATAATAATAAACAATAAGGTTTTTTCCTGATAAAGATAAGATAAACTATATATTCAACAGCAATTGTAATACCAAGAGCTGAAAAATATTCAAACATTATTTTTTCATTTTCCTTATTACCAGTACTGTAATAAGGGCAATTAATGCAAGGATTGGAATTATAATAATAAGGTATGAACTAACTTCAGAAGCAGGAGAAACAACATCATCCTTGCTGAAACTTTTTGAATCTTCTGCATCAATTATATTTTTGTTTTTATCTTTATAAATAATTTTTTTAGATTTAATGGCAAGCAATTCTGAAGAAATGTTTTCAATGCTGTATTGTTCATTTATATAATAATATTTTGCATCTCTGTTTGCATAAGCTTCGCATTGAACATTTTTTGAAAAAATAAATTTCTCCGATGAAAAGAATTTTTCAAGTTTAATGTTTCTGATATTGCTTTCATTAATTGAATTAATTGAATCAAATAACTCTTTATCAAAATCTGCAGTTTTAACAGCTAATATCTTTGGGGAACCGTATTTACAAGAGGGGTTAATGTTTGAACCATCTTTAATGATAAGTGCAATAATATCCGGAGCACCATTGGAATTGTTAAAGGGATAGGCAATAAATGTATAATCAGGGTAAGAATTAATATTTGTTAGTTCAAAACTGAAATCAATTCTTTTTTTTCCTTCGGGCAGCAGATCTGCAAGCAGACTTGCTGAAAAAATAAACAATAGTGATATAAATATTATCGCTTTAATCATTTTAAACCTCATTTATGATTATTGAAATATATATTAATTTACACTTGTATCATCAAAATTTTCCAGCCAGTTATCTATAACACCCATAAACGAACTAAGACAGCCATCTTCAAATGGTGATATTAAATTTGCTGTTTCAACAAGTCCTAAAAATGACTTACTTCCGCCTGCTTTGCAAAGTCTTAAGTAATCTTCTAATGCATTTTCACGGTTTTCTATGGATTTTTTCCAGAACTGAAAAGCACATATCTGTGCAAGGCAGTAATCAATATAATAAAACGGGCTCATGTATATATGTCTTTGCTGCTGCCATCTGCCTCCTCTTTCAAGAAAATCATTATTATCGTATTTGATATATGGCATGTATTTCTTTTCAATTTCCAGCCAAGCTTGTTTTCTTTCTGAAGGCAATGCTTCGGGATTTTCATAAACCCAAGTCTGAAATTCATCAACAGTTACTCCGTAAGGTATAAATATTACAGAACCTTTTAAATGTGAATACTTAAATTTTTCTGTCTGATCTTTAAAAAAACAATTCATCCAGGGCCATGTTAAAAATTCCATACTCATAGAGTGTATTTCACAAGCTTCTGATGTTGGGAAAAAATATTCGGGAGTTTCAAAATTACGGCTTGAATATGCCTGAAAAGCATGACCCGCTTCGTGGGTCAATACTTCTATATCGCCCATTGTTCCGTTAAAATTTGAAAATATAAATGGTGATTTATATTTTTCTATGAATGTACAGTAACCGCCCGTATCTTTACCTTTTTTGTTTACAAGGTCCATCATTTCATTTTCAAGCATGAAATTGAAAAATTCATTTGTTTCGGGTGAAAGCTCGGAATACATATTTCTAGCACAGCTAACAATCCATTCAGGAGATCCATGCGGCTTTGCATTGCCAGATTTATAATCTAACTGCTGATCATAATACATAAATGATTCCAGCCCAAGTCTTTTTTGCTGTTTTTGTTTAAGCTTCATTGCAATTGGAACTATAGTTTCCTTAACCTGGTCACGGAATTTTTTTACCATTTCAGCATTATAATCCGTACGTCCCATACGGTCATAACCCATTTGTACAAAATTCTTGTAGCCAAGTTTTTTAGCCATCCTGTCTCTTAATTTAACAAGATCATCATAAAGTCTGTCGAATTCTTCTTCATTTTCAGCAAAAAAATTCCATTTGGCTTCATTTGCAGCTTTTCTAACTTCACGGTCAGTAGATTCCATGTAAGGAATTAGCCCTTGCAGGTTCTTTTCTTCTCCATCAAAAAATACTTTTGCAGAAGCTAAAAGTTTTGTATATTCAGTGCGAAGTTCATTTTCTTTTTTCAGTTCTTCAATAATTTCCGGTGAAAACGTTCTTAAAGTGATTTCAGCAACATCAAAAAGCTGTTTCCCCCATTTTGCTTCCAGCTCTTTTCTGAATTTTGAATTAACAATTGCTGAGTAATATTTATGCACCAATCCTTCAAATAGAGGAGAGTTCATATCGTAAAAACTCTGTTCATCTTCAAACTCTTTATCGTTGGTATCTATTGAGTATTTTATACTTGCAATTGTGCTGTTGGTTTGAAATTCCATTCTAAGAGCATTTATGTTTTTAATAAGTACATCCTGCTCGTCAATGTTTTCTGCTTTATTAAGAAGGTCGATAAGATGATCAAATTTTTCTATAATTTCCTGCAAATTCGGACGTTTATACTCTATCTCACTGAATTTCATCTGTAATTAATATTATTGTTTAGTATTTAAGTTAATTTATAAATTAAAATTAATAATCTTTAAATTTAATAAATATAATTTATAATTAATATATAAAAGTATAAGTTTGTATTTGAAAATTTAGTTAACTAATTTTACAAATTATTAATTTTTATTGGCTGTTTGCCTTTTTTGTGCTGAAAGAATAGATTTTCTTAGTCGTATACTCTTTGGGGTTACTTCAACTACTTCATCATCATTTATGAATTCAATTGCCTTTTCAAGTGTCATTGGAGTAACAGGAGTTAAAATTATACCTTCATCTTTGCTGGATGCGCGCATATTTGACAGCTTTTTTGGTTTTGTTGCATTAACATTAAGGTCATTATCTCTGTTATGCTCGCCAACTATCATACCTTCATAAACTGCTTCGCCGGGTGAGCAGAATAATATGCCCCTTGGCTCAAGGTTAAATAAAGCATAACCGGTTGTATCTCCTTGTCTGTCTGAAATAAGTGAACCGGTATTTCTTATTGGGAAATCTCCGCGGTATTCTTCGTAGCTTTCCAGATAAGAATTCATTATCCCAGTTCCTTTGGTATCTGTAAGGAATTCATTCCGGTATCCAATAAGTCCGCGTGAAGGAATTGTGAACTCAACCCTTACACGTCCAGAACCATGGTTAACTAAATTAACCATTCTCCCCTTACGTTGAGAAAGCTTATCAGTTACAATTCCAACAAAATTTTCTTCGCAGTCAATAAAGAGATGTTCGATTGGCTCAAGTTTTTTGTTATTCTTTTGCTTGTAAATTACATGCGGTCTGCCAACTGACATTTCATATCCCTCTCTCCTAAGGGTTTCAATAAGTATTACCATCTGAAACTCCCCTCTGCCTTTAACAATAAATTGATCTGCACTTTCGGTTTCTTCGCACTTAAGTGCAACATTCCTTAATGTCTCTTTAATCAATCTTTCTTTAAGCTTTGCTGATTGAACATATTTGCCTTCTTTGCCTGAAAATGGTGAGGTATTTATTCCAAATACTATTGAAATAGTTGGCTCATCAACCACTATTCTTTTGAGAGATTTAGGGTTATCTTTACTGCAGATAGTATCTCCTATATGAACATCTTCAATTCCTGAAAGAATCACAATTTCACCGGGTTCTGCTGCATCGGTTTCCTTTAGCTTAGTACCTTCATAGACTTGCAATTTAGTAATTTTAAGCGGCTTTTGTGTGCCATCTTCACCAATACATACCATAGCATCATTTATGTGCGCCAAGCCATTGGCAACTCTGCCTATTGCAAGTCTGCCAATATAATCGGAATAATCAAGATCTGTAACCAGCAATTGAAAAGGTTCATCATTCATATATAGAGGTCCGGGTATATAGTCAATAATTTTGTTGAACAACGGAGCCAGATCAGTTCCTTTATCTTCAAGTTTATTTTGAGCTATTCCATTTCTGCCAACAGAATAAAGTATCGGAAAATCGATTTGTTCTTCCGTTGCATCAAGATCAAGAAACAGATTATATATTTCATCAAGTACATCTTTTGCGCGTGCATCCTTACGATCTATTTTATTAATCAGAACTATAATTCTTTTATCAGAAGCCAGTGCCTTTTTTAAAACAAAACGTGTTTGCGGCAAAGGACCCTCAGATGCATCAACAAGTAAAATTGCACCGTCAACCATCATTAATGCACGCTCAACTTCTCCGCCAAAATCAGCATGACCAGGAGTATCAAGAATATTTATCTTTACTCCGCCCCACTCAACCGAGCAGTTTTTTGCAGCAATTGTAATTCCGCGTTCACGCTCAAGATCCATATTATCCATAACACGTTCTTCAACTTCCTGATTTTCGCGGAAAGTACCCGATTGCTTGAACATGTGATCAACCAAAGTAGTTTTACCATGATCTACGTGTGCAATAATTGCAATATTCCTAATCCTGTTATTATGAATAAAATTCTTCAAAAGTAATTTTTAAATTTTAATTAACTGAATTCCGGCTCAAATTTAATAACTTTAACTTGAGGGTTTTGTGGAGAATTATCTGCCAATTTAAGCAAATATAACGATAAATTATTTAATTTTAAAGGTGATAAATATTGATTTAATTGCATTTTATGAATTTTCTATTGACAAATAAGAAAAAAATTAATATATTTATATAAGGACTTATATAATTAAATTTTTAATCCCATGGATTTTATTAAACAATTAGGTGAAGTTGCATTTGGTACCAGACTTAGAATGCTGACTGATAAATTTTTTCAGGATGGAGCAAAACTTTACAGTTCTCAGAAAGTTGATTTTGAACCTCGCTGGTTTACAATTTTTTTCTTATTATCACAAAGATCACCGTTAACAATTACTGAAATCACATCTGAGTTAAGTTACACTCAACCCGCTGTTACACAAATTATAAATATACTTATTAAAAAAGGTTTAGTTAAAGCAATAAAGGATAAATCAGATATACGAAAAAAATTAATAGCTCTCTCACCTAAAGGTCAAAAACTTTTAACTGAACTTAAACCTATTTGGCAGGGTTTTGAAGATGCTGTGAAAGAACTTTTTACTGAAATAGGTTATGACCTTATTTACGTGGTTAGTAAAACAGAAAATGCACTTGAAAAACGAGATATGTTTGAGAGAGTTAGCGAAAAAATTAAAGAAAAACAGCTGGGCAAAGTAGAAATAATTTCATATTCTCCCCAATTTAAAGATAAATTTAAAGAACTGAATTATGAGTGGCTGGAAAAATATTTCTGCGTTGAGCCGGAAGATAAAAAACTTCTCTTTAATCCCGAAAGTGAAATTATTTCAAAAGGCGGAGATGTAATATTTGCAAAATTTAACAATGAAATTGTTGGTACTGCTGCACTAATAAAATCTGCAGAAGGCGTTTTTGAACTCACTAAGATGGCTGTTACCCAAAATGCTCAGGGCAGACAAATTGGCAAAAAACTTGCCGAAGAAATAATAAAACTTGCTAAAGCTAAAAATGCTGATATAATTTATCTGGAAACTAATGTTAAGCTTGTTGCTGCAATGAATCTTTATACTAAACTTGGATTTGAACTTACAGAAAATAATAATTCTAATTATGCCCGTTCTACAATTAAAATGAAATTAAAGCTCAGCTAATTTATTAATAATTGCAGCCATTATAATAATTAAATCATCTAATAAAAAAATAAATTTAATATAAGGAGTTATATAAATGCTTAAGTGTAAATTTTTCATCCTATTTGCTGTTTTTTTAAATATTATAAATACTATATATACTCAACAATTAATACCTGAATTCAAATTTGATGAGAAGGTAAAAAAACAAAGTGTTAACAAAATATGCTCTTTATTAAATGATAATTATGTATTCCCTGAAACTGCTCAAAAAATGAATGATTATATTTTATCACAATTAAACAGCGGTGCTTACGATACTATAAATGATCCGCTAATATTTTCAGATGTTCTAACAGCAGATCTGCAATCAGTAAGCAAGGATAAACACATTAGAGTAAGGTTTTCTCCCTTAGATTCAAAGCGTTTAATTGAACAGGAAAAAAACGGAAGTGACACAGAAGATGAAATACACTGGAATGAACTTTTGAAAAAAGAAAATTACGGTTTTAGAAAAGCAGAAATACTGAATGGAAATATCGGCTACGTTGATTTCAGAAATTTTGCATCACCTAAATATTCAGCAGAAACTATTAAATCTGTAATGGGTTTTTTGGCAAATACAGATGCACTGATATTTGACCTCCGGCAAAATGGAGGCGGTGACCCTGAATGTGTACAGCTTATATGCAGTTATTTATTTAAGAATGAGCCCGTTCACCTTAACGATCTGTATTTCCGTCCGACAAACAAAACACAAGAATTCTGGACTTTATCAAACATTGAAGGTAAAAGAATGCCTGAGATCCCTGTTTATATTCTAACAAGCAAATTTACATTTTCAGGCGCAGAAGAATTTGCATATAACCTGAAAAATCTGAAACGAGCTGTAATTATTGGTGAAACAACTGGAGGCGGAGCTCATCCCGGGGACCTAATGGCTATTAATGATGGTTTTACAATATTTGTTCCAAAAGGCAGAGCTATAAATCCAATTACCAAAACAAACTGGGAAGGAACCGGTGTAATTCCCGATGTTGAGGTTAAACAAGAACTTGCATTAGAAAAAGCACAGGTACTTGCCCTTGAAACGCTTTCAGCAAACACAAATGACGACAATCAGAAGAAACAATACAGCTGGATAATTGAGTCTGTAAATGCAAATTTGAATGCTCTTGAAATCGATGAAAATACTTTAAAAAGCTACGCGGGTGAATATAATGACAGGACTATCTCTTACGAGAACGGAAAACTATTTTACCAGCGAAAGGACAGACCGAAATTTCAAATGATACCTATGACAAACGATACATTTATATTTAAAGATTTTGAAAATTTCAGGGTTAAATTTATTAAAGATGTATTAGGAAATGTTACAGAATTAAACGGCTTGTATGCTGATGGGCATATTGTTAGAATAAAACGGACAAATTAATGTGCTTATGTCATGTCATTCCGACTAGTGCTTCGGTCAGGTCCTTTAACCTGACCGAACATAAAAAATATGATTATTTTCTTTTCTCAATACTTCGTTTCCTGCCCGCTGCTGTAATTTTTTTCCACCGCTTTTTTTCCACAAGCTGTGCTTTTTTATCCTGTTTTCGTTCAAAAAAACTTACTTCACTAAGCAGTTTTTTATAGCTCTTAAATCTATCAGGGTCAAGTGAGCCATTGTTAATTGCAGCAATAATTGCACAGCCGGGCTCTGATTCATGTTTGCAGTCAGTAAATTTACACTCAAGTGCAAGCTGTTCAATATCACCAAAAAGTTCACTTAAACCCTCTGCTCCTTCCCATAATTGTATTTCACGCATACCCGGAGTATCTATTATAAGTCCCCCGCCGGGTACAACAGCAAGCTCACGATGTGTAGTTGTATGCCTGCCTTTATCTTTATACAGTCCAATTTCAGATACACCCATTTTATCCCAGTTTAATATGCTGTTTATAAGAGTTGACTTCCCTACACCTGAGGAGCCAATAACTGCAATAGTTTTATTGCCTTCAAAATGTTTTTCAAGCTCACCAATTCCCGCTTTCTGTAAAGCGCTTACAATATGCACATCAATACCGGGAAATCTGCCTTGAACATCAGCAAGCTTTGAAAAAATATCTTCACAAAGATCAGCTTTGCTTAATAATAAAACGGGTATAATTTCATTATCCCAAGCTAGAGTAACATACCTTTCAATCCGTTTCATATTTAAATCCTGATTAAGAGAGCTCATAATGAAAACCGTATCAACATTTGCTGCAATTACCTGTTCTTCAGTAGTTGAACCTGCTTTCTTTCTGGAAAATTTTGTTTTCCGGGGAAGTACGGCTCGTATAAATGCCTTTTGCTCATTTTCTATATGTTCAATTACAACCCAATCACCAACTGCCGGCAGTAATTCATTATTTACAGCCGAATAAAACAGTTTTCCGGATTTTTCGGCTGTAAGCTCACCGTAAACGGAGTATAGTTCGTAATAATTACGGTGTTCAACCGATACTCTGGCAGGATTTAAATTCTGTGATTCATATTCAGAAAAATAAGCTGAAAAATAATCATTCCAGCCAAAATTTTTTATATCGTATTTATTATTCAATAGAATTTATTCAGTTATCTGTTTTTAAAAATAAATAAATTATTATTTGCTTAAAATTAATATTTGTTCTGCTGATTTACTGCTGAATTCTTCATAGTTAAAACTGCCATAAATTTTTTCTAAATTAAATTTGGTTCTTCCAACCAGATTTTCAAGCTCAAATCTGAAAAAATACCTTAAAACTGTTGAAAATTCATCAGTTTTTTCTATACCATTTTCATCCCAATTATATTTGAATTTAAGGTTTATTAACTGCTGGGCAAGATTATAGTTTACTGAAACATATCTCTGTAATTTTTTACCGGGTTCATATTCCCCATCATATTCAAGTTCATTTTCCCGGGATACAACAAGTTTTTTTATATCAGGGTTAAATACATCAAATATCAGTTTTCCGCCTTCATCAAGAACGTTATAAATTCTATTCAGTGTTTTTAACTGGTCATCAATTGTAACCATGTGATGAAAAACTCTGAAAGGCATAATAACTAAACTGAATGACATTCCGGAATCAAACCTGCGCAGATCTTCCTGCCATATACGGTAATGTTCATTCTGTGCAATTTTTTCCTTTAACCTTAAGAGCATCAGTTCACTGTAATCAACTCCGTAAATATCCGCACCTGCTATTAAAGCAGGAACAAATATCCTTCCCGTACCAACTCCAGCTTCAAGAATTCTGCCTTTTGTATTTTTTATTTCTTCAAGATAAAATTCCAGTCCTGCTTTTAAAAATGTGATACTATCATAAACCGGATCGTAGAATCTTGAAACTGCTTCATTATAATAATATTCATTTTTCATAGGTTAATTAACTTACGATAAAATATATTTAAGTTTAAATAAATGTATATTTAAATGAAAATGTTATGCAGCATCAATTATTTCTTTTTCTCGCTGCTCCCTTAATTGTCTGGTATAGAGTCTATAGTAAACCCCATGCTTTTTCATCAAAACATAGTGACTGCCGTCTTCAATAATTCTGCCTTTATTAATTACAAGTATTCTGTCACAATGTTTTATTGTCGAAAGTCTGTGGGCAATTACAATTGAAGTACGTCCTTCCATAATTCCCGAAATACCCCGCTGTATTCTTGCTTCTGTTAAAGTATCAACCGAAGATGTAGCTTCATCCATAATAAATATTCTTGGGTCAGCAAGTACAGCACGGGCAAATGAAATGAGCTGTTTTTCGCCCATGCTAAGATATTCTCCGCCTTCGCCAACTTGCTCAGAAAGTCTTTGTATAAAATCCTCAGCACCAACTATCTGCAGTGCATTTATAATTTCCATATCTTCTGCTTCATTCCTGCCGTAACTTATGTTTTCCCTTACGGTTCCGCTGAATAAATGCGGGGTTTGCAGTACAACACCCAGCTGACTTCTAAGCGAGTGCATTGTTTTATTTTTATAATCAATTCCGTCAATTTTAATCACACCGCCTGTTGGTTCATAAAACCTGCAAATAAGATTAATAATTGTGGATTTACCTCCGCCTGTTTCACCAACAAGTGCAACAGAAGTCCCGGCTTCTATATGCAGGTTCATATTTTTTAAAACACTTTTGCCTTCTTCATAATGGAAAGAAACATCTTCAAATTTGATATCACCAAATATTCTTTCGTAATCATCTGCATTTTCATTATCTGTAATCAATGCTTTTGTATCAATTAAAGAAAATATCCTTTCACCGGCAGAAATGCTGTTCTGTGCCTGTGAATAAAATCTAGAGATATCAAGTATCGGTTCAAATATCATTGTTGCATAACCAAAAAAAGCTGCAAGTGTTCCAACAGTTATTGCAGCAGGAACTGCAATTGCCATTGAACCGCCGTAATAAATTACCAAAGCTGCAGCAATTGACCCTCCGAAAATAACCAGAGGCATAAATATTGCCTGGTAGTAAGCAGCTTTAAATGAAGATACTTTCATTTTTTCACTCAGCAGTTCAAAATCTTCACTCACCCTTTCTTCCTGTACTAAACTTTTGTTCACTTCCACCCCGTTTATATGTTCATTGAATCTTGCAGTCATTTCACTGTTATACTTTCTTGCTTCACGGGAATACTTAAGAATAAGCATTCTGATTTTAACAGATATAACAGAAAGAACCGGAATGGTAACAGTAATAATTATGGCAAGTTTCCAGTTATATATAAACATTGAAATTGTACAAAAAATTATCATTCCCGTACCCCACACTACCTCAATCATAGACCATGAAATAAGTTCAGTAACTTTAACCGTATCAGATGAAATCCTTGATAATAGCCAGCCAACTGCTGATTTATCAAAGAATGAAAATGATAGTTCCTGCAGCTTTTTAAAAAGCTCCTGCCGGATATCATACATCACATATTCCTGAATTTTGCCTGCAAAATTAATAAAGCAGAATACAGAAAGTGAAAGCGTAATACCCAGCCCAAAAAATATCAACCCATAAGTTATAAGTTTAGTAGATTCAATACCCGGCATTACACCTGTGTTTTTGTATTGCTCAACAGCAGGAACAATGATATTATCAAGTAAACTTAGCCAAACTAAAGGGTAAACGGCTTCTACTAATGCTACAATAAGCACAAAAATTGTAAAGCCAGCAACCCATTTTGGATACCTGAAGCTGTATTTAAGAAGCCTTTTTAAAAAAGGCAGTAAAGACCCTTTTGATTTGAACTGTTTATCTGTTAGTTTAGACATTTATAAAAATTTTAAATAATTGTTATTGATTCAATATATTCAAATTACTTTAAAGTACTTAAAGCATTTGAAATATTTTTTGATTTTTTATTATCTGTATTAGCTTTTTCAATATCCTCATTAATTTCATCTTCAATTGAAATCTGTATATCAAATATCTTTTTATAAAATCCGTTTTTCTTTATAAGCTCATCATGTGTTCCTTCTTCAATTACTCTGCCTTTATCAAGCACAATTATTCGGTCGCAATCCTGCACAGAAGTAATTCTGTGAGCAATAACAATGGTAGTTTTGCTTCGCGTTATTCCTCTTAATGCTTTCTGAATTTCAAACTCTGTTTCAGTATCAACAGCACTTGTTGAATCATCAAGAACTAAAATATCCGGATTTTTAATCAGAGTTCTTGCAAGTGTAACCCTCTGCTTTTGTCCGCCAGAAAGTGTTACCCCTTTTTCACCAATTACAGTTTCATAAGATTGCGGGAAAATTTCATTTATGATATCATGTATATTTGCAACTTTTGCTGATTCAACAATCTGATCTATATGTGTATCAGGATTTGAGTAAGCAATATTATCTCTTATAGATGTTGAAAATAAAAATGCCCGCTGAAGTACAACCCCTATCTTGCTCCGTATATATCCGGGTGAGTATTCACCAAGTTCTTTATTATCAATCATTATCATACCGCTTACCGGTTCATAGAATTTCATCAAAAGTGAAATTATAGTTGATTTTCCTGAACCTGTTGGTCCTAATAAAGCAACTTTTTCACCCTGATTAATTTTAAACGATATACCGTTAAGAATATTTTCTTCATCATCTTCATACTTAAAAGTAACATCTTTAAATTCTATTTTGCCTTTAAGTTCACGCCCACCGTTGCTGCTGCCTGAGTAATCTTCCCTTGGGTAATCAAGTATGGAGTATATTCTTTCTATAGCAACTCGGGTCATTCCCATTTCGCTAACTAGCTGAGCAAGTCTTCTCATAGGCCAAGTTACATAGCTTGCATAAGTATAAAATGCAGTAAACTCACCAACTGAAAGCTGATTGTTGAGTACAAAATAACCTCCTGCAAATAACGAAATTGCAAGCTGAGTATATACCAGTACATCACTGCCGGGCCAATATAACATGTGAAGCTTTAACAGTTTTAAACCCCAGCGTCTTTTTTCTTCATTTTGCTGAGTAAATTTTTCAATCTCATAGTTTTCCTTGGCAAATGCTTTTACTACGCGAATGCCTGAAAGATTTTCCTGTACCATTGCAGTCAGCTTATCCTGCTCAGCTTCATGCTTTGTCCATATTTCACCTTCTTTACGAAAAAAGTAAAATGATGCAATTATCATTACCGGAAACAGCATAACCGCTATTAAAGCATATATAGAATTTACCATGAACATCATTATGAAAGCTCCCGTAAATATTGCAGTAAGTCTAATTGATTCTGTAACCTGCATAGTTGCAAATTTTCGTACAGTTTCAACATCACCCGTACAGCGCTGGATCAGTTCACCTGTTGGAGTTGTCCCAAAGAATTTCATCGGCAGATGCTGAAGGTGGTTAAAAAGCCGGTCGCGAAGTTTCTTGATTGCTTTTTCTGTTGAAGCAGCTGAAATTGTGCTTGAGCTAAGCATTGTTATGCCTCGCAATAATGCGATAGCCAAAAATATAATTCCAAGATAAACCAGAATTATAACTGCATTTTCTATTTTAAGTTCTGGGAGTAATATATAAATATATCCTGCAACTTTATCATCTCCCGGTATTATATTTTTACCTGTGATAAAAAATGTAATTATTTTATCTATTGCAATTTGAAGTATTTTTGGCTCAAGCAGTCTGAAACCTACCGATAATATCAGCAGCATAGATGCTGCAATATATTCATACTTCCATTTACCGAGTATTTCAAATAATTTTTTTAAACTTTTCATAACCTCTTTCATTCTCCCCTAAGTGGAGAAGCTAAGAATTTTCATTTAGTATTAATCCAGCCATTACCCTCTCATTTTGGGGAAAGGTGTCCGGCATCAGCCGGAATGGCGGGGTAAAAAAAAACCGCAAGTCTTATTTTTTGACCCGCGGTTTGCATAAACTTTTGTATTTTATGAGGTTTTATCCTAAAGACCTCCGTTTATCGCTAACCAGCGGGCACAACATGTCCACAAAAAGCACTGTTGATGGTGCTGTTGTATGAATCATATATATTTTAATGCCGTTTCTCATCTTTGTTTTGTTTAATTTCTGAGTTCCTTTTTAATCTCTGGTTAGTTATAAATTATTGTTATTGAAAAATCTATTTATTGTATAATTACAAACTTACATATATTTTTTTTTAGTGTCAAGAAAAATAAAAAATATTTTTTAAAAATTATCAAAAAATTAATTTAAACTAAATATTTATTTAAATATTTTGCCATTCTGGGTTATTGATTTAAAAAATATAGTTTCTTAAACCTCAATTTCACCTTTTATTATTGTCAAAGCTTCACCTGTCAGGTAAACCCTATCTCCTTTAATTTCTAATTCCAAAGTACCCCCTCTCTCAGATGCCTGATATGCTTTGAATGTATTTTTTTCCAGTTTTTGCTGCCAGTATGGCGCTAATGCACAATGTGCTGAACCTGTTACGGGATCTTCCTGTATTCCCTTTTCAGGCGCAAAAAACCTTGAAATAAAATCATACCCTTGCTTTGAGTATTCACCCTCAGCTTTTGATGTAATTATGGTTCCCCATCCGGGAAGTTTAAGCATTAAATCATAATTTGGCTTTAAATTTAATACATCTGCTTCTCTGTCAAGTTCTATTATGTAGTTCCATTTTGTCATACCAACATACTTTGGCTTCACTCCGCCTATGGCTTCTATTAATTCAGGGGAATATTTTATTTGTTTCTGAGCAATTGCAGGAAAATCTAATGTGATTTTTCCGTTGTTATTTTTTGACTTTAGTAAACCGCTTCGCGTATTAAAATGAATTGTTTCATCTATTTTACAAATACCTTCCTGCCACATAATATGGGAAGAAGCAAGTGTTGCATGACCGCAAAGATCAACTTCACTGACCGGTGTCATCCACCGCAATGAAAATGATTCTGAATCTTTTTCTTTTAAAACAAAAGCTGTTTCAGCTAGATTTAGCTCAAATGCAATATTTTGCATTAAGCTTGTTGGAATATCTTCATTCAAAATACAGATAGCTGCAGGGTTTCCTTTAAACGGTTCGTTTGTGAAAGCATCAACTGTGAAGATGGGGAGTTTCATTGTTATATATGATTAATTTTTAAGAGGTTTTATTTTATTTTCAAAGATAAAGGGAAGTGTGAAATTATTCAATGAGAGAAATTTATCTGAATATATAGCAAAATATATTTTTCACTTAAAGCTGCGAAAGCGAAAAGAAGCATTAGCCACAAATTTCACGAATTGCACTAATGAATTGCATTTATATAACTATCTGAAAACCGTAGGAACGATATGTTTTTTATGTCGAGATTTTCAAATTAAAAGACCAGAGACGCCTTAGGGTAACACTTTTACATAATAAAAAACAACCTATAATAAAAAAAAGCCGTTCATTTTAGAACGGCTTTCAAATTCTCTGTAAATCTTGCTTTAAATTACTTTGTAAATACCATCTTTTGAACTTCAACCATTTCAGGAGTTTTTATTCTGTAGAAATAAACACCTGAAGGTAGGTTTGATGCATTAAATGTAACCTGATGTTCACCTTCAGTCTGGCTTTCATCAACAAGTACAACAACTTCGCGGCCTAAGCGGTCATAAACAGTAATCTTTACATTTGTTGAACTTTTTAATGTATATGAAATTTTTGTTTCAGGGTTAAACGGGTTTGGATAGTTTTTAGCATTAAAATATGATTCACCGTTATTTAACTCTGTTTGTGCTGTTTCCTGTTTTACTTCCTTGTTGTATCTTTCTGAAATCATTGCTACGCCTGTTTCAACAGCGCTGGTTGTAAAATCTTTACCTGTCTGGAAAGAGAACTGAATTCCTAAAGCTTCCTGCTCTAGCAATGAAAAATCATCATCTTTATTTTTTGATATTATTTTAAACTCACTCTGATTGATGTTAAAATGTACTTCTTTCCAGCCAGAAAAGTTCATACTTAATGGCTTGGATTCAAGTCTTGCATCTGTGTTCTCATCATATTTACCGTCATCATTTTTATCAAATAGAACCTGAACAGTTATTGTCATATCGTTACTGATACCCTGAAGCATAACAGAAAGTATATTATCTTCGGCAACCTGAAATTTTTCAATTTTTCTTACTAAACCGGCAAATGTGCCCGGAGTAATCTGCTTATTTGATGATGAAATAATTCCATATCCGTTTTCAAGGTTATCTTCTTTGTGAGAATATTTCATAGAAAGATCCCCGCCTGAATACCAGCCGGGCATTGTATGATCTCCGAAGCTATCTATAACATACAGATTAGTGTTTTGTGAGAGTACTGATGAAGCTGAAAAAAGGATTGCAAAAACTGTAAATAATAATCTAGTAATGAATTTAATCATTAAATTACCCCCAATGGTAAATTATAAAAAATTAATAAATGGTAAGTACTCCGTAAGTTACGGATAAACTACTTAACCAGGGTCATTCTTTTTACGGAAGAATAATCCCCGACCTGCAGTTTATAGAGGTAAATTCCTGCGGGAAGATCTTCGGCATCAAAGGTTACTTCGTAGTAACCGGCAGTTTGAAAGCCTTCGACTAAAACCCTTACAGATTGTCCAACCAGATTAAATACTGTAAGTTTAACATTCCCGTCAGTTTTTAGATTATACGAAAGTTGTGTAGATGGGTTAAATGGATTGGGATAATTTTGATTGAGTTCAAACTTATCAGGATTACCCTTAAAATCCATAAGCTGTTCTTTATTATCGGCGCTCACTTTTAAAGTACCGAAGACAAAGAATAGACTAATTAATATTATAAAAACTTTCATATTTATTGATTATACCTCTAAATACTATGTGCAAAATTAGCGAAAATTGTTTTTAATGTCAATAGAATACATACTGTAAACCCGTGATATTTAAAATTTGGTGAAAACAGTGTTTTAGCACTGCCTTCACCAAAAAAATATTGATTTATTGTAATTTTAATGCAATTATACGCTCTTGCCCGCTTTTATCTATTACTTTTAAAAGTACAGAATCGCCTGTTTTTTTGTCACTTAATGCATCTGTCAAATCACTAACATCATTAACTTTCTTTTTATTAGCTTCAATAATAACAAAGCCTTCCTGTAAACCGCGTAAAAATGATTCAGACATCTTCTCTACAGAAGTTATTACAACCCCGCCTGAAATATTAAGTTTTTCCTTTAAAACTGAAGGTGTATTCTGCACGCTTATTCCAAGTGAATTTACTGAAGTTGAAGAAACTCCCTTATTACTGCCTTCATCCTGCTTATTATTCATAGATGTCTGTTTATCTTCTTCAGCTTTGGGTTTTAAAGTAACATCTTTTTCAATAGTTTTTCCATCGCGGAAAACTGTAAGTTTTGCAACATCACCGGGGCGTTTACTGTTAATTATTACCTGCAGTTCATTTGCTGCATTAACTTCCTTTCCATCAACTGAAAGAATCACATCACCCGCCTGAAGGCCTGCTTCATCGCCGCCGCCGCCTTTTTGAACACTTTGAACAAGTACACCTTTGGCTTTATCAAGCCCCAGACCCTTTGCCATTGTTTCATCAACAGTCTGGATTTGTACGCCAATATATCCGCGTACAACTTTACCTGATTTTATAAGCTCTTCTGTAACGGATTTAACAATGTTAACAGGAATAGCAAAACCATATCCCTGATAATATCCTGTATTTGTTTTAATTGCACTGTTAATACCAATTAACTGACCGTTAACATCAACCAATGCTCCTCCGGAGTTACCTGGATTTATAGCAGCATCTGTTTGAATGAAATTTTCAATAGCATAACCGCCTCCATTAATACCAATATTCCTTCCCAAAGCACTAACAATACCGGCTGTAACGGTATAATTAAGCCCCAAAGGATTACCTATTGCAAGAACCCACTCACCTACTTGAATATTATCACTGTTTCCAAGAGACATTACAGGCAGATTATCAGCTTCTATTTTAATAACAGCAAGATCGGTGTTTTCATCAAGTCCTACTACTTTTCCTTCAAACTCGCGCTTATCAGTGAGTACTACTTTAATACCATGCTCTCCTGCACCTTTTACTACATGGTTATTGGTTACTATGTAACCATCTTTTGAGATTATGACACCTGAACCGCTTCCCATTTGAGGACCGGGGTCAGGCATTTGACCATCAGGACCAAAGAAGAACTTAAAAGGATCGTTGGGATCCGGTGCTTCATTGTTTTCGTTCTTTCCTGGTTTTGATTTTACTTCTATGTAAACTACTGTAGGTGTTACTGTTTTGCTTATCTCAACAAATGCATCGTTTAAACTTTTTACATTTGGGTTAACAGTAATCGGCGGAGTTGTGTTAAACTCAATTTGTGAATCAGAGTGTACAACTTTTACTCCGCTGAAATTTGCGATAAGAACAGCACCAAAAATTATTGAAAGCAGCACTACAAATCCGGCTGCAATAATTGATTTTCTTGGCATATTAAATATTTCTCCTTTTTATTTTTTTCAGAATTTTTCTGTTAAAATAGTAAGAATGATTTCTATAAAATTATCTCCTTTAAAATTTGATTTTAAAAGCTGAATCAAAATAATTCCTGTGAACTATAAACTTTTTTAACATTAGAAAATCCTGCATTTTCAATATGATCACGCAGGTAATTTTCAAAGAACCGCTCAAACAAAAGAACCTGGGTTTTGGTTATATTAAGTGATAACACAAGATTAAAGTTCCATTCACTTAATGCTTCAATTGTTTTAACATCATTGTTAGTAAATTTTGTTTCGTAAAAATATTGATTTCTTTGATTATTTTCAATATTAGATAAATGATTTGACAGGTCAACTTTAAATCCCAGCAGATTTAAAAGTCTGAATTTAAAGCTAAATAACACATTTACATAGTTTTCTGTAGATATATTTAGAAGAATCAGTGCCTCAGAAAGTAAATTGTAAATTTTTGTATTTTCCTGATATTCAGCTGTAGTTTTATTAACAAGCTCTATCATTTGGTACCCGTACTGCATTTTATCAAAATCATTATATATATTTGTTAGTGCTTCAGTATGCTCTGCATTAGATACCAGATGCAGTGTTCTTGTTTCTTTAAAATAAAACATCAGATTAACTAATGCCATTGATTGCAGCGAACCGCCCCATCTGCTTTTGGAATTTCGTACTCCTTTAGCAATTCCCTTAACTTTGCCGTGTGATTTAGTATAAAAAGTAATTATCTTACTTGTTTCTCTGTAATTATCACACTTTAAAACTACGGCTTCTGTTTTTATAATTGGCATTAATTATTCTGTATCTTCCTGTTCATTTCTTAATGTTTGTATGTAGCTTTGGAACATGTGTTTTAAACTTCCAAAATTATAAGGCGGATAATGTATTTTATATTCCGTTATTATTGCAGTTATAAGTTCATTTGGCACAAGGTCAAATGCAGGATTCATCACATTATATTTATCGCTAGTAATTTTTTCTCCATTAACACGCGTAATTTCTTCGGGATCCCTTTCTTCAATCGGAATTTCTTCACCGGTGCTGATATCAAAATCAATTGTACTTCCCGGTGCTGCCGCATAAAACGGTATCTTATGAAACGATGCATTAACAGCAAGTGAATAGCTTCCAACTTTATTTACAACATCACCATTAGTTGCAATTCTATCGGCACCAACAATAACACAATCTATCAATTTTTCTTTCATCAGCATAGCCGCCATTGAGTCAGTAATAATATCAAATTCAATACCGTTTTCATAAAGCTCAAATGCTGTTAGTCTTGAGCCCTGCAGCATAGGGCGGGTTTCATCTGCATAAACAAAAATTTCCTTACCCTGATTTTTAGCGGTATAAATTATACCAAGAGCAGTACCAATTCCCCCGGTAGCAAGTTCACCTGTATTACAGTGTGTAAGTACCGTCATTTTTTCTCCAAGAAGTTCAGAACCATTAACACCAATTCGCTTGCACAATTCAGCATCTTCATCAAATACCGCGTCTGCTTCTCTTAAGAGCAGGTCTTCAATTTCATAAAATTCTTTTTCAATATTTTCTTCAAAAACCTTTGTCATACGGTCTAAAGCATAAAACAGGTTTTTAGCTGTGGGGCGTGAGTTACGAAGGGTTTCGGTTACTTTATAAAAGTGGATCTCAAAATTCTTACGGTTTTCAGTCTTATAATGATGTACTCCCATTACAACTCCGTAAGCAGCAGCTATTCCAATTAACGGGGCTCCTCTGATTCGGAGTTTTTGGATAGCTTCAGCTACATCTTTATAACTTTTTGTTTTTTGATACTTCTGCTTTAAAGGCAAAAGTGTTTGATCTAAATAAATAAGCTCATGTTTATTTGTGTATTCAAGCTTATCTATCATTTACTTATAAATTTACTTTATAATTTATTGCTGCAATAATTTTAAAATTAAATTAAATGATATTAAATATATTATTTAATCAAATGATTTTTAACCCTGCATATAAAAAGCTATGTTTAAAGTGCAGCCGGTTCAAATGATGAAAATCTTGTAAACTCATTGAATCTATCTTTAATTTTAAGTGTTGAAAGATCTCTTGTTCCTTCAAGAGAAAATTTTTCTACACAGAAAGAAGCTATGGTGCTGCCAAAAATTACAGCGCGTTTCATATTTTCAAATGAAATATCATCTGTTTTTGCAATATAACCAATAAATCCTCCTGCAAAGCTATCTCCTGCACCGGTTGGATCATAAATTGATTCCAGCGGGTATGCAGGTGCTGAAAATATTTCATTTTCATAAAACAGCAAAGCACCATGCTCGCCTTTTTTTATAATCACAATTTTAGGACCCATTGACTGTATCTTTTTGGCTGCCTTAAACAGATTTGCCTCTTTGGAAAGTTCTCTAGCTTCTGAATCATTCAATATAAAAACATGAATATGTTTTAAAACATCAACTAAAGCATCATACTTCCCTTCTATCCAGAAGTTCATTGTATCAGCCACTATGAGTGAAGGATTTTCCATCTGCAAATAAACTTTTTTCTGCAGTTCCGGATTTATATTACCCAAACAGAGATATTGACTTTTTCGGAATGATTCAGGTACTATCGGATCGAAATCTGCAAACACATTAAGCTCGGTTACCAGACTATCTCGGGTATTTAAATCATAATTATATCTGCCGTGCCAATGAAAGGTTTTACCGCTTTCTTTTATCTGCAAACCTTCCAGATCAATTTCTCTTTCTTCTAAATATTCCAGATCTTTTTTAGGAAAATCTCCGCCAACAACTCCCACAAGTCTTACCGGTTGTGTAAAATATGATGCAGCAACAGAAATAAAGGTTGCAGAACCCCCCAAGGTCCTTTCAGCTTTTCCGAACGGAGTTTCAATTGTATCAAGTGCAAGCGAGCCAACTACCAATAATGACATTAATTCTCCTGAAATTTAATATATAATTTCCACTTTTTATCAGAGGAAACCTTTGTTTCACAAAATTAGCAAACAGATTAATGAAATGAAAGAAATTAATTTTTACTTCATTAATGATTGCAAATTGAATTTTATTCAACTATTTTTATATAAGCAAATGAGGAGGTTTTCAATGAAAATTTTATTGCTTGCATTGATCCTTATAATGAAAATTAATACTATTATTTTTTGTCAAAACAACTGTGTATGAGAAAATATTCTGCAAGTTGGAATTGTGAGCATTTTACTAACGAAATTTATTTTATTCAATTAAATTGGGAAAATTCTCAGTTTCAAGGGAAATGATATTAATAAAAATATTTCATACCATATTCACGTTATTGGATACTCACCGATAACCTTATATTTTTGAATAACCAAGGCAAAAGTTAAATTTAAAATTATATTTTATAGGGAGAAAATAATAAAATGTTTAAAAATTATTTAATAATAGCAATATTCATTGCAACTTTGGCATTCTGTTTTGGATGCAACTCCCCAATTTATGATATAGTAGAAGTTGAAGAACCTATAGAAATTAAAGAAGAACCAAAACAAGAAACACCGCCTTTTAGTGAAATTAAAAGTGATATTACTGAAAAAAATGAAGATGTAAAACCAACTGAAAATACATTTAGCGAAAAACTTTCAGTTACAAAATCTTTTTGTGTACAGCTTGGAGCATTTAATGAAGAACGTAATGCTTCACGGTATTCAGATAGAGTTAAAAGAAAATTTGCAAACATGGATATATCGGTTAAAAATATTGATGGATTATATAAAATAAGAATGGGAAATTTCAGCACAAAAGATGAAGCATTGGCTTTTCTATACAAGTTGTGGGAAATGGGTTACTCAGATTCATTTTATCTTGAGCAAACCATGAAAAGTGAAAGTAAATAATTTAATTTAAAAAGACATAATTAAAAAAAATTTTATTTAATTTTATTTTTTATCTTTCTTAATTTAATGTAGCATTAGTAAGATTTAGGTAAATGCTTGAAAGTATTGTTTTTTACGAGTATATTTAGCTAAGGTTCAAAAGAAATTTTTTAAAAAAATACATTAAAAAAATTAGTAGGGAATCTATAACAAGCATGAATTTACGATATTTTATTATTGTATTTTTATTTTCAATTTTACCCTATTTAATTGGCTGCGGAACCGGCTCTTATAAAATAGAAAATACAAATAAAGAAGATACAACAAAGTTTAAATCAACCGGAGCTAAACTAAAAAACGCTTATAAAATACAAAATCCCCCCAGATTTACTCTGCAAATCTCAGGCGGTATAAATTTAGGTATGGCTGAGCTTTCTTCTAATTTTAATACTGTTTTTGATTCAGCACAGTTTTCAAGCGGATTGAACTTTGGTGTTAAAAACGGATATGGAATTTCTGTTATTGGAAAACTTCCACTTCATAGAGAAGGCAATGTCAGATTGAATATATCAGGAAACTATAACCGTTTTACCAGCAGTTTTCTTTCTAGTAAATCAAAATTCGGATATGTTAGTTATAATGTTTTTGCTTTTGGGGTTGGAATAGAAAATTCATTTAATCCAAGCTTCAGATTAAAACCATATATTGCCGGTGAAATTCAGGCAAATATAATTAACGGTAAAGCTGAAATAACTAGTCAGGCTACAGGTATTACAAGAAATGTAAAAATAAAAAATTCTTTCAGACTTGGTTACAATGTTTATATGGGCTTTGAGTATATGTTCAATAATAAGATTGGCGGTAACTTTGGAATTAAACTCACAAATTCTAACCAGGTTTTTAAATCAACTAAAACAAGTGATAACCCTGATGAGGTACCTCTTAGAGATAAAAAAGATGATACAGGTGAAATAGAATTCGGCGGATTTAAGAATTTTATTTTTACCACATTTTACCTTGGTATGAATTTTTATTTTGGTGTAAATGATATTATTTACAAGTTTAAACAATAATTTTAAAGTATGAAGAATAAGATTATTATAGCCCTGATTTTACTTTTAGCTGTTGATATGGTAAAATTAGAAGCTCAGAAAACAATAATCAGAAGATATATGGTTGTTCGTTCAACTCCAAAATATACTCTTCAGTTTGATATTGATTATAACCAATCTGTATTTGAACTCTCAGGGGCATATAACGATGATTACCAATCCAAAGTTGTTTATGATGGTGAATCTTTTGGTGCCGATAAAGGTTATGGGGTAAGTGCAATTTCAAAGCTGGCTTTAAATAAAAGAGGGAGTTTTAGATTCACACAATCTTTAACATACAACAGGATACTTTCTTATACTTTTGGAGATAAGGAAACTATTGCCGATAATGGGTTTGCAAATTATAACTGTTATACCGCAGGACTTGGTACGGAATATAATTTTACTCCCAGACATAGATTTAAATTATATATTGGGGCAGAACTTAATGCAAGTATGATAAACGGTAAAGTAAAAATATGGTTTGAAAATCGTGGAATTGGACCGCCCTATAATGAAGAATATAAAATTACAAATTCCTTCAGGATTGGTTATGGCTTATCAATAGGTTCTGAATATTATATAAACGATTCTTTTGGGCTTAATGTAGCTGCAAGATTAATTAACGCTAACGCATTTTACAAAAATTCAAAAGGTACTAATTCAGAAACAGAATTTCAATTAAGGGATAAAGCTGACCCTAATTTAAAATTAGCAGGTAATAACAATAAGAATTTTTCTTTCTACAGTATTATGGCAGGGGTTAATTTTTATTTTGGAGTAAAAGAAAAAAGATATAAACTTAACTAACTTACAAAACTCCTATTTTGGTTAGCTAAAATTGTTAAATTTAAAAAATTTAAGTGCTAAAATTTCAAATTTATCCAACCCCTTTATTTATTAACTACTTATATAGTTATTTTAAATTAACCCTTTACAAGTCTTGTTTTTATTAAGATAATGGCTTATATTGATTTAGATATTATGCTGAAAACATTAAAAATATTATTGCTGTTAATTATATTTTTAGCAGCTTTTTATTTTTCATCTTGTACATCGGGTGAGTATGAAGTTGAGCAGTATAAGGTTGATTATACCGAAAAAACAATTAAAATTGATACTTTAAAAAAGATCACCATAGATGAAAATAAAAATAATTCTGAAAGATATACATTTACCATTCAGATTGGTGCATTTTCAATAAATGAAAATTTTCAAAGATTTTATAATCAGGCGGTAGGTGATTTAGGCAGCGGAGTATATCATGAATATTCGGGCAGTCTTCATAAAATAAGGATTGGTAAATTTAATAACCGTTCAGAAGCTGTAAAATATACAGAGTATGTCCGCTCTAAAGGATATTCTGATGCATTTGTTATAACCAGAAAATTCTAAATGCAATTAATGATAAAAAGAAATTCATACATATTAATTTTGATTCTTTTTATAGTTACATCAGTTACCTTTTCACAAGGTGAAGACTCAACTCATTATAACCCTAAAGATACTTTTTACACATCCATTGCGCCCAGTAATATTATTAATTCCATAAGAACGGGTGTTGCACCAATTGCAACAATTCAGCTAAGTTTTAATTACAATATCGGTCATCTTGATATGGCTGGAAGTGAAAATACATTATTTCGCAAGGATGAATTTGTTAGCGGAGCTAATTTTGGCACAAGATATGGTTTTGGTGTTATGCTTACCGGCAAAATAAAACTACATAAAGCCGGAAATGTAAGATTGAATGTTTCAACCGGATATAACAGGTTTTTAAGTAATTTTGTTATTGAAGAATCACCAGAAGGAAAGGTTTCATACAATGTATTTAGTTTTGGTTTAGGTATCGAAAATAATTTTAATCCCGCAAGAAAATTCAAACCATTTGCCGGCATTGAACTTCAGGCAAATATGATAAGCGGTAATGCGGTGCTTGCTACAGATAGTACTGATTTTGATGTAAAAATCAAAAATTCTGTAAGGTTTGGGTTAAGTTTAACTCTTGGATTTGAATATGCAGTAAATGATAAATTTGGATTTAATTTAGGTTACAGACTTACACATGCTAATATATTAGGCAAAAAATCACAGGTATCAACATCAATAAACGAAACATATCTGAATGATGATATAGTGAACGGTGAATCTATACCTTATTCCGGATGGAAACAATTTATGTTCAGTTCTTTTTATGCCGGTGTTAATTTTTATATTGGTTTAAAAAATAAAAAATAATTATCTGCCTGTTTAATGTTTAAAATTCTATTCAAAATATTTTCTGTATTATTGTTATTAATGCTGTGCCTTAATGTTAAGGCACAAGATACGACTTATATAATAAAAGTAGATACAATAAAAACTGAAAAATCCAGAATATTAACAATAGTCAAATCCATGACTGTTCCGAAATTTATAATTCACTTTAATGGAGGATTTAATTCCGGAGCAATGGAGCTGACAAGCCATAATGGAGGTTTCAGCCGTAATGATTTTTTAACCGGTAAAAATTTTGGTGCAAGAAACGGTTACGGTTTTAATCTTATAGGTAAGTTACCGCTTGAAAAAAAAGGACACTTCTGGCTGGATTTTATTTCCGGCTTTGATAGGTTTGAAAGTAACCTGATTGCAAAAAACACTGAGGAAGGTAAAGTTTCTTATAATTCTTTTAATGGCGGAGTTGGTATTGAGTATAATTTTACTCCAACACACAAAATTAAATATTTTCTGGGGATTAATCCCCTATTAAGTGTAATAAGCGGAAAATCTGAACTCATAAACCCCGATAACAATAGAGTTGAAATTAAGATCACCAGCAGTTTAAGACTTGGTTATCAGGTATTTCTCGGATTGGAAAGCGGAATTAATAAAGATTTTGGTTTTAACTTTGGACTTAGATTTACTCATGCTAATTTGCTTCTTAAAAAATCTGAAACTCCGTTTCTTGATGAATCAGTTAACCCGCCTATTACCGAAGTTGGTTTAAACGATGATGCCCCTCCTGAAATAATTGAATATGCCGCATGGAAACAATTTGCCTATTTTACGGTAAGTGCAGGTGTTAGTTATTTCTTTGGTGTAAAAGAAAAAAGATATAAGCTTCCTGATAAATAGTAAAACAAAAACAAGTAAAACAAAAACCCCGCAAAATGCGGGGTTTTTAATTTGATTGTTACTTATTTTTTCTTCATAAATTTCTTCTTAAATAAATGCGGTAATGCATTATCAAGCTTTTCTGCACTTACAATTTCCAAACCTTTTTTTATTTTATCAGAAATCTCTTTCAAATCTTTTACATTTTCCGCAGGTATAATAACTTTTTTAATACCGCTTCTTTGTGCTGCCAACAGTTTTTCATTCAACCCTCCAATTGGAAGTATCTCTCCCCGAAGTGTTATTTCACCTGTCATTGCAACATCACTTCGTGTTGGATTTCCTGTTAATGCAGATATCATTGCTATTGTCATAGTTATTCCTGCAGAAGGACCATCTTTTGGAATAGCTCCTTCTGGAATATGAATATGTATTTCTTTATTGTTAAAAAAATTTGCAGCAAGCCCAAATTTTTTTGAGTTGCTCCTGATATATGTAAATCCGGCTAAAGCTGATTCCTTCATAACATCACCAAGCTGTCCGGTTAAAGTAAGTTTTTCCTTTCCCGGCATTACGGAAACTTCAATATCAAGTATATCGCCGCCCATACTTGTCCATGCTAATCCAACGGCACTGCCTATTTTATCTTCCTTATCAGCCTGCTTTTCTTTGAACTTTGGTACACCAAGATATTTTTCTACTATTTCACCGTTCACATTCACTGTATCACTTTTTTTCTTTTTTATTGACCCGTTGGTTTTTACCTTATCCAATACAATCTTTTTTGTAATCTTTCTCATTAAGGAAGCAATTTCTCTCTCAAGGTTTCTTACACCGGCTTCGCGGGTGTATTCATTAATAATCTTTTTTAATGAATTATCTGATAAAGATACATCATCATCTGTTAAGCCGTGCTCTTTTAAAAGTTTGGGAATAATATGACGCTTTGCAATTTCAAGCTTTTCATGTTCAAGGTATCCCGGCATCTGTATTATTTCCATCCTGTCCTGCAGAGGAAGCGGTATGTTATATTGAACATTTGCTGTAGTAATAAACAATACTCTTGAAAGATCATAATCAACATCAAGGTAATGATCATTAAATGTATTGTTTTGTTCAGGATCCAATGCTTCAAGCAATGCACTTGCGGGGTCTCCCCTGAAATCCATGCCCATTTTATCAATTTCATCCATCAAAATCACAGGGTTATTTGTGCCTGCTTTTCGCATAGATTGGATTATTTTACCCGGCATTGAACCTATATAAGTTCTTCTGTGCCCTCTTATTTCTGCCTCATCACGAACGCCGCCAAGTGAGATCCTTACAAATTTTCTGTTCAATGCCCTTGCAATTGATTTCCCTAACGATGTTTTACCAACTCCAGGCGGTCCTACAAGACATAAAATTTGTGCTCTTGCCTTTATTTCAGCCAGTTCTTTACTTCCTTTTTTGCGGTTTTCTAAATTATTTAATATTGCAATATGTTCAAGAATTCTTTCCTTAGGTTTTTCAATTCCAAAATGATCCTCATCTAAAATTGACTTAGCATGTTCAATATTAAGGTTATCTTTAGTAAAAATTTTCCATGGCACACTTACCATCCAGTCAAGAAAATTACGGGATACAGTTGCCTCCGGAGACATTGGCGGAATTTTTTTCAGTTTCTGAAATTCCTCCATTGCTTTATCTTTTACATCCTTTGGCATTTTTGATTGCTGAATGGAATCTTTCAGTTTAATAAAATCAGGGTCCGTTTCATCTTCATCATTAAGCTCATCCTGCAATATCCTGATTTGCTCCTGTACAATAAACCTTCGCTGATTTTTTTGCATACTTTGGTTTATTTTTGTTTCAATATCTTTTTCAACTTTAAAAATTTCCAGCTCACTGCTTAAAATATCAATAAGTTCATAATACTGATCAAAAAGTACTGAAAGCTCCAGTAGCCGTTGTTTGCGCTGAATACTAACAAGAATTGTTGAGGCAATATAATAAAGTTTCCTGTCGGGTTCTTTAATATTTTCGTAGGCAAGAAGTGATTCCTGTGCAACTCCCCTGTGATTTACAACATAATCATTAAAAAGTTTAGATGCCTGTCTTATTAATGCTTTCAGTTCTGTTGTTTCATCAATTGGAGGAAAAATATACTGAACTGTGGATTCAATAAAGTTATTCTTTTCAACGGATATAACTTTTGCCTGTGCAATACCATCCACCAAAACTTTTATAAGGTTATTTGGAAGTTTAATTACCTGCAGTATTTTTGCAACTGTGCCATACTCGTAAAGATTATTTATCTCTGCTTCCTCTGCTTTATGGTCTTTTTGTGTAAGCAGCAATACATATTTATTTTTCTCCAATGAATAATTTATTGCATTAATAGTGGAGTCTCTGCCTGCAAGTATTGGATACATCATATAAGGAAATATAACAATATCCCTAAGGGGTACTACAGGAAGTTTTACCGGAAGATCTGATTTATTTTCTATTTTTACCTCTTCCGGCATTGAAATTTCATTAAATTCATTCATAATCACAAAAATACTTTTAATTTTAAGGAGTTTCAATTCAATTAAATTATTGTATAAATAAATTTCAATTTTTCACTTAATAGATCCTTATTAATTCAGAAAATTGCAATTTTTCAATTTTATTTTATTAATAACAGCCTAATAAATCAAAATTAATCTTTATTAGAAATTGATAAATTAGAGTAAGTTTAAGAAAACAGAAATTACAATTACCTTTATATTTTCCTCTATTTTCAATAATTTCGTCTTATGCACATTCAAAATATTGTATTCATTATACTCTTTCTGGCAGCGCTATCTCTGTTTATTTTTAATCTTTTTAGAATTCGTTCTTACCTAATGCTCGGAAGAGCAGAAAACAGGTTCGCATCACCTCTAAAAAGATTAAAAAAAGTACTGGAAATAGGCATTGGTCAGTCTAAGATATTCAGAGAACCGGCAGCCGGATTAATGCATGCTTTGATATTCTGGGGTTTTCTTGTGCTTATTACAGCTGTTACAGAAGCTATAATTCAGGGATTTTATTCAAATTTTTCGCTGGGAATGTTTGGCGGAATTTCAAAGATATTTTTTATATCTCAGGATGTTTTTGGACTGCTCGTTATCCTTTCTGTTATTTATGCCCTTTTCAGAAGATATGTTTTACATCCAAAAAGACTGCAGGGTGATGGCAGCACAAATGCAGATGCGACATTCATACTTTGTATGATTATGGGAGTTATGCTGACAATGTTTGGTGTAAATGCTGTAAAAACCGCCATACATCCTGATTATGCAACTTATTATTCTGCACATTTTATTTCATCAAAACTTTCCGTTTTATTTAAAGGCAATGAAATAACTTTCTACAATATTTTCTGGTGGGCACATATTTCAATTGTACTTTTATTTATGAATTACCTTCCTTATTCTAAACACTTCCATATTGTTACATCACTGCCCAATGTATATTTAAGTAAACTTGGTCCTCAAACACTTGATACTGAAGAAATTGATTTTGAAAAAGAAAATGTATTTCTTGGATCAGGTGATATTGAGCAGCTTACATGGAAGGAAATTTTTGATGGCTATGCATGCACAGAATGCGGCAGATGTACTGCATCATGTCCGGCAAACTTAACAGGCAAACCGCTCTCTCCCCGAAAAATTATAATGAATATTCGGGAGCGTACTTCAGAAAAGGCACCATTAATGGCTGCAAATAAAAATATCCCTGAAGAAATTGAACAGAAAAAATTAGTTTCTGAATATTATATTACTGATGACGAACTATGGGCTTGTACAAGCTGTATGGCTTGTGTTAAAGAGTGTCCTGTAAATATTGAACATGTTAATCCCATTGTTGATATGAGACGCTTTCTTGTTCAAAGTGAATCAAGGTTTCCTGATGAACTTATGACAGTTTTTGGTAATATGGAAAATAATGGCGCACCATGGGCTTATCCGCAAAGTGACAGACTAAAATGGACTGAGAACTTGGATATTACTGTGCCTGTTGCCTCAGAAAAAAATAATTTTGATGTACTTTATTGGGTGGGATGCGCTGGCGCTTTTGATGCAAGATACCAGAATGTCTCGCGTTCGGTTGCACAATTACTTGATAAAGCAAAGGTAAATTATGCTGTTCTTGGTAAAGAAGAAAAGTGCAATGGTGATTCTGCCCGAAGGCTGGGAAATGAATTTCTTGCTCAAACCTTAATAAAAGAAAATGTTGAAACTATGAAAAAGTACAATTTTAAAAAAATTCTTGTAAGCTGCCCTCATTGCATGCAAACTATCGGTAATGAATATAAGGCATTTGGCGGTGATTATGAAGTTGTTCATCATAGTGAATTTATTAGTGAATTGGTTAATGAAAAGAAAATTGAAATTGAAGAAACAAAAAAAATTGATACAAAAATAACATATCATGATTCATGCTACCTTGGCAGATATAATAATATTTATGAAGAACCCAGAGATCTTTTAAAGCAAGTAAATAATGGAGATATTATTGAAATGGAGCGCAGCAAAGATAAAGGGCTTTGCTGCGGAGCAGGCGGAGGAAGAATGTGGATGGAAGAAAAAATTGGGAAGAAAATTAATATTGAAAGAACTGAAGAAGCATTAAGAACAAATGCTGATGTAATTTCTACTGCCTGTCCGTTTTGTATGACAATGATGACAGACGGTGTTAAGGAAAAAGGAAGATCTGAAGATGTTAAAGTTAAAGATTTTGCAGAATTAATTCTTGAATCAAGTAAATAAATTAAAATTAATAAATACAGGAGATAAATAATGTCTTATTTTTTCACATCAGAATCTGTTAGTGAAGGCCACCCCGATAAGGTCTGCGACCAGATATCTGACGCAATACTTGACGATATACTTACACATGACCCTAAAGCTCGTGTAGCTTGCGAAACATTCTGCGCTACCGGCTTAGTTTTAGTTGGTGGTGAAATTACCACTACACATTACACCGATATTCAGAAAATTGTAAGAAACGTTGTTAAAGAAATTGGTTATACTAAAGGTGACTATAGATTTGATTTCCACTCAATTAACGTTATGAGTGCCATTAACAAACAATCAACAGATATTGCAATGGGAGTTGATACGGGCGGAGCAGGTGATCAGGGTATGATGTTTGGCTATGCCACTAACGAAACATCTGAATTTATGCCTATTGCTCTGGTGTTTGCCCACAAACTGGTTAAAAAACTTGCTAACATAAGAAAGCATAACCTTAAATTAATGCCTTATTTAAGACCGGATTCAAAATCTCAGGTTACAATTGAATATAGTGATAAAAACAAACCATTACGGGTTGATACAGTGGTAATTTCAACTCAGCATGATCCCGGTGTATCACAGGCAAAAATAAAAGCAGATGTAATAAAGAATGTAATTAAAACGGTAATTCCTGCAAGACTATTGGATAAAAAAACTGTATTCCATGTAAATCCAACAGGGAGATTTGAAATTGGCGGTCCGCATGGTGATACCGGTTTAACCGGAAGAAAAATAATTGTAGATACCTACGGCGGAAAAGCCCCGCACGGAGGCGGCGCTTTTTCCGGCAAAGATCCAAGTAAAGTTGATAGAAGCGCAGCTTATGCTGCAAGGCATCTTGCTAAGAACATTGTTGCAGCTAAAGTTGCTAAAGAATGTATGATACAGCTTTCCTATGCAATTGGAGTTGCTGATCCTGTTTCCATATTTGTTGATACCAACGGTACCGGCAGAGTTTCTGATAATAAAATTGCAGCATTTATAAAGAAAAATGTAAACCTTAAACCAAAAGGAATTATGGAAAGATTAAAACTTCGCAGACCCATTTACCGAAAAACCGCTGCTTATGGACACTTTGGCAGAAACGAAAAAGAATTTACTTGGGAAAAACTTGACCTTGTAAACCTGTTTAAAAAGATTAAATAAACAAAAAATAAGAAACTAAAAATAAAAATTTTCAGAAATTTTTAAGGAATAGGAAGAATCTGATATTAAATATTGGCGGAATCTTTCGTTTTCCAAAAAAGAAAGTTATATGAAGATTACATTTATAACTACTTAATACTTTCTTATGGCAATGTAACAAGACTTCAAAGAGTTATTAAAATTACTAAAAGAAAATAAGATCAAATAACTTATTGCAGGTGCTCAGTCTGTAAATTTTTATTCCCAAGGAAAATTTAATATAGATTTGAAAATATAAATTAATTCTAAATTAGATGAATTAACATTTTTATGATACTTTTGGGGATAAAAATAACTGATAACTTTAAGGATTAAAAAATGATGAAAGACTTCTTATTCGGTTTTACATACCCGTTTAGAAGCTTAAAGTTCTTTTTTTTACACAAGATTTTAATAAAATATTCAATTGCTCCTATGCTGATAAATTTATTTATCTATGGGAGCATTTTTATTATAACATACAGCTGGCTAATGGGTTCGCTTGAAAATTGGCTCGGTATTAAGAATTCTGATACTGTGTTTTGGCTTAGATTTTTTCATTACGCCCTGCTTACAATTGGTTTTCTTATTACTTTGTTTGTTTGCTACCTGTTATTTATTATATTTGGTAATATTATTACCGCACCATTTAACGAAGAAATTTCTCAAAGGGTTGAAGAAATTGTAACCGGAAAAAAAGAACATAAAATGGGGTTCTGGGAAGATGCATATATCAGTATAAAAGGTGAAGTTCAAAAACTTTTATTTTATTTAGTGATAATGTTTTTTATTTTTTTACTGAATTTAATTCCGGCAATTGGATCAGTTACTTCTGCTGTTCTGGGATTTGTTTTTTCGTGTTATTATAATGCATTGGATTTTCTTGATTATCCCATGACAAGAAAAAAAATGTATTTTCGTTCTAAACTTAAGGTAACTAGCAGCGGAAAAATGGTATCGTATGGTTTTGGATTAATTTCCTTTTTGATGATGTTTCTACCTGTTATTAATGTGTTTATGAAACCTGTGCTTGTTGTTGCAGGCACTAGTCTATATTTTGAAAAAAAATATTATAATGCATTATAATTTATTTCTAGGTTATAATTCTTACTTAATATATAAGATTAGTTTTTTTTATTTTTGAAAAAGATTTCATAAATTCAACAATTAATGTTTGTTAAATAAATGCCCGAACCCGAAGTAAATTTAGAACTTGCCAAAACATTTGGTTTAATTGAAGAAGAATATAGCAGGATACTCGAGATACTTGGCAGAAAACCTACTTATACAGAGCTTGGAATATATTCAGTTATGTGGTCAGAACACTGCTCATATAAAAATTCAATACTTGAAATAAAAAAACTGCCGCGCTCAGGAGGCAGACTGCTTGTAAAAGCAGGTGAAGAAAATGCAGGCCTAGTAGATATTGGCGATGGTCTTGCTGTAGCTTTTAAAATTGAATCACACAATCATCCTTCTGCGGTTGAACCATATCAGGGAGCTGCAACAGGTGTTGGCGGTATTCTCCGTGATATATTCACTATGGGTGCTCGCCCTATTGCTGCACTTAATTCACTGCGCTTTGGAAGTTTAACATCAAAAAGTTCAGATACTTCACGTATAAAATACCTATTTAAAAATGTTGTTAAAGGTATTGGCGATTACGGAAATTGTTTTGGTGTGCCTACTGTTTCAGGTGAAATTTATTTTGATGATTGTTACCGTGATAATCCACTTGTTAATGCAATGGCAGTGGGAATTGTAAAACACAATGAAGTTGCCAAAGCATCTGCTAAAGGCGAAGGAAATCCGGTTTTTATTGTTGGCTCATCAACAGGCAGGGATGGAATTCACGGAGCTACGTTTGCTTCTGAAGAAATTTCAGAAGCATCAGAAGCTAAAAGACCTTCTGTTCAGGTTGGAGATCCTTTTACAGAAAAACTTCTGCTCGAGGCATCACTTGAACTTATAAAAAGCGGTGTAGTTATTGGTATGCAGGATATGGGTGCCGCAGGGATTACTTGCTCTACAAGTGAAATGAGCGCAAAAGAAGGTGTAGGCATGGATATAAATCTGGATTTTGTTCCCGCCCGTGAAGAAAATATGACTGCTTATGAAATTATGCTTTCTGAATCTCAGGAAAGAATGCTTGTTGTAATTCAAAAAGGCAAAGAGGATATTGCCAAACATATTTTTGATAAATGGGATCTTAATTGTGTTCAAATTGGTATTGTTACTAACAACCCTAATGTAAAAGTTACATATCATGGTAAAGTAAAAGCAGTAGTTCCAGCCAATACTCTGGTATTAGGCGGAGATGCCCCTGTTTATATCAGGGAGTCAAAAGAACCGGAATACCTTAAAACAATTCATACACTTAATGAAGAAATATTACCAGAACCGGAAGATTTAAATACAGTTCTTGTTAATCTGCTTTCAACACCAAACATAACCAATAAAAACTGGGTTTATGAACAATATGATACACAGGTAAGAACAAATACAATTTTAATGCCGGGAGGTGATGCATCTGTTGTACGGATAAAAGGAACCCGCAAGGCATTAGCTATGAAAACAGATTGTAACGGCAGATATGTTTATCTCAATCCTTATAAAGGAGCAATGGCAGCTGTTTGTGAAGCAGCTAGAAATGTTGCATGCACCGGTGCAGAACCTCTTGCAATTACAAATTGTTTAAATTTTGGCAATCCTTATAAACCCGAAGTTTATTTTCAATTCCAAGAGGCAATTCGCGGTATTGGTGATGCATGCAGAAAACTGAATACTCCGGTCACCGGAGGTAATGTAAGCTTTTATAATGAATCACCGGACTATGCCGTTTATCCTACCCCAACTATTGGAATGGTTGGTTTAATTGAAGATACAGAAAAAATGGTAACTGCATATTTCAAAAATGATGGTGATAAAATTGCATTAATTGGAAATATAAATTCCAGCAGCTCTATCGGAGGCAGTGAATATTTATATCTGCAATATGGAATGGTAAAAGGAGATGCCCCTGAACTTGATCTTGAAATTGAAGCAAAGCTCATTACTTCGTTGTTATTGCTTGCAAAATCTTCAATTTTAAATTCAGCACATGATTTAAGTGATGGCGGTTTAGCTGTTGCACTTACAGAATCCTGTATTATTAATAGAACATCACCTATTGGCTGCATTGTTAATATAAATTATAACACTAGAAAAGACTTTGTGCTTTTCAACGAATCTCATAGCAGAGTAATAATTTCATATAATGCAGTTAATGAAGAAAAAATTAAAAATATCTGTAAAGAAAATAATACAGGGTTTTCAAACATTGGAATAGTAGGCGGAAAAAATATCAAAATAAATAATGATATAAATATACCGCTTGAAATTGCAAAGAATGCTTATTATAATTCTATACATAAAATTATGGAAGTATGAACTAGCCGGGCTTTAATAATAAAATAATTTTCTTTAAATTAGCTTCCTGATAAATTTTTAAAAACAACTGGAATTATTTGATGATAAACAGGAGCAAAATAATATATATATTTTTTTTGGTAATCATTTCTGCTGCATTATCTATTAATTCCTATTCACAGAAATTAGACATGCCCCTTAACTTTTCCTTAACTTTTAATAAAGTAAAATCCGATAACTTTTCAATTGCCTCTAAAAAATCAGATAAATATACTTTAATAAATTCCATTAAATTTAAATCTGCTGCTAAACCATCAAAATCAGCTTCAGTACTGCCTATTTCAATTGGAGTTTTAACGGCGATATATATAATAAATCCGCTTGTTGAGTATGTTGGCAGAAAAGTTTATGCCGGCTTAACTAAAGAGATATCAATTGGATTTGGCAAATTTGGTGAGCATAGAACAGCATTTGAATACTCAATAGTTTTTGGAGGCAAAATTAAAAACTACCTACGGCTATCATATAAATATGATATATTGTTAAAAACAGGAATTAAGCCATCACACATGCTTCAGGGTACTTCAGTATTATCCGTAGGAGCCGGATATTTCACTGATTTTAAAGGCAATGGTATTTTTCCCGAGCTTACTTATGGTTATTCGATTAGAAATCATAAATTATTATTTTATCCCCATATAAAGATACGTCACACATTCATGTTTACAAAAGATAAACCGGAAATTACTGACTTATCATTTGGAGTAATACTTGGAATTGCAAATCCATTTATAGATGTAAATATAAGAAGAAAGTATTAACAGATTATTAAACTAAATTATTTAAATTAAATATATATATTTAATGTGCTAAATGAAATTTTACCCAAATCTTTTAAAGGTGTCCTGTTAGAAACATGGGGAATAGTAAACTTTTCCATACGATTCTTTAAGGAAGCATTTAAACCTCCTTATAACCTAAATGAAATACTAAAACAGTTTTTTAAAATAGGTTATAAATCATTAAGTTTAGTTGGCATAACGGGTTTCATTATAGGTTTTGTGCTGGCACTTCAGGCAATTCCAACTTTACAGCCCTTTGGCGCTACTTCTTTAATTCCTTCAATGATTGGCTTGGGAATAATTCTTGAAATAGGTCCTGTAATTACCGGACTGATATGTGCTGGAAAAATTGGTTCAAGTATTGGCGCTGAAATTGGCAGTATGAAAGTAACAGAACAAATTGATGCTATGGAGGTATCTGCATGCAACCCTTTTAACTATCTTGTTATAACCCGGGTTATTGCAACTTCATTAATGATACCGTTACTTATAATTTATGCTGATACTATTGCTTTGATAGGCGGGTACATAGCGTTAAATGTAGTTAGCGATGTTTCGCTGGGATTGTATTTTAGAGAAGTGTTTGATGCATTAAAATTCAGCGGGATAATTGGTCCTGTGGTTAAAACATTCTTTTTTGGATTTACTATTGGAATTGTTGGATGCTATAAAGGTTATATTGCAGATAAAGGAACTGAAAGTGTTGGTATTGCTGCTAATTCATCAGTGGTAATATCATCATTGATGGTTATTATTTGGGATATGATTGCCGTACAGATTACTAATATTATTTTATAAGGTTAAATAAATTTTGAGCTTAGACTATATAATAAATATAGAAAATTTAAAAAAATCCTTTGGAAGTACTGTTATATTAAAGGATATTAATCTTCAGCTTAAAAAAGGTGAAACTGTAGTTACTTTAGGAAAATCAGGAACAGGAAAATCAGTAACATTAAAATGTATAGTTGGTCTTATCTCTCCTGATAGCGGAACACTTAGAATACTAGGAAAAAATATACCTGAACTTAATTATGAGCAGCTTCTTTACATAAGGAAAAAAATTGGATTTGTTTTTCAAAGCGGAGCTTTGTATGATTCAATGTCAGTTCGTGAAAACCTTATGTTTCCCTTAATAAGAAATACTGATATGAATAAAAATGAAATTGAAAGTAAGGTAGAAGAGGTACTTAATGATGTTGGGCTATTAGATGCAATAAATAAAATGCCTTCTGAACTTTCAGGCGGAATGAAAAAAAGAATAGGTGTAGCAAGAACAATTATTATGAATCCTGAAATAATGCTTTGGGATGAGCCAACAACCGGTCTTGATCCCGAAACAACAAGAGATATAAGTCATTTGATAGTTAGAATGCAGAGAAAATATAATGTAACTTCTATTGTAGTTACCCATGATATGATTTGTGCAAAAATTGTTGCTAACAGAATTGTTGTACTTAAAGAAGGTAAATATACTGAATCAGGTACATACGATGAGCTTGAAAAAAGTACTGATAATTTTGTGCGTTCATTTTTTGAAGATGTTAACAACAATGAAAAAGAAAAGCTGAGTAATTATGAACGAAAATAAAATAATCAAGTTTATATAATCTAAATTAAAGGTGTTATTATGGAAATAAATAATGAAAAAAAATTAAAGGTAGGTTTATTTATTATCGCCGGATTTATTCTATTTATTATTGTAATATTTGTTCTTGGAGGTAAAGATAACATTTTTACACCAACTATTACTATTAAATCAGAGTTTGAAACAGTAAGCGGACTTAAAACCGGCGGCTCAGTTAGACTTAATGGTATTGTTGTTGGTAAAATTTATGGTGTGGATATAGTTGCAGCAAACAGGGTTTTGGTTACTATGACAATTGTAAAAAGCAATCAAAAGTATATTAAAAAAGATTCTAAAGCTACTATCGGTTCTGATGGTCTTGTAGGAAATAAACTTATTGATCTTACTCCGGGTACTCCGGGCACCCCTGAAGTTCAGGAAGGAGAAATGATTGCATCTGTTAAACCGATTGAAGTTGCCGATATTATGAACAGTCTGAAAGAATCAGGTGTTAATGCAAGTAATTTAACCAAAGATCTTTCTGAAATTTCTGCTAAAGTTAATAAAGGCGAAGGAACACTTGGGCAGCTTATAAATAATGATAATCTGTATAGAAGCGTTGACTCCACATTCAAATCATATACAGGTTATTCAGGTCAGCTTAACACCGTATTTGCCCAAGTAACCAATACTGTTGGTAATGTTTCTGGTGATTTGCAAAATCTATCTGGCGAAGTTAGTAAAATAACACGCGAAATAGCTGAAATTGTAAGGAAAATGAATTCCAATGAAAGCATTGTTGGTACTTTAATTACTGATACTGCTTTTGCAAATAACTTGAAACAAATGATTGCAAATGCTAATTTAACAACTCAAAATTTGGAAAATGGCTCTTTCAGTTTTAGTCAAAACATGGAAGCTTTAAAACATAATTTCCTGTTTAAAGGATATTTTGAGGATATTGGTTACTGGGATAAAACAGATTGGGAAAAAAATTATGATAAAAAAGCTCTTGAAATCAGAATTAAAGAGCAGGAACTTATCAAAAAAGAAAAAGAATTAAGAGAATTAGAACAAAAGTTAAAACTTGAACAGCAAATCAATAATAAGAATTAGTTTAGTTTCTATTTTGTTTACCATATTTCTTTCATCATGTAAAAAAGAAGAACTTACTGAAACACCTGTAAATAATGATCCGATATTAAATATGACTCTTATTGAACCGCCAAATAACTCAACAATAATTTCAAATAGCCCTGAAATTAAATGGGCACAATATCCTGATGCTGTATCATATCAGGCGGTTCTTTCGGCAGATGCTAATTTTATTACCACCCATTATATTGATTCTACCGGAGATTTTCTTTCTATTGTTATTCCTGCAGGGCTACTTCAAACAAACATTTATTATTATTGGAAAGTCCGTGCAGTACTTGGTAACAGCAATTTTTCTAAATGGTCTGAAACAAGAAGATTTAGAATGCTTTTAAACCCTCCGGCTGCTCCCGTTTTGTTAAGCCCTGCTAATAATTCAAACGGAATTCCTTTCCTGCCTCTTTTCGATTGGGAAAATTCATTTACAGCAGAAATATACCGACTGCAACTTTCTTTAAATCAAAATTTCAGCCAGTTAGTACTAGATTCAGGAAATATTCCTGTATCTACATTGCAGGCGCCGTATTTTATTTTAAACACAGGAACAAGTTACTTCTGGCGGGTTAATGCATCCAATTCCAATGGTGCAAGTACAGGTGACTGGTCTCAGATATTTCAATTTACAACGGTTAACGGACCTCATCCTTCAAGTATATCCGGTAGAATTACATTTGCAGATAATAATTTTATACAACCAATAAATGTTTACTTTATTGGCGTTTATAAAACTGATAACTGGCCACCTGAGGGTTTAACACCTGATTTTCTTGATTCACTTACAATCAAGTTTATTAATAATGTATATTTTGCAGATTATTCTATTAATAATATTGCAAACGGAAATTATCATGTTACAGTTTACACACAAACCGGCAGTCTTGTAAACGTTCTTAAATTTAAATCAGTTTATGGATGTGATACCAACAGAGTGTTATTTTCTAACTGTGCATTAAATTCACCCGGTACCGTCAGTATAATCAACGGTAACGGAATAAATAATATAAATATGCTCTCCTGGGCAGATTCAACAAAGAATATTTTTTAATACTTTGAAATTTCCCCAAGGATTAATTACAAATTTTAATCAATTTAAATTTTATGATCAACAAATATAAACCTCAAGCAATAGTTTTATTTGCTTCAGTACTATTTTTCTTTACATACAATGTTTTTACACAGATACAAACTATTACTGATGGTAAATATACTTACAGTATTGTTAAAAATGATCCTACCAATACAAGGATTTACAAACTTAATAACGGCTTGACTGTTTATTTAAGTGTATATAAAGATGAACCTAGAATTCAAACTTACATACCGGTAAAAACAGGAAGTAAAATGGATCCTCATGATGCTACCGGGCTTGCTCATTATCTGGAACACATGCTTTTTAAGGGAACTGATAAATACGGGACTAAAGATTTTGAAAAAGAAAAGCCGCTGATTGATGAAATTATTAATCTTTATGAAAAACACCGGGCAACTAAAGATATTAAACAACGTAAAATAATCTATCACCAAATAGATAGTGTATCAGGTCTGGCAGCTAAATATGCCATTGCCAATGAATATGATAAAATGATGTCCATAATAGGAGCTATCGGTACAAATGCATATACATCGGTTGAGCAGACTGTATATACCAACGATATCCCATCAAATCAGCTTGAACGCTGGCTAAAAATTGAAGCTGAAAGATTCAGGAATCCTGTTATGAGACTTTTTCATACCGAGCTTGAAGCTGTATATGAGGAAAAAAACATAAGTCTTGATGATGATAATGATAAAGCCTGGGATGAACTTTCTCGTAATCTCTTTCCCACACATCCTTACGGCACACAAACAACAATTGGTACAATTGAAGACTTAAAAAATCCCTCCATTAAAAAAGTAATTAATTATTATAAAACATATTATGTTCCAAATAATATGGCAATTGTTCTTTCTGGAGATCTTGATCCGGAAAAAACAATTGAACTTATTGATAAATATTGGGGCGATAAGCAATCTTCAAATGTACCTGAATTTATTTCTCCCATAGAAAAACCAATTTTAAAACCCATAATTAAAAATGTTTACGGACCCGAAGCTGAGTTTGTTATGCTGGCATACAGATTCCCCGGAGCAAATTCAAGAGAAAATGATCTGGCTTCTTTAGTTGATTTGATCCTTGCTAACAGTTCTGCCGGATTGCTTGATCTAAATCTTAATCAGAACCAAAAGGTTCTTACTTCTGGTTCATTTATGGTTACTAATAAAGATTACTCTGCACATGTAATATACGGCAATCCGCGTGAAGGGCAAAAACTTGAAGATGTTACTAAACTGCTTCTTGAACAAGTTGAAAAAGTTAAAAAAGGAGAGTTTCCTGACTGGCTTCTTACTGCTATAATTAATGATCTGAAACTTTCCGATATAAAATCACAGGAATCAAACCGTTCAAGAGCCGGAAATATGGTTGATGCTTTTGTAAAGGATATTCCTTGGCAGGATGAAGTTAACCGGATAGGAAGACTTTCAAAAATAACAAAACAGGATATAATTGAATTTGTAAATAAAAATTATGGGAACAATTATGTTGTTGTTTATAAAAGAACTGGCGAAGATAAAAATGTAGAAAAGGTTAATAAGCCACAAATTACTCCCGTTGAAGTAAACAGACAGGATAAAAGCATATTTTTAAATGAAATTGCTGAAATGAAACCTGATGAAATTAATCCTGTTTTTGTTGACTACAATAAAGATCTCTCAAAACTTACAATAAAAAACAATATCCCGTTTCTATATAAGAAAAATGAAGAGAATGAACTTTTCAATTTGAACATTATATATAATATCGGTTCATTTAATAATAAACTCATACCGCTTGCAGTAAGCTATTTCAGTTATCTTGGCACATCCAAATACACTCCTTCACAGCTTAAGGAAGAATTTTATAAACTTGGCTGTACGTATTCAATTTCAGCAGATGATGATGAAACAGTACTATCATTAAACGGACTTGATGAAAATTTTGATAAATCAATGGCTTTACTTGAAGAAGTTATGAACGATTTAAAGCCCGAAAATAAAGCATTGGAAAACCTTGTTCAGGATATATTAAAAGTCCGTGATGATGATAAACTAAATAAAGATAAGATCCTTTGGAGTGCAATGCTTTCTTATGGAAAATACGGTGCTAAATCACCATTTACAGATATTTATTCCGAACAGGAACTAAACTCCATAAAACCCGAAGATTTGATAAATCTTCTTGAAGGACTTCATCAGTTTAAACAAAAAATACTATATTACGGACCAGAAAATCAGGAAACAATAACAGGAAAACTTAGCAAAGAATATAAATCTTCCGGTGATGCTTTTAAAGATCCGCCGCCACCTGCTGTTTATCCAGAACTTTCTACAAATGAGAATAATGTATATATTGTAAATTATCCTGATATGGTTCAGGCAGAAATACTGCTATTAAGTAAAAAAGAAAATTATGATAAAGAAAAAATTCCTCTTATTTCTGTGTATAATGAATATTTTGGCGGCGGTATGTCCGGTATTGTATTTCAGGAGTTAAGAGAGTCCAAAGCGCTTGCTTACAGTACATTTTCATCATATACTATTCCTTCAAAACTTGATAATTCACATTATAACATTGCTTATATAGGTACGCAGTCAGATAAACTGCCTGAAGCTATCTCCGGACTTTTTCAGCTGTTAAATGATATGCCGGTTTCAGATTTAACTTTTACTTCAGCAAAAGATAACCTTTTGCAAAAACTGCGTACTGACAGGATAACAAAAAGCTCAGTGCTTTCAAGTTACCTTGCTTCACAAAAACTTGGGTTAGACTACGATATACGTAAAGATATTTATGAAAAGGCACAAAATATCACAATGGATGATATAAAAAAGTTTGCCGCTGAAAATATAAAAAACTCAAAATATACTATACTTGTTCTTGGTGATAAAAATAAGCTTGATATTAAAACATTAAGCAAATACGGTAACATAAAGTATTTAACATTAGAAGAGATATTTGGATACTAAACTAATTAAGTGTAAATAAAAGCCATGCAATTACATGGCTTTTATTGTGCTGATACTCCAAAACTTTTAGCCATTGCCCGTATAAAAATTCCATCCGGATTTTCTTTTAAATTCCGTTTTATTTCATTGGTAACTCCCACGGGATCGTTTACTAAAGCTGCCTTTAGCGGTTCTTTATCGTATGTATAAAAGTATGGTATAGCATATTTATATTCATATTTTTCAATTATATCCTTATATTTTTCTGTATTTTTAACAAACACAAAGGCATCATCATCCCAATAAACTAATTTCCATACATCACTGTTCTTAAACAAGTATGAAAGTATAGAAGTATTTAATTCAGATTTATTCCACGGTAATTTTTGATAATACCAAAATACTACATCAAAATTTAAGCTGTTGAATTTTTGTTCAAATCCATGCTGTTTGTTATTTATCATTTTATATGTAAAATAAATATCATCATTCAGATTTCTGCTGTCAATAAAATTTCTTACACCGTTAAAATTCCATATCAAATAGCCGCCAATACCAAATGAGTTAAAAATTCTGCTCTCAAAGTTAATAATATTATTCTTCCTTATAAACTCAACGGCATTTACAGGATAATAAACTTTATCAACAGATGTTCCAAATACTCTGTTATAATTAAACATTGTATATAAATTATTACCCGGTAACAGAATTATTGCCAAAAATGCAATGACGAGAGTGAAAACAGCAGTATAAGGTTTATTGAAAAATGAATTTTTTAAAAAAACTGCGGCATAGGAAAAAACTATCAAAAGAAATATTGATGAAATCAGCATAAAATCAATTGAATATCTTGTTGACCTAAAGGAAAATATTAAAAAAACTATTAAAGAAATAAGCGGAAATATCAATTTATTTCTAAGTGCAATAAAAATACCAATTAAACTAAGAAATAAGAATGTATAATAAATATAAATATACATTGACCCTTCAAATAATTTATTAAACGGTGAATACCACTCATATACTTCATTAATCATTTTCATCTGAAGATGATTGTAAACATATATATAAGTTTTTATTCCGAATGGATTTATAAATATTGCAGCTATTGAGCAAACAAATATTATAAGCAGCTTTATTAAATTACTTTTTGTAACAGGATCGGTATTGTTGGTATTAGTCAATGTAAATTTTAACTGTATTAACTCAGAAATTATAAATAAAAAAAACAATACCAATCCTAACAAAACCCCCATGTGCATATTAGCCCAAATAAGAAAAATTACAGGCAATAAAAAAATTAACTTTGCATCAGATCTTTTAGCTATACTATATGATAAAAAAATGTAAAGTATTACAGTTGTTAACAAATAAGAAATAATCTGTGGTTTTATAAGTAATCTTTCAAAAAGCCCTGCTGTTAACAACAGCATAATTATTCCGGTAACCCCATAATTCAGCTTCAGTTTTTGTGTTAAACGAAATAAAAGATAAAATATAATTGCAAATATCAGCGATCTAAGAATTGAAATTGCAGTATATCCTCCTAAACTGTAAACATTGTAAAACAAAAAATCAAAACCCCACTCAAACGGCACCCACTCATTGCTGCTTGTGGTTAATCCAAATACATCTGTTGATGGTATAACTTTGTGTAGCGTAATATACTTCCCGGTTTCAAGATGCCAGAATATATCATCATCTCCCGAAATATTAAATGTTGTAATTAAAATAATCATAATTAAAAATATTAAGGGCATTACTGCATTATACAATATTTTAAAATTATGAATCTTTTCCGGTATTTTTTTGATTTGACCTGCTTTAATATTTTTTTTCGGCATATCCGCAAATATCTGTTATATATGATAAAATTATAAGGAATAAAAAAATACGCTTTTAAATGGAAGCATATAATTAAATTGGACTTGAATAGTCCGATATTACTTATTATGTTTGTTTAACTAAAAAAGTAACTAATAAATGAAAAAAAAATTTGTAGCTATAAACTATATAAATTGTAAACCGCACTACAGAGAGCGATTTGAGCAGTTATTTGCAACCCGCGCAGGTGCTATTGACCGTATTCCAGGGTTTAAACACATGGAAGTTTTAAGACCAACAAAAAATAATGATAACTATCTGATAGTAAGTCATTGGGAAAGTGAAGAAAATTTTAAAACATGGACAAAATCACCTGAATTTATAGAAGGTCATAAAAGAGGTTTTGAAGATATAAAACTTGCTAAAGAAAAAGGCGAAGAGCCGCCAATGAGTTCTGATTTTAAAACTTATGAAATAATTGCACGTTGAGTGCATTAAAAATGTCAAATTGGCTTAAAAGATTGGGGGTTGCAGGATTTCTTTTCTTCCTGATTAAAGGGATTTTGTGGCTTATTGTCCCCGCCTTGATAACATATTTTTCTGTAAAATAAATCTTCCCCTGTTTAATTTTCATAATTCGTAATAACAGATTAAAATCTTTTTTGATTATGATTTGTATCATATTATTATGTGATATAAAAATTTAAATTTGTAATATAACTTATCAATTAATTTAATTTATAATAACTATTAAAATGAATAAAATATTAAAATACACCTCTCTTTTTGCTTTTGTTGCAATTATTGGTATATTAATTAACTCTTGCGGCAATGATAATGTTACTAATAATACAAACGTACCTGCAGGTACAATTCGCGGTACAATTACATTTGTTGATACAAACAGAGTCTATAATAACGGATATTATGATGTATCTGTTTATTCTTCTTGGCCCCCTGCGGGTCCGCCTAGCGGAAGTGACACAATTACATTAGTAAAAAATGGTAATACTTATACAGGCACGTATGAAATTACCGGACTTTCAGCTGGGTCTTATGTTACAACATCAGCCTTTATTAGAACTCCATACGGAAGGTTCTGTTTATTTATTGGGCATGAGAGGGTGTGACACAAATAGTAATCCTTCTTGCTGGATGAACCCATCAAAAGATAGTTTACATTCTGATGTTGGACTTGAAAATATTAACTTCCTTTCTTGGTTAGATACGGCTAAAAAAATAATTAATTTCTGATTAATTGAGATTACTTATTAATAACTTCTCAAACAACACTTTAGCATTATATGCTGGAGTGTTGTTTATTTTTTTAGTTTTACTTCCTGAAATTTATTCTGATGATTATTCAGGAAGCATTAAAGGGAAAGTTATTGACCTGACAAACGAAGGTGCAGTAAGCATGGTAAACATTAAAATTGAGTCAACAAACCTAAATCCTCTATATAAAACTGAAAAATTCACTGATATTTTTGGCAACTTTGAATTCAATAATTTACAGCCGGGTATCTATAAAATTATTTCTTCTCGGCTTGGATATATTAAGAATGAAAAAACTGATATTTCTCTTATAGCAGATGAAAATAAAACTATTAACATTTTTTTAACTCCCGTAAATATTGAAACTGATAAAATAAATGTAACTGCAGAAAAAACCGAGCTTACTCTTAAACAAACTCCTTCATCAATTTCAATTGTCAGCTCAGATGATATTAAAAACCGAAATCCATTAACTTTTGATGAAGTTTTAAGTGATGTTCAGGGTGTTACAGTATTTAAAACAAGCGGCATTAATGTTCAAGGACTTTCAATTAGGGGCTCTAGTGATGTTGCTGGAGGCGGTATTGGAAATCGTGTTCTGTTGCTGCTTGATGGCAGACCTTCATTAACCGGTGATTCAAAAGGTGCTCTTTGGTCTCTTATACCTACATCCATTATTGAGCGAACTGAAGTTGTTAAAGGAGCATTTTCTTCACTCTATGGTTCATCTGCAATTGGGGGCGTTGTAAATGTTATTACTAAAAAACCGACATATAAATCTTTTACAAGTTTTAACGGCAGTTATGGCTTTTATAATCCGCTTAATGATAGTCTTAAATTCACAAACAAACTTTTAACATTTAAAAGCTTTGATCTTATACACAGCAATACATTTAAAAAGCTGGCATATCTGTTAAACATAAATTACAATCAAAATGATGGACATGCTCAGCAAACAGATTATGAATTTTATGGCGGACTTGCTAAGATAATGTATGATGTTTTCAGAAACAGGGATCTTGAAATAACTTTGCAGTACACAAAATCAAACAGTGCATTTCCCCACTACTGGCGCAAAGATCCGGGCAAATTTGCAGATCCCTATAAAACCAATCCGCAGTATCTGGGTGACAGAATAAAAAAGGAAACTCAAAGTATTGATGTTTTCTATACTGCAGTTCCATCAAAAAATACAAAATATACCAGCAGATTTTATTATTATAAACTGAATAGTCTTTCGTATTTTAACCCTAAAAATTTTGTTTCCATTCAATATGCCCCGCCCGGTCAAGCGTTGGAAACAACAATAAAAAGCTATAATTTCGGTAATATTTCTCAATTTGATATTCAATTTTCAAAACGAAATTATTTCATTACAGGTACCGATTTACAGTGGAATGTTGTACGCTCTAATCCAGCTGAAATTTTATATGGTGATCAGCAGGTTAATAATTTTGGTGTATTTGTTCAGGATCAGCATAAAATTTTTGTTGATAAATCAGGCAGTAATATTCTTTCTGCAACAGCCGGCTTAAGAATTGACTATAATAAAGTCGTTGGCTTAAATAAATTTATTCAATTAAGTCCAAAAATTTCACTATTATATTCACCTATTACCTCAAATAAAATACTTGAAAATACTTCATTCAGATTCTTGATTGGCAGAGCATTCAGATCACCTTCAATTGCTGAATTGTATTTTAAGAAAGAACTTTTTGGAGGATTTAATTTTGTATTCAACCCGTTGCTTAAACCCGAAGAAATGATTTCTGCAGAAGTTGGTTTCCGAAAACAGTATCTTAAAAGATTTACTCTTGATGTATCCGCGTATATAAACGAGTATAACAATCTTATTCAGTATGTTAATATTGGCGGAAATGTAAACGGACCTTTTCAGGTGCAGAATATTGCTAAAGCCCAAATAAAAGGATTGGAATTTTTAATAGATTATAAAAGTGATTTTAATTTATTTAATAAAATTTTTGGTTATGGATTCAGTTTTAATTATAGTCTGATTGATGCCCGTGACTTATCTGTTAACAGAAAAGAAGATTTTTTACCTTACAAACCTGAACATTTAATAAACTTCTCTTCAGATTTTAATTATTTTGATTTTAATCTTAATATAAACGGAAAATACGTAAGTAAAGTAGATGAAGACCTTTTTTATAAATATGAAGAGCCAAAAGCATATTTTTTGCTTGATATAAAGTTAAGCAAAAAACTTTTTGGCAATACTGCTGTTTTCTTTGCAGTAAATAATCTGTTTAACAATTCATATCAGGAACTTGAAAGAACTCAAGCCCCCAACCGCAGTTTTAATTCCGGTGTAAATATTGAATTCTAATGATTTTTTAAAATATTTACCTGATGTTTTATTGTGATCAAAAATATTATTTTATCAGTATCATTTTATTAACTAACTTTGTATTACCCGAAGTTAACTCATAAAAATAAATTCCTGAAGAAAGCCCTGCAGCATTAAACTCAACTTCAAATTCTCCGGCAGTTAACTCACTATTTACTATTTCCTTTACAAACTTTCCGTTTATATCATAAACAATTAACTTAGTTTTTCCAATATTATTTAACGGAATTAAAAACCTTATTTTTGTTGAAGGATTAAAAGGATTTGGGTAATTCTGCATCAGCATAAATTTTTTTGGAATACTTCCGGAAACAGGCTGAATACCAACCAATGGATTATCACCATATACTCCGTTATGTCTGCTGTTATACTGAAACATGGGAATTACTATTTTATTCGCATTATAATTTATTCCCGTATTCCATAAATATACAAAAGTATAAGCAGGATTTATAAATATACCTCCTGAGCCTGAAATATCCATCAAACCATCCCTGTTTAGATCACCAAGCATAGGCATGCTGAACATTGTTGTACCGTCAACATTTACGTCCCAGCCAGCAAGTGGCGTTCCATCATGGTTAAATGCATGATATTGTCCTCTGCCTGAGTTTTGTGTATTATCGTCAATAATTAATTCCATATTATTATCGTTATCAATATCACCAATAGAAACCTGATTGTTAATAGCCCAAAGAGAATTTATCGGAAATCCCGGAAGGGAATTTCCGTTTTTATCCCACGCATTTAGTTGGTCCATTGGCGAGCCTGAAAGAACCTGATCTCCCACGGCAATATCAATTACATTATCATTATTTATATAACCTACTGCAGGGGGTCCATAAATCCATTGATTTACCTGTTTAGGCCAGCCGCTTAATATTGTTCCGTTATTTTTCAGAATATAAACATAGCCCCCGCCTCCCGATACATGTGTACCAAATATAATTTCACGTATATTATCACCATCTACATCTGCAAGCACTGGTGATGAGTATGAATTTACATCAGAATTTGGCATTGTAAAAGGAAATCCAGTAAGTAAATTCCCGTTTCTATCCCATGCATACAATGAATTGTATGATTCTGAAACTATTTCAGGCTGTCCGTCTCCTGTAATATCACCAACTGCAGAGCTTGAGGCAGGAACACTGTTAATACTTTGGGGCCAGCCCGAAAGTACTGCTCCTGTACCGGTGTATATACTCACCTGATTTGCACCCGACTGCCTTTTATTCACAATAATTTCAAGAGCAGGTGTGTTATCAACATTAGCTAGTACAGGTGTTCTTGAACTGTAACCATGATTTACAGGAAAACCCGGCAGCATTGTTCCGTTCTTTCTGTATGCAAAAATAAACCCGCCTGATGTTAAGCCGTGGTTTGTAACAACAATATCTTCCTGACCGTCACCATCAACATCACCATAAGATGGGGCACATTCAAGCTGATATGTTGGTACTGTTACAGGCCATCCCGGAACATTTGAACCGTCATAATTCCATGCCTGAATTGTATAACCTATATTTCTAACTATTTCTAAATCGTTGTCAGAATCCATATTGCATAAAATTCCGCCTTCATATCCAACACCGCTAAAAGTTTTTGGAAAACCGGTGAATAGTGGAAAAGAATCAACATTATACACTGCATTATAGGTACTGTATCCGTCAGTTTCTAAAACATTTATATACCCCATAACATCCGGAATTACCGGCTGGTTATATACAAATTTTGTAAATTGAGAATATGAAATACTTGTACAAACTAAAATAAACAGGATTGAAAAAACCTTTAAATTTTTCATCTTAAAATACATTAATATTAAATTGGAATTCTTTTCTTTCTTTTATGTTATCAACTTTGAGTTTCTAATTTAACTTTTTTTAAAGTATTAAACAGTATATAATTTTATAAATTAATTTTACCCTGCTTTTTACTTTGAAATTCAAAAATTGTAGGGCTATATTTACATTTCCCATGAGAAGAATCTTCCTATATTTTATCCTGTTTTTAACCTTTTCTGGTTTAATTTCAGCGCAAGAATTGCCTTTAGATGATAAAGCAGTTGAGCTTTTTATTGAGGCAAAAACTTTTGAACTAAAAGATAACTATCTTGCGGCTATTGATAAATACAATCAGGCACTAAAAATTGAAAAAGCTGCGGGAATTTATTTTGCTCTTTCTAAACTATATTCAAATATCACCCAGCATAAAAAGGCTTTAGAGTTTGGTTTAGAAGCAATTAAGTTGAATCCAGAAAACTTGGTTTATAAAGAACAAGTTTCTGATACATATATTGTTCTTGGCGACTACACTAATGCTTTAAAATATCTGCAGGATATTTATGCCAAAAAACCGGATGATATTAATATCATTTATAATATCGGCAGAATGTACGAAGCCCTGAAGATGCCTTCTGAAGCATTAAAGTATTATGAAAATATAACTGAAAATTTCCAATATGAAGAAACTGTACTCTTAAGGATGGTTGATATTTATGAATCTTATAAAGATTATGCTAATACTGCCGCAACAATTGAAAAACTTCTTGTGCTAAATCCAACAGATATTAACCTCAAATATTCAGCTGCTGCTGCCTATGTTAAAATACCGGATTATGATAATGCTATCAGGATTTACGAAGAAATTCTTTCAACAAATCCCAATAACCGTGATGTACAGACTGAAGTAATAAAATTGTATTTTAGACAGCACAGAAATCAGGAAGCATTTGATAAGTATGGTAAACTAATGAACCGCGATAGTGTGGATTTTATGACTAAAATGGATGTTGCAGTAGCTTTTCTGCAGGCATCCGCAGAAGATAAAGAAGCACTTGGAGTTTCAAGAAATATACTTCAAAACCTAAACAATGCATATCCAAATGAATGGATGCCTGAATATTATCTTATTTATATTGATGCTAAGGATAATCCTCAGGACGCAGATGTTAGATTTGCAAACCTTCTTTCAAGAACCGATACATCTTCTGAACTATATATACAGGTGGGTTTCTATTATTACGAAATAAATAATTTTAAAAAAGCTGTTGAAATATTTCAAACCGGAGCCGCTAAATTCAGCAATGATTTCAGACTGCAGTATTTAACAGGCAATTCATATTACAGACTTGGCGATAACCGTTCTGCATTACCTTACCTTGAAAAAGCCCTTGAGATTAACCCAAAGGATTTGAATACTTTCAGTAATTTAGGTTTGGTATATGATGACCTTAAAATGAATTCTGAATGCGCTAAACTATATGAAGAAGCATTTAAATATTATCCTGATAATGTTCAATTGATGAACAATTATGCCTATCACCTTTCTGAAATAGGTGAGAATCTTATGTATGCAAAAGATATGTCAAAAAAGACTATTGATGCAGAGCCAGAAAATGCTTCTTATCTTGATACTTTTGGCTGGATATTGTTTAAACTTAAAGATTATAAAAATGCAGCTGTATATATTACCAAAGCAGTTAACCTTGGCAAAAATGAAACTTTACTTGATCATCTTGGCGATATATATGAAGCTATGGGAGAAATTATTAAAGCCCTTAAGGCTTGGAATGATGCCTTAAGCATTAATCCAGATAATGAATTAATTAAACAAAAAGTTGATAAATACAAATAAAAATTAATCTGTTAGAAAATATTTTCATAATTAATGTTACTATACTACTATGAGTGAACAAAATGTACACAATGTAATTATAATAGGTTCTGGTCCCGCAGGATTAACTGCAGCATTATATACTGCAAGAGCAAATTTAAAGCCCATTGTTTTTGAAGGAATGCAGCCAGGTGGTCAGCTTACTATTACAACTGAAGTTGAAAATTATCCCGGATTTGAACATGGTATAATGGGTCCGGAATTAATGGATGTTATGCGCAAACAAGCTCAAAGGTTCGGGGCTGATTGCCGTTTTAAATTTATTGATAAAGTTGATTTTTCATCCCGTCCTTTTAAATTATTTTCTGAAGATCAAGAACATCTGGCTAAAGCAGTAATAATTGCTACCGGAGCATCCGCCAAACTGCTTGGTTTACCAAGTGAAGCAGAATATATGGGATTCGGTGTTTCAGCATGTGCAACCTGCGACGGCTTTTTCTTTAAAAATCAGCGGATTATAGTGATTGGCGGAGGTGATACAGCCATGGAAGAAGCAAACTATTTAACAAAATTTGGCAAAGAAGTTATGATTGTACACCGAAGAGATGAATTCAGAGCCTCAAAAATAATGCTTGAAAGAGCACAGAAAAACCCTAAGATTAAACTTCTTACTGATACTGTTTTAGAAGAAGTTGTTGGAGTTAATGAAGACGGTAAAAAACGTGTTACACACGCAAAGCTTAAAAATTTAAAATCAGGAAAAGTATATGACCAGGAAGTTGAGGGAATTTTTCTAGGTATTGGACATAAACCTAATACCGATATTTTTAAAGGACAAATAGATTTGGAAGATAACGGTTATATTAAAACCAGCAAAATTAATACAAAAACAAATATTGAAGGAGTATTTGCCTGCGGAGATGCACAGGATCATGTTTACAGGCAGGCAGTTACTGCAGCAGGTTCCGGCTGCATGGCAGCAATAGATGTTGAAAGATACCTAGAAGAGCATCACGGTTAATTAAAATTAATTTATTTATTTTTGCAGGGATAGGTTTAAACCTATCCCTTTTTTATGAAAAAGCTTTATGCAAATATTACATTTAATCTGCCTCTTTGGCAGCATTTTACATACATTGTTCCTGATGAGCTATGTGATATGATTAAAACGGGAATGCGTGTACTTGCCCCGCTTAGCAGTAAAGAATTAACAGGTATTGTAATTTCAATACAGCATGATACAGAACTAAATAAAGTAAAACCTGTTAAAAAGCTGCTTGATTCTGAACCAATTGTTAATGATGAAATGATACGATTCTGTAAGTGGCTTTCTTCATATTATATTTGTCCTCTTGGTGAAGTACTTTTTACTGCAATTCCAAAAGGAACTACTGTTGAATCAAAAGTATTGTTCAGGTCTGCATCTATAATACCAAATATACCGTATAGTTCACTTCAGAAAAATATAATTTCACTTTTAAAGGATAAATCATTAACAATAAAACAGTTACAAAATCGCCTTAAATCATCAACTGTTAGAAGCGCAGTTCAAACCCTTGCCGCAAAAGGTGTGATTACACAAAAGCAGATTCTTTCTGCAGAAAGATTCAAAGCTAAATTTGAACGGTGGCTTAAATTTGATCTGCTTGATGAGTTTAGCGGTTATACTAAAACTTCACTTGACATATTTTTTAAAGAAAACAAATTCCGCTCTGCGTGTCAGGTAAAAGTCCTGAAGTATTTAATTGAAAATGAAATATCAAAAGCAAAAGTATCTGAAATTTTAAAGAATACAAAATCAGCTCTTTCAGTTTTAAAAGCTCTGGAAAAGCGGGGATTTATAATATTATTTGAAATTGAAACAAATCGTGAAGGGGAGCATGAATTTAGTGAAGATAATAAAATTTTAGAGCTAAACCCCGACCAAAAAGATGTTCTTACAAAAATTAGCAGTTCACTAGGTAAATTTAAAACATTTCTTCTTTTTGGAGTAACAGGCAGCGGAAAAACTCAGGTTTACATTGAAACTATTAAAAATGTTCTTGAAAAAAAGCAAACAGCAATTGTTCTTGTTCCCGAAATTTCCCTAACTCCGCAGCTTATACATCGGTTCAAAACTTATTTTGGTGAAATTGTAGGTGTAATACACAGTAAATTAAATGAGGGACAAAAATTTGATGTTAACCGCAGAATTTCAACAGGAAAAATTAAGATAGTTATTGGAGCACGCTCAGCACTTTTTGCACCGCTTAATAATCTTGGAATAATTATTGTTGATGAAGAGCACGATCATTCATACAAACAAACAGATAAAAACCCAAAATATAACGCCCGGGATTCTGCTATTGTAAGAGCAAAATTCAATAATGCTGTTGTAATACTTGGCTCGGCTACCCCTTCAATGGAAAGCTTTTACAATTATAAAGCAGGTAAATATGCCCTGCTTGAACTGCCCCACCGTGCTTTAAAAACTAAACAACCGGCGGTTGAAATTGTTGATATGATAGATGAACTTAAAAATCCCAGTAAATATAAAAAATACGAAACTGCCGAGCAAAGAGTACTTTCATCAAGATTGATTGCTTATATTGATTTTGCTTTAAAGAAAAAGCAAAATATTATTTTAATGCAGAACAGGAGAGGTTATTCTGCTTACCAGCAGTGCTTAGATTGCGGAAATGTAAAGATGTGCCGTAACTGTGATATCACAATGATATATCATAAATATAAAAATAATCTGAGATGTCATTACTGCGGTTCAGCAGAAAATTTGCTTTCAGTATGCCAAATATGCAGCAGCCCAAATTTAAAACTTGTTGGAGTTGGAACAGAAAAAATTGAAGAGGAGATACAAAGATTATTTCCAAGTGCAAAAACAATGCGTATGGATGCTGATACAGTAAAAGGAAAAGATGCACACAGAAAGATACTTAATTCATTTCACAAGGGTGAATTTGATATATTAATCGGAACTCAAATGATTTCCAAAGGACTCGATTTCCCTAATGTTTTTCTGGTAGGAGTAATTTCTGCTGATATTGGCTTATTTATACCTGATTTCAGAGCATCAGAAAAAACCTTTCAGTTGTTAATGCAGGTATCGGGAAGGTCCGGCAGGATTAGTAATAACGGAAAAGTTGTAATACAAACCATGAATCCTGATAATTACATTTACCCGCTTGTTGAAAAACATAACTATATTGCATTTTTTGATAAAGAAATTAAGCACCGGCAGGTTCATTCCTATCCCCCTTTTTCAAAAATGATACTTATTGAAGTATCGTCTCCTTCACAGGTTGATGTTAATAATTATGCATGGAAAATATATCATTTTTTAAACGGTAAACTTGCACAATTTAAAAATGAAATTTATATAGAACTTTTAAAACCTGCGCCCGCTTTGATATATAAAATTAAGAATTTATACAGAATTCATGTTATTTTAAAAGTTATGAAATCTTCGAGTGAAAATATTTTACAAAGCGAAACTTTGATGCAAAAACTGCTTGAATTTACAAGTAGATTGAAGCTTAAATCAAGCGAAAGAATTGATATTGATGTTGACCCGCTTAGTTTTTACTGATCAATTAACAATTAACATATCAATCCATCTGTGCTCAGTATCTGCTTTTTTAATTTTTACTTTAACTTTATCACCCAGCCTGTATTTCTTTCTGCGCCGCCTTCCTATTATTTGATAATTTTGCTTATCTAAAATATAATAATCATCATTCAGATCCCGCAATCTTACCATACCTTCAATCATTGTATCAGTTAATTCAATGTAAATGCCGTACTCGCTAATTCCTGAAACAATACCTTTGAATTCCATTCCAACTCTTGTTTCCATATACTGGCATTGTAAAATTTTTATTGCTTCCCGCTCTGCCTGCACTGCATTTATTTCCCTCTCGGTTGATTGTTTACAAAGATCAGGCAGTACTTTTTGATAATGCTGAGCACGTTTTAAATTGAATCCGCTGATTACTTCAAATAATATTCTATGAACAATCAGATCAGGATAACGCCTTATTGGTGAGGTAAAATGTGTGTAAAAGTCAAAACCAAGTCCGTAATGTCCAATATTTTCTTCCGAATACACTGCTTTTGACATTGCTCTAATAGTTATATCGTTAATAAGAAATTCTTCAGGTTTACCTTCTATACTTAACAGCATTTTTTGGATTGAACGTTTACTTTCAGGGTTAAGATTTATACCAAATTGCTTTACGAACTGCGAAAGTTCTGCAATTCTTTTTTTATCTGGAGTGTCGTGTACTCTGTACACAAATGGTATTTTTCTCTTATGAAGCTTTATAAACTGTGCAACACATTTATTTGCTATGAGCATAAAATCTTCAATCAAACGCATTGATTCCAATCGTTCTTTGGGCTTTATATTTTTTATCAGTCCATTTTCAATTTCTGCCTTCATTTCAGCAGATTCAAAATCAAGGCTCCCTTCATCAAGCCGCTTTTTAAACAAAATATTATGCAGTTCGTTCATTTCAGAAAGCTTATCATAATATAAACCTTTACCATTATCTAATATCTTCTGAACTTCTTCATAATTAAATCTTTTTTTGCTTCTGATTACTGCTTTATGTACTTTATGATTAAGTACGTTTCCTTTTCCATCAATTTCCATAATACATGAAAATACCAATCTATCAACCATTTCTTTTAAAGAGCATATATCATTAGAAAGTTTTTCAGGCAGCATTGGCACAACATCATTCATAAGGTAAACACTGGTTCCACGAAGCAATGCTTCTTCATCCAGCGCACTGCCTTCTGTAATATAATGGCTTACATCTGCAATATGTACACCAAGCTGAAAATTTCCGTTCTTGAGCTTATTAAGTGATACAGCATCATCAAAATCCTTTGCATCAACAGGGTCAATTGTAAAAATTAACTCATCTCTCAAATCAATACGCTTTGCAATTTCTTCTGGAGTAATATTATACTTCCCCTGATATTCCAATTCCTTAAGTTCATCTTTTACATTCTTTGGAAAAGATTTAGAAAGACCATATTTTTTTATTAGCGCTTTAAATTCAGTTTTTACATCACCTGCCTGTCCCAATATCTGAATAATTTTACCCTCAGGAGAAAGATCCTGATATTCCCAGTTAATTATTTCACAAATTACCTTGTCTCCCTCTTTAGCGCCTTTTAAATTTACTTTGGGAATAAAAATATCCTTTCGGAACTTTTGATCATCGGGAATTACAAATGCATAATCCTCACCTTTACTGCTGAACTGAAGCTTGCCAACTATACTATGTTTTGCCCTTTTTAAAATATTTTCAACAATCGCTTCCTTTTCATCACTATAGGCATATTCAATTATAGTTACCTGAACTTTATCTCCAGGTAAAGCTGTAAGTAAATTACGTTTTTTAACTGGTAATATACGTGTTCCAGCTTCGGTTGATATTTCAGCAGCAAATTCATTTTTTCCGTCAAGTATTATTTCCGCTTCATAAAATGAGGTTCGGCTGTTATATTCATAATACTTCCCGTTTTTTTGCAGCTCACCGCTTTCCACAAGTTCACGCAATACATTGCGTACTTCTGCTTTTAGCGATTTGTTTAACCTTAATTTATTAAACAGCATATTGAATTTAATTGAAACAGAAGGGTTTCGTTTGAATATGTTCAGTATTAAAGGCTTTATATCATTAAGTTTTATTTTTCCCAAATCTTTATTTGTATTTTTAATATCTTATTTTATATGATAAACCCGCTCTTGATTCAAAGTCAGTTGACCCGCTTAAATCAAAAGTTGTTGCTCTTGATCTTGAAATCTGTATAAGCAGGTTATTTGATATATCAAAATTTAAAAGCTTATTCAGAGGATACTCCACACTAACTTCAAAATTGTTAATGTTGCTTAAAATCTTTCCGCCAAACTTTACAACTGCATCTCCAAATGCTGAAGTAATTTTAATATCAGTCGTATTCAGATTACCACCGGTATATATAAGCTCTGTATTTACAATCCATGGGGCTATATTTCTGAGTGCTTCATACAATAGTGATGATGCCAAACCTGAACCAAAATTATTACCCAAATTTCCCAATGCCGTTGAGCCAACAGGTATTGGTGCCCCAAATAACAGATAAGAAAGTGCTTTTGTCTGCGCATCGTTACCTTCCTGCTTAACTCCGCTGTTATCCATTAAAGAAAGTGTTAGTAGCGGTTTATATCTAGTACCTGTAATATCAAGCAGTACATACATCTTTTCCTGTGAATTATCTGGCAAAGTACGGTAATTTGTGTACTGAGCTTTTATATGCAGCTCAGGATTATTGTAGTCACCGTTAAAATCCAGATAACTATCATTTATAGAAAAATTTTTGTAGAATCTGTAATATGAATCTCCAACTATATTCATTCTTCCAAAAAGCTGAAATCTCCTGTCCGGTGTGCGGTTATCAAGCTTTAAGTTACCTGTAAATTCGCCATTTAACTCTTCACGGGTGAGACTGTTCATATTTACATTTACCAAAACATTTTTTTCCATAACTATATCCAGATCATAAGTAATGTAGTCTGCAACAGTTGGTTCACGCTTTTCAAGAATATAGTTATATCTTAAAAATGGGTCTAGACTTCCAATATCCTCTTCTGTAACGGTAATTGTAGTATCAAGAAATTTTGATCCGGAAGGATCGGTTAGTATTCTATATGTAAAATCATCACTGTAAACATCATACGCCATACTTGAAATTGCAGGAAAAAACAGCTTAGCTTTTTTAATATTAAGCTGTCCCGAAACCAATAAATTCTTCAGATTACCCTGTATCCTTATTGGCGGATCTCCAACTCCGCCAAGCATTTCACCGTAAAAGCCAAACCTGTTTTGTATTGAGGAACCGTCAAGAAAATACATATCCCCTCTTGTTTCAAGGTCAATGTAATTTACCTTTAACCCGGCAAAATTAATTTTACCAAAAACATCAATGTGTCTATCTTTATCTCTATCGTTATATACCGAAAATCTTTCTACTACAATATCAGAACCATCAGTTTTTAAATTAGATTCAAACCTGTAATATAGACCGTTCCATGTAAAAAATAATCTCCCGCGTGTAATTGTAGCATTTCCGCTCAATTGCGGAGCATTTATATTTCCCTTCGCCATAATTTCACCATCTAGAAAACCTCGAAGATCAGTAAAATTAGGTATTGCTTTGCTGAAAAAATTAATCTGAAAGTTTGTAGCTTTCAAGTCAAGATCAAGCGGCTTTTCAAGAACTGATGCGTATGTTAAACTATCAGGTGTTACAAATGGATTACTGTACGGAATATTACCGGTAAGGCGAAGCTTACCACTACCTTGAGCATTGCTCATTAAAATATCTGCGGCAAGATTATTATTTGAATAATCAATAAATGCATCAACCCTTCCAACCTTATTATTATCATACCGCAATAAACTTGTATTTAACTCCATACTAAGTTTTGGGTCATCTATTTTACCGTTAAATGTAAGTAAAACACGTCTGATTTTTCCTTTAAATAAAACGCTGTAATCATCATATCTGGGTTTTTTTGTAAACAAATTTTTGGGATTATTTACTAAATCCATGATTGCCGGAATACTTATATCTCTTGCTTCAAGATATAAATTACTTGTATCGGCAAATGAATATGCTCCGCCAATATTGAATTTTAAAAATTCACCATTAAGTTCAAATTGATCAAAATTTATTTCCTTTCTCCATGAGCGCGGATGATAGCTAACAATCAGTTTATCTGAATTTGTAACATCAATCCTGTTAAAACCTGCAAATAAGGTATCTAAAATCATTAATACAGTATCAGCAGAAAGATTTACATTGCCTTTTAAATTCACTGCAAGTGTAGAATCCTGCCTGGCACTCATTTTGAAAAACTGATTAGAATTACCTAAAATGAATTCTGTTTTTACACTATCATAAGTTTGTTTATTAATCTGCATTGTATCTGCAGAAAACTTTATGTCTGAATTAAATGAATTAAAATCACCTTCCGGGTTATTTCTGTAATTAATATAGCTGTTAAGATATTTTAATTCAGAGCGAACATTTTTTACTGCAAAAACAGTATCTTTATAAACAAATTCATTTAGTCTTATATTTGAATATCCGTCAAATCCGTTAGCAGAGTTTTTAATGTAACCATTCACATTTCCGTTAAAATAAATATCATCTGCATAGAACAGTTTAGAAATTGCTTTAGGGTCTTTAGTTTTAAAATTGTATGTAAAATTTATATCACTATTTGAAATATTTAAAGACTTAACCGGCATTAGGGTATCAAGATTGAATTTTTTTGATATCTCATTTTGGACCATTTCAATATTTGATGCAATAACATTGCCTATTTCAGCTATTTTAAAAGTACCCTTCGCATTAAAATCAACAAGATTACTGCTAAGATTTATGTAATTATCAGTTCCGCTTGAAGAAATTTTCAGGTCAATTGGTGTTGCAGTAAAATTATAATCAGCGTAATAAGAATTTGATAAATTTATATGATATGTTCCGTCAAGTCTTTCCGGTGAAATTCCTCTGCCGTTAATATCAAAAGCAAAGGTCAAGCTGCTTTTATCTTTTTGATTTTTTGTAAACTGTGAAATATCCAAATTTTTTACGCTGCCCTTAAGGTTATAAACCGGATTATTAAAATCTCTTATATTAACATTGCCTTTAACAATTGCGTCAAAATTACCTGATACATATTGTACATCCGTTTCAGCATTATATCCATTCAAAGTAATTGAACCCTGAGATTTATCAATTTTTTGATCAAGCAGTTTTGTATCATTAATTGCATATTTTAAAGTTGTGTTTGCTGTTCCTAATGCAAAACCGCTTCCAATAGCTTCAATATGGCCGTTGATGTTGCTTTCTAGCTTCTGGTTTTTAATAACTTTTCCAATGTTTCCTCCGGAAATATCTACCGAAGTACTGTAATTAAAATTAGGAGTTTTAAGATTCAAATTAAAAAATCCCTTGGCATTACCTGCTGATGATTGTACATCAAATGTTGTTTCAAAATCAATTGGCTCACCTTTATAATTAATATCCCCTGTTACTATTCCAACATGTGAATAGTCTGGTATAGGCAAACCGGGTGTATATATTTTTGTGTCACGGGGGTCAATTTTTAAATTTCTTGCTACCACATCAAACCATAGCTTATCGGGTTCAGTTAAATTCTTCATTCTTCCAGCAAATTCAAAATTACTGTTGGCAGTACGCAATTTTAATGATTCAACATTAATATCATCAAATGTTCCTTTGCATTTCATATCGAAGGCAACCTCATTATCAAGAAAATCTACAGCCGGAAGAAAAGCTTTAAGGTCATCAAAATTTATATTTTTTGCATGAAGATCAAGTCTTAGCTGTTTATCTTTGCCCTTAAATGTTTCCAGACCTTTAATTTCTCCAAAATCAACCAGATTTATTTTATCAATAAAAATGTATTCTGATTCAATCCAGCTTTTGGAGGTTTCAATATTCAGATTATTTATTTCTGCACGCGAAGATGAAAGGTAAAACTCACCCGATAGCCCTTTTAAATCTAAACCAAAATTTGTGTTAAAACTTAATTGATCTATCCACAGCTTTATTGCATTTTTGTCATACTCAGCTTTTGCTTCAAAATTAAAGCTGCCAATCTTCAAGTTTTCTGTTGTTAAGCTCTTTTCCTGTTTAATATTATTTAGTACTGATGCATTGTATGGCATTGCACCATACATAATATAATTAAGATTATTAATACGCAGCCTTTTTACATCTATTTTCCAGTCAAATTCTTCAGATTTTTCAACCGTATCTTTTGCTGATTCAAATAAGTAAATTATATTCCATGTTGTATCACCTTTATTTGTAACCACTTTAAAAAAGTTTGCACTTGGATTTTGCAGCACAACTTCATCTACATCAATATGTTTATCAAGAAGACCAAATATATTATATTTTATCTTAACAAAATCAAACTTAACCATTTCATCATTTTTAATTTTTATAAGGGCATCTTTTACTACTAATTCACTGAAAAAATTGCCATCAATTTCACCAATTGAAATAGTTGACATTTTTTCTGCAAAATGTTCATTAATAGTATCAACTGCATAACTTTTCAGCCAGTTTCTGAATAATGAGGTTTGTGTAAAAGATAATAGCAGTGTAATAAATAAAAGTAATGCAAAAAAAATCAATACCAGCCGTTGAAAAATCCGGTTTTTTTTCTTTTCCTTTAAAACCACTGATTTTTTTTCAGCTTTTGGGGTTTTATTGATATCTGGATTTTCTATTTTTTTTTCTTCAGCCAAATAAATTATTTTGTGTAAAGCTGAATTATCCTGTTTATAATATTTGTGGAAGAATTATTTTCTACAAATTTTATAAGTTTAATTTCTCCGCCGTTTTCCTTAACAATATCAGCTCCAATAATTTTATCTTCAGACCAATCTGCCCCTTTTACTAGAATATCAGGTTTAATGATATTTATTAAATTATATGGAGTATTTTCATCAAATATAATTACATAATCAACAGGTTTTAATTTAGAAAGCACATAAGCTCTGCTTTTTTCATCAACTATCGGGCGTTTATCACCTTTAATATTACGAACAGAACTATCTGAGTTCAGCCCAACAATCAATATATCTCCAAGTAATTTTGCTTCAGTTAGATACTCAGCATGTCCGCGGTGAATTATATCAAAAACACCATTTGTAAAAACTATTTTATTACTTATAGCTTTTAATTTATCTATAAAGCTAAGGTCATCGGTTGATCTAAAAATATTTTTTAACTGTTCCAAATTATTCAGAAGATTTTATCAATAATTGCCGAAATTTTTACTTATTATTTATATGAATCCATTAATGCTTGTTTATATATTGGAATAATTCCTACTTCTTCACAAACAATTCCAGCTGCTTGATTTGCAAGCATTACAGCTTCAATCATATTAGCTCCTCCTGCAAGCATTACTGCAATGGTGGAAATCACCGTATCACCAGCACCTGATACATCTGCTACCTTTCTTGCCTTTGTTGGAATATTAAGAATAACTGTCTTATCTTTTTCCTTATCAAACAACATCATACCTTTTTCACCGCGTGTTAAAACAAGATATTCACAATTAAGCTTATCAATCAGCTGCCTTCCGGCTTGTTTAACTGAATCTTCCCCGTCAATTTTCATTGCAAGTATATCAGATGTTTCTTTCCTGTTTGGCTTAAATACTGTAACATCTTTATATTCAAAAAAATTATGAAATTTAGGATCAACGTAAACAGGTTTTTTGTTTTTTCTGGAAATTAAAATAATCTCTTTTATTAATTCCGGTGTTAAAACTCCTTTATTGTAATCCTGCAATATAACCGCTTCAAATGAGCCAATATTTTTTTTGAAAAAGGATAATATTTTCTTTCTGCTTGATGAACTGATATTTTCTTTTATCTCACTATCAACCCTTAATACATGCTGTGCATGTGCAATTACTCTGGTTTTTGCTGTAGTTGGTCTTGTGGTATCATTTAAAATGCCAATTGTTGAAAGCTTTAGCATTTTCATAACGTCAAGGTAATGTTTTGAATCATAGTCATTACCAATAACACCTATTAGAATAGGTTCAGCTTCTAAAGCTTTTATATTATTTGCAACATTTGCTGCACCGCCAAGTTTGTATTCTGTTTTATCAACATCAATAACAGGTACAGGTGCTTCCGGTGAAATGCGTGATATTGTTCCGTAAACATATTTATCCAGCATCACATCGCCTATTATTGCAATTTTTTTGCCTTTAGAGCATTTGAAAATATTTTTTAGTTTTGCTTCGGTAATATTCAAATTGTTATTAATGAAATTTGCAAAAATGAATAAAATTAAGCAAATATATAGTTAAATGGTTGCTTATTCAATTGAAAACATAATAAATCTATTTCATTGAAACCCTTTAAAAAATTGCGTATTTTTGTAATTCTATGAAATTTACCAAACGAACCAATACATGCGGTGAGCTAAGATTAAGCGATACCGGTAAATCTGTTGTATTAAATGGCTGGGTATCACAAGTTCGTGATCTTGGCGGAGTTATTTTTCTGAATATAAGAGATAGATTCGGAATTACACAGGTAACTGTTAATTCTGAATATAAGGAAATATATAAAATTGCAAATTCCTTAGGACTTGAATATGTAATTTCTGCAAGCGGAAAGGTACAACAAAGAACTTCTGTAAATCCAAATATGCCAACCGGTGAAATTGAAGTATTAGCCGAAAATATTGAAGTTTTAAACACATCAGAGGTAACCCCTTTTGTAGTTGAAGAGGATATTAAAGCATCAGAAGAATTAAGATTCAAATACCGTTACCTTGATTTAAGAAGAAAAAAAATTGCGGAAAATCTTGTTTTAAGAAGCAAAGTATATAATATTGTTCATAAATATTTTGAACGCGAAAACTTTGTTGAAGTTGAAACACCTATTTTAATGAAATCAACTCCCGAAGGAGCTCGTGATTATTTAGTACCTTCTAGGGTTCACAAAGGAAAATTCTACGCACTGCCCCAATCACCGCAAACCTATAAGCAAATATTAATGGTTAGCGGAATTGACAAATACGTACAGATATGCAAATGTTTCAGGGATGAAGATTTAAGAGCTGATAGACAGCCCGAATTTACCCAAATTGATCTTGAAATGTCATTTGTTGATGAACGGGATGTGTTTAATGTTGTAGAAGGTGTTATATGTGATATTTGGAAAAATATTAAAGGGGTTGAATTAAAACAGCCATTTAGAATTATGAGCTACGATGAAGCTTTGGCTATTTATGGAACCGATAAACCGGATTTGCGAATTAAAGGTGAATTAAAAATTATTAATATAACCGAAACAGTCCGCAAAAGTGAATTTAAAATTTTTTCTGATGCTATAACAGCAAAAGGTATTGTTGCAGGTATAAAACTCAGCGGGCAGGAAGTAACCAGAAAGATAATTGACGGACTGACCAATTACGTAAAATCTTTAAAATTCGGCGGCCTTGGTTATATTAAATATAATTCTGATGGAACTGTATCTTCACCAATGTTAAAGTTTTTAAATGAAGATATTCAGTCAGGAATTAAAAATGAATTTTCAGCAGAAGCAGGGGATGTTTTATTTATTCTCTCCGGTGAAAAGAAAAAAGTATTAAACGGACTTGGAAATTTAAGATTAAAACTTGCTGAACAGTTTAATCTGGTGGATGAAACAAAAGATGAACTTCTCTGGGTAAATGATTTCCCGCTATTTGGGTATGATGATGATTCAAAAAGTGTAGTTGCTGAGCATCATGCATTTACAATGCCTCATGAAGCTGACTTGACAAAACTTGCCGATGGATGTAAAGACCCTGCAGCAAATATTGAATTGCTTACATCCATCAGGGCTAATTGCTATGATATGGTTTGCAATGGAAGCGAGTTTGGCTCAGGCAGCATCAGAATTCACAGAGGTGATATACAATCTCAGGTATTCAGCGTTTTAAAATTATCCAAAGTGGAACAGGAAGAAAAATTCGGATTTCTGCTTGGAGCATTTAAATACGGTGCACCCCCGCATGGAGGTTTTGCACTTGGCTTTGACAGAATTATTGCAACATTATGCGGAACAAAAGATATAAGAGAAACTATTGCATTCCCAAAAACAACAAGTGCTGTTGGCTTGATGGATAATTCACCAAGCCCTGTGGATGACAAACAATTAAAAGATCTGGGAATTTCTTTAAACGGATAATTAATTATGAAAATAGGAAAAACTGAAATAGTTGTACTAAAAGGTGATATAACTCTTCTTGATACAGAAGCAATTGTAAATCCCGCAAACACTTTCTTAATGCACAATGGCGGCTTAGCTGCAGCTATTGTTAAAAGGGGCGGTATGATAATTCAGCAGGAATCAAATAAAATTGGGAATGTACCTACAGGCGGCGCTGTTATAACTAGCGGCGGAAATCTGAAAGCTAAACATGTTATTCATGCTGTAGGACCCAGATATAGAGACGGTAAATCCGGTGAAGCCAAAAAATTAAAAATGGCAGTTGAAAACTCACTTGTTGTTGCTGAAAAGAAAAAACTGAAGTCAATAGCAATTCCTGCTATAAGCTCAGGAATATTTGGATATCCAATTGCTGAAAGCAGTAAAATAATAGTTGATACTGTTACAGAGCACTTTATAAAATCTGATAAGGAAAAACTTGAAACAACACTTGAAAAAGTTGTGTTTTGTTTATATGATGAAGATACTTTTAAAACATTTACCATTGAACTTGAAAAAAATAAATAATAATTAATTTATATAATAAATTTAATAAATATGCCTAAAACATTAGAAAAAGATTTAAAACTTGAAAAATTTAAAGTAAAAGACCTTGCGCTGGCTGATTGGGGAAGAAAGGAAATTAAACTTGCTGAAGCAGAAATGCCCGGTTTAATGGCTATACGGGATGAATACCGAAACTCAAAACCTTTAAAAGGTGCAAGAATTGCTGGCTGTCTTCATATGACAATTCAAACCGCTGTATTAATTGAAACACTTGTTGAGCTTGGTGCTGAAGTAAAGTGGTCTTCTTGTAATATTTTCTCAACACAAGATCATGCTGCAGCAGCTATAGCTGCAGCCGGTATTCCGGTTTATGCATGGAAAGGTATGAATGAAGAAGAGTTCAATTGGTGTATAGAGCAGACCTTATTTTTCGGCTCATTTGATAAACCGCTGAATATGATACTTGATGACGGTGGCGATTTAACAAACATGGTTCTTGATGAATATCCCGAACTTATTGTTGGTATTAAAGGTATAAGTGAAGAAACTACAACTGGTGTTCACAGACTATATGAAAGAATGAAAAAGGGTACACTTCCCTTGCCCTGCATAAATGTTAATGACTCGGTAACAAAATCAAAATTTGATAATAAATACGGCTGCAAAGAGTCTTTGGTTGATGCTATAAGAAGAGCTACTGATATAATGATGGCTGGTAAAGTTGCAGTAGTTGCAGGTTACGGAGATGTTGGTAAAGGGTCTGCGCAATCACTTCGCGGAGCAGGTGCAAGAGTAATGGTTACAGAAGCTGATCCTATTTGTGCATTGCAGGCGGCAATGGATGGGTTTCAGGTAAACACCATGGATGAAGCTGCAAAAGTTTGTGATATACTTGTAACTGCTACCGGTAACTTAAATATCATAACCGAACGTCATTTTAAATCAATGAAGGATAAAGCGATAGTTTGCAATATTGGTCATTTTGATAATGAAATTGATATGGCTTGGCTGAATAAAAATTATGGCAATACAAAAGTTACCATCAAACCTCAGGTTGATTTATATAATATTGAAGGCAATGAAGTAATAATACTTGCAGAAGGAAGATTAGTTAATTTAGGTTGTGCAATGGGACATCCTTCATTTGTTATGTCAAACTCATTTACAAACCAAACACTTGCACAAATAGAGCTTTGGAGTAATCATTCAAACTACGAAAATAAAGTTTATGTACTTCCCAAGCATCTTGATGAAAAAGTTGCAAGACTTCACCTTGCTAAAGTTGGCGCTAAATTAGAAAAACTAACAAACGAACAGGCTGAATATATTGGGGTAGAAGTTGATGGACCATATAAACCAGAATGGTACAGGTATTAACTTATTTATAACTGAAAAGTAAATTAGCTAGCGTAGCTCAGCTGGTAGAGCAGCGCATTCGTAATGCGCAGGTCACCGGTTCGATCCCGGTCGCTAGCTCACAAAAAGGAGATATACTATCTCCTTTTATAATTTTATAATTATATATTCTTATCTTCTTGAACAAGATCTGCCAAAATTTTAATATTTTAAAGTTCTTGTATCCCTCATACTTATTTCATTGATAAGGATTTATTATAAAAGTATTTTAGAGTTCATTTTTAACATAATAATTTGCAAAGCAATTATAGAAAATATGTATTCTGGGCGGTTTTAATTGCCGTGCAGGCTGTATGGATAATTAACTCTGACGGTTTTTATTTTATAGATGATTCAAGTCATTTTAATTTTAACAGGCACTTTTTTGAATCATTTACACAAAGCACCGGTGCATGGCACAGAATGGGCAGAGTTCTTCTTTTTGCGCTTCCTGCACAATTTGGGTTAAAAGGTGTACAAATTTTTTCATCACTAATATTTCTGCTTACAATTTTTATAGCATATAAAATTCTGAAATATAAAAATGTACCCTATGCCGAATGGGTTATTCCGTTAATCGGATTTCAGCCCGTTTTATTTAATATATCTTATACCTCTCTTGCCGAACTGCCTGCAGGGTTTTTAATATTATTATCATTTTATTATTACCTTAAAAATAATCAAAAAGCTGCTTTAATATCTTCATCGCTGATATTTATTTTCAGGCAGGAATATTCCTATGTATGTGCAGTATATTTTTTAATTTATGCTTACAAAAAAAATTACAAAATTCTATATCTCGCATTTATTGGACCGATATTATGGTATATTTATACAACTTTAATAACACTTAACCCAACTCAGTTTTTTTATGATATGACATTGCACTCAAGACTTTTAAAAATAGATGTCGGTGTTGATTGGTATTATTACCTGCTTCACTCACCCAAAATATTTGGATTCTTGCAGTCAGCATTTTTTATTTCTGCAATAATTATATTGTATTTAAGAAAAGAAATAAATAAATATGGACTGCTGTTCATATTTTTCTTTGGTGGATTAGCTGTTCAAACGTTACTGGCTCTTAAAGGGTTAAATTTAACTTGCAGTATAGGTCAATTAAGATATGTTGCAGTGGTTGGTCCTGTGTTTGGAATAATAGCAGCAGTTGGAGCAGGGTTTACCTTTAATAAAATTAAAAGTTCTTTATTTAAATATTTTCTAGTATTAATTATTCTCATCATATCATTTATTACAGGTCCTTTTGGCACACCGTTCCACAATAAATTTGAAATTGAAAAAGTTTCTGAAGATATAACTAAATTTGCAGAAATTAATTACCCTTCAAGCAGAATAATTACTAATATGCATCAAGTAGCAAATGCACTGGATGAAAGCCAAACCGGAGGCAGAAGATATACATTGCTTTCTCAAAAAAATGTGGATAGCTCTTCTGAAGCTTTAATAGTATGGTGCAGTTATCTGGAAGGCTCACCCTTTGTACATGACGATGTTACTCTAAAAGAAATCGAATCAATTCCGGGAATAAAAAAAGTTAAAGAATATACCGGCACTGTTAATAACTGTAATTCAATCCCATTGTACAAATTCCGTAAAGAAGGTGATGAGCATAAATGGTCAAGGGAGTTTATTGATTATCTGGCTGCAGACCAAACTACATGGGAAAATATTGATATTAAGGTTTTTTATAAACCATAACTAATGTTAGTAAAATGTGATGCGCTAGAAATTAATATTTTCTTTGAAAAAATTAAGCGATTACAATACATGTTATAAAACTTAAAAAAATCTCATTTTTACTTAATTACTATATTTATTGTAAATATTTTATATTTAAAATTTGATGTTCACACTATTTCTTATCAGGCATGCAAAATCAAGCTGGGATAACTTTGCTTTAAGCGATAAACAAAGACCTCTAAACTCCAGAGGGAAAAAAGATGCATCTTTAATGGGTCAGATTCTGAGTATCAAAAATGAAATAGCTTCATTTATAATTTCCAGTCCGGCAAAACGTGCATTTAATACAGCAAAAAAAATTGCTAAAGAAACCGGTTATCATTTTAAGAATATTAAGAAAGAAAAAAAGTTATATTTAGCAGAGTATAATGATTTCATTAATATTATAAAATCATTTGATGACTCTCACAAAAATGTATTTTTAATCAGTCATAATAACGGTATTACTAATTTAGCAAACAGGATAAGCAGCACAAGAATTGATAATATTCCAACATGCGGTATTGTAAAAATAAATTTTGAAATCAACACTTGGAAAGAGATAAAAGATAACACTGGAAACATAGAATATTTTATTTTCCCAAAAATGTTCAAAAAATCCTTAATTGCTTAATTTAATGAAAATACTGATAATATAAATTAATGGAATATAAATTTTATAACAGAGAGTTAAGCTGGCTTGCGTTTAATCACCGTGTTTTGCAGGAAGCGAAAGATCCAAACACACCAATTTATGAAAAAATAAAATTTCTTGCTATTTTTTCAAGTAATCTAGATGAGTTTTTCAGGGTCAGGGTAGCCTCTTTAAGAGCATTGCTTGACCTAAAAAAAGGACCTAAAAAAGAACTTAAGTTTGATGTTGAAAAGCTTCTGAATAAATTGCATAAAACTGTAGTAAAAATGCAGGAAGAATTCAGCGGAGTTTTTATTAATATTATAAAACCAGAACTTGAAAATCATAATATATTTTTAATTGATCATACCGGATTAAGTGATACTCAAAAGAAATTTGTATCAGAAATATTTAATGTTCAGGTTATTCCGCATATTATGCCAATGATAATTGCAAAAAAAAAGATAACTCCTTTTCTGCGAAACCACAGACTTTATATTGCCGTAAAGCTTTCATCAAAACATATTAATAATTCACATAAAGAACCGAAAAAAAAACGATACCAGTATGCTATTGTTGAAATACCAACTAATCATATTGACCGCTTTATTTTATTACCCAAAATAGGGAATAATAATTATATTATTTTCCTTGATGATATTATTCGGCTATTTTTACCACAAATATTTTACGGATACAATGTTCATGATTCTTATGCTGTAAAACTTACCCGAGATGCAGAATTATATATTGATGATGAATTTCAGGGTAATTTGCTGGATAAAATTAAAAAAAGTCTTGCTAAAAGATCAAGCGGCGCACCATCCAGATTTCTTTACGATAGAACAATACCTCTCTCTTTTCTGAAATTTCTTAAAGAAGCTTTACTTCTTGCAGATGAAGACCTTTTTCCGGGAGGCAGATATCATAATTTCAGTGATTTTTTTAAATTCCCAAACCCGGGAATTAAAGGGCTATATTATTCTGATTTAAAACCGTTAAAATCATACGAATTGGAAAAGAACAGGGATATATTTGGGTCTGTATCACAAAATGACAGGCTTCTTTATTTCCCTTATCATAAATATGACTATGTAATAAATGCATTAGAACAGGCTGCAAGTGACCATGAAGTTACATCAATAAAAATCACTCTATACCGTGTTGCAAAAAATTCCAAAATTGTAAATGCTCTTATAAAAGCTGCACACCGAGGTAAAGAAGTAACTGCATTTGTTGAAATTAAAGCACGATTTGATGAAGAAATAAATATCCATAGTGCTGAAGAATTACAGAAAGCCGGGGTAAAAGTACTTTATAGTATGCCCGGCTTAAAAGTGCATGCAAAACTTGTAATGATAACCAGAATTGAACGAGGTAAAGAAAAAATTTATACTTACCTTTCTACCGGTAACTTTAATGAAAAAACTGCACGATTATATACAGATTTTGGGCTATTTACTGCAAAAAATGAAATTACAAATGAAGTAAAATATGTTTTTGAATTTCTTGAAGATAAAAAACCTGATTACCATTTTAAACATTTGCTGGTTGCTCAATACGGAATGAGACAGAAATTAGCTGAAATGATTGATAATGAAATAAATTTTGCAAAACTTGGTAACCATGCCTCAATTACTGTTAAACTTAACAGTCTTGAAGATGAAAGAATAATAAAAAAACTCTATGATGCCAGTAATGCAGGAGTTAAGATAAATCTGATTGTAAGAGGAATTTGCTGTCTGCTTCCCGGTGTTAAAGGTATGAGTGAAAATATACATGTAACCAGTATTGTTGATAGATTCCTTGAGCACGACCGTATTTTCATTTTTAATAACGGAGGAAAAGAAAAGTTATATCTTTCTAGTGCTGACTGGATGAAAAGAAATTTAAGCAGGAGAGTGGAAGTGTGTTTCCCTGTTTATGATGAAAATCTTAAAAATATTATTAAACATATAATAGATATTAAACTTAATGATAATATTAAGGCAAGAATAATTGACGAAAGACAAACTAATCTATACAATTCAGTTCAAGATTCACCGCCTCTCAGATCACAGTATGAAATATACACATATTTAAAAAATTTAGAAAAAGAAAAAACAATTAATTCATAATTATAATTTTAATTTGGAACATTTTACAGTGTAAATTGTATAATATTAAAAGTTTGTTATAATTAATATCTTTTGGATTATTATGAATGATAATATTGTTCTTATCAACAATAATAAATATGGAGCAACTGAGTTAAAAAAACTTCACAAATCATTCACTTTGAAGGGATTGATAATTGCCGTTACAATTCATATTGCCTTGATAACAGTTTACATGCTGATAGGTTATATTAATCAATCAAAAGCCAAAGATATTCCGCATAATCCCAAACTCCCCGTAATAATAACTGATGTTCAGTAAGTGTTTAATATAAGTAACCTGTAAAAGTATGATAAATAGTACTATTTAATGCTATAATAACTTTTATTTTTAATTGTATTTTTTAAACTTCAAGTAATTACAGGTTTAAGATATTTTATTATCACCCATTTACGTTAATTACAATTTTTGATATATTGCATATCTTTCGGGACAATTAATTCTATTTAAGCAAAAATTATTGGATAATATTTTAAATAAATCTGAAATATCTACTAATGAAAGATTTCGCGACCTTATAGAAGGCTTAAATGTTATTTCTTATGAATTTGATCTTACTCAGAAGTGTTTTAGATACGTAAGCAGAAAAGCAGAATCCATATTGGGATACGATAAAAATGAATGGTTCACAAAAGGATTTTGGTATGATCATCTTTATCATGAAGATAAAGAGTGGGCAATTTTATTCAGTAAACATCATATTGAATTATGCAAAGATCATGAATATGAATACAGAATGATTGCAATTGACGGAAGCATAAAGTGGTTCAAGGATATTGTTTCAATAACACTTGAAAACGGAAAACCAAAATCACTGTATGGTGTAATGATAGACTTGACCGAGCGTAAAATAATGGAAAAAGAGCTTTTGGAAAGCAAGGAAAGATATAAAACTCTTGTCGAACAGCAATCAGAAATGATCACAAGATGGAAACCGGACGGCACTTTTACTTATGTTAATGATGTTTACTGTAAATATTTTGATAAAAGCAGAAATGAGTTAATTGGTAAAAAGTATATTCCTCAAATGCCGGTTGAAGATCTTGAAAGATTCTCAAGGTTTTTTGCTTCGCTTAATAAAGAAAACAGAATTGGTCATTTTACTCACAGAATTATAAAACCAGATGGTGATATTAGATGGCTTAGATGGACTGATACTGTTATACTTGATGATAACGGTGAAATTTTTGAATATCAAACCGTAGGACGTGATGTAACTGCCCGAAAACGTGCTGAAGCTGCCCTTAAAAAAAGTGAACAGCAATTCCAGATGATCTTTGATAATGCACCAATTGGAATGTCTCTTACAGATATGAGTAAAAACTACATTAAAGTAAATAAAGCATACTGTGATATTGTTGGGTATTCTAAAAAAGAACTTGCCAATATGACGTATGAAGATATTACTCATCCCGAAGATATAAGCAAAGACCTTGATGTTATGCAGCAATCTAAAAACGGAACACAAACACACTTTCACTATGAAAAAAGGTATATACATAAAAACGGTAAAATTATTTATGCTGATCTTCGGGTTAACATACTGCGTGATTATACCGGTAAAACTTTTCAGCGGATTTCTCAATTAGTTGATATAACCGAAAAAATTGAAGCTGAATTAAAACTAAAGCAAACACAGGCAAGACTTGCTGCCATATTAAACAATCTGCCTAACGTTGCTATTTATGAATATGGTGAAAATGTAAATTTTGTAACTGAAAATATTTTTGATATACTTGGATATACAAGTGAAGAATTTATGAATGACCCCCAGCTTTTTAGCAGTTTAATGAATGAAGAAGAAATAAAAATTTATGATAACAATGTTGCAGAATGGAAAAAAAGCGGTGCAAAAGGAGTTTTAAGCAATGAAATTCAGGTAAAAGCTAAAAACAATAAAATTGTTTGGATTGAAGACCACATGTTTCTTGCAGCTCCTGAAAACAATAAACCTTATTATTCCGGTATTATGATTGATATAACTGAACAGAAAAAAACACGGCTTAAGGTTCTGGAAACAGAAACCAAACTTTCAGCAATTATTAAAAATCTGCCAAAGGTAGTTATTTATCAGTCTGGTGCCGGTACTGATTTTATTTCCGAAAATATCTTTGAAATGACGGGTTATCTGCCTTCAGAAATATTAACTGAAAAATATTTCTTTGGAAAAATTATACATCCTGATGATTTGATGAAAGTTAAACAAGGTATTAAACAATGGCATAAATGTTTCGATGATGATGTATTGATACTTGAGTTCAGGATCAGGAAAAGTGATGGTTCATACATCTGGATAGAAGATCATATGTTCAGGGTAAGAATTGATGAAAATAATTCATACCTATCAGGCATTCTTATTGATGTAACTGATAGAAAAATTGCTGAAGAAAAGATCAATAAATCTTTAAAAGAAAAAGAGCTTTTATTGAAAGAAATACATCACAGAGTAAAAAATAACCTTCAAGTTGTATCAAGTCTGCTAAAATTGCAATCAAGTTATGTAAATGATGAAGAATCGCTTGATCAATTAATTGATTGTCAAAACAGGGTTAAATCAATGGCTCTTGTTCATCAGAAACTTTATCAGTCAAAAGATTTTTCTGATATTGATTTTAAGGAATACATAATACAGTTAACAAATTATTTATTAAATGTATTTAATTCCAATAAAAATATGATTAAGATTTATATAAATGCTGAAAACATTAATTTAAGTATAGATAAAGCTATTCCCTGCGGTTTAATACTTAATGAACTAATTTCCAATTCATTAAAATATGCTTTTCCTGATGGAAGAAGAGGCGAAATAAATGTTGTTATATCCAACCTTAATAATGGTTATTTTGAACTTTATATTTCAGATAATGGAATTGGCTTTCCTGATAAAATCAATTTCAAGCAAACACATTCGCTTGGTTTGCAATTAGTAAATACTCTTGTTGAACAAATTGATGGCAGCATTTCCATGGAAAGCATCAATGGAACTTCTTACAGGATAAAATTTGAAAACTAATTTTGAATTTCTTTAATAAAATCCCTAAAATAAACATTAATTTTATCCCTTATATTCCTGTACACTTCTAATTTTTCTTCCATGTTTCCAATGGCACAAGCAGGATCTTCAAATTTTGCATGCACATTGTTTTTTACTAAACCGGTCAAATCCGGGCATATAGATTTTGCATTATCACACAATGTAATTACATAATCAAAATCTTCAGCTTTAAAGATATTCACACTCTTTGGAATATTATTACTGATATCTATCCCTAATTCCTGCATTACTTTAATCGCAATAGGATTCACTTTATCCTCCGGTTTTGTACCTGCTGAAAATACCTGAAGATTAGCATTGGTATTTTTCAAAATACCTTCTGCCATCTGACTGCGGCAGGTATTTCCGGTACATATCAACAGTATTCTTTTTATATATTCAGAATTAACTTTCATTTTCATAAAATTTTATAAAAATTATAACAAACAATAATTAATATGATTGAATTTTGTTATAATTTCAAACCAGTAACAAATAAACTGTATAAAACAAATAATTCAGATCTAAAAGAATAATAATTAATTCAAAAATATTTGAAAATATACTCAATAATAATTCTTGCAACACTTGCTGCATGCAGCAGCCACGATGATCGGCTGCAAGTTTCTGAAGATAATAATAATTATTTAAAAGTTGAAACTGATACTCAGCAAAACACCGCCGATACAAAAAGTACACTTTCTGAAATTGAAGAAACTTATGATAATTTGAACTATAACTCTGTTATTAATTCACAATCACTGCTTATTCCGGATGGCATGTCAAATACAAAATTTAGATATTTTGTTATATTTTCTGATTTGGATGAGGATTTAACATACAAGCTAATAGATAATGATATTAGAAATACTATTGATGCAATGAAAAATAATTATGTTAATAAACTTCCTGTAAATGTTACTCCGGTTTACTTGTTTAAAGATTTTAATACTTATAAAAATTTTGTTCTAAAAAATTATGATATCCCCGAAAGCGATATATCTCCCTATGGGTTTTTTAAAATTTCTAAAAATGTAATTGTAATTAGATATGTAAGCTGGAAAGGCAGTATAAAACACGAATTAACTCACAAGTTCCTAAAAGCAGATTTTCCTGACGCTCCTTCATGGTTTGAAGAAGGTCTTGCTGCAATGAATGAAAAATCAACATTCTCAAACGGAAACCTGATTGCTGATTATAGTATGAGAATGCTGGCTATTCAAAGGGCTTTAAAGGATAATTCATATACCGGATTGGAGTATCTTATGAAAACCAACGATGATGAACTTTACAGTAAAAGAGCTTCTTTCTATTATGCACAGTCCAGATACCTTCTGATGTACCTTCAGCAAATGGGGATTCTTGAAAAATATTATAAAGAATTCCGCGATACAATCCACGAAGATAATACAGGTATTACACAGCTTGAATCCATAACAGGCAAACCTATATCAGAGCTAGAAGATACGTATGTTGATTTTATTAAAAATTTACAAAAATAATTTTATTGTAAACAATATTAACCCATAATTTCATCAGCAGCTTCTTCTCCAGTATTAATAGCACCTTCCATAAATCCCTGCCAGTCTGCCAAATGTTCACCTGCAAAATAGGTATTCATAAATCTTTTCTTTAATACAGGCATAACATTATACCACTGTCCTGTACCATAAAGTGCGTAAGCACCCATTGTATATTCATCCAAACCCCAATAATATTTTACTTGCTTCACTATTTTATCTTTCACATTTCCAAATGCAGTTTTTAGAGAAGTGTCTATCATTTCAGCATTAAACCTGTCATTTTGTCTGCTTACAACATCAGCTTTATCACCAATTGTATAAGAAATTAGTGCCCCCTTTTTTCCGGGCTGACTTTTTGTAGCATGATAGAAATAGTGACCATAAATATCAGTTACCATATCAAAATCATTATTCTTCCAAAATCTATCACTGAACAATACTGCATGCTTGCAAATACGTGCATATTGCAGCTCATTTAATGCAGTAATTTTCTCACTTGGTAAAACAGGCTTCCAGTTTATTTTTAACAAAGAATAAGTGGGTACCGCACATATAAGACTATCTGCTGAAAAAAATGTACCATTAGCACATTTTACATCAACCTTACCATCTGCTTGGTTTATTTCTGTAACTTTATGTTTAAGTAAAATATTTTCAGTACCAATCCGTTCTCCAATCTTTTGAGCAAATAGACTGTTCCCTCCTTTTATTTTGTAATCCATTTCATTTTTTTCACTAGATTCAGCATATTCTGCAAACGCTGCATAGGCAGAAACATGCCTTATACATTCACCAAAATCTGTACTGTCTAACAAGTTTCTTATTTGCAGATCTCTTTCAGAAATACCGTTATTAACAAGGTATCTCCACCAATCCATTTTATCAAGTCTTTTTTTATCTTCATCTGTAAAATTTGCATAATCTTTTAACAATTGTTCAAATTTATTTTTCCATTCTGCCGAATAACCCCATTTACCATTTGGAAAGTATTCACCTTCAAATGTTAAATGAGTTTCAAATTGATTATTAAATAGCTCCAGACCAAACTCATTACACATTGCAATAAGTCTTTCATGTGATGCACCAACCCACTCTGCCCCTAGCTCTATAACAAGGTTTTCAGACTTATCTATATTATAAGAAAATACCCTGCCTCCAATGCGGTTCCTGCTTTCAAGTATGGTTACTTCACACCCTTTTTGTTTAAGTCTGTATGCTGCTGCAAGACCGGCAAAGCCTGCACCTATTATAACAACTTTTGGCTTAACTAATTTATTAATACTGAATGAATTAGGTATTATTGCTGCTCCAGCCGCAATTATAGCTCCGTTTTTCAGAAATTCTCTTCTGGTTGTCATAATAATTTATTTTAAATTGATTTACTTATAAAATAGATTACAAAAATTAGATATGTTGAAGCGCATATCAAAAAGCTGTATCTATCCAATTTTATAGATTTATCAGTCATACCTTGTTTCATATAACGAAGTGAGATTGTTGAAACTAAAATACAAATAAAAATATAAATGAATGAAACATCGTGAAGTTTATCAACAAGTGTCAGTTTTTCATTTTGAGGCAATGTTGAAGTTATAACGTATTGGCTGGCAATAGCTGCAAATATTGCGCCAACTGAAAGACCGAATCTTGGATCAAGATCAAGAGGATTTACAAAAAATGTTAATAGTGAAATCAGAACAGAAATAAACAACCCAATGAAAAGCTTAAAGAAAAGTCCGTTTCCCTCTCGTTCTAATGTAAAATTAAGAGTTGCCCTTGAGTATGATGAATATTCATTCACAGGTATATCAGGATCTCCGTAATTGGTTTCATATAAATGATTATCAATCTTAATTCCAAAATCCATAAATTTCCAGCCATCTATATGAATATCTTTATCAAGTTTACTTGCAGAGGTATCTGCTATAAATATCAATTTAGTATTATCTTTATCAAAATCTTCTACCTTAACCTTTATTAATTGTTTATCAAATGGAAAATTCTCTACTTTCCAATCCTGTTTTATTTTAGCTTTTATCCTTACTGATTGAAAATACTTGTCTCCCCTTTTTTCATTCATTTCATAAGATTTTTCAACTTCAGATGAATTTGTTACTTCAAGATTTTCTAATAGTGACATACTATCTTTGGGTGCAATATACCATAAATAAAAGTCAACATTAACTTTGTTGTTGGGAAAGTCAAGATCATAAACAGAAAATATATATGCCCCTATTTTAACTGTATCAGGGATTTCTGATTCTTCTTTTGATACAGAAGTATCTTTTTTTGTATTTACAATATTATTTGAATTCTGATTTGTTTTTGTTTCAGTTTGTATCTGCTGCCAAACAATGATTGAGGCAGTAAACAAAAAAATAATAATAGGAATTGCACTTATCAAAACCCTTTTTTTGTAATTTTTCTTTATCATGATGATTAAATAAATTAATATATAACAATTATATTAATATAATTAAAATGTAAAATTAAGATTTATGTATTTATCTCAATTTTTCAGATAACATGTAAACTTCATTTGCAAGTCTTTTAAGTCTTCGCTGAACCGTTTTATCATTTGTGTTGCCATTAATATCGAAAATATTTTTACCATAACTAATAGCAACACTTGCAGGGGCTGCCAATGCCCGTAAACTGTGAACAATACTTATCATTGTTTTTAATGTTGAAATCCCCGAATTTTCTGCACCACCAACAGCAATACATCCTACCGGTTTTAATGTTAAATACGGCGGGTTATGTTTTGAGAGGATTTCAAGATAATCTATGGTATTTTTAAATGCAGCACTTATTGTTCCGTGATACTCTGGCGAACCAAACAGAAATCCATCTGCTTCGGTTACTTTTTTAATTAATATCTTAAAATTCTTGTTTTTAATTTTACTAAGATTTTTATAGCTAAAAAGCGGTAAACTTAGTTTTTTTAAATCTGCAATATATACATCAGCACCTGTATCTTTTAAGATATCTGCTGTGTATTTTAACGCTGCAAACGTAGTTGATCCGCTTTCTAAGCTGCCGCCAATACAAACTATTTTAATTTTTTTCATTGGAATTAGCAATTATACTAAATGAAACATTAATATATTAGTCATTCTTGTTAATTTTTAAAAATAAATAATTTAAATGATTTAAAAATACATTATCATTAAACTGTAATTTTTCTCTTTATAATATATTTATAATTAGGTATTTTTGCAATTATGACAAAAGATCAGCTGAAAAAGGCTATTATTGCCTTACAAAATATCTCGATAAATTTTAAAATGGATTATTACTTTTTTATAGGTAAATGCTTTGTTCGGGGATTTATTATAAATAATCCTGATGACTTAAGCAAAGTAAAAAGTATTCTCGATTCAGATATATTAAAAACTTTTAAGATTAAAAAAAGCAAAGAATGGTATATTGGTACCCCAAAAGATGTGATATACCTTCAGCTTAAGAAAATAATTGAAATAAGCATAGAGGAATTTGAAGCATTTGATGTAAATAATTATGCAGCAGAATTTACTTCAGTATAAAATATATTAATTTTAAGCAGTATTTTTTAGTATAAATTCACCAAGTCCTAAAACCTTTGCTTCATTAAAATCATCTCCAATTATCTGTAAACCTATCGGCAGATTATTATTATCTTTTCCTAGAGGAATACTAAGAGCAGGATTTCCTGAAAGATTTGCAGCAGTTGTATATATATCATTCAGATACATTGCCAGTGGATTGTTAGATTTTTCTCCGATTTTAAATGCAGTTGTCGGTGTAGTTGGAAGCAAAATTAAATCAACTTTATCATACACCTTTTTAAAATCATTCTTTATCAGTCTTCTTAATCTTTGTGCTTTTTTATAATATGCGTCATAATAACCGTGTGAAAGCACATAAGTTCCAAGCATAATTCTTCGCTTTACTTCCATTCCAAATCCTTCAGACCTTGAGTTCACATACATATCTTCAAGAACTTTTGCATCTTTTGACCTTGTACCGTATCTCGCCCCATCGTATCGGGCAAGATTGCTTGATGCCTCGGCTGTAGTTAAAATATAATATGCTTGTATGGAGTATTTCAAATTTGGCAATTCAATTGGGATTATTTCTGCACCAGATGATTTAATTTGTTCAACAGCTTTATTCATACTTTCTTTAATTTCGTGCTGTAACCCAGATTCATCAAGATCAGCAATTATACCAACCTTGATTTTTCCTGCAGAAAATTCATGTATTTTTGAAATATAATCTTCCTTATTTTTATTGGCAGAAGTAGAATCATTTTTATCTAAACCAGACATAACTTCAAGTGCAAGTGCCGCATCACTAACATTTCTTGCAAACGGACCAATTGTATCAAATGATGATGCAAAAGCAGTAAGTCCGTAACGTGATATCCTTCCGTATGTAGGTTTTAAGCCTACCACACCGCAAAATGAAGCTGGCTGCCGAATTGAGCCGCCTGTATCTGTACCAATTGATACCATGCACATATCAGCAGCTACTGCTGCAGCACTGCCTCCCGAAGAACCGCCCGGAACACAGGAATTATCTGCCGGATTCAGAACATTTCCGTATGCCGAGTTTTCATTAGATGAACCCATTGCAAATTCATCACAATTTGTTTTACCTATAATTACTGCATCTTCATCTATTAACCGCTGTATAGCACTTGCTGTATAAAGAGCTTCAAAATTCTGCAGTATTTTTGAACCACAGGTAAGTTTATAGCCTTTCAATGAAAGTACATCCTTTACGGCAATTACCATTCCTGCAAGTTTACCTGCATTTCCGGATCTTATTTTTAAGTCAATTTCAGAGGCTTGTCTAAGTGCTTCCGTTTCTAACACTAAAAGGAAAGCGTTTAAATGCTTTCCTTTGTTTATATTATCTAAATAATACCTTACAACTTCAGTGCAGGTAACATTACCGGCATAAAGCTCTTTTTTCAAAGCAGCGTAATCATTATACATATTTAATTCCCAATAGCTGATATATTCAGCTTGTCTTCTTCTCCTCTGAAGTTGTATTGCTTATTTCAGATTCAATATCTTTAGAAGCTTTTTTGAATTCACGCATGCCTTTGCCAAGACCTGACATTAGCTCGGGAATCTTTTTTGCCCCAAAAAGAACCAGTATTACAATACAAATCAGAATAATTTCCTGCGGTCCTAAACCGAACATATTTTACTCCATTTCCGCTTAATTTTGCGGATTTAATTTTAAGTTAAATAATTTACTGGCTAAACTTTAAGTTAAATATAAATTTACTGCTAATAAAAAAATATGTAAAACAGTTTCCGTCTTTTTTTTAAAAAAAAATAAGTTAATTTATTGAATTTATTACACTTTCAAACAGGTATCTTCCGTCATTAAGACCAACTATTTGCTCACTTGCTCTTTCTGGATGAGGCATCATACCAAGAATATTTCCCTGTTTATTCATTAACCCTGCAATATTATCAGTTGAGCCATTAGGATTTGTTTCATACCTAAAAACAACCTGATTGTTTTCATTAAGCATTTTAAGAGTATCTGAATCACAAATGTAATTGCCGTCACCGTGAGCAACCGGTACAGTCAGTTTGCCGGTTTTGAATTCTGGATTTTCGGAAAATGCACTGGTAAAAATGGAATTTTTGTTTTCAATTTTCAATTTGACATTTTTACATACAAACTTCAGGCTGGCATTACGCAACAGGGCACCCGGCAGCAATCCTGCTTCACAAAGTATCTGAAATCCGTTACACACCCCAATTACTATCCCGCCATTTGAAGCATGCCTTATGACATCTTTCATTATGGGAGAAAACCTTGCAATAGCACCGCACCTTAAGTAATCACCGTATGAAAATCCGCCTGGCAATATGATTACATTCCTGTTTCCAATTGTACTGTTTTTATGCCATAGGTATTCAGTATCCTGATTTAATATATTTTTTAATGTATTATATGCATCATGGTCACAATTGGAACCCGGAAAAACCACAACGCCAAACTTTGCTTTACTCACTTATATTATATTTCTTATTTATCGTTTATATTTGCAACCTCAAAATTATAATCTTCCATTACGGGATTTGCAAGAAGTTTCTTGCAAACTTCATCTGTAATAATTCTGGCTTCTTCATCAGATGAAGTGTTAATTTTAAGTTCAATATATTTACCAATTCTGGTATCAAGTATATTATTATATCCTAAACTTTGAATAGAGTGCTCAACTGCTTTACCCTGCGGGTCAAGGATAGATTTTCGTAATGTTACTTTAATTTTTGCAGAATACAATTTTTAACTTATTTATAGTTTTTAAAATTAAATTATATGAAGTCTAAAAAAAAGTTTTCTTAAAATATATGTGAATATACCAAAAAGCATTAATACAGAAAATATAGGTATTATATTAATATTTGCTTCTACTAATAGCCGGTTATTTATATAACCGGTATTTAATTTTGATCTTACTTTTGCAAAAACTATTCTTCCGTTATCAGCAGATTCCCAATTTTCAACATATACATAATCTCCGCCCTTAACATTTGAATTCACACTGTTGTAATTAAACGGATTATCCAGAAGAGGAATGTAACCATAAGGAGTTGACCTAAGAACAGCTTTATCATACGCAAAGTTATTGTAAATATCCAACGAACTGTTAACTAATTGGTAAACAATAGCAAAGAATACAATTAATGCAAAGACTTTGAATACATAAACAACAGTTCTTTTCATCACATTTCTGATAATTGTTTTTCTATTTTATCCTTTTGTTCACGGTACAGTTTTCTGTCAAAAATCTTTATAGCCTTATCTATTGATTCATTTGCTTTGGAATAATCTTTAAGATTATAGTATAGTTTTGATTGTATATAATACGAACTCCCTTCATTCACTGACCCGGATACATAATCTAAAGCAGTTTTAATAAAACTTAAACCTTTTTTATAATCTTCCTCTCCGGTTCCCTTATCGGCTAAACCCATTGCACGCTGATTCATAAACGTTCCATAGCTTGAGTTCACAAATTCATCTCCAGGATAATTACTTAAAAGATTTTTGAAAACCTGCTCTGAATTTTCAAGATCATTCATTTCGTAAAAATAGGTTTCAGCAAGTGTTATATTGGCATCTTTCAATTGATCACTAGCGGGATTATCTTTAATAAATGCTTTTAATTCATTAATTTTCTCATCTTTTTCAGAAAAACTTATTAATCTAAATTTTGCATCATCTGTTTTTCCGCTTGCATTAGAACCATCCATATCTATTATTTTTTTCAGCAGCTCTTTTGCTTTATCGTTTTCGCTGTACATTAAATATTTATCAGCAAGTTTTAAAGAAGCATCTATATCTGTTGGGTTTTTTTCAACCTCACTCTTAAGATAGGTAAATGTATTCACTCCTTTATTATAATCTTTCATCATCTCAAGAAAATCTTTTGCAGGAACGTAGCCGTAAATTCTGTCAATTTCATTTCCCTCACCATCAAGAAAAAGGATAGAAGGAAATCCAGCTATCTTGTATTTTTTTGCAAAATCTATACCTTCACCTTTTTCAGCATCAATTTTATAATTTATCTGGTTTGCATTTGCAAACTCATATACATCCTTTTTGGCATACACCTTGTTATCAAGCTCAATACACCATTTGCACCAGTCTGTCATTACATCAACCATAACTAACTTTTTCTGTTCCTTTGCCATTGCAAGCACATCAGATACAGAACCTTTTTTGAAATCAACTTGAGAATATGCAGAACTGCTTAATATTATAAATAGGGCTGTTAAAAATACTGATTTTTTCATATTTATCTCCCAATAATTATTTTTGAGATGGATTATAATTTTTTTATATACGGTTCTAAAATAAGAATTTAAGTTCAAATGTAATATGGTTATATTTGTATATATATAAATGAATAAATTTGCTAAAACGTTTCTAGGTCTGCTTATTGTAATAATCCCTTTAATTATTATTCTTGGCTTATTGTTTAATAATATTTCAAAACAATCTTTTTATCAATCCAGCGGCAATATTGCTGTTTCGGGCTTAAAACAACCTGTAAAAGTATATTTTGATGATTTTGGGGTTCCTCAGGTTTTTGCTCAAAATCAAGAAGATGTATATTTTACACAAGGTTACCTTCATGCAAGAGACAGACTCTGGCAAATGGATTTAACCAGGAGAGTCGCTGAAGGCAGACTTTCTGAAATATTTGGAAGTAAACTAATTGAAGTTGATAAACTTTTTAAGACAATTGGTATTTACCGTTTTGCATATTATTGGTATAAAAATATCAGTCCTCAATCACAGCAAATACTTGCTTCTTATACAGCAGGGGTTAACAAATTTATAGAAACTAATTATAAAAACCTGCCTATTGAGTTTGATGCACTTAATTACCGCCCCGAACTATGGAAACCGGAACAATCACTTATGCTGGCAAGAATGATGGCTTGGGATCTTAATATTGCCTGGTATACAGACTATATTATGGGTGAGGTTTTAAATAAAACCGGCATTGAAAAAACCGCCGAAATATTTCCTGATACAAATATATCAATTTACAGCAAGCCGGTTGAAGAAAAACTTGACTCAACAGATGCAACAAATGATATTTCAGCAAACAAAAAGATATTCAGGAAAAAATCAGAAAACAATGAGATTGGCTTAAACTTAAACTCCGATGTTAATAATTCTGCTGAAAATGAAAATGTTAATTATTTAAAAGAAGTTGCTCAATTGGGCAATAATTTTTTTGAATCTGACCGGCAATACAGAAAATTTTTTAATATTAATGTATCTCATACAGGAAGCAACAGCTGGGTTGTTTCTGGCAGCCGCTCATTAAAAGGCAAACCAATACTTGCTAATGATCCTCATCTTGCGCTGCAAGCCCCTTCAAGATGGTATGAAATTTACCTTAAAGGCGGTACACTTGATGTTCGCGGAATGTCATTTCCCGGTATTCCTGGAATTGTTATTGGTAACAATAAATACATAAGCTGGGGTTTAACAAATCTTATGAATGATGATAATGATTTTATTATATTAAAACGAGACTCATCAAATTCAAGAAAATATATTTATAACAATCAATCGGTTCAGCTTGATTCTATCAAAGAAAAGATCATAGTTAAAGATTCAATGGAAACTGATATTGTTATTTACATAACAAAAATTGGTCCCGTTATTTCAGATTTAAAACTCAGAGGTTTTGCTGACATGAATGAAAATAATGATAAATTCTATAAAGATAAACTAATGACCTTCCGATGGACTGGTTTTGAATTAAGTGATGAAGTAAAATGTTTTTACGGAATCAATACTTCAAAAAACTGGGAGGAATTTACTTCTGCATTAAAGGATTTTAATGCTCCTGCTCAAAATTTTATTTATGCTGATATTTCAGGAAATATTGGTTACCACGCTGCCGGAAAGATACCAATCAGAAAGACCAATACAAATTTCAGTTATATTTTCCCCGGCGAAAATGAACTTGACTGGCAGGGATTTGTTGAATTTGATAAATTACCAGAGGTTTTCAATCCTCCCGAAGGTTATATAGTAACAGCAAATACCAATCCTTTTACATGGCTAAAAGATAAACATGAAAAATTTTATATTTCATATTTATGGGAACCGTCTTCAAGATTCGATAAAATAAATAGCTACTTAGTGCATAAAACGGTTTTTGATCAGGAAGATTTTAAGCTTCTTGCTAACAGCTACGAATCACCTTACGCAAAAAATATTTGCAAATTTTGTTTTGATACTGCATTTTCCATCAATTCAGGAGTAGAAATTGAAACAATGGTCAAAACTTTACAAAACTGGAACGGTGAAATGAAAAAAGATAATTCTGCAGGCACAATTTATAATACTTTCCTGATTTTTTTAATTAAAAATACTTTTGAAGATGAGCTTGGCTCTGACGTTTTTGATGATTTTATTACAATTCAAAATCTGCCTTATCGTTCATTAGAATTAATTATTAAAAATTATAATAATGTATGGTTCGATAATATTAATACTCCTAATAAAGAATCTAAATTTGATATAGTAAAAAAAAGTATTGAACAAGCTTCAGAGTTTTTGAAAATAAAATTTAACAACAATGATCCAAATTCATGGTTGTGGGGAATTGTTCATAACGTAAAGTTTTATCACCCAATGGGTAATATTGGTTCACTTGATAAAACATTTAATATCGGTCCGTTTGAAACAGGCGGCGACCAGACGAGTGTAAATAATACTGAATACCGTTTCAGTGATGTTATTTTAAAAGGTGAATTTAATACTGTTGTTGGTGCATCAATGCGAATGATAGTAAATCTGGCGGATATAGAGCATCCTTTAACAATTAATTCAACCGGACAGTCGGGACAGCCGGTTGATAAACATTATAATGACCAGTCAAGGATGTGGAGCTATGGCGACTATCGTAAAAATTTTATGAACGAGTTTGAAATGCTGGATAGAAATTACAGCCTGCTCATTTTAAATCCCTGAACTTATCTTGCCTGAACTTAAACCAAATAATCCAAGACCTAAAAAATCACTTGGTCAAAATTATCTTATTGATGAAAATATAAGTAAAAATATTGTTAATACTTTTCTGATAAATGAAGAAGATCAAATATTAGAAATTGGTCCCGGAAAAGGTTCTTTAACAAAACATTTACTTATGAAATCCCGAATCGTGAAAGTTATTGAAATTGATAGTGTTAATTGCGGTATCCTTAACTACAATTTCCCGGATTTACAGATAATTAATAAAGACTTTCTAAAAATTAACCTTAAAGATTTGAAAGATGGAGATAATAAACTTAGAATTATAGGGAATATTCCTTATAATATAACAACTCCAATAATATTTAAACTTGCAGATAACCGGAATATAATAAATGATGCACAACTTATGATTCAGGAGGAAGTTGCACAGCGTATTACAGCAAAACCAAACAGCAAGGAGTATGGCATTCCCACTGTTATTTTAAATGTAATATGCAGACCAAAACTTTTATTTAAAGTTTCAAGAAACTGCTTTTATCCTAAACCAAAAGTTGATTCAAGAATAATTTATTTAGATTTTAATATTTCAAAAGAAAATGAAATCAATGATTTTAGTTTTTTCAGAAAACTTGTTAAAACAGCATTTAACACCAGGAGAAAAACTCTGAGAAACTCACTTAAAAATTTAAATGTTGATTTAAGCAAATGCGGTATTGATCTTTCTCTAAGAGCTGAAAACCTTTCTATAGATAAATTTATAGAACTAAGTAATAATTTAAGCATTTAAGAAATAGTTTGAACAGGATTAGATAATTAATTTGTTATTTGCTTCAGAACCTGAGAAATAAGATTTTTTCATCTGATAATTTCCGGGAAATTGAAAATTCCTGCGGAAAAGCTATGTTCTTTAACGGTGTTCGGGGTTCATTAAATGCATTTATTACTGCACAAATTTTTGAGCTTAATAATACAACAGTATTTTGTTCAGGTGACCAAAATAAACTTTTTAAGTTAAAAGATGATCTAAATCTGCTGATTGGCACCGATACATTATCTTTATATCTTGGTGCTTTTGATGAAGAATATGAACCCGAAGTTTCACCTCTCTCATTAACCCTTAAAAACATTTCTTCTGAAAAGAAATTTTTACTATTAACATCCCCCGAAGCTCTAAATAAAATTATTATTACAGAAGAAGTTTTTAAAAAAAACACAGTTTCTCTTTTAAAAAATACCCAGTATTGTTTTGATGATCTTTTAACAAAACTTCGTGAATTTAATTTTACTAGAAAAAAGATTGTTGAAGAAGAAAACGATTTCGCTATTCGCGGTGGAATAATAGATATATTTCCTGAAAATCTTAATCAACCGGTAAGAATTGAATTTTTTGGCGATACAATTGAATCTATCAGAGAGTTTGACCCTGTAACACAGCGCTCAATTGCACAATTGAACAGTGTTGAAATATTTCCCTCTGATAATGTGCTTAATTCATATAATAGCTCAACTGAAAAATTAATTGACTACTTTAAAGAAAAAACGGTTTTTCTGCTTGATGAACCGGATCTTATTAAGGAAAACTTTCCTGAGATATATTTCAAAATTAAAAATTTTGAATGTTCATATTTTTCCGGTTTTCCTCTAGTAAAAAATGTTTCAATCCAAGATACTGAAAAGGAAAAGTTAATAGAAATATTTTTTAATTCCAAAGCGCAACCCTTATTTAACAGTAATGTAAAACTTTTTGCTGAAAATCTTAAAGAACTCATTCAGCTTGAAAACGATATATTTATAAGCTGTTCTGATGAATTTCAGCTAAAACGAATAAAAGAACTGCTGAATGAAATTTTAAATGAATTAGAGCTTAATAAAATTAAATTTCTGGATAACTCATTTCATGAAGGATTTATATTACCCTCAGCTAAAACAGTTTTATATACAGAGCATCAGGTATTCAGCCGTTATTTTAAACCTGCAAAAAAGAAAAAGAAATTTACTGGAATTACATTTAAAGAATTAAGTACCATAAATTATGGTGATTTTATGGTTCATCAAAATTATGGTATAGGCAAATATGCAGGTTTAAAAAAACTAACAACAGGAAGCGTTGAGCAGGAAGCCGTTAAACTGCTGTATAAAGATAATGATATGGTGTTTGTGAATCTTAACTCACTGCACATGATAAAAAAATTTTCTGCACAGGAAGGAGTTACACCTAAACTAAACAAGCTTGGCGGTAATGAATGGGACCGAATTAAACAGAAAACCAAGAAAAAAATTCAGGAAATTGCAAGAGATCTGATTTTACTGTATTCAAAACGTAAATCACAGCAAGGCTTCAAATTTTCTGCTGATTCTGTGTGGCAAAAAGAACTTGAAGCTAGTTTTATTTACGAAGATACTCCTGACCAAACAAGTGCAACTGAAGATATAAAAACTGATATGGAATCTAATCACCCGATGGATAGGTTAGTTTGCGGAGATGTAGGTTTCGGAAAAACCGAAGTTGCAGTACGCGCAGCATTTAAAGCAGTGGTAGATAATAAACAAGCCGCTGTTTTGGTTCCAACAACAATTCTTGCAGAACAGCATTTTAATACTTTTAAAGATAGACTTTCACCATGGGCAACTGAGGTTGAGCATCTTTCAAGGTTTAAATCAAAAAAAGAACAAAAAGCAATTTTAGAAAAGCTGGAGACAGGTAAGATAAACATTATAATTGGTACTCACCGCCTGCTTTCAATTGATGTGCATTTTAAAGACCTGGGACTTCTGATAATTGATGAAGAACAGCGTTTTGGTGTTAAAGCAAAAGAGAAACTTAAATTTCTTAAAGAAAATGTTGATGTTCTTACATTAACAGCAACACCTATTCCAAGAACATTAAATTTCAGTCTGCTTGGTGCACGTGATCTTTCTATAATAAATACCCCTCCAAAAAACCGGCAGCCAATTCATACCGAGATAATTAATTTTGATAAAAAAGTAATATCAAATGCAATAACTCGCGAACTTCAGCGAAACGGACAGGTATATTTTGTAAATGATAAAATTGGAAAATTAGAGGAACTTGCAGAAATTATAGAAGAGCTTGTTCCTTTTGCAAAAGTTTCAATAGTTCACGGTCAAATGTCCCCTTCTCAGATTGAAAATGTAATGATGCGCTTTCTTGTAAAGAAAAGCAATGTATTGCTTTGCACAAAGATAATTGAGTCAGGACTAGATATACCAAGCGTAAATACTATTATAATTAACCATGCTGATAATTTTGGACTTGCAGAGCTTTATCAGTTAAGAGGCAGAGTCGGAAGATCAAATTTAAAATCTTATGCTTACCTTATCACACCTGCACAAAGTTCTCTTACAAGACAGGCAATTAGAAGACTGCATGCTCTTGAAGAATTTACAGAACTTGGCTCCGGAATGAATCTAGCTTTAAAAGATCTTGAAATCCGCGGAGCTGGTAACCTGCTCGGAAAAGAACAAAGCGGATTTATTGGTGAAATTGGTTTTGATATGTATATGCAGATACTTGACGAAGCTCTGGAGGAGCTCAAAGATACTCTGCCTCCGGAAACATTACACCAAGAAACAATCAAAAAACTTTCAGAAAATAAAAAACCAAAGATAAAAAATGTTGTTGTTGAATCTGATATAAGCATGTATATTCCGGAAACTTATATTGAAGATGAAAACATAAGGTTAGAGCTTTACCAAAAACTTTCAAATACTAATTCATTTAACGATTTGAAAGATTACAAAGATGAGTTTATAGACCGGTTCGGAAATCTTCCTGAAGCTGTTGAAGCTTTATTTAGCATTATTGAAGTTAAGCTCATACTATCCTCTCTTGGATTTGAGAAAATAAATATATCAGGTAATTCTCTTGAGTTATTTTTTGATTTGAATAACGAAGGTATTTTTTCAAGCGGCTTTTTTGAAAAAGTTCTTGGAATGATTAATAAAAATTTTAAAAATACATCCAGGGTTAAACAAGGTAAAAAATCACTTTCTGTACAGTTCAAAATAACTACTTATGAAAATCCTTCCCGAAAAATAACCGAAATTCGCAATTTTATCTCAAAATTAACTACAATATGATATTCACTATAATATATTAATAAATTATTCATCATTATTTGTTATATTTATATGAATTTTATATTAAAATAATTAACAATTATTTATCATATTCCATGAAAATAATAATTTCATTTTTATTAAGTATATCTTTAACCATTTCTTTATTTGCTCAGGTTAATACAGTTTGGGACGAGCGTTATAATGGAACAGGTAATGGCTACGATGAAGCGACATCACTTAACGTTGATGCTTCCGGTAATATCTATGTAGCAGGTGCAAGCACAGGAAGTGGCTCAAATAAAGATTTCACTGTTGTTAAATATAACAGTAATGGAATTACTCAATGGGTTGCCAGATACAACGGTACCGGTAATAATTTAGATGATGCTTACCTTGTAAAATCTGATAATTCAGGTAATGTATATGTTAGTGGAGCAAGTACAGGTACCAGCTCTGGACTTGATTACTGTGTTGTTAAATATAACTCCTCCGGGGTTCAGCAATGGGTTTACCGGTACAACGGTTCGGGTAACGGTGTTGATGAAGTTTATTCATTACAGGTTGAAAATTCAGGTAACGTATACATTACCGGTTACAGTAAAGGCATTACTTCCGGTGATGATATTTGCACAATAAAAATAAATCAATCCGGGAGTATGGTATGGTTAAAAAGATTCAACGGTTCTGATAACAATGATGATTACGGTAACTCTATCCAGATTGATAACAGCGGCAATATTTATGTAACAGGGGCAGTTACACAAACCGGAAGTGACCAGGATTATATTACCATTAAATATGATTCAAATGGAAATCAAGTTTGGATTGTAATTTATAACGGTCCCGGGAACGGGGAAGATTTCCCTTCATCAAATGCAATTGATGCACAAGGCAACATTTATGTTACTGGTTACAGTACTGGAATTGGAACACAAAGAGATTACTGCACAATTAAATATAACAATTCAGGAATACAACAATGGGAGACTAGATACGACGGACCTGACGGCTGGGATGAAGCATGGAATATTATACTCGATCCTGCAGGAAATGTGTATGTTACAGGAAATAGTGCCGGTATTGGAACAGGCGATGATTATTGTACTATTAAATATAATAATTCCGGTGTGCAGCAATGGGCTGCAAGATTCTCCGGACCCGGTGCAAGTAATGATTATTGTAATTGGGTTGCACCTGATGCTAATGGAAATGTATATGTTACCGGAATTGTTGGTGATGGTGCAGGTAATCCGCAAAATATTGTTACTATAGGTTATAATTCTGCAGGTGCAGAGCAATGGGTACAAACTTATAACGGAACTGGTAATGAATTTGACAGCGGTAATGCAATTACTGTTGATAACCAAGGAAATGTTTTTGTAACTGGCGGCAGCGATAATCCAAACAATACCGATTTTATAACAATCAAATACAGTTCAACTATTGGCATTCAGCCAATCTCATCTGAAATTCCCCAAAAATTTTCACTTGAACAAAATTATCCAAATCCATTCAATCCATCAACCAAAATCAAGTTTATTATACCACCCTTTAATACAGAGTCATCTGCTAGTGGCGTACTTACTATATTGAATATATTTGATGTTAATGGTAAAAAAATAAAAACATTAATAAATGAAAATTTAAATTCAGGAACTTATGAGATAGATTTTGACGCTTCAGGGTTAGCAGCTGGTATATATTTTTGTAAATTAACTGCTAATAATTTCTCTCAGGCAAGAAAAATGATTTTAATTAAATAAAGTACACTTATTTCAATATCGTATTAAAGTGAAATTAAATAATGAATTAAAAAACAGCAGTAATTGCTCAAGTGTTAATAACTTGTAAACTTTCTTGAAATTTTGATAACCATCGTTATATACCTCCAAAATTGAACTGAAACCGGGTTTAAACGGTACATTTAATTTCACTAAAATTATTTTTTTCAACTCAATTTCCAAATGAAAAAATAAATAGGAATATACACTTGATAAAAGTCGTGTTCAATCAAAATCAAATCTTATTGTACCAGCAATAATACTAATTAAAAAATAACATAAGCTATATAGCAACATAATATTTGACTATTTTAAAGGTTTTATCACCTGCAACTTTCATTGTTTTACTATTAAATTTAAAGGATATTGCAAAATGAAAGATTTGCTAAAAAAAATCCCTCAGCACCGAAAAGGCCTCATCTATATCTCCTTTACTGCATTCCTTTGGAGCACAAGTGGATTTTTTATTAAATACCTGACAATTAATGCATTTCAGATTTCATTTTACCGTTCTTTAATTGCTGCTATTACAATACTGGGAATTTCAATTTTTCGTAAGCAAAAACTTAAATTTGAATTTGATAAAGTATCAATTTTTGCAGCAATATTTTATGCAGGCATTTTGATTCTTTTTGTAATTGCAACCAAAATGACAACAGCAGCAAATGCAATATTTCTGCAGTTCACAGCCCCAATATACCTTGTAGTTCTGGAACCGCTATTTATGAAAACAAAATTTGATACAAAAAACATTATTACAATTGTTATTTGTATCTGCGGAATGATACTGTTTTTTTTTGGCAAATTAGAGCTTGGAAATATATACGGAAACCTGATTGCAATTTGTTCAGGAATATGTTTTGCTATGTTCAGTCTGCTGGTAAAATACAAAAAGATTGTGCATAAAAATGATAACACGCTTCATAATATAGTTATTGGTAATGCACTTGTGGCAGTTATAGCATTTTTTATTATTTTTCCCGAACTTTCACTTGATCTTAAACAATTTTTTATATTGCTTTATATGGGAGCTATTCAAATCGGGGTAAGTTATATTATTTTTAATGAAGGTATAAAATACGTATCAGCTACTGAGTCTATGATTATTGCTACACTGGAAGCTATATTCAATCCAATTTGGGTATTTATTGGTATTGGAGAAACTCCTTCAATCTATTCAATTGCGGGGGGTATTATAATCTTTGGAGCTATAATTTGGCGAAATTTCAGTAAAAGAGAAAAGACACTAATTATAGAATAATTTGAATTGGAAAATAAAATCAACACTAATCTAAAGCTGGAAAAAATTTCAGAAAATGAATGGGAATTGGTCTTACCAAAAGAAATTTCAGAAATTCATGAGGAATATTTATATGCATTAGAAACTTTACAAATTTCGCCTTTAGAAGGAGTAGTTATAATGAAACGCTTAGCGGATAAGTTTCCGGATGATCATATTGAAGCATATTTAGCACTTGGTTACTATTATGAAAAAATTCAGAATTTAAAACGCAGTAAGGAATCATACTTTAAAGCATTCAAAATTGTTGAGTCAGTTATTCCAAAAAATTTTAATTCTAAATCAGATAAATTGCCTTGGGGAATAGTTGAAAACAGGCAACTGTTAAGAGGATATTTTAACTGGGCTTTGCAAAGCATGTATGCAGGTAACTTAAAAAAGGCATCAGGTTTGCTGAACTTTATTATCAATGTAAATCCGGAAGATAACATGGGCGCTAGATACCTTCTAACTGAATGCTGCTTTTTACAGAATAAACTTAAAAAAATTATTGAGCTTTACAATATTTATAATGATGATATATCTCCTGAATTTTTTTACAGCTTGGGTTTAATTTATTATAAAAAATTTGATTTTGATAATGCATCCCGATATCTGAAATCCGGTATAGAAAATTTTCCAAATGTTGCCCTTGAACTGTTAGCAGGCTCAAAAAAGTTTCCGCTAAAAGAATTTTTATCCCATAACATTGGTGTAATATCAGGAGGTGAGGTGGAAGCCTATGAATTTAAAGAAATTTATAAAAGATTTTGGGATGAAACTGATGGTGCTTTAAATTATCTGTATCATTTGTTACCTGGGATAAAATAATCTTGCACCAATTTTCTTGCAATTTGTTTGATGAATGTATTATTTCGCCAATAAGATAAAAAGGAGAGTTTTATGCAATTACAAAAATATGAATGTACACAATGCGGCTCACATGATTTCACTGATCTTGGTGAGAGTAAAATAAAATGCAGCTACTGCTCAACTATTTACAAGGTAATAGAGCCAGAACAGGCAAAACCTAAAGTTATAATTGGCAAAGGTGCAAATGTTGTGTTTGGTAAAAATTCAAATGTAACAATTAAGGGTGGAGTGAAGATCGAGGGCGAAGCAAATGTACAGTTTTTAGGAAAGCTGGAAATTATTGAAGAGGGCGAAAAGGATAAGATGAAGAAATTTAAAAATATCTTGAAATGATACACATAAAAAATAAATTATACTAATATTTGATTTAATAACTTAAAAGTAATTAAATTAATCACTATTTTACATAATTATGCAAAATGGAATAAAAAATATTGAAAAATGGCAAAATTCGCTAGGTTTATATCCTTTAAGGCTTTTTAACTATACCCCTGAACAATTTATATTATTAAATGGTGGGAATAATAGCTTTTGCATTGACTTTAAAAATGAACTTAATAAAGAAAAATATTTAAATTATTCATGGTCGTCAGATGTTGAATCATTTATTAATTTTGACAATAAGAAAGTATTTGTTTATAGATGGGATAAAAATAACGTTGAAGAATACGAATACAATAATATCTCAGAAAATTTAAATTTATTTTACAAATACCTTGGATTAATAAACCCGACTAAAGAAAATTCCATAATTAATTTTATTATGAAAATTTTCAGACAATTACAAAATCTTTTAGAAAAAACCGATGGAAAAGAAAGCCTAAAAGCTTTATTATATTTGCTTGCTGCAACTAATGAAGACAGCGAAAACTTTGATCTAGATAAATGGGGATTAGAACAAATCAACAAAGATATAATAACAACTAATAAAAATGATGCATTAAACATTTTAATTAAAACAATAAATAATGGCATTACTAGTCGTAATTTGAAACCAGATTTGAATTTAATTTTAAGGCATTCATCAGGTAGATTATTCCAAGAAGCGCATTTTGAAGCTATATTAAATACACAAACTCAACTATGGGATTTACCAGCTACTAAAGTAAAAAGTGATACTGTTACAAATAAAGGAGTTTATTTTACTCCTTCATTTTTAACAAGAAGTATTGTTGAAGAATGTTTAAAATATTTTGAAAATAAATTTCCTGAAACTATTACCATTTTTGACCCTGCATGTGGGTCTGGAGAATTTCTTAAAGAAGCAATTAGACAATTAAGGATAAACAATTTTAAAGGTAAAATAATTTGCATCGGTTGGGATATTTCAACGATAGCAATCGATATGGCAAAGTTTATCTTAAACTTCGAAAAAAATGATTGGGGCACTAACAATATTGAAATTAATTTAACGACTGTTATTGATTCATTACTTGAAAAGTGGCCAGATAATGTCAATTTACTTTTAATGAATCCACCATATATTTCCTGGGAAAACCTTGAAGAAAATCAAAGAAATGTAGTAAGAGAAATATTAGATTTAAATTATAAAAAGAATCCAAATTTAGCAAGTGCATTTCTATGGAAAGCATATCAATCATTAAATGAAGATAACATATTCGGTTGTGTAATTCCTTCTTCATTGTTAAATGCGGATTCTTATAATGAATTAAGAGAAACATTAGTATCAAATTTGAAAATAAAACTAATAGGAAAATTAGGTAGTTATCTATTTTATGGAGCTTTGACGGATGCTAGCATTATAGTAGCAAAAAAAAGTAATTCAAATACAAAAAATCAGACAACTATTTTATGGGCAAAAAATGAATTGCATTCAGCTTCTGATGCTATACGTGGCTTAAGAATTTTCAGAAATAACAATTTACTGCCAATTAGCGAAAAAACTTACAGCGTTTACAATATAAATTTAAATTCATCCCACATTAATCCAATTTCATATAAATCCTACGAGTTAAGACAAGAATTAGAAAAAAGAATTTTATCCAACTCTCTTGTAAGAATTAAGGATATTTTCCAAATAAGACAAGGAGTTCGTACTGGGAAAAACTCTGTATTTCTAATTGATAAATTGTTTCATTCAAAATTATCTAGTGATGAAAAGAAATATTTTAGACCTGCTATTACTAATCAAGCAATTAACTATGGAAGATTAAAAATTGTAGATTATATATGGTATCCTTATGGTGAAGAGTTAAAAGAAATTACTAGAGAAACTGATTTACAAAAAACAGCAAGTTATTTTTATCAATATCGATTAAAACCTAATAGGAATTTCTTAAAGAACAGAAAGGAAGTAACTGAGAATAAATATAAATGGTGGGATTTGACAAGAGAAAGAAAATGGCTAGTACAAAAATCACCAAAAATAGTTTCTACAGAATTTGGTAATGCAGGTTCATTTGCCTTTGATAAAAAAGGAGATTTTATCATTGAGCGTGGACATGGATGGTTACCTAAAAAAGATTTTACAGATGATATGTATTACGCATATATTGCAATTTTTAACTGCAATTTTTTTAATGAACTTTTATATATTTATTCAAAACAAATATCATCTAATTCATGGTATCTTTCTAGTAAATTTTGTCATGAAATCCCAATCCCTAATTTATTTATTTTATTTAATACCCAGGAATTCACAAAATTAAAAGAAATTGGGAAAAAACTATCATTAGGCCAAATTATTGACTATAAAAACCTTTATGAAATAATCTTACAATTATTTGGAATCAAAAATTTTGAGTTATAAAATGGTAAATCCAGATAAAGTTGCTAATTTATGTGCTTCAATATTAAGAAAGTACTCTGACACGACTGAAATTGAGATTATCCCTTATCTAGACAATAAAGAGTTTTATTCTTCAGTTGCAAAAAAAGGTGCGATAGAAAATCAATTTCCTATTGAATCTGGTACGTTAATAAAAACAGTAAAATTTTATAAATGCTTTTGGATTAATGTATCTATAAATTTTAAAGAAAAAGTAATTACGGCTAAAAACTTTACATATGATTTAGAATCTGTTAATATAAAAATTTTTAATTTTGAGAATGATATAAGTGAACTTATAATTAGAGCCGAATGGACAAATACTTTGAGTAGTATTCATGCTCAACCTCATTGGCAAGTTCACCCAAGAACTGAAATAGTTGCCCAAAATATTGATGATTTCAACAGCCTTTTAAAGTTGGAACAATCTAGAGATTTGTTTGATACCACTAAATCCTCAAAATTTAAAATTCAAAAATTTCATTTTGCAATGGCTTCAAAATGGCAAGATGGTAAAACTGATTCACATTTAAATAATTTAAATGATAAAACAGTAAAAAATTGGCTTGATGGTTGTTTATGCTATATTAAACAACAATTAGATTATTGCAATTAACTCATCTTTTCTCATTGTAACTATCCCTCAAATTCCTTACTTTTGTGCTATAAATAAGCAAATTTCACAGGTTTTATGTCAAAACTACCCGATTATAAAAATATAATAGTAACAAAGATAGAAAACCCTAAGGGACTTAAAGTTGGACAAATCCAGTTAAACCGTCCTGATGTCCTTAACGCACTGAATATTGAGTTAATGGGTGAACTTCTTAATGTGCTCTCTGAATTTGATAAAAACTCCGAAATTGGATGTATTATTATTACCGGAAATGCAAAGGCGTTTGCTGCCGGGGCTGATATTAAAGAAATGGCAACACAATCTGCTATTGATATGTATATACGCAATCAGTTTGCAGTTTGGGATAAAATTCGTAAAGTTAAAAAACCTATAATAGCCGCAACCAGTGGATTTGTACTAGGAGGCGGGTGTGAGCTCTCAATGGCTTGTGATATGATTGTTGCAGCCGATTGCACAAAATTCGGTCAGCCTGAAATTAAACTTGGTATTATTCCAGGTGCAGGCGGCACTCAACGTTTAACACGTGCCATAGGCAAGGCAAAAGCTATGGAAATGATTTTAACCGGCAGAATGTATAGTGCCCGGGAAATGTTTGAAGCAGGGCTTGTAACACGCCTTGCAGATGATGAAGTTTATCTGGAAGAAGCACAGGCACTGGCAAAGGAAATTGCTTCAATGCCTCAATTGGCTCTGCAGATGGCTAAAGATGCAATAATGAAATCGTATGATACAACAATTGAGGGAGGCTTAGAGTATGAGCGTAAAGCATTTTACCTTCTTTTTGCTAGCGATGATATGAAAGAAGGTATGAATGCCTATGTTGAAAAGCGGAAACCTGAATGGAAACATAAGTAAAAATTAATAATTTGCATTTTGCAAATTATATAATTTAACAAAACTAAAATTTTACTCCTCAGTTCTCCCCCCTCTCATAATAGGAGAGGGGGCTAGGGGATGAGGTCAATTAACCAACTACAAACAATTTGATAAAATATCTTTTTACCGCAGCATTTATTATTCTTACTGTATTCAGTCTGAAAGCACAAAATAAGAATAACCTTACAAACCAAGATCATTTATTGGTAGATACTGCATTTTTTAATGCAGAGCAGATAATTGAAATGAATAAACCTGCTTTAATTTCCATCTGGTATCACACCGATAATTATTATTCATATTATTCATTCACAACCATAGATACTACCCTGCTTAACGGTTCAGGATTTATCTTCAGTGAAGATGGTCTTATCGGAACAAATTATCACGTTGTTGATGGTATAGATAGTCTTATTGTTAAAACAAGTGACGGTACATTCTACGATGCAGAGCTTCTTATTATTGATGAAAAAAATGATATGGCAATTATCCGCATTAAAAATGCAAACGGGCATAAATTTCCCGTAATAAAATTTGGTAACTCAGATGCAATGAAAACCGGACAGGAAGTATTCGCAATAGGAAGTCCCTTAGGATATGAATATACTATATCACAGGGAATAATAGCGGGTATCCGCGAAAATGAAAAAGTATCATTTTCAGATCCTGTAACTTATGCACCTATTGAAAAGAATTTTGAAAAGGTCCTGCAAATAACTGCTGCAATTTCTCCAGGCAACTCCGGAGGTGCACTGTTTAATAAAAAAGGTGAAGTTGTTGGCATTACAACATATACATATTCCGGGTTTGGCAACCTGAATTTTGCAATTGCAATAAACAGTTTCGTAAACTTCATGAATTCTGTTGATTTAGCTAATATAGATAATAACCCCGAGGCAAAAAAGAAACGGGAAGAAAGTTTATATTTTTCAAATCTGCGCTTAGCCGGCAATTACAAACAGGAAGCAACATATAACTGGATTTACGTTAAACAAAAGGATACAATGAAGACACTTGATACATTCATTGTTAAACAGGATTCTATTGCAAGATTGAACTTTTCCAAAGCTGAAACTTTCTATAAAAAATGCCTTGAAATAGCACCTGATTCTTTTAATGTTTACAGAGATATGATGGATCTTTATGTATATTGCGAAAATTTTCCAAAGGCAGAAAATCTGTATGATACCATAAAAACCCGCTTTCAAAATGACAGCTTACTTAGCCAGTTATCTTCAAGTTTGGCAAGTGCATATACAACGGGAAAAGAATATAAGAAAGCACTCGAATTCTATGAAAAAATGTCAAGAAAAGATACTGCTGATATTTATCTGCGATACCAGATAGGTACAATTTATGAAAGCATGGGCAAGTATAACAGAGCTGTTAAAGAATATAAAAAGATCCTAAAAAAAGATTCTAATTACACTCAAGCTTATATACAGCTTGGATTAATATATTATAAATATCTAAATGATTTACGAACTGCTAAAAAATATGCCGAAAAAGCATACGATATGGAAATGACAAATTACGGGTCAACTTATTACCCTGATCTTCCTTATCTGCTTGGTATGATTGCATGCAAGGAAAGAAAAAAATATGATGCCATGCTATACTATATGGATCTTAAAAGTATTTACACATATTCACCCGAAGATAATAAAAAGAAGGCAGATCTTTTAAAAGCTATCAGAGATTTAAATTAATTTTGTAAAAACTATTCATTTAACTTATAATGATACACAAATTTGATGTTGTGATTGTTGGCGCAGGCGGAGCAGGTCTTCGCGCTGCTGTAGAAATACCCAAAGAATATTCAACCGCTGTAATATCCAAAGTTTTTCCAACCCGTTCACACACCGGAACAGCACAAGGAGGTGTTTGTGCAGCCCTTTCAAATGAAGAAGAAGATTCTTGGCTTAATCATGCGTTTGATACTGTAAAAGGAAGCGATTACCTTGGTGATCAGGACGCAATTGAAATTATGTGCAAAGATGCACCTCGTGCCATTATTGAGCTTGAGCACATGGGTATGCCGTTTAGCCGTACAAAAGAAGGTAAAATTGCACAGCGAAAGTTTGGGGGGCATACTAAACCTGTTGACCCCAATGACCCAAACAGCAAACGCATACCTGTTAAACGCTCTTGCTACAGTGCTGATAGAACAGGTCATGTTATGCTGCAAACATTATATGAGAACTGCATAAAAAATAATATTATGTTCTTCTCAGAGTTTTTTCTGACTGATCTTATTATTGAAGATGGTATATGTAAAGGTCTTACAGTATTTGATATGGCAACTTCAGAGATACATGTTTTTCAGGCAAAAGCTGTAATGTTTGCTACAGGAGGATATGGAAGGGCATTCAGAATTACTTCTAATGCTCACGTTGGCACCGGTGATGGTTGCGCCATGGTTTATCAGGCTGGTCTTCCTCTAGAAGACATGGAGTTTTACCAGTTCCATCCTACAGGACTTTGGAGATTAGGCATTCTGGTTTCAGAAGCTGCTCGAGGCGAAGGCGGAATTCTACGCAACAATGCTAATGAACCTTTTATGGAGGTTTATGCACCCTCAGTCAAAGATCTAGCTCCTAGAGATTTGGTATCACGTGCAATAATTTCTGAAATTCGAGCAGGCAGAGGGATTCTCGGAAGCGATGGCACTCATTATATCAATCTTGATCTAACTCATTTAGGTAAAAAAATTATTGATGAAAAAATTCCTGAAATTACCGGTTTTGCAAGAACATATCTTGGTGTAGAACCAACAAAAGAGTGTGTTCCTATTCAGCCTACTGCACATTACGCTATGGGCGGAATTCCAACAAATTATGATACAGAAGTTTTTGCTGATACTAAAGGAAATGTTGTTAATGGATTTTATGCTGCTGGGGAGTGTGCCTGTGTATCTGTTCACGGAGCTAACAGACTAGGCACAAACTCACTGCTGGATATTGTTGTTTTTGGCAGAAGAGGGGGCAAAAGAATTGCTGAATATCTACCAAAAGCTAAGCATCATGAATTCAAAATAGATCCAACCGAGCGTACGCGCTCAAAAATTAATGAACTGCTTGCAAGAACTGGCAGCGAAAAAGTTGCTGTGATAAGACGCGAACTTCAGCAGAGCATGATGGATAAGTGCGGTATCTTTAGAAACGAAAAAGATTTGCTGGAAAACAAAGAGCATATTAAGGAATATAAACAAAGGTATAAAAATATTACCGTTCAGGATAAGAGCAAAGTATTTAATACTGATCTTATTGAAGCAATTGAGCTTGGGAATTTACTTGATATAGCAGAATCTGTTAACGAAAGTGCTCTAAATCGGCATGAATCAAGAGGTGCCCATACTCGCGAAGACTTTCCTAAACGTGATGATGTTAACTGGATGAAACATACTTTTATTACTAAAAATGATAATGGCAGCACAAATATTGATTACAAAAAAGTTATCAAAACTCAATTTGAACCCATGGAAAGAAAGTATTAGTTTATCGCAGTAATACTGTTATTTAAAGTCAATAGTTGACAAATAAACAAGAAAATTTTATAAGATATGCAAGTTACATTTAAAATACAGAGATTTAACCCTGAAACTGACAAAGAACCTCATTTTGAAGAATACCGGTTTGAAGCACAAGAAAACATGACTGTGCTTGATTGCCTCCACAAGATAAAATGGGAGCATGACGGCAGTCTTTCCTTTAGACGTTCCTGTGCTCATGGTATCTGTGGCAGTGATGGTATGCGGATAAATGGAAAAAACCATCTGGCATGCTCTACCCTGCTTAAAAACCTGAATACAAAAAAACCTATAATTATTGAGCCTTTGCCTGCATTTCCTATTATTAAAGATCTTATCCTTGATATGACAGATTTTTATGAAAAAAATAAAGCTGTTATTCCATATTTAATAAACAACAATCCCGTATCAGCAGATTGTGAGCGACTGCAGTCAAATGAAGATGCTGAAAAACTGTTTGAGTCTGCAAAATGCATACTTTGTGCATGCTGTACTACAAGCTGTCCAAGCACTTGGTCAAATAATAATTATTTAGGTCCTGCTGCTTTTGTTAAAGCGTACCGCTTTATTTTTGATACCCGCGATGAAGCTGCAGATGAAAGACTTGATATCATTGATACTCCTGACGGAATATGGAGATGTCATACAATTTTCAATTGTGTTGAAGCATGCCCAAAGGATATCAATGTTACTTGGCATATTTCACAGCTTAAAAAAGAACTTTCTAACCGCGAATTGTAATAAAATCTACGGTAAATTTTATAGTTCATTTTCTGGTAATACAAACACGTTAATGTTATTGGTTATACCGTTTCATTGCTGCCTGATAGGAGGAAAATAAATTTTTTATGTTCCAAGATTTTGCAAAAAGGAAATTCAATGATTACTTGTCTATGGTTTCCTTTCCTGCAGGCAGAATAACATTTGAGCAAATATGGAGCTCTGCTCTTCCTCCCTTTATAAAAAGTTTTCTTGAAAATTATATCCCTAAACATAACATACCAATTGATAAAAAAGATTTTGAAGACGTGCTTGAAAAAGCTGTGGTATTTAACATCAATTATATCATTAAACCTAAAAACACACTGATTAAATTTTTATTTGGCGAAATAGAAACACGTCCAACTTCGTATATTTTAAACAGACTTAAATATTTCCAGTTTTACGGGTATTATATTACTAATATTGAAGATTTTATTTCTCTAAATTCCCTTGAAGTTATTTCCGTTACGCAAATTGAACTTCTTTTAGACGAAGTAAATAGCAACATTTACAAAGAAATATCCGGATCACGTTCACAGGCTCACCGAATGAACTTAGTAAAACTGCTGTATTATTTTTTCCATGATCTTGGTACAAATAACCCTGTAAACATAAAACTGCCCCGAAAGATTCTTTCAGCTTACTTTGCTGATAAGGGCTTTAATGAAATAAAACAGAAAATAGATACTTTCTTCAGTGATGAGATATTCATTCAGGAAGCTGTTGAACTAATGAACCCTGAAAGCAAGAAACTGACAAAAGAAAATAAAGATTATAACGATGCTGACGATAAAGTAATGCAGATTATTTCAAAAGCTAAAACTGAATATACCAACCGTGATAATGCAGAACGGGAAATTGAAAAAATTCTTAAAGCCGATCGAGAAATAATATTTGAAGAACCGGAGGTTAACATTAAACTGATACGCGAACAGGAAGCTAAATCACCAGTTTTGGATAAATCACAAAAATATAACTTACCGGCAGATGATGTTTTATACTCTGATGACCTGTTATTTGCATCACAGTTTAATGAAATTACACCCCCATCACAGATTTCTGAAGCGGATAAACGAATCAAACTTATAGATGATCTTTTCTGTGAAACATCATACAAAAAGAAAATTATTAAGAAATTATTCAGAAAAAATGAGGATGAGTTTTTAAAAACAGTGAATAATATACTTGATAAAAATAATTGGGCTGAAGCTGTTGTAATAATAGAAAACCACTTTAAGAAAAATAAAATAGATTTATATTCTAATGAAGCGGTAAAGTTTGTTGATATATTACAAAGTGATTTCCCTGAAAAACAATAACAAACTTTTTCAGAATAAATAATTAAAATTAAGTTATGCGGCTATGATGTTAATTGATAATGCTAAAATTTCAATTAAAAGCGGTGATGGCGGTAGAGGATGCGTAAGTTTCCGCAGAGAAAAATATGTGCCAAAGGGGGGACCCAATGGAGGTGATGGCGGCAAAGGTGGGGATGTAATATTTAAAGCAGATAGTTCTTTGGTAACTCTTGTTGATTTTAGATATAAAAAACTTTACAAAGCAAAAAACGGAGCTCATGGATTAGGAGGCGATAAAACAGGCAAAAGCGGCGACGATATTATTATCCTTGTACCTTGCGGAAGTTTAATTAAAAATTTTGAAACAGGCGAAATTCTTGCTGATCTCATTGAAAATGGACAAATTTTTTTAGCCGCCAAAGGCGGCAAAGGAGGTAAGGGTAACGCAAAGTTCACAACCTCTACTAATCAGGCACCCAGAATTGCCGAACCCGGAATTAAAGGTATAGAACTGCATATAGAAATTGAACTAAAACTTATTGCAGATGTAGGACTTGTTGGTTTACCAAATGCAGGTAAATCAACTTTAATTTCTAAAATCTCTGCCGCAAAACCAAAAATTGCGGATTATCCATTTACAACTTTACAGCCAAATTTAGGCATTGTTCGTTATAAAGATTATCAAAGTTTTGTTGTTGCTGATATTCCCGGTTTAATTGAAGGAGCACATTCAGGTAAAGGGTTAGGTATCAGGTTTTTAAAACATATTGAACGAACTAAAGTATTGGTTTTCCTTCTTGATGCATCTTTGATACCTTACAAAAAAAACAAGAAAGAAGATTATGAAATATTGATTAATGAATTGAATAGTTACAATAAATCACTTCTTGATAAACCAAGAATGGTTTGCTTTACAAAAATTGATAGCATTACACCTAAACAACAAAAAGAACTTTCAAAAATTCACTTTACATCAGGAAAAGGTAAAGCAAAAATACCGGTAATTCAGATATCAGCTGTAAGCGGAAAAAACCTAAAGATGTTTTTGGATGAAACATGGATGTTGTTGAATAATTGATTTATTTTATTAAAAGTTAAAATAAATAAGCATTAATAATCATTTGTAATATGACGAAAAGAAAACCCAATATATTAGTTTCCAATGATGATGGAATAGAAGCACCGGGACTGCAAAGACTTGTTGAAGAACTAAAAACTTATGCCAATGTATATGTTTCTGCGCCTTACAGGCAGCAAAGTGCAGTGGGTCACTCTATTACAATTTTTTATCCGCTTCGTACTTATGAGCATTATATTGACGGAAAATTTTTTGGGATAGCTGTTGAAGGTACTCCTGCTGATGCTGTTAAAATTGGGGTCCTGCATTTTTTTAAAGATATTAAGTTTGATCTAGTTGTATCTGGGATTAACCACGGTGCTAATACTGCAATTAATATAATTTATTCAGGAACTGTTTCTGCTGCTACTGAAGGAACAATTCTTAAAATACCTTCAATAGCTGTATCACTTACAACATTTAACAAGTCTGATTTTATTGAACCTGCAAAGATTACTTCAAATATCATTAAGCAGATGTGGGAAGATGATAAAATAAACCTGAATGAAGGAACACTTTTAAATATGAATATTCCAAATGTTCCTGCAAATGAAATAAAAGGTGTATTGGTTACCAAACAGGGTAGGTCTTATTGGGAAGATACATTTGAAGTTAGGGCTGACCCAAACGGCAGAGATTATTACTGGTTAACCGGACACATGCTGTATAGAGATAGCTCAATTGAGTTTGATGTAGCTGCAGTTAATGATAATTATGTTTCAATCACTCCCCTGCATTTTGATTTAACTGATTATAATACATTTGAAGTAATTAGAAACTGGAAAATTAATTTATAATAGTATGAAAAGCGAAATAAGGGTTTTAGAACATACAAGCAAAGTTTTAAAAAATAATCCGCTAGGCGATCCTTTTAGACGCAGTGTATTGGTTTATCTGCCTGAATCATACAAAAAAAATAACGGTAAACGTTTTCCTGTTGTTTACCTTATTTCTGGATTCACAGGTTACGGAGCGCTTAATATGAATCTTTCACCTTTTTCTGAAAATATTCAGCAGCGCATAGATAGGCTAATTGCCTCGGGCAAAATAAATGAAATGATTGTTGTTATGCCTGATTGTTTCACAAAATACGGAGGATCACAGTATGTTAACTCCACTGCTACAGGTAAATATGAAGATTATATAGTAAAAGAAATTGTTCCGTTTATTGATAATAATTTCCGGACTCTGCCACAATCTGCTTCAAGATGTATTGCAGGCAAATCATCAGGCGGGTATGGCGCAATGTGGCTTGCTATGCGTAACCCCGGTGTTTTTGGTTTAATGGCAACTCACTCAGGTGATTCTGCATTTGAATACTGCTATATGCCTGATTTTGCAAATTTCATCATTGATATACAGAAATATGGCAGTGGTCATAAAGCTGTTCAGAATTTCATTAAATCAGAATTAAATATTAAGCAGCCAAAAGGTAATGAATTTCATAATATACTTAATATAATTGGTATGTCATCGTGTTACTCTCCAAACCCAAAGCGCAGGGAATATAATTTTGACCTGCCATTTGATATTTACACAGCAGAAATTATTCCTGAAATTTGGAATAAATGGCTTAAACATGACCCTGTTAGAATGGTAACAAAGTATAAAGTAAACCTAAAGAAGTTAAAGTTAATATATATTGATTGCGGTATTAAAGATGAATTCCGGCTATATTCCGGGGCACGTATTTTTGCTGGTAAACTTAACAAAATTGGAATAAAATCTATTCATAAGGAATTTAATGCTGGTCATTTTAATATACAATACAGGTATGATGAAAGTTTTCCGGTAATTTCAAAATATTTTGCTTACAAATAATTAAAAAGTAAACTTGCTTTAAATTTTACTTCACAACACCGGTAATCTAATACTTTAATATTATAAATACGGGAATAATCTTTCAAAAAAAATTATTCTATGAATAGAAAATAAATTAATGCACCAAATCCAACCTGCATTACAGCAATAGAAATTCCGCCAATAAGATCATATTTCTTTTTTCTATCAATTGCAGTTTTATCCCCGCTAATATCATATTCTTTTGCATTTTCATTTGCCAATGATTTAAAATAATATGCAAAAAATCCGCTTCCTGCTGTAATTAATGATGATAATATTATTGGCAGTGGCTTTCTTTTTACTTTAAAATATGATCCCTTGTTTTCATTTACCAAATTATTAACAATGTATTTACCACTAGGGTTAAGCTTATATGTTTTATTTATTATTTCATTTGATAAAACATCTTCATTTATTTCATTAAAACCCGGAAGGTTTAACTTTAGTTGTTTTGGGAATATGGTGTCTTTCCATGTAAAATAAAATGGTGTGCTGCCTAAAAATTCACCATTTAGTTTAATTTCTGCATTCTGCGGATATGAATCAATAAAGTTATATTTTAATGTCAATGAATCCTGCTGAGAATACAAATCAGAAATTAAAATAAAATACAATATTAAATATAAACACTTCATTTTCCGTCATTATTATTCACAGTTTTACTGGTAAAACAATAAACAATCTCATCGGCAGCTGCAAAAAGAAATTCACGCCATATAACCGGCTGAGTTTTAACTTTATTTTCAAGCATTGGACTTTTCCAAACCAACCTTCCAGTTGAAACATTCAGTGTGTAAATATAACTGTCATAAGAAGATACATAAACATTATTTCCTGAAACAACAGGACTTGAAGTAATTACACCTTTTGTTTCAAATTTCCAGTTAATTGTTCCGTCTTGAGAAATTGAATAAACACTGCCATCTACACAACCCGTAATAAAATTCCCAGAACCGTCAATTGCAGACCCGCTTATTATCTTTGAGTGAAGGTTTAACTTCCAGTTAGCTTTTCCTTCTTTAATACTTAACGAATAATAAATGGAATCATTACAGCCGATATAAACATTATCATGAAATATTAATGGAGTAGAAATAACAGGCTGTCCGGATTCAAATCGCCAAAGTTCTTTACCATCAGAAATATTTACTGCAATAATAGCACCTTTATCTGTACCAAATACAGCAATATTGCCGCTTACTGCACATGTGGAGTGAACTTGTGATTTTGAATTATAAACCCATTGTTTTCTGCCGGTAGCAGGATCAATCTTATAAAATTTACCGGCAATGGTATTAAAATAAATATAATTTTCAAATAATATTGGTGAAGTTTGGATATCTCCAAATCGTTTTTGCCAGTTAAATTTTCCCGATGTTATATTATAAGAAGCTGCTGAGGTTTTTTTATCTCCGGCAAATGTAAATATTATATTATTACCCATAATCAACGGCGCTGTAGAACAATCTTTTCCAAGAGATTTTAATGCTCCAATCTTTCCGCCTGAAAGAACATCAAATGTAAACAAATCTCCTTGCAGAGCGTTAACAAAAACTACTGCATCACTTGCAGTTATACCTGCCGGTCCAACTCCGCCTTCAATGTTATACTCCCACATTATATTAAGCGGCGGGTTTAAAACATATTTTGAAAAATTATGCTGCGCGGGGCTTCCTCCGGCCATCACCCAGTCATTAGGCTCAGGTTTTATATCTTTTTCAACTGTTATCCCGCTGCATCCCGTAATATAAATTATAAATAATATTACTATATAAATTTTCATCCGCTTCCAATTTAAGTATTACAACTTATTAATAAAATACATATCAGAAAATTAATTTTTAAAAAAATTATATTAAAAAACCCCATATTAAATATGGGGTTTAAATATTAATGAATATTTTATGAGTTTATTTAACAAGTATCATTTTTCTTGTATCGGTAAACTCACCTGCATTAAGTCTGTAGAAATAAATACCGCTAGCATAACTGCCTGCATTCCAGTCAACGGAATATTTACCTGCTTCCATTTCTTTATTCACAATCATCTCTATTAAATTCCCAAGTATATCATAAACAGCAAGATGAACCTTTTTGTTATTACCAAGATTTGGTATATCAAAATTAATATTTGTTACCGGATTAAATGGATTTGGATAATTATTATATAAAGCAAATTTTTGCGGAACTTCAGATGAAATTATCTGAATTCCTATTGGTGATCTGACTAATGTTATTATATTTGCATTTACCGACTGCAATGAGTCTAAACCGTTGTATGCCCACACTCTCCACGTACATCTCACCGAGTCTCCTGTAACGCCCATCTGTATCGCAATTGAATCTAACCTGCTGTTTCTTATCCCAACTGTTGAATCAATTCCGTTATTGTTTGCAATGAAAATATAATCAGAAGAACCGCCAATTTTACGAAGATTAAGCTTATAATTAACTGAATTGCTTGCAGAAGATTTTATCCAGTTAAATAAAACCCTTGATGTATCCGAACTGTTAACTCCTACACGTGTAAAAGTTACCGGATTTATTAAGGTAAATGGTAACATTGCATCACCCCGCACCCTTATGTAAGAAGTTTTTGTTAATGAATCGCTGCCAAAACTATTATTTACTCTGAGCTTAACAGTATATATTCCCGGAGTATTGTATGTTACTGTTGGATTTTGGGAATTTGAAACTGATGGATTGCCACCTGTAAATGTCCATTGCCACGATGTGGGAATGCCCGCGGATTCATCTGTAAAATGAACTGGATTATTATATTGAATATTGGTACTATCTGCTTTAAATGAACATATCGGCATTCCGCTTACATTAATATATCCGTTTGAACTTTGAATAGGAAGTCTGGGTCCGTTTAATGCTGCATTTATCCTGCCAAGCTGCCCCATTGTGAACAGATTCATACATGCATCATCAGTGTAATCCATATAATTCATAAACATAACTCCCGGATTACTCGGGCTGCAGGCGTCAGTTGTTGGATAGCTGGGACATCCGTAAAATTCAGATGCCTCATTTGGTGTATCGCCCACTAAATCAGTGCCTGAGCATGAACCGTTATCATCACCCCAGATGTGATAAAGCCATAGCCAGTGTCCAATTTCATGCGTAGCCGTTCTGCCTTTATTATATGGCGGCTGCAAAATTCCAACAGTTCCAAAATAATTGAAACCTATTGCAACCCCGTCTAAAGCGGGATTTCCACCGGGAAATGTGGCATATCCTAATAACTGGCTGCCAAGATTTGCAACCCACAAGTTAAGATACTTATCTCTATCCCAGGCGTCATGTCCGCCTTGTGATGTGAATTTTAATGCAGTATTTTGACCAAACTCTGTTATACTAGTTTGAGTTCTGGTTATTCCTAATGTTGGATTCCCAAAAGGATCTCTTCTTGCCATTTTGAATTCTATTTGACAATCAGCTCCAATAGATTTCCATGGTGCCGGCGTATTTATAGTATCTGTATTCAATCTTCTAAAATCTTTGTTCAGAACATCAATTTGAGAAAATATCTGATCATCTGAAATATTCTGAATTGCAGTGTTCCAAACTACATGCACAACTACTGGGATAGTTATAACTGTATTGTCACCATCTTTTTCTGAATGCTCTTTTATATATTTTTCAGCAATCTTTTCCATTTCAGCAAACCTAAGTTTATAAGCCGGATCCATTTTATACTGCATTTCAAGATAATCCATTGTGCCGCAGGTTCTTTTAAGCTCTGTGTTTTGTGTAAAACTATTGCTGTTTATTGAGCTTGTTTCACCATTTTCAAAAAGCAATACTGTAATAAGCAAAGCTGAAATAAAGATTGTAAAAAGTAATAATTTTTTAGTCATTAGCTTGTTATAAAAAAAGAGTTTTATTAAAAATCATATTTAATATTAAAGCCTGCTTTATAATAGCAGGCTTTAATATTCTGAAAAATAATAATAAATTATTTAACTAACATCATCTTTTTTACGTCAGTAAATCCGTCAGCTTCTATTTTATACAAGTATAAACCGCTTGCAAAATTGCTGCCGTCAAATTCTGCTGTATGGTATCCTGCTTCAACATTACCGTTTACCAGAACTGCAATTTCTTTGCCTAGCAGATCAAACACTGTAATTTTTACTTGCGATGATTTTGGAAGCTGATACTTTATGCTTGTTACCGGATTAAACGGATTAGGATAATTCTGCTCCAGTGCATACCTGATGGGAATACCATTATTGTTACCCGGTATACCTACTAAACTTCCGCAGTAATTTGTAAGTTTTATGTCATCAATGTACCAGCCATCACCTGTAACGCCAGCATCCGAAGTTAACCTGAAACGGATTTTTAACTGTGTTGTTGCATTGGCATAATTTGTAATGTCATAAGTTAACTGTGTCCATGTAGTCATTGTTCCGTTAAATGAAGCAACTTGATTCCAAGTAGAACCGTTATCGCTTGATACTTCAACATAACAGAAGTCATATCCTGCTTCTGTTGCATATCTATGCCAGAATGATAAATATACCACAGGTGTTGTTGAAACATTTACAGGGGTTGAAAGGGTCATATTTGTATTAATATTGTTACCGTAATTTCCGCCCGGACTATCTGTAAATGATGAAGGTGCTGATACATACTGTGCTGTTGTAGTATTCCAGCTTCCATTTGTTGTCCAGTTAGAAAAGGTTGACCCGTTATCATTAAATGTAACAGTTCCCGTGCCAACAAGTATATATTCAGTTTTAGTATATATTGTGGTAGTATCAAGTTTAATTGTAAGTATTACCGGAATTCCGCAGTTATTTGGTGCTGTACCGGAAACAGTAAAATTAAATGATGCACTATCCTGTGCAAATGTTGGTAAACTAGCATAAGTATATTGCTGTGTGGGAATTGTAACATTTGAATTTCCGGGTGTTAAAATTACCTTAACATTATTTGCCGTCATAACACCTTTGTTCCTGAATCTTACTTTATATGTACCTGACTGCCCTGGAGTATAATTTTGCTGATTGAACGCCAAACTTGTCGGACTAACATAAGGACCTGCAATTAATGAAATATATTGATTAGAAAACAACATACCCTGTGCAAGAGGTATAATTTCATTCTGAGGAGGCCAGAAGCTGTTACCGGTTTCAGGAGTAAATGAAAATATCTTTGTGTGCCCTGAATCATTGTAATACCAGTCATCAGTTCCGCCACGAACTTTATAACCTACAGTTTGTGAAGGAAATCCGGTAGTATACCCGTTTGTTGCAGACATATCCGCAAGAAATACGTTATACATCGCATCATCAGGGGTACCAATTGGGTCCTGCCAGCACCATGGTTTAATTAAATAATTACCGTAGGTATGAGCGCTGAATGCAGTCCTGAAATTTCTGGAGTTTACAAAATTCATAACATTATGAGTTTCAAGCTCTGAAAATGGTGCAGTACCTCTGTATGTACCTTGACCACCGCTGCAGGAATTTGTGCTTGAACCATTATTTGATGAATTCCAGAATTGATAAGTACCAAAATTTCTGTTAGGATCAACCGGACCGCAAGTTAAGCTGGGTGGACTTGTTAAGTGTTTATTAGCTCGCCACATACCGCCCCCGTTTGGATTTGTTGTTTGATTATGAACATAACCATCAACATTAAATACCGGCATCCAGTATATTTCTCTGTTATCAAGTATATATTTTGCTATTGGGTTTGTATTATAATTTTCAAACAGCCAGAAGAAATAATAAAATTGTGTTTCCATGCTTTCCGGTTCACGTGCATGAATAAGTGCATGATATAATACTTCAGGTCTGCCTGTCGGGGCATCAGGGTTTTTTGTAATCCTTACAACCCATTGAGTTCTGTTTTCATAAGTTGTGCCAATTGACCATTTAGCTGAAATAAATTGCGGGTACCACATTCTCATTGAATCCAGCTTGGCAACTACTTCATCATATTTCATATACCCGCCCATTGTACCGTAAATAGAGTGAGTAATATTATCTTTTTCATAAGTTTGCTGCATCTGAGCATCAATTTCCGCGGTATTCATCTTCGGAAGATTATCATAATATGTCTGCCAATCATCTACTAAAGTTTCGTAAGGAACTCCTGATTGACTTAATAAAGAAATTTCATACTCAGAAAGCCATGTTTCTGAATACAATCCTGGTTTAGTGATTGCATGGTCTATATGAAGACCTGCATCTTCTATTTTTCTAAAATCATTTTCGTTAACAGCAAATATTCTTACTTTTGAATATTTGGGCTGTTGTTCTGTAGTTTGGTCTGGTTGAAAGTTAAATGCGTTAAAAGAAAAATAACCAATAACGCACAATACTATCAGTGTAAAAAACGTGTAAATTGTTTTTTTATAGCTTTTCATTTTCGGTTTAAAATGTATTTTTTGGAATAATCTGTAAAATAATCAAATAAAAATCCTAAAACAATAAAAATTTGATAAAATAAATAGGGTAAATGGTTAGCTAAAAACCATAAATTTTCTTAAAAAATGTAAGAAAATAAGAATAATATGTTATATTTTTATCATTTTATGGATAAACTGAGCAAGTTTTACCATAACATTTATTTAACAAACAGCATTTTCTTTACCTCACTAAAATTACCAGACTCAAGCTTGTAAAAATAAACACCTGTTGATAGATTTGCAGCATTAAAAAAAACATTATAGCTTCCGGCAATTTTATTTTCATTTACAAGTATTTTTACAACCTTTCCAAGCGCATCATATATAATTAATTTAACTTTTCCATCATTTTGTATCCGGAATTTTATATTGGTTTGCGGATTAAACGGATTTGGATAATTTTGTTCTAACCTGTAACCTGACGCGGTTTCGGTATTCCCTATTATTCCAACTGGCTGCAGGTTTGTTGAAAATGCACTCCTTCCATGAGTCCAAACAACAAGTTTACGGGTACTGTTTTGAAGTGTAAGATCATGACATGGAACATTTGAAGGAATTCCCGAACTGAATAAAGACCAGTTTGCTCCGTCATTTTCGCTAATCATTACACCAACATCAGTTGCAATATATAAAGTATTAAAATTAAGCGGGTCAATCAAAATATCATTAACAGGGGCATTGGGTAGATTTGTAGAAATATCGCTCCATGTTGAACCATAATTAGTAGTTTTGTAAACATGTGCTCCTGTTGAATCCACTTTGTATCCGGATAGAGTAACGTAGCAAATATTTGCCTGTGTTGGATGGACTGTTACTCTTGTAACCCATCTGTATGGCAGCCCCGAATTAATTTTCACCCAGTTTCCGCCTCCATTTGTTGTTACCCACACATTTGCATCATCAGTTCCGCAGTAAATAACATTCGGGCTGCTTTTTGATACATCAACCGTTGTAATTGTTCCCATATTTTGAACATGTCCATTTGTAAGATCCGGGCTGATTGCTGACCAGTTTTGCATGCCATTTGTGGTTTTATGTATTTTGTATGTTCCGCAATACATCACAAGCGGATTATTTTTGTCCATAATATAAGGTGTGCTCCAGTTAGTATAGGTTAAATCTAACCCTGAAGTAGCCCCAACAAAACTGGAGCCCCCGTTTGTTGATCTTACTAATCCCCCGTTTTGCGATGAAGCATAAACGCGCTGCGGATTTTGATAATCAATCAAACAATAAAATCCATCACCGCCATTAATAGTTGACCAAGATCCAATTCCGCCAAATGTCCTGTTTGTACCGTTATCCTGTGCTCCGCCTATTAATGTATTTGGGTTATTGTTGTCAATATCTCCAGCATAAAATTGTGTTATTGGCAGTTGGTTAGTTGCTTGCCAGGAAATTCCGCCATTTGTTGAATAATCAATCCCTCCGTCATTTCCGTTAACTACAAAATTTGGGTTTGAAGGTGCAATTGCTAAAGCATGATGATCAACATGAGATGCACTTATTGTAGAAAAACTTACACCACCGTTTGTGCTGCGGGACATATTAAGTCCGCCGCAGTAAACATTATTTGCATCTGATGGATTAACACTGCATATCCTGTTAAACCATGCATAATTTGATGATGCTGCAACAGATGAGTTAATTAAATTCCAGTTATTTCCACCGTCAACAGATTTATATAAACCTCTTGAGTTACCGTTTGCATAAGCAGTAAGTGCATATATTATCATAGAGTTTGAAGCACATATATCCATAGATATTCTGCCAAGGTCATTTGCATTACTCGGAAAACCTCCGTTAACTACATTCCAGTTTGTACCTGCATTTGTTGATAAATATAATGCGGTCTTAGGTCCGCCGTATTTAATATAATCTTCACGGCGCATTAGCTCCCACATTGCTGTAAAAACCTTATTTGGATTAGATGGATCAAGTAATACATCAATTGCACCAACTGAATCAGCTATATATAATGATTGGTTCCAGCTAACACCGGCATTTGTTGATTTATATAAACCCCTCGCTGTTGTTTTTCGCCTCAATGAACCAAGTACTGCAGTATAAATTACCTGATTATTTAAAGGATTAACCGATATGTTTCCGATTGAATAGCTATCGGGCAGCCCGGAAAGAACCCACGTTGTACCCGCATTAGTGGATTTATAAAGTCCTGTTCCGGGATAGTAGCTTCTAAGTGCATTTGATTCGCCTGTACCGCAATAAATAATATTTGGATTAACCGGGTCAATTGCAAGAGATCCTATTGATGAAGTATTCTGATTATCAAATACTGATTGCCAGCTTTGGCAAAAGTTAGTTGATTTCCATAATCCTCCGTTGGCGGTGCCAACATAAACTATTTGCGGATTGGAAGAGTGAATTTTTATTACAGTTATTCTTCCCTCAATGTTAGTAGGACCTGCCAATACCCAAGGGAATGAATTATCTGTTGAATATACAGGCATATTTTTTAACTGTTCTATAGCTTCAGTTATTTTTCCTTCCGGTATTTCATCAAAAGGGAAAGCCCTTTGTTTAACAAACCACTCATCAGCAGGAATACCTTCCATTTCTACTTCATCTTTTTCAGAATAATTAGCTTCAAAATTAATTATCAAAAAAATTGCTGCCATTATTACTGAAATGATTGTAAACGGTAAAATTAATTTCCGTATTTTCACTATATATTACTTAAAATTAAAGATACTTATTATTTTAACAGTACAAGTTTTTTTAAACAGAAAAACTTCCCTGTTGAAGCTTGTAAAAATATATTCCTGATGCTAGTTCGGAAGCATTATATTTAAAGCTATATGTCCCCTGGTTCAATTCATCATTAATTAACACCGCTGCTTCTTTACCCGTAATATCATATATTTTAAGCGAAGTAAATCCTTTTTGCGTAATAGAAAATTTTATGTTAGTTTGCGGATTAAACGGATTAGGATAAGCATCATATAATTTAAATTCAACAGGAAACTCATTTGTAATTTCCTGTATACCAACAGGAATAAAAATAGGTAAATAATCAACAAAACCTAATGTTGTGCTATCAGGTTTGTGAAATATATGTGCTTCAATTGAATCAAGCAAACCGGTACCCCAAAAATTATTTTCTGCTTTAATTGAATCCGGAGTATTATTGTATAAATCATATATTCTACCGCTGTTGCCGTTACCCCATATATAGTTTAACCCAATGTAATTTGTATCATTTATAGCAAGATTACCAAAAACCGGCTTTGCTGTACCTTGAATTGTAATTCCCCATAAATTTCCGCGGATTGAATTTTTGGAAACAAGTGCAATTAATGTACTATTTCCGTTAATATTAATTCCGCTTCCGCCTAAATTAGGCAAACCCTGAATATTATTACTATCAATTATATTATTTCTTATAATTGCATTTGTATTAGCATTTGTAAGTGTAATTCCATATCTGTTCTTTTTTATAACATTGTTTTCAATTATAATATTCAATGTTCCAATTGGCAGTGATGCTATTCCGCCTGATTGAATTGCCGAACCAATAATAGTGCAACCCCTAACAATGGTGGTACCGCTACCGGATTGACCCAGATTTATCTGCGGTACATTTCCGTTTAGCAGATCATTTTCTATAAATTGAGAGTATAATATTTTAGGTGCATTGGGTATATTTGAACCTCCTGCAATAGCTGCACGGTGATTTCTGTAAAATAAACAATTTTGTATTATTGGACTGCATGTGAATAAATTAAGAGCTGGTACTGTTGTAGATGGATTTCCGTTGCAGTTATATCTGAAAGTGCAGTTTGTAAATACCGGACTTACATTCAGCAGTCTGAAACCATTATAACTATATTCAAATATCAATTTATTAAAAGAACAGTTTACACCAGCCCCGTCAAGCCGTAATTCTTTGAATTTTTGTGTGGTATCAATTGATGTTAGCTTAACTGAATCCTGAGGATTTACTATAAATGTGCCGTTCACAAGAAAAATTACATCTAATGCAATTTTTATAGTTGCATTGCTTAAAATTTTTAAAGTATCACTTTGCGCAATTGTTAAGTTTGAATTTATAAAATATATTCCGCTCGAAAAAGTAACGGTACCTCCTGAATTTGTAACTAAGTCATTCAAATTCCAGCTTACTGATGTATTTGGTGTAGTATAATCTGCATAAACAATAAAGTTAAATAACAGAATTACAGTTATAAAAATTTTTTTCATAAAAATAATTTATAATATTAAATTTAATTTAAAAAAAATTAAAATTTTAATTAAGGGCAAAGATATATGAATAATTTACAAACTTAAATGCTATTTAAATTAGTTGAAAACAATCAATAAGTATATATTTCACATTTGTTTATAAATTAAATATTTTCAATATAATCAAGATCTTTACCGTAAGTTTCTTCCAAACTTACGACAGAAATATACGCTAATAATAAGGATATACTGGCTACAATTGCAGCAGAATAAATTATACCAACTGAATCCTTTAAATAATGAAATAAAAGTGTTAATGGAACAACCGAACCCCTTATAAAATTTGGTACGGTTGTGGTAACAGTTGCTCTTAAGTTTGTTCCAAATTGTTCAGAGGCATTGGTAACAAAAACAGCCCAATAACCGCAACTTGTACCAAGCAGTAAACAAATAGTATAAAAATAAAATGTGCCATAATAATTAAAGAAAAGGAATATAGTAATTAGAATATTTGTTGCAATTATAAAGTAAAAAATAATTTTTTTTCTTGTTTTCATGTATTGACTTAAATATCCGCTTAATAAATCACCTATAATAAAGCCAATATAACAAAACAATACAGATTTTGCAGGGGCAACGCCTTCAATTCCAAGTTGTTTAGCAAATGCATCGCTGAAAGTCATTAAAACACCAACAACAAACCAAATCGGAGCACCAATAAAAATACATTTTAAATATTTTATAAATCTCTTCTGATTAGTAAATAAATGATGAAACTGCCCTCTGCTGATATTATCATTCTTGATATTTTTAAACATACCCGATTCATAAATACCAATCCTTAAAAACAATAACAAAAGTCCCAACCCGCCTCCAACAAAATAAGCATTTCTCCAGTCAAAAAGATCCGTAACTAAAAATGCAACAACTGCACCAAATATTCCAATAGAAGCTACCAATGTAGTTCCATATCCTCGGGATTCCTTGGACATAACTTCACTTACAAGTGTAATACCAGCACCAAGTTCACCAGCCAAGCCAATTCCCGCAAAAAATCTAAGAAAAGAATATTGGTGTATATCTGTAACAAATCCATTCAGAATATTTGCAAGTGAATATAATATTATTGAGCCAAAAAGAACTGTAATTCTTCCTTTTTTATCAGCAAGAATTCCCCACAATATTCCGCCAATTAACATACCAGCCATTTGCATATTCAACAGCATAACTCCATCTGAAAGCAATGCATCACCGGAAATACCAAGTGATTTTAATGAAGCTATTCTGACTATACTAAATAAAATCAGGTCGTAAATATCAACAAAATAACCTAATGCTGCTGCTATTACAATAATTGAAATTTTTTTTGAACTTTGGTTGAAATTTTTTGTCTCCATTGAATTATTACGCAAACCACCTATTAAATTATTTGAACTGTATTCTTGCATTAAATTAATACATAAATAATTGTATTTTTGAGTATTAATCCTATAAAATAATACATTTACAGTAATTTAAAAAGTAAATAATGGCTATTATAAAATTAATTTCTGATTTTGACGGTGTGTGGACAAACCAGGATGCTGAAGCTGAATTTGTATGGAATTATATTATCAATGCAGTTGCCGGCTTAACCGGCTTTACACCTAATGAAGTTGATAATTTGTTAAATAAGTGCAAGCAAGAAATGAATAATACCCCTTATGAATTCGGGTGGTTTAACAATAATTATCTTTCTGTTTATTATCAGGAAGACCCGTTTGGCGATAATAATGCAATATTTGATTATATTGACAGAACTTCAAGCAAGCAGTCAATTTCACATTTTAAGCAAAATATTGCTGCAATTAAAGAGGCAGTAAATAAAAAAGCAAAGATGTCTCTTGCAGAATTTTCAAATGATTGCTTTATAAAATCTACATCTCAATTTAAACTTGAAGGAAAATTAAAACCTGTTGAAACTGCAGGAGAAATTATATCAAAACTTAATAAAAACGGCATTGAAATAACTGTAGTATCAAACTCAAAAACAGAAAAGATTGAACACCTTTTCAGAAAAACGGGTCATAAAATGTCTAATGAAAGGGATATAGTTAAAGGAAGACTAATTGCAGTTGGCGATGCCAAAAAATTCATTATTGACACAGAATTCAAAGACGTTCCCGAATTTTTTGAAATTCAGGGCAACTTCAAAGTTAATCTTCGCAGAAAAAATTATTATAATATTTTGCTTAAAGAAAAACCTGATTATGTTATTGGTGATGTATTTTCACTTGATCTTGCTCTTCCTTTGTATCTTAGACTCAATAACCCGCAATTCAGCAATCTTAAAGTAATACAAAAAGTGCAGAAACATACTCCTGATTGGGTTAAAAAATACCTTGGTAAAAATGAACTTAAGGGAATTGCATTTATGGTTAATTCAATAAATAAATTACCTGAAATTCTTATAAATTAATTATATACCTGTTCTGTAAAACATCTTGTCAAGCTCATCCATGCTTAATTTTACTATTGTAGGTCTCCCGTGCGGACAAACATAAGGCATTTTGACTGAAAATAGCTTATCAATTAAATTCAGCATTTCATTTTCATTTAAAAAATCACCTGCCTTAATTGCATGCTTGCATGCGTACGATTTTGCAAGGTTATCACGCTTTTCAAGGTTCAGTTTAATATCATAATCTTTATATTGGTTTATCAGCTCCTGCAATATCTTTCCCTCATCGCCAATTCTTACATCAGAGGGAATACCTTTTATTTTAACTTTTCTTTTACTCTGCAGTTCAATATCAAATCCCAGCGAACGAAGCTCTGTTTCAACCGATCTGGTAACTTCAAAATCAACAGGATTTAATTCAACATAAATTGGCAAAAGAAGCTGCTGGGTTAAATTTGCATTGCTGTTCAGTCTGTCAAGTGCTTGTTCATAAAGGATTCTTTCATGTGCTGCATGCTGATCAATTATCATTAAAGTACTTTCAAGTTGATACATAATATATTTCTTTTGAAACTGCCAAATTTCATTTTTACTTACAAGACTATCTGTATCCTGATGTTTATACATCTTTTTTTCAAGCGCATCTTGCGAGTCAGATTCAGCCACAGTATCAATATTTAAATAGGCGGGTTTTTCTTTGCTTCCAAACATTTCATGAATAATAGGGCGATCTGCTGAATTTAATTCGTCATTGCTGATGTTTGAACTTTCATATTTCTTAAAGCTGAAACCTCCGCTTTGTGAACTGATGTTTGGGGATTTGTTTGTAAACTGTGACGATTTAAATATATTTGTGTTTATCTGTTGATTGGTTTCATTAATTTCACCTAATGCTGTTTCAGGAATTTTTACTTTAACTATCAGATCATTTTTTCCCAATGTGCTGCGCACCCCTTTTCTGATAAAACTGAAAAGTGCACGCTCTTCTTCAAATTTTACTTCTAGTTTTGAAGGATGGACATTTATATCAAATTTTGAAGGATCAAGCGAAAGGAACAGGAAAAAATTTGGATAATCACCTTTATCTACAAGGTCTTCATATGCGGAGTGTACTGCAAAAGAAAGAGCTTTATTTACAACATAACGATTATTCAAAAACAGGTTTTGGTCCTGCTTGTTCTTTTTTGTAAAACTTGGTTTTGAAATATATCCCTTAAGTGATATAAGCTGATTTGAATATTCAACTTCAAGCAGATTTTCCGCTGCTTCTTTACCATATATGCTTTTTAATCTTTCAATAAGGTCACTTTCTTTAAGATCAAAAATTTCTTCATCTTCATTAATAAATGAAAAAGATATTCCGTAATTAGCAGCAGCTAGTCTTACAAATGTTTCGTAAATATGTTTAAATTCAGTTTGATTGGTTTTTAAAAAGTTTCTGCGGGCAGGTGTATTGTAAAATAAATTTCTAACTGCAATTGAAGTTCCTTTTTCACATTTTACTTTTGAGTGTTCAACTACTTCGCTTCCGTGATTTTTAATTAATGTACCAAGCTCATCCTCTGCTGTTCGGGTTTTAAGTTCAACCTGTGCAACTGCTGCAATTGAAGCAAGTGCTTCTCCGCGGAAACCAAGTGTTAAAATATTTTCAAGATCTTCCGGCTTTGCAATTTTACTTGTTGCATGCCTTTGAAAACTGAGAATTGCATCATCTTCATTCATACCGCAGCCGTCATCAATAACCTGTATCAAAGCTTTGCCTGCATCCTTAATGTGCAATTGAATAGTTTTTGCACCGGCATCTATTGAGTTTTCAACTAATTCCTTTACAACGGCCTCAGGTCTGCCAACAACCTCACCTGCCGCTATACGGTTAGCTATAAACTGCGGCAGAATTTTTATTTGATTTGGCATCTTTTATAGTTTGAAGGATTTATTAACTCTAAATATATAAAAAAATCATTCGCTCGCTAATATTTTATTAATCTTCTAGCAAAGCTTTAACAAAACTTTCTTTATTAAAAACCTGCAAATCATCAATCTGTTCACCAACGCCTATATATTTTACAGGTATTTTCAATTCACTGCTTATTTTTAAAACAATACCGCCTTTCGCAGTACCATCAAGCTTGGTTAAAATAAGTCCGCTCAGCGGGATTGACTGGCTGAACTCCCTTGCCTGAACCATACCATTTTGTCCGGTTGTTGCATCTAATACAAGCAGTACTTCATGCGGTGCTTCAGGCAGTTGTTTCTGAATTACCCGCTTTATCTTGCTCAATTCTTCCATTAAATTAACTTTTGTATGCAGTCTGCCTGCTGTATCAATAATAACAATATCATAATTTTTAGCGATACCGCTCTGTATTGTATTGTAAACTACGGAACTGGGATCACTGCCTTGTACTGATTGTATTATTTCTGTTCCTGATCTTTGTGCCCATGTTTCAAGCTGCTCATTAGCTGCTGCACGGAATGTATCTGCTGCGCCAATTAATACAGTATAACCTGCATTTTTATAATTATATGCAAGTTTCCCTATAGATGTAGTTTTGCCTGCACCGTTTACGCCAACAACAATTATAACAAAAGGCTTTTTATCTACTGCAAACGGTTTATTGTTTTCTTCATTTCCGCTTATAAATACTTTTTTCAGCTCATCCCTTAAAATTGCTTTCAACTGATCAGTGCGTTCGTATTTTTCCTCTTTTACTCGATTTTTAAGATTAATTATTATTTTTTCTGATGTATTTACACCAACATCACTGCTTAATAAAATTTCTTCCAAGTTATCAAGAAAATCATCATCTATTTCAGATTTAGCATTAACCAGACGGTCAATTTTATTGAATATATTCTGATGGGTCTTTTCCAGACCCTTCTTTAATTTATCAAAAAGTCCCATAATTTATGTTAAATATGTACAAAGTTAATTATTAACTGTGAATTTAAAAAGGAATAATACATAAAACATAATTGTTTAAATTAAGAAAAAACTTTTCCTTTATCCTAATTCAATATTTGGGTATATTTGAAGATATATCTATATTAAAATGAAAAAATACCTCTTTTTTATGCCGCTTTTTGCTGTTTTAATGCTGATTAATTCATGCGGGAAAAATGCAAATCAAAATCAATCAAGTTTAACAAATATTGATGAAGAAAAAAAATTTGCCCTTACCTTGTATGGTGATGAAGTAAAAATAATTGCTAAAGGAGATTTATTGGGTAATGGCAAACAATCAGCTATTGCTGCTGTTGTGATGAAACAAACAGCAAACAGCTTTTGGATCAGAAAAGGAAGTTTTATACAAAAAGATGATGAAGGATGGAAAGTTATATTAAAAATGGAAGATAAACTTTCAACACCTAAAGGTAACCTTATTGAACAGGTGGATGCCAAAAACGGTTATGTTATACGGTTTGATACAACTAAAAAGCCCCTCGAAATAAATATTGTAATGGCAAATGAAACAGGTAAAGGAACAAGCGATGATGCATTATTAAAATGGGATAACCAAACCGGTGATTTTAAGTTTACTGCACCTTACGAAAACATTCCGTAACTCTCTTACTTAAAATTCTGTATTTATACTATGTCTCCTAAAAAAGCTATTAAATGGGTTTTATTTTGGATAAGTGTTGCCTTAGCATTTAATGCCGGTGTTTATTATTATTTAGGACATCAAAAAGCTATTGAATTCCTTACTGGTTATATTATTGAAGAATCTTTAAGCGTAGATAACCTTTTTGTATTTTTAGTATTATTCAAATATTTCAAAATACCTCAGCATCAGCAGTTAAGAGTTTTGAACTGGGGAATCATTGGCGTTATTATACTTCGCGGTATTTTTATATTACTTGGTTCTGCATTAATATCACATTTTGGATTTGTACTTTATTTCTTTGGAGCTATACTTATTTATTCAGGTTTCCACATGACTTTTGGTAAAGAAAAGGACATTCATCCTGAAAACAACAAGGTTTTAAGATTATTTAAAAGATTTTACAAAGTAACACTTGATTACCATGGAGAACATTTTTTCATCAAAAAAGATGGTCTAAATTATGCAACTCCTTTATTTGTATGTCTGCTTGTAATTGAATCAACTGATCTTATTTTTGCTATTGATTCCATACCTGCAATTTTTGCCATTACAACCGATCCATTCATAGTTTTTTCATCTAATATTCTTGCAGTCCTTGGACTTAGGTCAATGTATTTTCTGCTCTCAGCTGTAGCTCATAAATTTGAATTTGTTAAAAAAGGTGTAGGAATTATACTTACATACGTTGGTGTTAAAATGATTTTGCCTATTATTAATCCAACTTGGCATATTCCTGTTTTTATTTCATTACTAGTAATAATTTCAATTCTGTTATTTTCCGTAATTATTTCAATCTATCTCAATAAACGGAAACAATTCACATAAACTGCAGTTTTGTAATGTATTTATTTTATACTCAGATTCTCTTTTGGGTATTAAAAATCTTAATTTTTTGCTATTTTTTAAATATTACTATAAATTTTAATTATTAGAAGGAAATTTTGTTTTAATGAATGTATCATTTGTTGATTTGAAAACTCAATACCATGAAATAAAAGATGAAATTTTTGCGGAAATTAATGATGTTTTAGATAATACCGCGTATATTTGCGGTAAAAAAACAAAAAAATTTGAAGGTGATTTTTCTAAAATGCAAGATGTTAATTATACAGTTGGCTTAAGCAGCGGAACAGATGCATTACATGTTGCATTACACGCATTGGGAATTAAGCATGGCGATGAAGTGATTGTTCCTGTTAATACATTTATTGCAACTGCCGAAGGTGTATCTTTATGTTCTGCTAAACCTGTTTTTGTAGATAATGATGAAAAAACTTACAATATTGATGTAAATAAAATAGAATCAGCAATAACACCAAAAACTAAAGCAATTATACCTGTTCATCTTTATGGACAACCCGCTGAAATGGATTCAATACTTGAAATTGCTAAGAAAAATAAACTTTATGTAGTTGAAGATTGCTCACAAGCACATCTTGCAGAATACAAAGGTAAAAAAGTTGGAAGCATTGGAAACATTGGTACATTTAGTTTTTATCCCGGTAAAAATCTTGGTGCTTATGGTGAAGGAGGCGGTGTAACAACAAATGATAACTCTTTATATGATTTCATGCTTAAATTCCGGCAACACGGTTCTACCGAAAAATATTTACATGATATTGAAGGACATAATTACCGAATGGAAGAAATTCAGGCTGGGGTATTAAATGTGAAGTTGAAGTATATTCAAAAATGGACTGAAATGCGTAAAAGAAATGCAAAATTATATACTGAAACTTTTGCAAAAATGGGTATTGAAGAGATTGTTACACCTTACCACCCCGAATATGTTGATCCTGTGTATCATTTATATATTATCAGAGTTAAAAACCGTGAAAAACTTATTGAGCATTTAAATAAAAATGGTGTTCAAAACGGGCTTCATTATCCGCTTCCACTGCACATGCAGAAAGCATATTCATATTTGGAATATAAGCCCAATGATTTTCCGGTTGCACAAAAATTTGCATCAGAAATACTTTCTATCCCAATGTATCCTGAATTAACCGAAGAAATGATTGGTTATGTTTGTGAAACTATAAAGAATTTTTATTCTTAAAATAATTTATCATTATTTTATTTCTATAATAAATGCTTGATGATTTTATAAAAAAGTGGGGTGCTAAAAAACTTATACTGGTAATTAATGACCTGTTTTGCACTTCCATTGCATTTATTTTAGCATTATACTTCACAGTCCCTCAAATACAGATTTACTTTACAGATATCATATTTATTGAAAAAATGATTATTTTTATCATTGGGGCAGTGTTAATTATACCTATCTTCCGTTATTATCAGCTTTACAAACATAAATATTTTTTACGTATTGGAGAGCAAACTCTCTTAATGCTTAAAGGATTATTAATAAACAGTATCCTTATAATAATTTTTATATTTATTGTAAAAACCCGCGAAACCCTTCATGACTCTCGTGCACAGGTTATAATATATTTTTCTGTATCATTTGCCTTATTATTTATTACAAGAATTCTTTTTTTAAGAAGATTACTAAGGGCAAATTTTGTCGGCGGCAATATAAAAGAATTCATTACTCGTAGAGCAATTGCTGTTGGCGCTGGAAATTTAGGTATTTTCTTTTCAGAAATTCTGACTGTAAAACCTCACTATCATATAGAGCTTATTGGTTTTATCGATGAAAATAAGGCAAAGCTAAATTCAATCGTTAACCGTGTTCCGGTCATAGGCACAATGGATGACTTACTGGAAATAACTGAGGAGCAGGAAATTGATGAAATTTTCATTACAATTCAAAATATTGAAAATAAAAAACTTCTTGACCTTATAGAAAAATGCAAGTTAACTAATTGCCAAGTAAACCTTGTTTCTAATCATTTTGATATTATTACTGCTAAACTTGATGAAGGTGAGTATCATGACCTTAAAGTTATTTCAGTTTCTCCAAAGATTTCACCCTTATATTCGGAAAAATTCAAAAGGATATTTGATATAATCGTATCGGGAATATTAATTATTCTTTTACTACCCTTCTGGATTATTGTTTCATTATTAATTAAATTTACATCAAAAGGTCCTGTATTTTATAAGACTTTTGTAATTGGTAAGAACGGTAAAACATTTAAATGGGCTAAATTCAGAACAATGTTTGCTAACAATGACACTAAAATACATGAAATACATCTTGAAAAGCTTATCACTTCTAATAAAGGTTATAAAAAGCTCGAGAATGATCCACGGGTTACAGCTATTGGTAAGTTTTTAAGGAAATTCAGTCTGGATGAAATGCCTCAATTATGGAATGTTTTTATTGGAAATATGAGTTTGGTAGGTCCAAGACCTTGTCTTCCTTATGAATACGAACATTTTAAAGATTGGCACAAATTAAAATATAAAGTAATCCCCGGGATTACCGGACTTGCACAGATTATTGCTAGAAACAGAGAAGATGTTACATTTAGCGATTCGGTTTTACTTGATTTATACTATGCTGATAATCAAACATTGTGGCTCGATCTCAAAATTTTATTTAAAACAATTCCTGTTATGATTTTAGGAAAAGGCGGTGTATAAAATATCAATAAAACCGGAAAAATTGTAACTATTGGTGTTATTGGAACTGGATACTGGGGTCCAAAACTTGTTAGAAACTTTCTTTCTATTCCAAATTGTCGCCTTAAAACTGTTAGCGACCTCAAATCGGGCAGACTTGAATTCATAAATAAAGAATTCCCTTCTGTGGAAACAACAAAAGATTTTCGCGATATTCTTAAAGATAAATCAATTAATGCTGTTGTTATTGCAACTCCAGTTTCTACTCATAAAGAACTTGCTGAAGAAGCAATGTTTTTAGGAAAACATGTTTTTGTTGAAAAACCTATGGCTCTAAATTCGATTGAAGCTGAATCTATGGTTTACACTGCATCAAAGCTTGATAAAAAACTTGCGGTTGGGCATGTTTTTCAGTTTGCACCTGCTGTAAGAAAAATTAAAGAATTACTCGGAAAAAATGTTATTGGTAAAGTTCTTCATATAACCTCTGACAGGATAAATCTTGGTCCTCCTCAAACTGAAGTTGATGTAATCTGGGATCTTGGTCCTCATGATTTTTCTATAATTTTACATCTATTAGGTGAAGCTCCGCAAAAAATTATTTCTAAGAGAAGCAGCTATCCGTTTGGTGCCTTTAATACCAAAAAGTCAAATAAAAGTAAAATAATTACTAACAATGTACATATTGATCTTGATTTTAAAAGCGGGGTTACTGCTCATATTCATTTAGGATGGATATCCTCTAATAAAGTACGATTGATGCAAATCTTTGGGACAAAAGGAACATTAGTTTATGATGAAATGCTGGCACTGGATGGAAAACTTAAATTGTTTGGATTGGGAAATGATAATAGAATTAAAAGTAAAGCTGCTGACTCCGGTGCATTGTCATACCAATCCGGTGAAATAACCGTGATACCATTAGAACAACATGAACCATTAAGATTAGAGTGTCAGGAATTTATTAATTCAATTATTAACAATAAACCATTAATTAATGATGGTAAAATTGGTTGTGAAGTAGTTAAACTTTTGGAAGCATCTTGTAAGTAATTCAATCAGTATAAAAAATGGCAAGTAATTATTTTGTTCATCCTAAAGCTTTAGTTGAGTCAGTTAACATTGGTGCAAAAACCAGAATATGGGCTTTTGCACATGTTTTAAACAATGTAACAATTGGTGAAGACTGTAATTTAGGTGATTATGTTTTTGTTGAAAGTGGTGTTAAAATTGGAAACCGGGTTACAATTAAAAACGGAATTTCTTTGTGGGAAGGTTTAACTATTGAAGATGATGTTTTTTTAGGACCCAATGCTGTATTTACAAATGATATGTTCCCAAGAAGTAAAAGACACTCAGGCAGCTATTTAAAAACTTTAATCAAAAAGGGTGCCAGCATTGGAGCTAATGCAACTATCCTTTGCGGAATTTCTATTGGATGCTATAGTTTAATTGGCGCAGGTGCAGTTGTTACAAAATCTGTTCCTGATTTTGCTCTTGTTACAGGAAATCCTGCAAGTTTTAAATACTGGATTTCAATAACCGGCGAAAAGTTAAAATTTGATTTGAATAATTCTGCTGTTGATTCAGAGGGTAATAAATATAAATTTATTCCTGATAATTCATTTGGTAAAGTAATAAAGGATTAATGATAATATCTCAAACACCACTAAGAATAAGCCTTTCAGGAGGCGGAACGGATCTTTCTAACTATTATATTCCAAATGAAGGTTTTGTTGTTAGTACTGCAATTGATAAATATATTTATGTGATTGTTAAAGAAAGATTTGATGATCTAATTTATGTAGATTATTCAAGTAAAGAAATTGTAAATTCAATTAAGGAAATAAAGCATGAACTTGTAAAGGAAGCTGCATTACTCACAGGAATGACAAACGGATTTGAAGTTATGATGGTTGCTGATATTCCGTCAGAAGGTTCCGGTTTAGGTTCATCAAGCAGTTTAACCGTTGGATTACTTCATGCATTTTACCAATACAAAGGTGTTCTTGTTACATCTGAAAGGCTGGCTCAGGAAGCCTGCAAAATTGAAATTGAAATTCTTGGAAGACCTATAGGAAAGCAAGATCAATATATTGCAGCATACGGCGGACTGAGATCTTTCAAATTCTGTAAAGATGAATCCGTTGAAATTGAAAATATTAATATGACAACTGAAATCAAGCGGAAACTTGGTTCAAATCTTCTGCTTTTTTTTACTTCAACAACAAGAAAAGCAGCTTCTATACTTGAAGAACAGAGCAAAAATGTTATTAATAAATTACAATTTCACAATAAAATCAAAGAACTGGCTTATGATACTTTTGACGGTCTTAATTCATTTGATATTAACAGAGTGGGAGAAAACCTGCGCATAAACTGGGAACTTAAAAAACATCTCGCATCAAATGTTTCAAATGAAGAAATTGACCGCATGCACTCTCTGGCAATGGATGGCGGAGCAATTGGTGCAAAAATTTCAGGAGCAGGAGGAGGAGGATTTTTACTTGTATATTGCGAAAGAGATAAACAGGATAATTTACGCAGAGCTTTAAATCAATACAGGGAGCTTCCCTTTTATCTTGAAAAACACGGAAGTAAGATTATTTTTGATCAAACAAGATACGATATAAAGTAAAATTTTATGGAAAAAGTTCTGGTTACTGGTGGTGCAGGGTTTATTGGCTCACATACTGTTGATAGACTGCTAAAAATTGGTTACGATGTAAGAATTCTTGATAATTTACAAAAACCCGTTCATTTAAAGGGAATGCCAGATTACATTCCCAAAGATGCTGAATTTATCCTTGGAGATGTTCGCGATAAAGAAACAATCGAAAAAGCACTAAACGGCATTGACTATATTTTTCATCTTGCAGCTTATCAGGACTACCTTCCTGATTTTTCAACTTTTTTTCATGTTAACTCTGTAAGTACTGCCTTAATTTACGAAATAGCTGTTGCAAAAAAACTGCCTATTAAAAAAATCATAGTTGCATCCTCACAATTTGTAAATGGTGAAGGAATTTATCAAGATATTAATGATAAATTCTACTATCCTAAAAGAAGAACAAATGAACAATTAGAAAAAGGTCAGTGGGATTTTACTGATCCCGAAGGAAATAAACTGAAATATATTTGGACACCTGAAACATATGCATGCCCTCCAAATCAGTATGCAATTTCAAAATACTCACAGGAATTGATGGCATTGAATTTTGGTGAAAGATACAAAATACCCTCTGTTGCTATGCGGTATTCTATTGTGCAGGGTTCCAGACAATCGTTTTACAATATGTACAGCGGCGCCTGCAGAATATTCAGCTTAAGTTATTATTTTGATAAAGCTCCAACTGTTTACGAAGATGGCATGATGATGCGTGATTTTGTAAATGTTCATGATGTTGTTGATGCAAATATACTTGTGATGCAGGATAGCAGAGCAAACTATAATGCTTTTAACGTTGGCGGAGGTAAAGCTTATACTGTGAAGGAATTTTCAGAAGTAGTTGCCAAAGCATTTGGAAAAGAAGAGATTATCGCCAAAATTAACGGTGAATACCGCTTTGGGGATACTAGAAACGCATGCAGTGATATTTCTAAATTAAAATCACTTGGCTGGTCACCTTTAAGAACTGCTGAAGACAGTGTAAAGGAATATATTGATTATCTAAAAAAACAAACTGATATTCAGGATATTCTTGATTATGCAGAAAAAACAATGAAAAACCTTAATGTTGTTAGAAAAGCAGAGAATTAATTATTTATTTACACTATTTTACCTTTACACTATTATTTCATTGTGTAATATTATATTTATCGTGATTTTTGTAAATAACTAATACTTAATTGAATGGATTTATTTAGCTATAAAAAAATGCTTTATGATGCTGTTGATACAGTAAACTCAGATGAGATAAATAATTTTATTGATCTGTTATTTGATGCTTACAAAAATGATAAATTTGTTTTTGTAATTGGTAACGGAGGAAGTTCTGCAAATGCTTCGCATTTAGCTCAAGATCTAGCAAAAGGTACAAAACTTCATCCCGGGCACTCAGTTCGGCTTAAAGCATTAAGCTTAACCGATAATACACCATTTTTAACTGCTCAAGCTAATGACGAAGGATATGATTCAATTTTTGAACAGCAGTTAATAACGTATGCAAAACCAGGTGATATTGTTATTGCTATCAGCGGATCGGGTAACAGTCCTAATATTATTAAAGCTATTGAGTGGGCTAATCAGCATGATCTCATTTCTATTGGTGTTACAGGATATGATGGCGGCAAGTTGTATAAAATGGCTCATCACAAGCTCCACGTTCCTTTAAATGAAATGTGTACTGCAGAAAGTATCCACACTATTATATTTCATTATGTAATTCTAGAGCTTAGGGAGCGTTTTAAAGAACATCATAAAAATTAACAAATAATTTATGGGAAAGTTTAAATACTTATTTAATTTTGTTTTGTTTATAGCTTTAAACTGTTCATTGTATTCTCAGGTAGAACTTATTCCGCTTTCAAATCCTGTATATGGGTTTTTTGAAAGAATGTACACTAATAAGGTAACTGATAATTATTCCCCTACAATGGGACCAATTTCCAGAAAAGAAGCAGCTAATCTTTTACTTGAAATTACAAATAAAAAATCAAAACTTTCAAAAACCGATAAAGCTCTTTTAAAGTTTTATACTGCAGAATTTGAATACGATATGTTTGGCACTATGAAAAATTCATCAAACTTTTTTTCTAAAAAAGGTATTGGGGAGCTTTTTACAAATAAACAGAAATATCTGTATTCCACTGCTGACTCTAATGTCTCTTTTTTCTGGGATGCAATTGGAAGCATCAGGTATATTGGTTTGGAAGGCGATTCTGCTGGAAAACCACATGTTCTGCTAGGAGAGCTTGGCACCAGAATAAGAGGTACATTTTTCAATTCTGTTGGATATTATTTAAGACTTTCAAACGGTGTACGCTTGGGTGGTACATCAACAGATGCTCAGAAAACAGCATTTACCGATCCTATACTTACATCTAACCGAAAATATACCAGTGAAGGCAATAAGACATTTGATACTTACGAAGGATATTTAAGATATGCAACTAAAACTGAATGGCTTGCATTAACAGCAGGCAGAGAAGCATTATCATTTGGTCCGGGTTATATTGATAAATTATTTTTATCAAATAAAAATTCAGCGCCATTTGATTTCTTAAAGCTTGACCTGCATTATAAAAAAATCAGGTATTCATTCTTCCACTCCAGCATAACAGGCAACGATTCTGCCGGTGCACAATTATCTTCAAAATATTTGGTGTTTCACAGACTGGAGTTAGGTCCATTTTTTAATAATACATTTAAAATAGGTTTTAATGAAATGGTTGTATACAGCAATGTCCCTTTAAATTTTGCATTCATTAATCCAATCAGTTTTTTAACATCTGCTGATATGAATACAGAATTGCCCGGAAAAAATTCAAACAATACACTGCTTGGTGCTGATTTTCAGCTTTTCCCTGTTAGAAATTTTTCCTTACAGGGAAGTTTACTAATTGATGATCTGAATTTTGAAACCTTAAGTAATGATTCTGCCAAAGGAAATGATAATAAATTTGCATTTCAAGCCGGTTTCAACTGGCAGAATGCTGCTATGATACCAAACCTTGCTTTGACCTATGAATTTACCCATATAGATCCGTTTGTTTATGCGCACAGAGAAATAAATAATTCATACACAAACTGGAACCTGCCTATTGGACATGCTTTAAACCCTAATTCAGATGAACATGCTTTCAAATTAAGCTATGCTTTTGGCAGCATCCTGCGGCTGGCAGTTACATTTAAATTACAGCGAACAGGTTTAAATTATTATGATAGTCTTGGTAATTTTATAAACGTTGGTTCAAATATTTTGAACGGCAGTAATGATTTTTTAAGAGCAAATAAGTTTTTAAACGGTACAAGGTTAAACAGAAATATTATAATTGCTGAACTTGATTTTGAACCAATCAGGCAGTATCATATTTCAATAAAATATCAGCGTACTAATTTTGATTTTACAAAAAGCAATATCAAATTTGGCGAAAATATCTTTTGGGGAAGCTTTAAAATAGATTATTAATTTTGAGCATAAATATTCAAAATAAAATTAAAAGCTTAGCAAAATTTTACAGCAAAGAGCTTGTTATATTAAGAAGGCAAATTCACCAAAATCCTGAGCTTTCATTCAATGAATTTGAAACAACAAGACTGCTTTTTACTAAGCTAAAGAACAAAAAAATTGCAAACGTAAAAAGGATTACCCAAACAGGTCTGTACGCTGTAATAAATGGAAAACAAAAAGGTAAATGTTTAGCATTAAGAGCCGATATTGATGCCCTGCCAATACAGGAAAATACCGGTCTTAGCTTTGCATCTAAAAATACGGGAATAATGCACGCCTGCGGACATGACTCGCACTCAGCAATGGTTTATGGCGCTGCATTAATACTTAATGATCTTAAAGATCAAATTTCGGGTTCAGTAAAATTTATCTTTCAGCCTGCTGAAGAGAAAAACCCGGGCGGAGCTTCAATCTTAATTAAAAATGGTATCCTTAAAAACCCTAAGGTAGATGTTATATTCGGTCAACATATCCTGCCAGGAAAACCAGCCGGAAAAGTCGGTTTTTACCCGGGAGTGATGATGGCTTCTCAAGATGAAATTTATATAACCATTAAAGGCAAAGCAGGGCATGGCGCTAAGCCTCAGTCAGCAATTGATCCAATTGTAATTGCATCGCAATTAATACTTGCTTTACAAACTATTGTCTCTCGATATACCAACCCGTATGAACCAACTGTAATAACTATTGGTAAAATATCCGGGGGTACAATAAACAATGTAATTCCTGAAAAAGTTAATCTTGCTGGAACTGTTAGAACTCTGAATGAAAAACTGCGTAAAAACATTTTAAAGCTTATTGAGCGCACAATTAAAGGTATCTGCTTATCAGGCGGAGCAACATACGATTTTAAAATTTCTAAAGGTTACCCTGAATTAATTAATTCACCTAAAGAAACAGCTTTTACAAAACAATCAGCAATTGAATTTTTAGGGAAAGAAAATGTTTTCGCGGGTGAAAGATTTATGTTTGCAGAAGATTTTGCATATTATTTAAAAAAATGTCCGGGTTCTTTTTATTGGATTGGTGCAGGTAATACTTCTGGACTGCACACATCTACACTTAATCTTGATGAAAAACTAATATCTCAGGGGGCTGCCTTTATGGCTTATCTGGCTTGGAATTGGCTTAATAATAACTAAATTTTTTTTCATTCATGAAGAATCTAAGTTTAGAAAAAAAATTATTCTACATTTTCAAAATTGCCATTGCTATGTGTTTTATTGGACATGGTGTATTTGGCATCATTACCAAACAAATTTGGTGCAATTATTTTGGTGTATTCGGAATTGGTGAAATAACTGCATACCGCCTAATGCCTGTAGTAGGTTCATTTGATATTTTAATGGGTTTAATAATGCTGGTTTATCCAATTAGAATTATACCGGGCTGGCTGGTTTTTTGGGGTATTTTTACTGCTTTGCTTAGACCTCTTTCATCTGAACCATTTGCAGAATTTATTGAACGAGCCGGAAACTTCGGTATTCCCCTTGCTATGCTGTTGCTTTACGGTTTAGGAAACAAGTTTAAAGGCTGGTTTAAAAAAATTGAACCTGATATAAAAGCTGATCCTGATACTTTGCATAGAGTTGCTTTATGCTTACGGTTTACTGTCTTTTTATTGCTTGCCGGTCACGGATGGCTTAATGTTATTCAAAAACAGGGATTAATAAGTCAATATTCCTCACTGGGATTTTCAAATCCTGCTATCACCGCTCAAATTGCAGGAGTGTTTGAAATAATTGCTGCATTTACGGTTTTAATAAAACCGATAAGACCGGTTTTGATTATGCTTTTTGTTTGGAAAGCAGGAAGCGAATTATTTTATCCCCATTGGCCCGTATTTGAATGGATTGAACGCGGCGGCAGTTATGCTGCAATTCTTGCTTTATGGTTAATAACTGAAAAAGAATATGTCAAGAGTTCTGTTTTTAATTTATTCAAAAAAACAACAAGTACTAGTTAAAATATTCAGAATAAAAAAAACCCCGTCTAAATTTTGACGGGGTTTTTTATTAAATAAAATTTATTGCGATATCATAGATAAATGAATATGATTAAGTACATATCTTCCTAATAATTTACCTGACTGAATTCCGTTATCTGAATCAAATCTGAAATGAATTCCTCCATATTGTCTCGAATATGCTGCTTCATAAGCAGCTTGATAAAAAGTATCAAAAGATCTGGGAATATAACCTATTTCATTATGTGTATAATCTGTAAAATGTACGTCACCAAATAATTCATGCATAACTTCCGCAGTTCCTCCTGATAAACTTGAATGACCTGATGGATATGATGGGAAAGATGGAGTTATTAAATACGGAAACCAGTTTTGAGTTATATAATCATATATATATGTCTGCGGTCTTAAAAGATTATAATGATATTTTGCACGCCAGCAGACAATAAATCCATCCGCAATTGTAGGACCCATATAGGCATACATTTGTGCAACTCTATCTAACTTTAAATTAAGCTGTTTGGCTACCTGATTCATTATCTTTGCCCAGTGCCCTCCGGGAGTTCCGGTTCTTACTTTATCATTCCAGAAATTTGCAATTCTTTTTTCTTCTGCTGTCAGTCCCTGTGCAATATGCACCAATTCCATCGCATCTTTGTACATTACTGAATTAGTATCAGTGCTAAATGGTGGCGGATCAACATAAAATTGTTCAGGATTCTGAATAACAAATGGTCTCAAAATTCCCCAATATGGTTCATTAGCCATATCACCCGGATTCACCGGCTCCCAGTTAGCGGGATTTTGTGACCGTGGAGGCGGTACATAAACCATATTTCTGGTCTCAGTATAACCATCTGTTAATATCCAGTTGTTAATAACGTTTGCTATTGCCAACCCATGCTCTATTGATCTGTCAATAACATCCTGTGATACTGCTGCTTGTCTTTCGGTAATCACACTATTATAATGATTATTTACCAATGTTACCGCTGAAGGAAATAATGTATCGTAAGAAACATTAATTACAGGTCGCATTGCAGCAGCAATTACCGTTGGCCAGTCATACTCCTTAGTTTTATCTATTTGTGGCATTGGGGGCATTGCATTAAGCTGCCCGCTCAATGATCTTGAAAGCGGTATACCCGGAGCAACACATTCATATATTGCTACGCAGGTGTAACCAATCAATCTTGATGGTGGCGGTGGACTATCGTCATGCTGGTCAGCAACTATTTGATACTCAATATCCAGCCAATCCAATGCATACTTTGCATCTATCTGAGAGGCAGGTACAGATGGCGATGTATTTTGATTTGACTGGCTTACATTTTCATCACTGCATTTATTAAAAATAACAATAAAAATAATAAATGCTGTTAAGTTTAATATTTTGGTTAATTTCATTTTAAAAATTATAATTATTTTATAAATGACATTTTCTTTGTTTCTGTAAATCCACCCGCATTCAGTCTGTAAAAATATACTCCGCTTGAAAGATTTCTGCTGTTAAAATCAGATTCATAAGTGCCCGGAATTAAATTCTGATCAATTAATGTTTCAACCAGCTTTCCTGTCATATCAAAAACCGAAAGATTTACTTTTGTTGTGAACTTTATTGAAAATTTAATTTTTGTCCCCGGATTAAACGGATTGGGATAATTTTGAGAAAGTGAAAACGATGAAGGAACTTCTGAACTTATTGGAGTAATCCCAATTACTCCGCTTCCTTCCAATGCAGTATATCTGTTATTTTTCTGTATATTAATTGACCTGTCAATAATTCCGCTTGGCCATAATATTACAATTGAATCAGCTTGCTGATTACTGCCTATTCCAAATATCAGCTCAACATCATCACTGCTTAAATAACTGCTGCCGCCAAGTATTACCTGTCTGTTAATAACTCCCCCTGCATAAGTTGTAACTATTGAACCAATTGCATCTTTATTTGACTGTACACCAATGCATTTAAGTTTTATCCAGTTGTTTGTACCTCCGCTGTTTTTATAAAAATGTGCAACTGAATCCCTTGACATCGTAGTCATTATATCCGGATATCCATCATTATTATAGTCTCCTTTTGCAACCCCGTAACTAAATGTTGAGTCCCCAATTCCTATACTAAAGCCTATATTAGAAAACGTTCCGTTTTGATTATTTTTATATAAAACATCACACATATCAATACCAGCAGATGCCGTTGCATACAAATCGCACCAGCCGTCATTATCGTAATCTATAAAACTGTTGCCCCAGCATTCTTTATTTATTGTCGTATTTGTTTGAACTGCTACATCTGTAAATGTTCCGTTTCCGTTATTTTTAAATGTTGCATTTCCCGGAGGTCCGTTACTCACATGCATATCAAGTAATCCATCATGGTTATAGTCACCAACAGCAATTCCCATTGCATCAAAATAACACATGGTATTTGATGAATAAGTAACATCCTGAAAAGTACTGTTGCCAAGATTTTTAAACAAAGTTGATCTTTGATGCTTATCCATTGCAATATAAATATCCTGCCATCCATCCATATTGAAATCAAAAATCACAATTGCAAGAGGTTTTTTATATAAACTGTCTTTTGCACCGGATGATTCTGTAATATCTGTAAATGTTTCGTTTCCGTTATTTTTAAAAAAATAATTTGGCTGCTCTCCGGCATTTTCTATATTTCCATAATTTCCAACATAAAGGTCAAGTAATCCGTCACGGTTTATATCTCCCCACGCTGCCGTGGTAGTTTGATAGTTGAAATTAATTGAAACTCCTGATGAAGCAGTAATATCACTAAATGTTCCGTTTCCGTTATTCTTGTATAGTCTGCTCCCTGAATACCAGCTTGTTAGATATACATCTCTCCAGCCATCATTATTAAAATCTCCCCAAACAACTGATTTTAAACAATCACCTGTAAAATTAATTCCTGATTGCGAAGTTATATCGGTGAATATTCCATTATCGTTGCGGTACATAATAAAATGCGTTCGGCTTGCTACTAATAGGTCTATATCACCATCATTATCAAAATCAGCAAAGCCTGCACCGCCACCCGGTATATAGTAATCATCAAAATAGGTTGAATTAATGCCTATTTGTTGGGCTATATTCTGATATGTTTGAGAATAAACGTTTGAAAACAGAAAAATAAATACAAAAAAGAAAAATTGTAAAAATTTTAATCTCATTATTATGGGAAATATTATTTATTGATAGCCATATTATAATATTTTTTAAATAATATTACAATCCTAAATTTATAAATAAAAAAGCCCCAAAATTGCTAATTTTGAGGCAAAAACTCAAATTTTTAAATTTTTTATTTAATTAACAGCATTTTCTTTGTTTCGGTAAACCCTGATGCTGATAAAGTATAAAAATATATACCGCTTGGGAGCATTGATGCATTATATGAAATTGTATGATTTCCTGCTGTTAATATCTTGCTTAAAGGTTCATCCAGAATTTTTCCTGTTATATCACTTACTGTAAGTTTAACATATCCACCCTGCGGAAGTGAAAAACTGATCTTTGTTTCCGGATTAAATGGATTGGGATAATTTTGTTTAAGCTCATAATTTGAAGGAATTGTATTATTTCCGTTTTCTAAACCAACCATATTCATACAGGGTCCTTCAATAGTCTGAAAAGTGATCTTTTCGGTACGATTAGAACTGTTATTTGTCTGGTAACCTCCAACAGTATAAATTACATCATAACCTTTACCGCAAGCTTTATAGTTTGATCTTGCCTGTGTATTATCAGGAAGACCTCCCTGCCAGGATTGTGTGCAAAAATTCCAGAAATGTGTTTGATCAGTAGGGTCAGTTCCTCCAATTGCACCGCCTGTACACATTATACCAACTCCTGTATTTTTTACCGCAACATAAGATGCAGGTCTCGTTACTGAACCTGCCGGATAATCACTAATCTGACTCCATGTGATACTCATGTCATTTGGATTTATTACACCCTTGTAACAGTTTGCAATTGCATTACCGCCTGTGTATCCTCCTATTGTAATTATAGTATCTCTGTATATACCCCCTCCAAGCATTGAAATTGGTAAAGGGAGATTATTTGAATACGAATAGCTGTTTCCGGCAATATTAAAAACCTGTACCTTATTTGTTTTTAGTGAAGAATTCCCAAAATATCCATCACCTCCGCCAATAACAATAATCTTTGATTCATTGTATTTTACTACCAACGCATCTGTTATTTTTGTTGACATATTATTTAATGTTTGCCAGCTGTTTGATGAAACATTATATTTTAATGTCTTACCAAGTGAACTTGGATAATTACCGCCAAATACATATATCTCTGTTCCCCCGTTCATTGGAATTGCTGTTCCAGAAGAAATTGGATACGGCATAGTGGAATAATTATTTTGCCATGTATTTGTCTGTAGATTTAAACGGGCTACCCTTTTTAATTCAGTATTCGAGTTACCGCCTCCAAATTGATACAAATACGGCACACCGCTTATTTCAACATAAGCACAGCAGCTTCTTGAAACAGAATTAGGTGAATTTGTTAAAATTGTCCATATTCCCGATAACTGATACTGCAGAACCGGCGGTGTGTATGAGTTTGAATATGAAGATTTATCGTCAAAGTCCTGGTTTTGAGCAATGATTATCCCAAAATTGACAATAAATAAAAGGAGGGTAATTAATTTTTTCATTTTTATCACTTGATTAAATTACTTAAAATTAACTACCTTGTAACGATATTGCTATACCGTTAATTGGTTAGCTGAAAATTTTATTTTTACAACTGCCTGTTTTTACTTTATTAATACCATCTTCTTGGATGCGCTAAAATCTCCTGTTTCCATCTTGTAAAAATATATACCGCTTGAAAATCCTGTACCATCAAATAAAACCTCATAAGAACCAGAATTAGAAAATTCGTTTTTAATTATACTTAGTTCCTTGCCTAAAATATCGGTTATTGTAATTTTAACTACAGTACTTACCGGAATTTCAAATGAAATTTTTGTCTGCGGATTAAACGGATTTGGATAGTTTTGTTCAAGTTTATATACTGCCGGCAACATATTTCCCTGTATGCCTGTTAGCGGATCAGAACAATTTAATAAGCATGTATCTGCAAAAACATCTAGAGGCCTGTTAGTTTGCCCCTGTATTGAACCACCCGCACACCAAATCTTTACACCCGGAATATTATTGCAATATGTTATACTAGCAGAAACTGACCCGTTAAGATTATTTGTTCTTATGGGCTTTCCATCTTTATAGCTCCATGCATTTATAGTGGTATCCCAAATTGCAACTGAATCATTTCCCGACCCTCCGTTTATTTCACCCATAATTACATAAAACTTTCCTAAAATTGCAGTTCCGCCCGGGCGGCTTGTAGCAACTGAAATATTTGGCTTCTGTACCCATGTTATCTGAAGCGGATTTGCCGGATTAATGGTGCCAATCCAAAAATCATTCCTGAATGATCCTGAAAAACCTGCACATACAAACAATTTATTCCCCAAAATTCCGCCTGCAAAACTTCTTCTGCCGTTGCCTGATGAAATTTGTGTTGCCTGGCTCCATGTATTAGTGTTTACATTATATACCTGTATAAGTCTTTCATAAGTATTCCAGCCGCCAAGCATACAATAAATTATACTGTCTCTGTAACACTCAGCAACGTTTCCTGTAACAGGTGTTGGTATATTTGCCAATGCACTCCATTGACCTGTTGATATATTATAAACAAAAGTTTCGGGTGTACCAATATTTATTGTGGAACTGCCTCCGCCAATGTAATATATCTTATTACCGCATGCCACTAAATCCCCGCCCGATTTTGCAATTGGTGTTCCCAATCCAGTTGTCCATACATTTCCGCTTATGGAATATTTATAAAAATTGGTACTCGGTGCACCGGTAGATGAACCCCCGGCAACATATACCGTATCACCTTTTACCACTGATGCATGCCCCCATAATGTACCGCTGCCCGGTAATGACGGAAAATTTCCGCACCATTGATTAGGTTGTTTTACCTGTGAATATGTAATTAATATGTTTGAAATTAATAAGGATAAAAGAAAATACAATAATCTCTTTTTCATTTTGCAACCTCCCCCATAACTGATAATTGTTCAGTTAGCCAAAATTAACTAAAGAAAATGGGGTATGCAATAAGAAAATTAGTTAACTATTATAGTTATTTCAATATAATCATTTTTCTTGAGATTTTTTCTTCACCGGAACTTAAAGTATAAAAATATATTCCGCTTGATAAATTTGATGCATTAAAGCTAATTTCATATATTCCGTATTTATAGTTGCTTAATATATATTCAGCAACTAATCTTCCGCTTATATCATATATTTTTAAAGTTATATCTGTATCTGTTCTATATTTAGGAATTTCAAATTTAATCTTAGTTTGTGGATTAAACGGATTTGGATAATTTTGGTAAAGTTTAAATTTTTCCGGAACAACATCATGATTTCCCCAAATTCCAATTGGAGGAGGAGTAATAAATGAATATTTTGAAACCGTATTCAATATATTCGGATTTTTATATCCTCCAAATAAATAAAAATAATTTGAATCATTTCCGCTAAGTGCAGAAAATGTTGCAATATTTCCTGCCGTATCAGGTGAACCCGGCTGAAAACCTGTCCAGTAACCGTAACCCCCAACGTAACTCAATCCCCATATACTGTTTATACTTGTACTGCCTGACATTGAAGGACCAAATAACATATAATCTTTCCATCTTGTACCTGCAACTCTGTATGTGCCTGTATTAAGCGGAGTATTGCAAAATAGCTGCCAGGCAAATTTTAAAGTATCTGAATTATTATAATAAATTTTTCCTTTATATACAGTATTCAGATTACCCGAGCTGTATCCCCCAAATACAAATACGGATGAATCACCTTCTGAAATATTAAACTCAGCATGTGCTGTTGTTATGTTTATTGGAAATACATTTGTATTAATCCACTGATTTAGTGCCGGATTATATACCCTTACTAAATTCCTCGGATTAGAAAAACCGTTCTCAGAACCTCCAACAGTTACAATAAGACTATCATTAATTACACAAACAGCACACTCCTGCAAATAAGGTGCGGGCATTGTATCACAAACTGACCATTGGTTTAATGAAAGGGAATACTTATAGATTATTCCATCAGGATTTGTAAAAAAAGAATCAATTGAGCCAACAAGATACAGGTCATTTTTAACTTTAACTAATTTACCTGACCACCTTCCTTCAGGAAGCAATGCTGCCTGCTGATATGTACCAGTGGAAATATTAAACCAACGGCAGGTATCATTTGGTACAGAATTTAACCCTAACCCTCCACTAATAAATATTCTGGCTCCTAAGGAATCATAATATGTATTTGTACCCATTAAAGCATTTGGCAGATTGCTTAAATTGCTCCATATACCCTGCACATATATATTTGTATCACCTGCAAATTGCAGAGGATAAGATTTAGGTTCGTTTTTATTTATAATAAAATAGGGACTATCCTGAGAGTGCAGGGTTAGCCCCAAAATAAAATACATTAAAATTATCGCAGCTTTATACAGCATTTACAAGATTATAAAAATTTTAACTTAGTTTCAATTTAAAAAAATGTAAAACCATATTATTTATTTCACTGCTTTCTAAAAGGTATGGCACAATATCAAAATTCATGCTATTTAATATTTTTCCGGATATTCTTTAATTGTTTTCTATTATGATAAATATCAATCTTCAAAATTCAACTTTGTGAGCTCTAATGCTTTTCAAAACAAGAAATAGCATTTTGGGATTATATTTCGTGTTAATTAGTATAATTAGTGTAATTTGTGTTAAATACTGTTACTATATTTTGGGCAGATGTGTATTTATTTATAAGAATTGCTTATTAAATAATTTAAACAAAAGTTCAAACAAAAACCCGGCTTTATTTCTAAAACCGGGTTTTGTAAAACAATTTTTATATTGTTTATTAAATCAAATTACTTAACTAAAAGCATCTTCTTTGTCTCGGTAAAACTGCCTGCTTCTATTCTG